>NZ_CAXBBQ010000002.1:0-554458 GCF_963974575.1 uncultured Sphingosinicella sp. | reverse complement strand
AGCTCTGAATCAGAAACCGACCGGATTGGGAATCCCTTTTGTCAACGCGGCCTAGGCTTTCCCAGGACATAAATAGAAATTTATATGCTTCTGGTCGGCAATATCGAGGATATAGTCAAATATTGCTTCAGGAGCCCATATCTTTAGGTCGGGTTCGGTCAGTGTCATATCTCCATATCGTCCCGGTAGCCGGTTTTGCCAGTGGCTGGGAGCGGATTTGACCCGATTTGCATAGCCCACGCTTCCATAATAGGAACACCTGTGCCTCCCTCCGGCACATGACCCAAGCCCCCGCACTCCCTTCGCCCGGCACCGCAACCCAGCGCCACGATGGCTGGACGCCCGAACGCCAGCGCATCTTCCTCGAAACGCTCGCCGAGTGCGGCACCGTGCAGGATGCCTGCCGCGCCGCGGGGATGAGCCCGGCGAGCGCCTATGCGCTGCGTCAGCGGGCATCCGGCGCGCTGTTCGCGCTCGGCTGGGCCGCCGCGCTTCGCCACGCGCGTGAGCGGCTTGCGGACGAGCTGCTCTCCCGCGCTATGCACGGCTGCACCGAAACGGTGGAACGCGGCGATGAAATCATCACGCGCCACCGCTTCGATAACCGCCTGTCGATGGCCGTGCTCACCCGGCTCGATCGCGAGGCGGAGAAGTTCGACGATGCCGCGCGCACCGTCACCACCGTCGCGGCGGATTTCGAGGCGCTGCTCGAATGCGTGGAGGCGGGCGATACGGGGGCCGAAGCCGCCTTCGTCGCCGCGCACCGGCCTGCGCCTCAGCCCGCCCCGCCGATGACGGACGCCGCGCTCATGCGGTCGCTGGCCGAGGCGGACCGGCGGCGGGCCTTGGCCGCCATGGCCCCCGAAGACATCGATATTTCCGATCTCGATCCGGCGGAGTCCGAAGACTGGGACGACGATCAGTGGGAACGCGCCTTCCGCAGCGGTCTTGCCGATACGATGGAAGACGATGACGACGAAGGCGATTATGAAGACGGCGATGAGGATGAAGACGAACGCGAAACGGGCGATGATGAGGGGGTCTGGCGCGGCGCCCGCGATGGCCTCCGGCATGTCTCAACTTCATCAACTTCGCGCCCCGGCCGCGCCGCGCCCTGAAATCGCGGTGCAGGAGAAATCGCTGCGGGGGACTTCGCTGCCGCCGTGCGTATTCCCTCCCGATGCTGCAGGTGAATAGGGGCGCCGAGCGATCGGACGAGCCGGGGGTGCTCATGGTTGCCGTGCAGAGCGGCGACGAGGACGCCTTTCGCCTTTTGACCCGCCGCCTTTACGGGCCTGCCATCGGCATCGCGACCAAGGTTCTCGGCGACCGGACCGAGGCGGAGGACGCGGTTCAGGCGGCGCTCGTGAAGCTCTGGCGGCAGGCGGCGTCGTTCGATGCGGGCAAGGCGAAGGTGGAAACCTGGTTCCGTCGCATCGTGGTCAACGCCTGCATCGATCGGAAGCGGTCGCTGCGGCCCGTGCAGCCGCTCGAACTGGTGGCGGAGCGGGCGAGCGACGACCCCGATCCGGAGATGCTTGCCGGGCAGAGCGCCCGCTCGCGGCGGATCGCGGAGGCGATGGCGCATCTGCCCGCGCGGCAGCGCACCGCCATCGCGCTGTTCTATGGGGAAGGCGCGACGATGAACGAGATTGCCGAGGCGCTGGAGACGACGCCGAAGGCTGTGGAAGGACTGCTGGCGCGCGCGCGCGTCGAGCTTGCGGAGCGGCTCCGGTCGCTTGCCGAAGAGGTGATGTGATGGAACGCGCAAGAGTGATCGAGATCATCGAGGCCTACGGCGGGTATCCCGCTGCGTGGCCCGAAGATGAACGCGCGGCGGCGGAGCGGCTCACGCTGTCGGACGCGGCGCTCACCGCCCTGATGAATGACGCGCGCGAGGTGGACCGGCTGCTGCGCGACTGGGCCTGCGAGCTGGTTCCGACGACGGATGCGGAGGCCGATGCCGCCGCGGAGCGCGCGCTTGCCGAGGTTTACAGGTCTGGCGCGCCACGTCGCATGTGGATGCGCGCCGCGTTCGGCGGGGCGATCGCCGCGTCGCTGGCGATCGGCGCTGTGCTCTTGTCGCGGCCCGATGCCGTGCCGATCCCGGCGGCGCCCGCTGCGCCCCCCGCCGTTCAGGTCGCGCTCGGCGAGTTGCCCGGAGAGGACGCCCAGGCGGCGCATGACATGCTGGTGTGGGGGAACGTGTTCACGCCCACGCCCGAAGAGGAGATGGTGTTATGAAAATTGCGTTCGCAGGCGCGATGCTGGTCGTCGCCGCATTCGGCGCGACGACGGCTTTCGCGGGCGACGACGTGCGCGCGCAGCGGCACACGTATCGCTTCGAATGGAAAGCGCCGTTCGCGGACATGTCGCCGCAGGGCGCGGCGATCATCGCCGAGGCGATGCAGGCGCAGCGCATCCCCTCGAATGCCGAGGAAGTCCGCAACGCCCGGCAGAAGGTGCTCGATCTGATTTCGGCGGAAAAGCTCGATATCGATGCGATCCGCAAGGCGCAGGCCGAGGAGCGGTCGCTCGCGATCAAGGAGCACGCCCGCGCGCAGGAAAAGATGCTCAAGGCCTATCAGCGGCTGTCGCTGCAGGATCGGCGCGCCTTTGCCGAAGGGATGCGCGCGCAGGAGGAGCGCATGATGCAACACCTCGCCCGCGCCCGCGAACGGATGAAGGACGCGCAGGAACGCAGCCGGATAGACGCCGATCGCATGAAGCGCGAGATGGAAAAGATGCGCAAGGAGATGCTGCGCAATGCCAAGGAAACCGGCAGCCTCTGGATCGTGATCCCACCGGTGTCGCCGGTGCCGCCGCTGTCGCCGGTAGCGCCGCCCGAACCGGTCGATCCCGACCGGAACGGTTGATCGTTTACCGCCGCCAGCCAGTCTGGCGCTCGACCTCGGCCCACAGAGCTTCGGCGAGTCGGGCTGTCACTGGGCCGGGCACGCCCTTGCCGACCGGATTGCCGTCGATGCTGATGATCGGCAGGCAGGGCGCGGTCGTCGAGGTCAGGAACGCCTCGGCGGCGTCCAGAGCGTCGGCGGCGGTGAAGGGCGCTTCCTCGACCCGGATTTGGTGCTCGCGGGCAAGGGCAAGCAACGTGCCGCGCATCACGCCGTGGAGGATGCTTTCAGTGGCGGGGTGCGTGACGATGGTGCCGTCCTTGCGGACGATCCAGGCATTGGTGGAGGAGCCTTCGCTGACCGTGCCGTCCGGGTTCACGAACCACGCCTCGAACGCTTTCGCCTCACGGGCCGACTGTTTGGCGAGTACGTTCGGCAGCAGAGCGATGGACTTGATGTCGCGGCGCTGCCAGCGGCTTTCCGGCTGCGTGATGACGGAAATGCCGGTTTTCTGCTGTGCGACCCGCACCCGGAAATCGAACGGGCGGGCAGTCATCACCAATGTCGGCACGGCATCGGCGGGGAAGGGGTGGTCGCGCCGCGCCGCGCCGCGTGTCACCTGCACATACAGCAGGCCGTCGCGAATCCGGTTCGCGGCAAGCACGCGGCGGGCAACGATCGAAAGCGCCGCGTCGCTCATCGGCGCCGCGATCGAGAGTTCCCGGAGGCTGCGGCCGAGCCGCGCGACATGCTGCGGCCAGTCGAGCATCCGGCCGTTCAGCGTCGCGGCGACCTCGTAGACGCCGTCGGCGAACTGGAAGCCGCGGTCCTCGATGTGAACCGTGGCATCGGCGAGCGGAACGAGACGACCGTTGACGTAAGCGAGGCGGGACATTTTATCGTTGTGACTCCGTGTTTTCTGCGAGTCTGACTAGTGTTCGGGGCAAGGAAGAACAAGCGGCGATGAAGGGAAAAGCATGAGCGGTACGATCGTCTGGCTCCGCGAGGATCTCCGCCTCGCCGACCAGCCCGCCTTTGCCGCTGCGGCACGCGAGGGCAGGGTGATCCCCGTTTACGTCCTCGACGACGAAACGCCCCGCCACCGCCGCCTCGGCGGTGCGCAGCGTTGGTGGCTGCACCACAGCCTCGCCGGCCTCGATGCCGATCTCCGAAAGCGCGGCTCCCGACTCATCCTGCGGCGCGGCGTCGCGGCGGATGTGCTCGCCGATCTCGCTGCGGAAACCGGCGCGCGGCGGGTTCACGCGCTACGCCATTATGCGCCGTGGTGGCGCAATGCCGAGCGCGCGCTCGCTGACAAGGTCGATCTCGTCCTCCACGACGGTGTCTGCCTGCTCCCGCCCGGTGAGGTGCGGACAGGGGCGGGCGATCTCTACCGGGTCTTCACCCCGTTCTGGCGCGCCCTCCGCGACCGGATGCCGCCCGCCGCATCGATCCCCGCACCCGAACGTCTCCCGGCACCGGACGTCTGGCCCACGTCCGACACGCTGGAGGACTGGGCACTGCTGCCCACACGTCCCGACTGGGCGGGAGGTTTCCACGTCTGGACGCCCGGCGAATCCGGTGCAAGCGCGCGGCTGGAGGCGTTCCTGCCGAATGTCGCTGCCTATGATGCCACGCGAAACCTGCCGTCGGAGGAGGGCGTCTCGTACCTGTCGCCGCACCTGCATTTTGGCGAGATTTCCGTGGCGGAGGTCTGGCGCCGCGCCGCTGCTCGGCCGGGCGCCGAACCGTTCCTGCGCGAGCTTGCCTGGCGCGACTATGCGCAGAACGTCATCCTCGCCCGCCCGGACTACGGCAAGGCGAACGGGCTTCTGGCGTTCGATCCGTTCCCCTGGCGTCATATGGCGGACCCCGATGTCGCTGCGGATTTCCGCGCATGGTGCCGGGGCGAGACGGGCTACCCCATCGTCGACGCCGGGATGCGCGAACTCTGGGCCACGGGGTGGATGCACAACCGGGTGCGGATGATCGCGGCGAGCTTCCTCGTGAAGCATCTCCTCATCGATTGGCGCGAGGGCGAGCGCTGGTTCTGGGACACGCTCGTCGATGCAGACTATGGCAGCAACAGCGTCAACTGGCAGTGGACGGCAGGCACGGGCATCGACGCCAACATGTTCGTGCGCATCATGGCGCCGCTCACCCAGTCCGAAAAGTTCGGCGCCGGCGCCTATATCCGCCGCTGGGTGCCCGAACTTTCGGGCCTTGACGACGCTGTGATCCACGATCCGGAAGCGCATGACGCGCGGCCCGCCGCCTATCCCGCAAAACGCATCGGGCACCGCGCTGCGCGGGAACGCGCGCTCGCGGCACTCTCCACGATTCGCTAGGCTTTGAATTCGCTTGGAAATGCCGCATACTCACCGCTGGGGAGAGACGGATGGCGACACATCCGGAAACGCGCGGCGCGCGCGTCGTCGAAGCAGACCGCCGGTTCTGGATCGGCGGCCTTCCTGCACGATTGTTCGCCGGCAGCCGCCAGCGCCTCATCAACCGCGTCGACGCCGGGCTTGCTCGGGGCAAGCTGACGCTTGTCGAGCCGGACGGCCGCGTGCAGCGGCTCGGTGGCCGTGCCCCGGGTCCGCAGGCCGAGCTTCGCCTCAACAACTGGCGTCCCTTCCTGCGGCTTGCGGCGGGCGGATCGGCGGGGTGGGCGCGTGCGTATTTCGACGGGGACTGGACCAGCCCCGACGTCCCCGCTTTCTTCGAAGTGATGATGCTCAACCGGCGCGAGCTTGGCAGCACCGGGCGCGGCGCGCTTCCGGGGCGCCTGTTCAACCGGCTGATGCGGGCGCTGCAGGCGAACACGCTCACCGGCGCCCGCCGCAACATCCAGTTTCACTACGATCTCGGAAACGATTTCTACGCCGCCTGGCTCGACGAGACGATGGCATACTCATCGGCGATCTTTGGCACGCCGGACGAACCGCTCGCCGAGGCGCAGCAACGCAAGGTCCGCGTGCTGCTCGACCGGCTGGAGATGAACCCGGGCCAGCGTCTGCTGGAAATCGGCTGCGGCTGGGGTGGTCTCGCCGAGATCGCGGCGAAGGAATACGGCGTCCACGTCACCGGCATTACCCTAAGCCGGGAGCAGCTGGAGTACGGGCAGCGCCGGATGGCGGCTGCGGGACTTTCAGACCGCGTCGACCTGCGCATCGCCGATTACCGCGAGGATATCGGCCGTTTCGATCACATGGCGTCGGTCGAAATGTTCGAGGCGGTCGGTGCGCGCTACTGGAAGACGTTCATGCGCTCCGCTTTCCGCGCCCTGAAACCGGGCGGGCGCGCGGCGATGCAGGTCATCACCATCGACGAAGCGGTGTTTCCCGCCTATCGCTCCGGCGCGGACTTCATCCAGACCTACATCTTCCCCGGCGGTATCCTGCCAAGCGAGCCGCGCTTGCGGACGTCGGCGGAAAACGCGGGCTTCCGGTGGGAAGGCGCGGAGGCGTTCGGGCAGCACTATGCCGAAACGCTCCGCCAGTGGCGCCTCCGCTACGATGCCGCACGGCAGGAAGGCCGTCTCCCACCCGGGTTCGACGCCGCCTTCGATACCATCTGGCGCTACTACCTGATGTATTGCGAAGGCGGCTTCCGGTCAGGCGGGATCGACGTTGTGCAGACGCTGTTGAGGCGGCCTTGAAAGCGCTTCCCAAATAGGGAAAGTCGTGGGACGAACCCCGTGTTCTTTGAAAACCCGGGGTCGCTATGCGTTCGCGAAGCCCGTCAGTCTCTGGCGGATGATCGCGTCCGCTTCGGCCATGATGCGGTCGATCAGGTCCTTGCAGCTCGGAATGTCGTGGATCAGCCCGGCGACCATGCCGCAGCTCCACGCGCCCGCATCCATGTCGCCGTCCTTCATGATGCGCGGGTAAACGCCCGCGACTTCCTCGATGATGTCCTCGAACTTCAGGTTCGCGCCCAGCTGTTTCTCCTTTTCGAGCAGGCGATCGACAGCGGCGTTGTGGAGAACACGCTCGGTGTTGCGCAGGGGGCGCATGACGAGGCGCGTATCAAGCTCGCTCGCGGCAAGGAGCGCCTGCTTCACCTTTTCGTGCACCGGTGCTTCCTTGGTGGCGATGAAGCGCGTGCCCATGTTCATGCCTTCGGCGCCGAGCGCGAGCGCCGCGACGAGGCTGCGCCCGTCCGCCATGCCGCCTGAAGCGACGAACGGAATTTCAAGCTCTTCTGCGGCGCGCGGCAGCAGGATGAAGTTCGGCACGTCGTCCTCGCCCGGATGCCCGCCGCACTCGAAGCCGTCCACCGAAACCGCGTCGCAGCCGATCGACTGCGCCTTCAGCGAGTGCCGTACGGAGGTGCACTTATGGATCACCTTGATGCCTGCGTCCTTGAAGTAGGGGAGCACCTGCTGCGGGTTGTTTCCCGCCGTTTCGACCGCCTTGACGCCGCCTTCGATGATCGCGCGCACGTAACCGGGGTAGTCGGGCGTGTTGACGACCGGGAGGAAGGTGAGGTTCACGCCGAAGGGTTTGTCGGTCATGTCGCGGCAGCGTGCGATTTCGTTGGCGAGGTCGGCGGGGGTGCGCTGCGTGAGCCCGGTGATGATGCCAAGGCCCCCGGCATTGGAGACGGCGGCGGCCATTTCCGCGAAACCGACGAAGTGCATACCGCCCTGAATGATCGGATGCTGGATGCCAAAAAGCTCGGTGATGCGTGTTTTCATCAAGTCCTCCTCATGTTGGTCGGGAGAATATAACTTTTAGATATATACGAGCAAGCGGCGATTTTGGACAGGCGCGGGCAGAGTTGGATCAGTCCTCGGTAACGGCGGTATCGTCGCCGGGACCGGCGGCGGGATCGGGCTTGGCCGCGATCGGAAGCGGCGGTCCGGTGAGCGCAGCGTTGAGTGCGGCGCGGTCGAGTTCGCCTTCCCAGCGCGCGACGACGATCGTTGCCACGGCATTCCCCACGAAGTTGGTGAGCGCGCGGCATTCGCTCATGAAGCGGTCGATGCCAAGGATCAGCGCCATGCCTGCGACCGGCACGCTCGGCACCACCGAAAGCGTTGCGGCGAGCGTGATGAAGCCAGCGCCGGTGATACCCGCGGCGCCCTTCGAGCTCAGCATCGCCACGAGCAGCAGCAATACCTGCTCTTCAAGGCTGAGATCGATGTTGAGCGCCTGCGCGATGAACAGCGCCGCCATCGTCATGTAGATGTTGGTGCCGTCGAGGTTGAACGAATAGCCGGTCGGCACGACGAGCCCGACCACCGATTTGGAAGCGCCCGCGCGCTCCATCTTGGCGATCAGGCTGGGGAGGGCGGCTTCCGAACTCGACGTGCCGAGCACGAGCAGCAGCTCTTCCTTCAGGTAGCGGATGAGCTTCAGGATCGAGAAGCCGTTCGCGACCCCGACCAACCCCAGTACGCCGAGCACGAACAGCAGTGAGGTGAAATAGAAGGTCGCGATCAGGGCGGCGAGATTCGCCACCGTGCCGATGCCGTAGGCGCCGATCGTAAAGGCGAAGGCCCCGAACGCGCCGATCGGCGCGGCCTTCATCAGGATGCCGACCAGCCGGAACACGGTGGCGCCGAGCGCTTCAAGAAAGCTGACGACCGGCGCGCCGATGTCGCCGACAAGTGTGAGCGCGATGCCGAACAGGATGGAGACGAACAGCACCTGCAGGATGTCGCCCTCCACAAAACCGCTGACGAGCGTGTTCGGGATGATGTGCATCAGAAAACCGACGATGCTGCTGTCGTGTGCTGCGGTCGAATATTGGGCCACCGCGCCGCCGTCGAGCGTCGCGGGGTCGATGTTCAGCCCGCGCCCCGGCTGGATAACGTTGGCGACGATGAGGCCCACGATGAGCGCGAGCGTCGAGAAGACGAGGAAGTAGATGAAGGCCTTCGCCGCCACGCGCCCGACCCGCCCGAGGTCGCGCATCCCGGCGATGCCGGTCACGATGGTGAGGAAGATGACCGGGCCGATGATCATCTTGACGAGCTTGATGAAGGCATCGCCGAGCGGTTTCAGGCTTTCGCCGAATTCCGGCCAGATGTGGCCGATCGTGCCGCCGAGCACGATGGCGAGGAGAACCTGGAAATAGAGGTGCGCGTAGAACGGGCGCCCCACTGCCGGAGTCGAAACCGATGGCGGCTGGATCAAGGGCTCTCTCCGGGTGGAGCGGGTGAAGGGAATCGAACCCTCGTCGTAAGCTTGGGAAGCTTCTGCTCTGCCATTGAGCTACACCCGCACGCCGCTCATTTGAATGGCGCGCCTGCGCTGGTCAAGAGGCGTTGACGCGGACGCGCGCGGCTGCGATGCACGCGCCATGAAACGGATGAGCGGAGCAAACAGGGAAGAAACCAAAGGCTGGCGTCCGGCCACGCGCGCCGTGCGCGGCGGCACGATGCGCAGCGAGTTCGGCGAGACCTCGGAAGCGATCTTCCTGACGTCCGGCTATTGCTACGACGACGCCGAGACGGTGGCGGCGCGCTTCCGCGGCGACGAGAAGGGCATGACCTACTCGCGCCTGCAGAACCCGACCGTCGCGATGTTCGAGGAACGGCTGCGGCTCATTGAGGGCGCCGAGGCGTGCCGCGCGATGGCGAGCGGTATGGCCGCGATGACGGCGGCGCTGCTCTCGCAGCTGCGCGCCGGGGATCATGTCGTCGCGGGCCGCGCGCTGTTCGGCTCCTGCCGCTGGCTCGTCGATTCGCTGCTCCCGAAGTTCGGCGTCGAAACCACGGTCGTCGACGGGCGCGAGGTCGATGACTGGAAGGCGGCGGTACGGCCGAACACCAAGCTGTTCTTCATGGAAACGCCCGCGAACCCCACGCTCGACATCTGCGACATCCGCGCCATCTCCGACATCGCGCACGACGCGGGTGCGGTGGTGGTCGTGGACAACGCCTTCGCTACGCCCGTCCTCCAGCGCCCGCTCGAATTCGGCGCGGACATCGTGGCCTATTCGGCAACGAAGATGCTCGACGGGCAGGGCCGTGTGCTCGCGGGCGCCGTGCTCGGCTCGGAAGAGTTCATCGAAGGCGAACTGCTCGCTTTCACCCGCAACACGGGGCCGACGCTCTCCGCGTTCAACGCATGGGTGGTGCTGAAGGGCCTGGAAACGCTCGAACTCCGGATGGCCAAGCAGTGCGAGAATGCGCTCGCGGTCGCCCGTTTCCTCGATGTGCGCGTGCCGCGCCTGCTTTATCCCGCGCTGCCTTCACACCCCCAGCACAACCTCGCGATGGCGCAGATGTCGGGCGGCGGCACGATTATGAGCCTTTTCGTTGCAGACGGGCGCAAACAGGCGCACGGGCTCTTGGACGCGCTCAGCCTCGTCGATATCTCGAACAACATCGGCGACTCCCGCACGCTGATGACGCACCCGGCCTCGACGACGCACGCCGGCCTCGACGAGAAGGTGCGCGAGGAGATGGGCGTCACGGAGTTGATGCTGCGCCTCTCCGTGGGGCTCGAAGACCCGGTCGACGTCATCGACGATCTCGACCGGGCGCTCTCGGCGGTAGGGTTGTGAAGGAGTTCTTCGCAGCCTCTGCCACGACCGCCGGTGTCACCGTGCGCGCGAACCCGTCCTACCTGCCGGAACGCTCGCTGCCGGAGCGGGACCATTATGTGTGGACCTACCACATCCGCATCGAAAACGGCCGCGACGCGCCGGTGCAGCTCATCAGCCGTCACTGGATCATCACGGACGGGACGGGCAACGTGCACGAGGTACGCGGCGCGGGCGTCGTCGGCGCGCAACCGGTGATCGCGCCGGGCGAGGCCTACGATTATGTCTCCGCCTGTCCGCTCGAAACGCCGATGGGTACGATGGCGGGTTCGTTCCAGATGCTGGATGAAAAGGGGCAGGGCTTCGACGTCGCGATCCCGCTGTTTCTGCTCACGAGTCCCGCGGCGGCCGGCGCCGCGCACTGACTCAGCAGTCGCCGACGCGCTTGAATTCCTGACGCACCGCGAACGGCTCGCGGCCGCGAATGCCCTGTGCGTCGATCGTGAAGTGGTTGCGGTTGTCCTTCACGATGGTCGTGCGCCCGCTGCCGAGACCGCGGCAGCTGTAGGCGACCGTAGCGCGTTCGGTTGTATCCTCGACGATTGTGTGGACACAGCTCTTGCCGTCGGCGGCTTCGAGGCCGACGTGCATCAGCGATTCGGGCGAAATGATACAGCGATTGGCGCCGCCCGAAACGCTGTACGAGCCCGGCTGGAAATCACCGCCGCCGAACAGCGATAGCGTTACCGGCTGCGCGAACGCAGCTGTTGCCGCAACAAGGGCACCACCAGCAAGAACCAGACTACGGCGCATGAGCGCTTCACTCCCTGTCAAATCTCCGGCAGTCCGAAGATAGTCACACCATAACGATGACAGATGAATAAGGCATATCCGGGACGTTAATCCCCCATATCAATTGGGAACAGACGCGAGCAGAACTCGCAGTTTACATCGATCGTACCTGCGGGTCCGCGCATTTCGGCGAGTTCTTCGGCCGGGAAGCGGCCGAGAACCTCGCGGAAGTGCTGCACTGTGCAGCGGCAACCGCGGGTCAGGGGGATCGATGGCGAGACGCGGACCTCGTCCTCATTGAACAGCCGCCAGAGCAGGGTCTCCTCGCTCAAATGGCTGTCGGTCAGCTCCATGTCGGTGATCGTGGAGGCGAGGGCGAGCACATGCTCCCAGTCATGCGTGTCGGTGCGCGCCGTAAGGCGCGGCCCGCCCGTTTCGCCGTGCGGGAGGTGCTGGACGAGAAGCCCGCCGGCCTCCCACGCGCCGTCCTCTGCCTGTCGCACTGCGCCGCGCACGAGTGTTGGCACCTGCTCCGAGTCGGTGAAATAGCGCTCGGCCGCGTGACACAGCGTATCGCCTTCCAGTGGCACGATGCCCTGATAGCGTTCATCGGCGGCGCTCTGGTCGATGGTGATGGCGAGATAGCCGGTGCCGAACAGGTCCGGGAGCAGCGCGCCAGGCACGATCTCGCCGAGCCGCTCAGCGTCGAAGCGCAGATAGCCCCGAATCTCGCCGGCGCGGTAGTCGCAGACGAGAAGGTCGATCGGGCCGCCCTTCGACTGCACCTGCACGGTGGTTTGGCCTTCGCCCTTCTGCACCGTGGTGCCGATCAGCACGGTGAGGATCAGCGCTTCGCCGAGGAGCTGGCAGAGCGGGTTAGGGTAGTCGTGCGCGCCAAGGATCGCGGCGAGCGCCGGGCCAAGCCGCGCGACGCGCCCTCGCGCGCTCCGCGCCGGGATCGTGAACGGCAGTACGCGCCCCGACTGCGGCGCGTCTGCAGAACCGTTACCGTTCAGCCGAGTTTGTTCAGACACCAGAGCAGGATCGCTTTCTGTGCATGTAAGCGGTTTTCGGCTTCATCCCACACGGCCGACTGGGGGCCATCCATCACGGCGTCGATGACCTCCTCGCCGCGGTGCGCGGGAAGGCAGTGGAGGAAGAGCGCGGAGGGTTTCGCCTTCGCCATCAGCGCTTCGGTCACCTGATACGGCCCCATCGCGACCAGGCGCTGTGCCGCGCCGGACTGGCCCATCGAAACCCAAGTGTCTGTAACGATGACATCGGCCCCGGCCACGGCCGCTTCGGGGTTACGCTCCACGATGATCCGTGCGCCGCGCGCCTCCGCACGGGCGACCACGGCGTCGTCCGGGTCGTAAGCGGCGGGCACCGACAGGCGCATTTCAAAGCCGAGCAAGCCCGCCGCCTCGATCAGCGAGTAGCAGACGTTGTTGCCGTCGCCGAGCCACGCCCACACCGTGCCTGCGACGCTGCGGCCGAGCCGCTCTTCCACGGTCATCAGATCGGCGGCGATCTGGCAGGGGTGGCCGCTGTCGGTCAGCATGTTGATCACCGGCACGCTGCTGGCTGCGGCAAGCGCTTCGATCTTGTCGTGCCCGTTGGTCCGCAGCGAAATGGCGTCGACGAAGCGGGAAAGCACGCGCGCGGTGTCTTCGATCGTCTCGCCGCGGCCGAGTTGCATGTCCGCCGAGGAGAGAATCATCGCCGAGCCGCCGAGCTGGCGCATCGCCATGTCGAAGGAGACGCGCGTGCGCGTTGAAGACTTCTCGAAGATCGCGGCGAGCACGTGGCCGGCGAGCGGAGCGTCGTCGTCGACCGCGCCCTTCGGACGGCCGGCGCGGGCCTGTTTGCGGCGCTTCGCCTCGTCGAGGATCAGCCGCAGGGCTTCAGCGCCCGTGCTTTCGAGATCGAGAAAGTGCCGCATCGCCCTTCAAACCTTCGTTCGTGAATGGCCCCGAAACCGGCCTTCGAAACGGAAAAAGGCGGCCAATGCTGACCGCCCTTCGGACTTGCGCGCTTCCATGACCTACGCGGGCCTCCAAGTCAATGTCACTGGCGCGTGCGCCAGCCGGTGCGGAGCGCCCAGTAGCACAGCGTCCAGAGCGCCGCGTTGATGGCGATGAGCGCGATCGCGCCGCCAAGCGCGGGGCCGTCGTGGATGCCGATGAAGCCCGAACGGAAGCCGTCGATCACGTAGAAGAACGGGTTGAAGTGGCTCGCCGTGTTCCACACGCCCGCCAGCCGATCGATCGAGTAGAAGGTGCCCGAAAGCAGCGACAGCGGCTGCACGACGAAGTTGGTGACGGCGGCGGCGTGATCGAACTTGTCCGCCCACAGCCCGGTGATGACCCCGAGCAGCCCCAGCATCACCGCGCCCATCGTGCCGTAGAAGAACACGGCGAGCGGATTTTGGATCGCCACCGAAACGCCCGGCCACAGCACCATCGCGCCCCAGACCGCCATGCCGACGAGCCACGCGCGGGTGACGGCGCCCGCGACGAACGAGACGAGCAGCTCCCCCGGCGACAGCGGTGGCATCAATATATCGACGATCGTGCCCTGCACCTTGCCGATCAGGATCGAGGACGAGGTGTTCGCGAAGCTGTTCTGGATCATCGCCATGACGATGAGGCCGGGGGCGAGGAAGCTGTTGAATGGCACACCGAGAACGGTGAGGCTGCCGCGCCCGAGCGCGACGGTGAAAATCGCCAGGAACAGCAGCGTCGTGATGGCGGGCGCCCACACCGTTTGCAGCTGCACCTTGAAGAACCGCCGCACCTCCTTCACATAGAGAGTCCGAAGGCCGGGCCAGTTGATGCGCCCGATGATCGGCACGCCGGGTTCGCTGTGGGCGGGTTCGCTGTGGACCGGCGCGGCCGGTTTCGCTACGGAAGGCTTTGCAAGCTGATCGTGCATCTGCGTGGGAGTAGTGGCTGTGGCCATGCCCCGCAAGCCGGTCGGCTCTTTTGTTTGAAGATTGGAAGTGGGAACGCGATGTCCTGGACGGACGAACGGATCGAGACGCTGAGGAACCTCTGGGAAAAGGGGCTGACAGCGAGCCAGATCGCCGAAAAGCTCGGCAACGTGAGCCGCAACGCGGTGATCGGCAAGGCACACCGGCTGGGTCTGAAGGCACGCCCGTCTCCCGTGAAGGGCGACAGCGACGGCACACCGCGCGAAACGGCGAAGAAGGCCGCCGCGCCGCCCGCGCCCAAATCGAAGCCCGAAGCCGCCGCGCAGCAGGCATCCGCGCCCCAGCCGCGCCCGCCCGCCGAAGCGAAGCCGGTGCCCGTGTCCGCTGCCGCGCCCAAGCCCGCGATGCCCGTACGCACCGCAATGCCCGCTGCGCCGGTGAAGCCGCGCGCCCCCGGCGAGAAGGTGACGCTGCTCGATCTCAGCGACAAGATCTGCAAGTGGCCGATCGGTCACCCCGGCGAGCCCGACTTCCAGTTCTGCGGCCGCCCGGTGAACCCCGGCTTCCCCTACTGCACCCCGCACTGCGCCGAGGCCTATCAGGCCCAACTCCCCCGCGACCGCAACCGGCCCTCAAGGGCGCCGATGCCGCCGTTACCGCGCGTTCGCTGAGGCCTTTTCGCGCGGAGCAATCCGCGCGAAGTAGAGGAAGTGGAGGCCAACGCGCGTTTTTTTTGAAACGCGCGGCGCTGACGGCTGTCCACGGCGCGTTAAGGCGCGGGCGGGGTCGGCGTTTTCCGTTTTCAATGTGCGGACCAGCGATGGCGCCGCGCTTCAAAGAGCGCGCCGAGGCTGGCACAGCTTTTCCTATTTCGGAAGGAATTTCGAAGGTTGGTGTGGTCCGTGGTGCGTACTATTTCAGTGGCCCAATCGAAAATTCATTGTCGCCTATCTCAACGCCATATTCGCATCCCAACCCAAGTGCGACCGCCTGATCCTTCGAACGAGCCATGGGATTGTGAAGCGCGGCGCACTCCATGACCGGCGAGATTGGCTCGCCAAAGTGCAGCGGTGTGTAAGCAACAGCATGGATGTGCTGGAACTCTGAGCGCAGGAAAAAGTCGCGATCAACTGGCTGCTTACCCTCTTGTTCGATCGTCGCCTTGGATTGCCAGCCGCCATCTAATGGCTTGTCGGAGTGATCTCCGATCTGGACAGTTACATACCGTGAACCAATGGGCAGAAAGGCTTTCGCGAAATCTGGAACAGGTCCAGAGATTCCTGGAGCGACCGGAGATTCCTGGCTGAGTCGAAATCCTGAAATGGCGATGACCACATAATCGGCCTTGGCAATTTCACCTGCCTCATAGTGCTTACGGATAGCCTCGGCCTTGTTGGCAAAGCCGCTGGTCAGTCGTCTCAACGCAGCGTCCTCTGTCTTGGCGTCTGTTGACCAAACACTGTATCCGTCGCCCTTCTTCTCAGTCCAAGTGTTGGCCGAATGGGATTCTGGCGTTGTAATCTCCACTAGCAGACGGCCATCGCTCATCTCAAACGCGAGGTCGAAACCTGGTACGCGGCCAAGCGGCTTCCACCCTGCGTCTAGAAGTGCACCGGCGAACAACAGTTCCGATATACGCTGCGGTGTCTCGCGCCGAAACCGTACTGGGAAATCATCATCTAGGAGCATGTGGGCGCGCTCGAAAGTTGCCTCGCACCATGCTGCAATGTCTGGTCGGAAATCTGTCTTACCTAGGTTCTGGAAGTAGCGATGGTCAGTCGAAAGCTGCTCCCCGTCAAAAAGCATTGGCCGTTTCTCCCAAATTTTTGGCCACTGATCGCCCCAACCCCTACCCAACCCGCTCCCGCACATACCGCCCCGGTGCGTCCTCGATCACCTTGAGCTTGCCGCCTTTGGCGCTTTTGCCTGGGGTGCGGGCAGGGATTTGTTTGCCTGATTGCGGCGTCAGCCATTTGATCCAGTCGGGCCACCAGCTTCCGGGGTGTTCGGTGGCGGTGGCGGCGAAGTCTTCGAAGCGTTCGGGGAGGGTGTCGTTCGTCCAGTGCTGGTACTTGTTCGCGTCGGGCGGGTTGACGACGCCGGCGATGTGGCCGCTGCCGGCGAGGACGAAGCGGACCGGGCCGGAGAAGTTGCGCGTGAGCTTCCATGAGGAGCGCGCCGGGGCGATGTGATCCTCTTTGCCGCCCTGAATGTAAACGGGCGTCTTCACCGTGCGCAGGTCGATGGGCGTGCCGTCGATGACGATGCCGCCGGGGACGATCATGCGGTTGTCGCGGTAGAGACCCTCCAGATATTCGGCGTGCCACTTCGCCGGTACGTTCGTGGAATCGGAATTCCAGTAGAGCAGGTCGAAGGGGAAATAGTCCTTTCCGAGCAAGTAGTTGTTGACGACGTAGTTCCAGATGAGGTCGTTCGCGCGGAGCATGTTGAAGGTCGTCGCCATGTAGCGGCCATCGAGATAGCCCTTGCTTTCCGACAGCTCTTTCACGGCCTTCAGATGATCCTCGTCGACGAAGACGCCGAGGTCGCCGCACTCCGAGAAGTCGACTTGCGCGGTGAAGAAGGTCGCCGTCTTCACCTTGTCCGCCGTGTCCCGCGCCGCCATCAGCGCCAGCGTCATCGCGAGCGTGGTGCCGGCGACGCAGTAGCCGATGACGTGTGTGGACTTGACGCCGAGGCCCTTCAGCACGGCATCGATGGCGACGATGAAGCCTTCCTCGATATAGGTCGCGGTGGTTGCGTCGGCGATGCTGGCGTCGGCGTTCTTCCACGACACGACGAACACGGTGAGGCCCTGCGCGACCGCCCAGCGGATGAAGCTCTTTTCCGGCGTCAGATCGAGGATGTAGAACTTGTTGATCCACGGCGGGAAGATGAGGAGCGGGGTCTCGTAAACGTTCGCGGTGCTCGGCGCATATTGGATGAGCTGGAACATCCGGTTTTCGAACACGACCTTGCCGGGGGTGACGGCGACGTTGCGGCCGACCTCGAACGCCTTCTCGTCGGTCATCGTCATGCGGCCGCGCTGGAGATCGTCGAGCAGGTGCTGCGTACCTTTGAGGAGGTTCTCGCCCTTGCTCTCCACCGTGGCCTTCAGCACCTCCGGATTGGTGAGCAGGTAGTTCGAGGGTGAGAGCGCATCGATGAACTGGCGCGTGTAGAAGAGCGCCTTCTGCCGTTCCTTGTCGTCGAGCCCGTCGAGGCCGCCGACGAGCTGGAGCACATACTGGCTGGCGAGCAGGTAGGACGACTTCAGGAAGTCGAACGCGGGCATTTCCGACCACGCCTGCCCTTTGAAGCGCTTGTCGGCGGGAAGCTGCGGGGGCTGCACCTCGCCCGGGGTGGCGAAGGCCTGCCAAAGCGTCATGGCGTCGCGCCAGTAATCCGCCTGCAGCTGGGCGAGGCGGGAAGGGTCCGTCATCGCGGCGGTCGCCATCTTGCTCCACGTTTCCACGAGGCCGAGCGGATCGGGGCCGAGCACGACGCCGTCCGTCGCCTCTTTCGCCATGAATTCCATCATCATCTGTTGCATTTTGCCCGCAAGCCACGTCCAGCGCTGGACGTGATCGGCAAGACCTTCGATGTCGGCGGCGGCAACCATCATGATCTCCCCGGGAGCAGCAGTTGCGCCGACGATAAACAAGCGCTCGCCAAGCGCCAAGGGCGGTCGCTATAACGGCGCCCGCCGCGATCATGCGGCCTATGCACGGGAAAGACCCAAGAGGAGACAATGTCAGACTTCTACCGCATCAAGCGCCTGCCGCCCTACGTGATCGCCGAAGTGAACGCGATGCGGGCAGCGGCACGTGCGGCAGGCGAGGACATCATCGACCTCGGCATGGGCAACCCCGACCTGCCGCCGCCGCAGCACGTGATCGACAAATTGTGCGAAGTGGCGCGGAAACCCGACGCGCACGGCTATTCGGCATCGAAGGGCATTCCGGGGCTGCGGAAGGCGCAGGCAGGCTATTACGCGCGGCGTTTTGGCGTTGAGGTGGACCCGGAGAGCGAGGTCGTGGTGACGCTCGGCTCCAAGGAAGGTCTTGCCAACCTCGCGCAGGCGATCACCGCGCCGGGCGACGTCGTGCTGGCGCCGAACCCGAGCTACCCCATCCACACCTTCGGCTTCATCATCGCGGGTGCAACGATCCGCAGCGTGCCGACGACGCCCGACGAGCGTTATTTCGAGGCGCTGGAGCGCGCGGTGAAGTTCACCGTGCCCAAGCCCTCCGTGCTGGTGATGGGCTATCCTTCGAACCCCACGGCAGAAGTTGTGGACCTTGCCTTCTACGAGCGCGTTGTCGCGTTTGCGAAGGAGCACGGGCTTTGGATTCTCTCGGACCTCGCTTATTCGGAGCTCTATTACGACGGTGTGCCGACGCCCTCCATCCTGCAGGTGCCGGGCGCGAAGGACGTGGCGGTGGAGTTCACCTCCATGTCCAAGACGTACTCGATGGCCGGCTGGCGCATGGGTTTCGCGGTGGGCAACAAGACGCTGATCGCGGCGCTGACGCGGGTAAAATCGTACCTCGATTACGGCGCGTTCACGCCGATCCAGGCGGCGGCTGTGGCGGCGATCAATGGCCCTCAGGATATCGTCGAGAAGAACCGCGAGCTCTACAAGCGCCGCCGCGACGTGCTCGTGGAGAGCTTCGGGCGCGCAGGGTGGGATATTCCCAGCTCCCGCGCATCGATGTTCTGCTGGGCACCGCTACCGCCTGCGCTCGCACACCTCGGCAGCCTTGAGTTCACCAAGCAGCTCCTCACCCACGCGGGCGTGGCGGTGGCGCCGGGCGTCGGCTACGGCGAGGACGGCGAGGGCTTCGTGCGTATCGCGATGGTGGAAAACGAACAGCGCATCCGCCAAGCGGCGCGCAACGTGAAACGCTATCTTCAATCGATGGGTGTAAACACGCCGGGCCAGCAAAAGGCCATTGGCGAGTAAACGCTTGTCGGAATGTCTTGAGAATCGGGGTTAAGCAGTGAATCCTCCCTTGCGCATCGCGCTTGCCGGGCTCGGCACGGTCGGCGCCGGCGTCGTTAAACTTCTGGATGAGAACCGCGATCTGATCGCGCGCCGCGCCGGGCGGCCGATTGAGATCGTTGTGGTATCGGCGCGTGACCGGTCGCGTGACCGGGGTATCGATCTTTCGCGGTTCGAGTGGGTCGACGATACCTCGTCGCTTGCCGAGCGCGATGACGTCGATGTGATCGTCGAACTGATCGGCGGGTCGGATGGCCCGGCGGTGGCACTGGTGCGCAGCGCGATCGCAAGCGGCAAGGGCGTCGTCACCGCGAACAAGGCGATGATCGCCCACCACGGGCTCGAACTCGCGGGCGCCGCGGAGAGGGCGGGAACGCCGCTGAAGTACGAAGCGGCGGTGGCCGGCGGCATCCCGATCATCAAGGCGATCCGCGAGGGCGCCGCGGCGAACCGCATCGACCGCGTGTACGGCATCCTCAACGGCACCTGTAACTATATCCTCACCGAAATGGAGGAGAAGGGCGCGGCGTTCGGCGATGTGCTCGCGGAGGCGCAGCGGCTGGGTTACGCCGAGGCCGATCCGACCTTCGACATCGACGGCATCGATGCCGCGCACAAGCTCGCGATCCTCGCGAGTCTCTCGTTCGGCAGCGAGATCGACTTCGCGAGCGTCCGAACCACGGGCATCCGCGCCGTGGCGGCGACAGACATCGCGCACGCGGCCGAGCTTGGCTTCCGCGTACGGCTCGTCGGGCTTGCCGAGGTGGTGGACGACCGCATCCACCAGCGCGTGCATCCATGCCTCGTCCCGCTCGCTAACCCGCTCGCCAAGGTCACGGGTTCGCTGAACGCCGTGGTGGCGGAAGGCAATTTCGTCGGCCGGCTGTTCTTCGAAGGGCGCGGCGCGGGGGAAGGGCCGACGGCAAGCGCCGTCGTCGCCGACCTCATCGACATTGCACGCGGTGAGGCGGGCCCTGCCTTCGCCATGCTTTCGCACCATCTGGAGCCGATCGGCGCAGGCGAGGCGGCAGACCGCCGCGGGCGCTACTACCTGCGTCTGTCGGTCGCCGACGAGACGGGCGTGCTTGCCGAACTCGCGGCGATGCTGCGCGACGCGGGCGTTTCCATCGACAGTCTGATTCAGCGCGGGCAGGCCGACGCGGGCGGCGTGTTCATCGCGATCGTCTCGCACGAAACAAACGAAAGCGCAGTCCGCAAAGCCATCGAGGCGATGCGCGCGAGCAGCAGCGTGCTTGGCGAACCGATGCTGATGCATATTCTGGACTTTTAAGGCTGGCCGTCTACCAGCCTTTGGACATATTCGAATCGACAGGAGTTCAAGCCCGATGGTGAAACGCAGCGACGTGCTGGAGCGCGTACTCGTCCTGGAAATGGTGCGCGTGACGGAATGCGCCGCGATGGCGGCCTCGCACCTCGTGGGACGCGGCGACGAGAAGGCCGCCGACGCCGCCGCCGTTGATGCCATGCGCGATGCGCTGAACGAACTCGCCTTCGACGGCACCATCGTGATCGGCGAGGGCGAGCGCGACGAGGCCCCGATGCTCTACATCGGTGAAAAGGTCGGCGCCGCGATCGGCACGGGCCCCAAGATCGACATCGCGCTCGATCCGCTGGAAGGCACCACGATCACCGCCAAGGCCGGACCGAACGCGCTTGCCGTGCTCGCCATCGCCGAAGAGGGTTGCCTGCTGAACGCGCCCGACGTCTACATGGACAAGCTCGCTATCGGACCGGGCTATGCGAAAGACCTCGTCAGCCTCGACAAGAGCGTCACCGAGAACGTGAACGCGCTGGCGAAGGCGAAGGGCGTGAAGCCCAACGAGATCATCGCCTGCGTGCTCGATCGCCCGCGTCACGAGAAGCTGATCGCCGAACTGCGGTCGATCGGCTGCGGCGTGGCGCTGATCCCCGACGGCGACGTGGCGGGGGTGATCGCGGTGACGAACCCCGAGACGACGGTCGATATCTATCTTGGCCAGGGCGGCGCGCCTGAGGGCGTGCTCGCGGCGGCGGCATTGCGCTGCGTCGGCGGGCAGATCCAGGGCCGGCTGGTGTTCCGCAACGACGACGAGCGCCTGCGCGCGGCGAAGTGGGGCATCACCGATCTCGACCGCATCTACGACACCGAAGACATGGCCAAGGGCGACGTGATCTTCGCGGCGACGGGCGTGACCGATGGTTCGCTGCTCGACGGCGTGAAGCACCTCAAAGGCGGCCTCGTGACGACCGAATCGGTCGTGATGCGCGCGTCTTCGGGCACGGTCAGGTGGGTGCGTGGCGAGCATCGCCGTTCCGACGCCTGACGCCTTTGTCTTTGGCGTCAGCCGCTCGATCAGCGGACGGCAATGGCGCTGGCGGGGAGGCCCGCCGGGCGATGCTGCCGATGCGCTGAGGCTCGGCATCAGCGATGTGACCGCGCGGCTGTTCACCGCGCGCGGCGTGCGCGTGGAGGATATCGCCAGCCTGTCGCAGCCGACGATCCGCGACCTGCTGCCCGACCCCTCAATTTTCCGCGATATGGACACGGCAGCCACGCGTATCGCCGACGCGGTGACGCGCGGCGAGGCCGTGGTGATCTTCGGCGACTATGACGTGGACGGGGCGACCAGCGCGGCGGTGCTGATCCGCTTCCTGCGCGCGGTGGGCGGCACGGTTTCGCATTACATCCCGGATCGGCTGCTCGAAGGCTACGGCCCCTCGGCGGAGGCGCTGGTGGCGTTGAAGCGCGCGGGTGCGGACCTCGTCGTCTGCGTCGACTGCGGTACGCAGGGTTTCGAGGCGCTGGAGGCCGCAAAGGACGCCGGGCTCGATGTGATCGTCGTCGATCATCACAAGGCCTCGACGTTGCTGCCGCCCGCCGTCGCCATCGTGAACCCCAACCGCATCGATGAAGACGAAGGCGCCGCGTTCGGGCACCTCGCGGCGGTCGGCATGGCATTTCTCGTCGCCGTGGCAGTGAACCGGGAATTGCGCGCGCGCGGCTGGTTTGCCGGAAGGCCTGAACCGAGACTCACCGAACTGCTCGACCTCGTCGCGCTCGGCACGGTGGCGGACGTGGTGCCGCTTACTGGCCTTAACCGCGCATACGTGTCGCAAGGCCTCAAGGTGATGGCGACGCGCCGCAACGCGGGCCTCGCCGCGCTGGCCGCCGCCGCGCGGCTGGAGCGTGCGCCGCGCGCTTCGGACCTCGGCTTCGCGCTCGGGCCGCGCATCAATGCGGGCGGGCGCGTGGGCCAGGCGGACCTCGGCGTGCGGCTGTTGACGGGGGAGGGCGATGAACTCGCCGGGCTCGCGGACGAACTCAACCGGCTGAACGAGGAACGGCGCGCGATCGAAGCGCTGGTGACGGAGGCGGCCATCGCGGCGTGTGAACGCGCAGGCAACGCGCCCGTCGCGGTGATCGCGGGCGATGGCTGGCATCCCGGCGTCATCGGCATTGCCGCGAGCCGCCTCAAGGACCGTTTCGGCGTGCCCGCGCTCGTGATCGGCATTGATGATGCTGGGACGGGCAAGGGCTCCGGCCGCTCGATCCCCGGCGTCGATCTCGGCGCGGCGGTTCTGGCGGCGCGCGACGCGGGGCTCATCAGCGCAGGGGGCGGCCACGCCATGGCGGCGGGCGTCACCGTGGCGCGTGAGCGTGTCGATGATCTCGCCCGGTTCCTCTGCGAGCGGCTGGAGGGCGATGTGACGCGGTCCCGCGCCGTGGACGCGCTTTCCTTCGATCTCGCGTTGGCACCTGCGGGCGTTACGGTGTCGCTCGCCGAGGCCTTGGAAGCCGCGGGGCCTTATGGAGCGGGTTGGCCGGGGCCGCGCGTCGCGGCTGGGCCGTTTTCCGTGGTGAAGGCCGATATCGTCGGCACGGGTCATGTCCGCGTGTTTCTGGCGGGCGCCGACGGCGCGCGCGTCAAGGCCGTGGCGTTCCGCAGTGTGGATACGCCGCTCGGCGCTGCGCTGATGCAGGCGGGCGGGCGGAGGCTCTGGGTGTCGGGGCGGGTGAGTCAGGATGATTGGGGCTCGACGCCGCGCGCGGAACTCCACCTCGACGACGCGGCATGGGCCGACTGATCGATAATATCAATCTGTCTGTCTCAAAAAAGTAATTTCTTCTTCGCTCCGTGCGTTGCTAAAGGATCACCATCCCCCAGTAACCCACAGCAATGGAGCGTACATGTCCCTCGTTAATACCCCCATCAAGCCGTTCAAAGCGCAGGCCTTCAAGCAGGGCAAGTTCGTCGAGGTGACGGACGCGGACGTGAAGGGCAAATGGTCGATCTTCTTCTTCTACCCGGCCGATTTCACCTTCGTGTGCCCGACCGAACTCGAAGACCTCGCCGACATCTATCCGACGCTGCAGGGCATGGGTGTGGAAGTATACTCGGTCTCCACCGACACGCATTTCTGCCACAAGGCCTGGCACGACACCTCGCCCGCCATCGGTAAGATCAACTACTTCATGCTGGGCGACCAGAACCACGACATCTCGAACAACTTCGAAATCCTGCGCGCCGGCGTCGGCCTTGCCGATCGCGGCACGTTCGTCGTCGATCCCGAAGGCACCATTCAGCTCGTCGAGATCACGCCGGAAGGCGTGGGTCGCAACGCTGCCGAACTTCTGCGCAAGATCAAGGCGCTGCAGTACTGGGTGAGCCATCCGGGCGAAGTCTGCCCGGCGAAGTGGGAAGAGGGCGACAAGACGCTCGCCCCCTCGCTCGACCTCGTCGGCAAGATCTAAGCAACCCCTTGGGTCGCAGGGGGCTTCCGGGGGCGGTTCACGCCGCCTCCGGAAGCTCGCGACCACACTGAATTTTTCCGGAGCGAACCCATGCTGGACGACAATCTCAAGCAGCAGCTGAAGGCGTATCTGCAGAACATCACGCAGCCGATCGAACTGGTGGCGTCGCTGGGCGAGGATGCGAAGTCCGCGGAGATGAACACGCTCCTCGAAGAGATTGCAGCGCTTTCGGACAAGGTGAGCGTCGTCCGCAAGGATGACGACAAGCGCAGGCCTAGCTTCATGATCCGTCGCGTCGGCACCGACATCGGCGTGCGTTTCGCGGGCCTCCCCATGGGCCATGAGTTCACGAGCCTCGTTCTCGCACTTCTGCAGGTCGGCGGGCACCCGTCGAAAGCCGCGCAGGACGTGATCGAACAGGTGAAGGCGCTGGACGGCGACTTCGAGTTCGAGACCTACTTCTCGCTGTCGTGCCAGAACTGCCCGGACGTGGTGCAGGCGCTGAACCTGATGGCGGTGCTCAATCCGCGTATCAGGCACACCGCGATCGACGGTGCGCTCTTCAAGGGCGAGGTCGACGAGCGTAAGGTTATGGCTGTGCCGACCGTGTTTTTGAACGGTGAACCGTTCGCCTCCGGCCGCATGGAGCTGGAGCAGATCGTCGCGAAGATCGACACGGGTGCGCAGGCGCGCGCAGCTGAGAAGATCAAGGGCAAGGCGCCGTTCGACGTGCTCGTCGTCGGCGGCGGGCCGGGCGGTGCGGCGGCGGCGATCTATGCGGCGCGCAAGGGCATTCGCGTGGGCGTCGCTGCCGAGCGTTTCGGTGGGCAGGTGCTCGACACGATGGGCATCGAGAACTTCATTTCCGTGCAACACACGGAAGGTCCGAAGCTTGCCGCGCAGCTCGAGCAGCACGTGAAGGACTATGACGTCGACATCATGAACCTCCAGAAGGCCGAAAAGCTGATCCCAGCACGTGTGCCGGGCGGGCTACACGAGGTGCGGCTGGAGAATGGCGCGTCGCTGAAGGCGCGGACCGTGGTGCTCGCCACAGGCGCGCGCTGGCGGCAGATGAACGTGCCGGGTGAGGACGCCTACCGCAACAAGGGCGTGGCGTATTGCCCGCACTGCGACGGCCCGCTGTTCAAGGGCAAGCGCGTCGCGGTGATCGGCGGCGGCAACTCGGGCGTGGAAGCGGCGATCGACCTTGCCGGGATCGTCGCGCATGTGACGCTGATCGAGTTCGACAGCCAGCTTCGCGCCGACGCGGTGCTGCAGCGCAAGCTCGGCAGCCTGCCGAACGTGAAGATCATCACGTCAGCGCTCACCACCGAGGTGCTGGGCGACGGCGAGAAGGTGACGGCGCTGACCTACAAGGACCGGAGCAGTGATGATCTGCACCAGATCGAGCTGGAAGGCATCTTCGTGCAGATCGGCCTCGTGCCGAACACCGAGTGGCTGAAGGACGCGGTCGCGCTTTCCCCGCGCGGCGAGGTCGAGGTCGATCACCGCGGCGAAACGAGCCAGCCGGGCATTCTTGCGGCGGGCGACTGCACTACCGTGCCCTACAAGCAGATCGTGATCGCGATGGGGGAAGGATCGAAGGCGGCACTCTCTGCGTTCGACTATCTGATCCGGACAGTGCCAGCGGAAGAGGCTCAGGCGGCCTGAGCCTCATATCCGGCTTGACCGGTTGAGACGACCTCATTAGTGGGGGCGCCTCAACCGGCGCTGGCCCCATCGTCTAGCGGTCTAGGACGTCGCCCTTTCACGGCGAAAACACGGGTTCGAGTCCCGTTGGGGTCACCACGAAGCCTTCCCAAGGCATCCCAAGACATGCCATAAGTGGCTGTTTTCTGCCGTTTATTCTGCTATAATGCTCCCAGGCCATCCCGCTCTGGACCGCCACATACCATCAATCTGATGGTATTTTTGATGGTACATCGAGCGGGTCCGTCAGGG
This sequence comes from uncultured Sphingosinicella sp., assembly GCF_963974575.1. Classification (NCBI taxonomy): domain Bacteria; kingdom Pseudomonadati; phylum Pseudomonadota; class Alphaproteobacteria; order Sphingomonadales; family Sphingosinicellaceae; genus Sphingosinicella; species uncultured Sphingosinicella sp. Next base: position 528,659 of record NZ_CAXBBQ010000002.1, on the reverse strand, counting down.
AGATACCATCATGGGTCTGAGCACCGTTGCCATCAAAGCCGCGAAGGGGCGGGACAAGCCGTTCAAGCTGACGGATGGCGATGGCCTCTACCTGCTGGTTCTGCCCTCTGGCGCACGATATTGGCGGATGAACTACCGGTATCTGGGCAAGCAGAAGACGCTCGCGCTAGGCGTCTGGCCGGAAACCGGGCTTGCCGAAGCACGTGAGCGCCGGGACAATGCGCGCAAGGTGCTTGCTGAGGGAAACGACCCCGGTGAGCATATCAAGCTCGAACGCATCGCCGCGAGCGTCGCTGCCGCGAACAGCTTCAAGGCCGTTGCCGATGAGTGGCTGGTCAAGGTCGAGCGGGAGGGGCGCTCGACGGTCACCATGAAGAAGCTGCGCTGGCTGCTCGACTTTGCGTGCCAATCGATCGGAAACCGACCGATTGCGTCGATCACGGCCCAGGAGTTGCTGCTGATGCTCCGCAAGATGGAGGTCAAGGGGCACTATGAGACGGCGCGCCGGCTGCGCAGTACCTGCTCGCAGGTTTTTCGATATGCCATTGCCACGGCACGCGCCGAGCGCGACATCGCGTCCGACCTGAAGGGCGCGCTGATTGCGCCAAAGCCCGTTCACCGCGCGGCGATCACGAAAGCCGAGGAGGTGGGAGGCCTGCTCCGGGCGATCGACGCGTTCACGGGGCAAGCGAACACGAAAGTGGCGCTGCGTCTCCTGCCGCACGTTTTCGTACGTCCCGGCGAACTCAGGTTTGCGGAGTGGACCGAACTCGATCTCGACGCAGCCGTCTGGACCATCCCCGCGCAGAAAATGAAGATGCGCCGGCCCCACGCCATCCCGCTCTCGCGCCAGGCCATCGAAATCATCGGCTCAATCCAGCATGATGCGCGCTACAGTCGGTTTCTGTTTCCGTCACTACGGTCGGCGAACCGGCCGATGTCGGAAAACACGATCAACGCGGCCTTGCGGCGCATGGGCTTCGCGCAGTCCGAAATGACGGGCCACGGCTTTCGGGCGATGGCCGCGACGTTGCTCAATGAAATGGGGATGTGGCACGCCGATGCCATCGAGCGGCAGCTCGCGCACTGCGACGGCAATGCCGTGAGGCGGGCTTACGCGCGGGGCGAGTACTGGGAGGAACGTGTGCGCATGATGCAGCACTGGTCCGACTATCTCGACACGCTCCGGAGAACGTCTCCCGCACTAACCGGTGTCAGACATCTCCGGCTGGCGGTATGAGGACGGGCTTTCCACCCACCTGTTTAGCTCGGATTCGCGCCATCCGATGCAGCGCAGGCCGAGCGTCACCTGCCGCGGAAACGTACCTTCCTCGATCTTGCGGTAAAGCGTTGACCGCGTAAGACCGCTCCGCTTGAGGACTTCGGGAAGCCGCAGGAATCGGTCCGCGCGCGGGGCGCCGCTCATGACGGTATCCTCGTCCGGGCGCGCACGAAGGCCTTGTCGGTCTCGAGGAACAGGCGAAGCATGAACGGGATCAGCTCGGTGATGGACTCGGTTTCTCCATACTGCTCGCGGTAGAGGTCGGCGTAGGTGGAGAGATGCCGGTGGAGATCAGGAGTTAGCGTGATCGTCAGCTTGACCGGACTGCGATCCGGCAGGCGCGGGAGGCGCAGTGCACTCATCCTAATGGCTCCTTTCAGAAGGCTCAATGACGAGATCCTGATGAACGAGCAGCCTGATCGGCGTGCCCGGTCTGACGATGATGGTCGGACGGACCCCAAGACCGCGCGAGACGATCTGGTCGCCGGCCCGGCTGCCGCTCGACTGGACCGCTGAGCGCAGGGCATCGGCGAGATCGTTGTCCCCTGCGATGGCAAGCTCCGATCCGATGCCGAGGAGCGTGGACAGGGCCACGGCTTTCAGGACTTCCCCGCTGTGCATATCGACGCGGTCGCTGATGCCGGCATAGCCACCGGCGTCGGTCGCAGGGGGCTCGCCAAGTGCCAATCCGCGACCATCGGGGAAGATGAGCCGCTGCCAGACGACGAGTGCGCGCGCCGGGCCGAACGCGATATTGCTCTCGTAGCGGCCGAGCAGCCGCGCGCCCTGCGGCACCAGAAGAATGCGTCCTGTCGGACTGTCGTAGACATTCTCGGTGACCTGCGCGGTGACAAGCCCGGGCAGGTCCGAGTTGAGGCCGGTGATGAGGCTCGCGGCGATGACGCTACCGGCGGATAGAAGATTGGGGGAAGGCGCTGGGCCAAGCACGTGGGTGTCTGTTGACGGCTGCGGTCCTGACGGTTCGGCGTCATTGCCGTCGGCAAGTGGATTGGTACCTGAGAGGCGAACCAGAATGGGGGCGTACGTGAAGGCGCGCTACTCGCGCCAGTACCGCATCACGGCCGAGGAACTGGACTGGATCGGCAGCCGCGTCGAGGTGCTGCGCGGCCTCATCGAAGAGCTTTGCCTGAAGCGCCTGGACGAGCTCGAACGCGCCGCCTGAACTGCCGGAAGGGCGAGGTTGCCGCGCCGTTTCCGGCGCCCTAGGCTGGCGCCATTCTTCCCCTTTCATGAACTGAACGCCGGCCTTTTGGGCCGGCGTTCCTTTATCCGGGCGGGCGCCTGGGAGCGGCGCTAACGGAACCAGCCCTGCGGCCCTGCGTTCCATCAGCTCCACCCACTTGGTGCGGCCGCCAGCTCTTATGCCCCCTGTAGCTGGCGGCCAGTTTCTTATGGCAGCGCTGCCCGATCTTAACCGTTCAGCCGGTCCTTGACCGCCTTTGCGGGGCTGAACGTGAGCTTGTTCGACGCCGCGATCTGCATCGCCGCGCCGGTGGCCGGGTTGCGACCTTCGCGCGCGGGAGAGGCCTTCACCTTGAACTTGCCGAAGCCGTTTAGCGACACTTCCTCGCCTTTGGCGGCGGCGTCGGTGATCGCGGCGAACACCGCATCGACGGCCTTGCGCGCATCGGCCTTGGTGGTCCCGAGCGTCTCGGCAAGCGCGTCGGCGAGATCGGCATTGTTCATGTCTGAGCGTCCTTTTTGATGTGAAACACCCGTCTGAGCCCCCGAGGAATCACTGTCAAACGAACACGTCGCGAGCGGGATCGGCCGTTCAAAAAAGCGTGTCCGAACACACGAATCGCACCGCTTCGTGCTGCATTTATGCTGCGCAGCCATCGGCAAGGTTCGGCGGGACTTGCGCAAAATTTGGCGGAAAGCGCGCAAAGCATCGCGTCCATACCCATCCAATCCTGCCGAAATACCCCACGGCATGGTGAGAATGACCGCTTGCCTGCCCGCGCGCGATCATCGGTGTCCATGCCCGTCCGAAGGGGTGCGGAGGAGGGGTGGCGGCATGGGCGCGAAAGGGCAGAAGGGCGGAACGGCAAGATAGAAAGCCGTGCCTCCCGTTGGGCGGCAAGTCCTTGTCTGCACATCGTTTTTATTAGAGGCGGTTTTGCACCCAGCCCTCCATCTGCGAGACAGATTACGCCGGGAGCCGCAGCAATACTGACGTATAGCGCGAGGGTCTTTGGAGGTTCTTGACGGGACTGGTCGGGTTCGCCCTCATCCTGGCTTTTGATGCCGGAGATGGGCGATGGCAGGCGGCGACGACTTCGAACTCTGGCTCGGGCGCATCGGGACCCCGCCGATGCGTACGCGGCTCGCGAAGGCGGCGGCGCGCGCCGGACGCACGGCAAGGCGGGGCCGGTCAGGCTCGACGTTCACCGGTGCGCGCATCGGGCGCGGCGGCGGGGTCGCGAGCGTGCTGCGGACACGCGGGATCAGCCATCGCCGCGTCATCGTGAAGGCGCGGATCGTGAAGCTCGGCAAGGGGCTGTCGGCGGCGCGGGCGCACGTGCGCTATCTCGAGCGCGACGGCACCACGCGCGAGGGCGAGCGGGGACGGCTCTACGGCCCTGAGCAGGATGGCGTCTCGGGGAAGGCCTTCCTGGAGCAGTCGGCGGGCGATCGTCACCAGTTCCGCTTCATCGTCGCACCCGAGGACGGCGACCGGTACGAAGACCTGAAGCCGCTGGTGCGGCGGCTGATGAACGACATGGAAGAGGACTTGGGGACGAAGCTCGACTGGGTGGCGGTCGATCACTTCAACACCGGCCATCCGCACAGCCATGTCATTCTGCGCGGCAAGGATGAGCGCGGCCACGACCTCATCATCGCCAGGGACTATATCACCCACGGCATCCGTGCCCGCGCCGAAGCGATCGTCAGCCTCGACCTTGGCCCCAGAACCGAGCAGGAGATCGTCGCGGCCACCGCGCGCGAGGTGGATGCCGAACGCTACACCAGTCTCGACCGGAAGCTGATGCACGCAAGGGGCGACGACGGCCTCGTCCATCCCGGGCACCGCGACGGCACCGAGCAGGCACTGCGGACGCGGCGGCTGCACAAGCTCGCGCGGCTGGGCCTTGCCGAAGAGGTGCGGCCCGGCTGGTGGAAGCTTGATGAGAACTTGGAGCCGACACTCCGCCGCATGGGCGAGAAGGGTGACATCATCCGCACGATGCAGCGCCAGCTCACCGCGCACGCTTTGTTTCCTCGCCGCGATCATGCGCTGCAATGGCTTCGCGCTGCTCATCCTGGAGCGCATCGGCCCAGCGGATCGCCTGTTTAAGCGAATCGAGTTCGTCCGCACCCGCGCCAACATCACCAAGGTGACGAATCCTGTCCTCAACCGCGCGAAGCGCTGCGGCATCGCGCTGATAGAGACGGCGGTAGCTGGGATCGCCCGTGTCGAGGTACTGACGGGCGTGCTCGGTGAGCGCGAACACTTCCGCATTGAGTGTGCCGGTCGCCTGATCGAGCCGATAACGCTGCTCGACGGCGGCACGTTCCTGCTCGTGCGCGTTCAATGCGAGGATCATCGTCGTTCCGGATACGAGCGTCAGGAGGACGGTTGCTCCATAAGCCCAGTTCGTGATGATGGTGAGCCGCATAGCGCCGAACTTACACCCAACTGGACTTAGAAAGGTTAACGTCTCTCGGCTTGGGCCGCGCTGCGCGCTTTTCTGCGAGGGGTGCGCGTGATCTTCAGGATCGTCGCCGGAGGGTTCAGAACAGCGGCAGCGTCTCCTCGACCGTGTCCATCGGCGTGAAGTTCGAAACCGTTACGCCTACAAGCCTGATCCCCTTGCGTGTCGGCAACACGCTGCGGATGAGGAAAAGGCTGGTTTCGCGAAGGCGTTCCCGGCTGTTCACAGGCGCCGTGTCGCTGCGGCTGCGCGTGATCTGCGTGAAATCCTGATACTTGACCTTGACCGTGACCGTGCGCCCGAACGCCTGCGCTTTCTCGCACCATGCCCAGACGTCGTCGGCCTGCCCGAGGACGCCGGCCTCGATTTCCTCGTCCTCGGTGAGATCCCGCTCGAACGTGGTCTCGCTACCCGATGACTTGCGTATGCGGTCGGGATCGACGGGCCGATTGTCTTCGCCGCGGGCGATCGCGTGATACCATTCCGCCGAACTGCCGAAGTGCTGCCGGAGAAAGGCGAGGGGCTTTTCGCGGAGGTCGCGGCCCGTTTCGATGCCGAGCCGCTTCATCTTCGCTGCCGTCACGGGGCCAATGCCGTGAAAGCGCGCGACCGGCAGCGTTTCGACCCACGCGGCGCCCATCTCGGGCGTGACGGCGAACTGGCCGTTCGGCTTCCGCTGATCGGAGGCGAGCTTTGCGAGAAACTTGTTGTAGGAAACGCCCGCCGACGCTGTGAGTCCGGTTTCGGACACGATGCGTGCGCGAATTTCCTTCGCGGTCTCCCACGCTGTTGCGATGCCGCGGCGGTTCGCGGTGACATCAAGATAGGCTTCATCAAGCGAGAGCGGTTGGATGAGATCGGTGTAATCGCCGAAGATCGTGTGAATTTGCCTGGAAACGGCTCGGTACACGTCGAAGCGGGGGCGCACGAAGATGAGTTCAGGGCATCGCCGGAGCGCTGACACCGAAGGCATCGCCGAACGCACACCGAACGTACGCGCCTCATAGCTTGCGGCGGCAACGACACCGCGCGCGGCACCGTGGCCGACGGCAACGGGCTTCCCTCTCAGCGCCGGATCGTCGCGCTGCTCCACCGACGCGAAGAAAGCGTCCATGTCGATATGGATGATCTTGCGGACCGTGCTCACATCGCGCGTCTAGCGGTTTGGGAACAGATTGTGAACATGATCGTTGTTCGGATCGATCGAGATCGTGGCTATCTGGCCAAACATTCCCTGGAACAAATGCTTCATGCCCCTCACCGAAACCCGGAACCTTCGTGGTGGCACCTCTTGCTGGCAGCCCGAGGGCCATCAGGCGGTCGTTTCCGATGCATTCCCCGATCATGACGTCGACATCGCCATCGTCGGGGCGGGGGTCATGGGCGCCATGCTTGCGGAACGTTTGACGGCCACGGGGCGGAGCGTGGCTCTGTTCGACCGCAGGCCGCCGGGTCATGGCAGCACGGCGGCGTCCACTGCGCTCGCCATGTGGGCGGCGGATGTGCCGCTGACGCACCTGGCAAGCCGCATAGGGGTGAACGAGGCGGCCCGCCGCTGGCGCCGCGTTCACGCCGCCGTGCGTGCGTTGGCGGAACGGATCGATCGCCTCTCTATCGATGCAGCACGTGTGGACAGGCCCGAACTCTATCTGGCGGGAACATTGCTCGACGAGACCGCCCTCGCTGTGGAGTGCGAAGCGAGACGCGCCGCCGGACTCCCCTCGACCTTTCTGGATGGCGATGCCGTTGCCTCACGGTTCGGTCTTCCGGCGCGCGCGGCCCTCCTGTCGGAGGGCGGCTACGAGGTCGATCCGGTCCGCTTGACGCTCAGCCTGCTGGCGCGCGCCCGCGAGCATGGCGCGACGGTCACGTATCCGGTGGACATCATCGCCATCGAACAGAGCGATGCGGGAAATATTCTCCATACGGCCGAGGGCCGGTCCGTGACCGCGCGCGATGTGATCCTCGCCACCGGCTACGAACGCGCGCGGCTGTTCCTGCCTGAAGCGTTCTCGGTCAGTTCCAGCTATGCCATCGCGACGCCGCCCGGAACGGCACCACTCTGGCGCGAGAGCGCGATGATCTGGGAGGCATCGAGTCCTTATATTTACGCGCGTGCTACCTCCGACGGCCGTGTCATCGCGGGTGGTGAGGATGAAAGCTTCGAAGACGGCGCCCGGCGAGACGCGCTCATCGGTGTGAAGCGAGGTACGTTGCAGGCAAAGCTCGGCAAGATCATCGGACGCGACGATGTGCCCGTCGACTGCGCGTGGGGCGCAGCGTTCGGATCATCGCCCGACGGGCTGCCGGCGATTGGCCGTGCTGCCAATCACGAAGGTATCTGGCTCGCCAGCGGGTTCGGCGGCAACGGCGTCACTTTCGCTGCATTGGCGACGGAACTGATCACTGCCGAACTGGACGGCCATTCCGATCCGGATGCAGCCTGCTTCGATCCCTATCGATTCCCTTCCTGAGCATCCGTCCCCGGAACATCAGGCGCCGGCCGCCGTTGGGCGTTCATGCGATCATCCGGGAGATGGGTCATGCCGAAAGTGAATTCCAAGGGAACAGGCTTTGAAACGCGCCAGGGGACTGGGGGCGAAACGCACCAGCAGGTGCCGAAGGCAGGCCCTCGCGAGGCGGAAGGCCATCTCACCACGAATCAAGGGATTCGTGTCTCCGACAACCAGAACCAGTTGAAGGCTGGCGCGCGTGGCCCTGTGCTGCTCGAAGATTTCGTGCTGCGCGAGAAGATCTTTCATTTCGACCACGAGCGTATCCCGGAGCGCATCGTGCACGCACGGGGTTCGGCTGCGCATGGCTTCTTCGAGGTGTATGAAAGCCTTGCCGATCTGACCAAGGCCGACCTCTTCCAGCGCCCAGGCGAGCGCACGCCCCTGTTCACGCGCTTCTCCACGGTTGCGGGCGGTGCGGGGTCGGTGGATACGCCGCGTGACGTGCGCGGGTTCGCCGTGAAGTTCTATACGAAGGAGGGCAACTGGGACCTTGTCGGCAATAATATTCCGGTGTTCTTCATTCAGGACGCGATCAAGTTCCCCGATCTCATCCATTCGGTGAAGATGGAGGCGGATCGCGGCTATCCGCAGGCCGCCTCGGCGCATGATACGTTCTGGGACTTTATCAGCCTGATGCCCGAATCGACCCATATGATCATGTGGGCAATGTCGGACCGGGCGATCCCGCGCACGCTCCGCACCATCCAGGGTTTTGGCATCCACACGTTCCGGATGGTGAACGCGAAGGGCAAATCCACATTCGTGAAGTTCCATTGGAAACCGAAGCTCGGTCTCGCCTCTACGGTATGGGACGAGGCGGTGAAGATCGCAGGCGCCGATCCCGATTTCCATCGCCGCGATCTCTTCGAGGCGATCGCACGCGGCGACTATCCGGAATGGGAACTCGGCATTCAGGCCTTCGATGAGAAATTCGCCGACAGCCTGCCCTTTGACGTGCTCGATCCTACCAAGATCATCCCCGAGGAAATGCTGCCGGTACGGCCCATCGGCCGCATGGTGCTGGATCGCAATCCGGATAATTTCTTCGCGGAAACCGAGCAGGTTGCATACTGCCCGGCCAATATCGTCCCTGGCCTCGATTTCACCAACGATCCGCTGCTTCAAGGGCGGTTGTTCTCCTATCTCGACACACAGCTGAAGCGGCTGGGATCGACGAATTTCCATCAGATCCCCATCAACGCGCCGAAGTGTCCGGTGATGAACTTCCAGCGCGATGGCCACATGCAGATGCTGACCCCGCAGGGCCGCGCGAACTATGAACCCAACAGCCTTGGCGATGCGGGCGAAGTGACCGGCCCCCGCGAATGTCCCGTCACGGGTTTCGCCACGGTGGCCGGCCGCGATGCGGCGGAAGAGCAAGGCGACAAGCTGCGCATCCGGCCCGAAAGTTTTGCCGATCACTACAGTCAGGCGCGGATGTTCTTCCGGTCGCTGCATCCCGCGGAGCAGGCGCATCTGGCCTCTGCGCTGGTGTTCGAACTGTCCAAGGTCGGCCTGGAGCATGTCCGCACGCGAATGCTGGCCAACCTTCTGAACGTGGACCCCGACCTCGCGAAACGCGTCGCCGAGGGCCTTGCGATGTCCCTGCCGAAAGCTTCGAAATCCGCCGTTCCGGTCCAGGATTTCGATCCTTCCCCCGCGCTCAGGATCATCGATGGCCCGCTGGATCTGGATACGCTGGAAGGCCGTTCGGTCGGTGTGCTTATCGCTGACGGTACGGATGTGAAAGCGCTCGACAGGCTGTTGAAGGCGATCGGATCGGCCGGCGCACAGGCGGTTGTGATCGCACCCAAGGTGGGCGGGGCGAAGCTTTCCGACGGGTCTATCCGCAAGGCTGATGCGCAGCTGGCTGGCTGTCCTTCCGTGATGGTGGACGCGGCCGCGCTTGTGCTCTCTCGGGAGGGCTGCGCTGCGCTGCTCGGCGAAGCCGCGGCAATTCAGTTCGTGATGGATGCGTTCGGGCACCTCAAGGCGATCGGGCATACGCCCGAAGCACAACCGCTGCTCGACAAGGCGGGGGTTGAGCCGGACGAGGGCGTGGTCGATCTCGATAACTTCACGAAGGCTGCCGGAAAGCGCTACTGGGAGCGGGAGCCAGCGGTCCGTATGCTTGCCTAGGGCGGGGCCGCGCAATTAACTGCAAACAGTGATCCCCCCTCGCGGCGCCTGGTCGAGATGCAGGTGATCGTGATGGGCGGCGTTATAATCAGGGGACAGCGTCGTGCCGAAGATTCGGCAGGCACCATCGCGCACTTCGCTTAGAAACGCGGCCTTCGCGGCGTCGCCGTTCCAGTCCGCGGCAATGCTAACCTGTGCGCCCCCGACCAACGTGAATGCGGCGATGTCGATGGCATTGGCGCGGGCGTGTTCCGAAAAACGGCCTCGTGATCCGCTGCCGATCCGGCGGCACGCATAGGTCCCAAAGGTGGTGATACCAGTAACGCCGCGTCCGAAATGCCGCATCGCCGCCGGTTCGACGACCTCTCGCTCCCAAAGCCGGAGACCTGCGGCGACGACGCACGAAGCCGCGACAGCCGGCGAATAGCCGATACCTTCGTCCGCCGTGAAGCGAACACCGTCAGCGTAACCGCAAGTCTCATTGGCGTGCACGGGAGGAAGGGCCCGATACGCGATGTTCGCTTCATCCAGAAGGGCGCGACAGGCGGCGAAGTCAGTGCGCAGGCGTTCGAGTTTGAGCGGGGTGAAGCGTCCCACGGGGTGCGCGAGTGCGAGAGGCGCCCACGGCACATGCTCGGGATGGCGCTCCGTCCAGCGATACGCCGCCAGTCCACCGAAGGCGACAATGGCGATGAGGACCAGAAGGGCAAGCCTCGACACGTGGGATACTCCCGGTTGACGCGATCCGTTTTGCCGGAACATCCCTAGCCCCGGCTCCCTTTTATGCGGGTGATCGTCGACGCGAATATTATCTGCGGCGGTCGATCAAGAAAGCGCGGCGAGAAGATCCGGGATACGCATGAAGGCGAAAGCCACCGTGCTGTCGGCAATTCCGTAGGGCATGAAGATGCAATCCCCGTGGCGGAGCGCGCCGCACGTATAGACGACGTTCGGCACATAACCCTCGCGGTCCTCCTCGGAGGCGGCGAGAAGCGGTGTGGCGGTACGCCCGAGCACGCGCGAGGGGTCGGTCTTGTCGAGCAGCACGGCGCCGATCGAATACTTGCGCATTGCGCCGACGCCGTGGGTGAGCACGAGCCAGCCCTCGTCGAGTTCAATGGGCGCCCCGCAATTGCCGATCTGCAGCAGCTCCCAGGAGTATTTGGGCGTAAGCAGCAATGTGCCTTCATCCCAGTGCGTGAGCGTATCGGACGAGATCAGGTAGAGGTTCTCCCCGTCCTGCCGGCCGACCATCAGATAACGGCCGTCGATCTTGCGCGGGAACAGGCCCATGCCCTTATTGCGCGCGGCCCTGCCGGTAAGCGGCGTCAGAAGGAAACTGCGGAAATCCCGGGTCGAGAGCAATTCGGAGCGGATTTCGCGTCCATTGTAGGCGGTGTAGGTGCCAAGCCATTCGTAGCTTCCATCGTCGTGTTCGAAGCGAAGGAGGCGCAGGTCTTCAAGGCCGTTGGTCTGCGCGGGCGTGATCGGAAACAGCACCGTGCCGGACAGCGTGCTGTCGGCATTGCGGTACACGCACACCGGCCCCTCCTGCAACTTGTCGTCGGGGTCGTGCGCATCGGCCGCAGTGGCGAACGGCGGCTCAGGCGCCAGCTGGAGCTTGCCATTGGGAGCCAGAATGCCCTCGCGGAAGGCGATGGAGGAAATATGCCCCTCGCCAACGGCGCGTAGCGATAGGACGATGCGCAGGTTTTTTTCGTCAAGGCCGCTCTGATCGACATGTGGAACGACGCTCGGATTCATCAGCGCGGCGGCGGCATAGCTGTATTCATGGCAGAAATAGGCGCCGATGAGCTGCCGCCGTGCCCCGCTGAGATGGCAGGTGTCGAGCTCCAGCATGGTGGCCACTTCGTCGCAACGCGTCATGAACACTTTCCGCGTCTGCCAGTGACGGGCCTCGAAATCGCGCATCACAAGCGCAAGTTCGTCAGCCACCGTCTGCTCGTCGAGAGCAAGCACGGCATCGACGATGCGCCGGCTTCGGCTGGGGGCAGCGCTGGTCGCCTGCCAACCGAGGTGGAAGGGGCGCACCACCACCCGTGACGGGTCTGCGTTCAGGCGGAGGGGTAACGTCTGGATTGGGTGCAAGGTTCGGACCTGTCTCTCCGGCTCAGGCGGAGAGTTTTTCCGCCGGATGCTCTTCTGCCACCAATTCGGCGAGTTTCGAAAGCCTGATCATTGCACAGGAGGACAGCTGCAGGGCAAGTAGCGATTCCGCACCTTGGTTGCGATTGGTCCCAACCGGGTTCAGTCCGTCGAAACAACCGCCATCGTTGCGGGTTGCAAGTGGAGTGCCGAGATCGTTGTGACCCAGAAACCACTGGTAGCAACTCCTCCCGACATCGAGCCAGTGCCGGTCGTGCGTCACTTCGAAAGCCACCAAGCAGGCCTCGATCGTGGCATGCGCCTCGAGCGGCTGCTGATCGAACGGCAGCGGATGCTTGTAATGCCGCCCGAAACTCTCGGACCCGACGGGGCGGAAATGGCCGGCGCTTGAGGTCTGCCGTTCGACGATCCAGCGCAGTGTCGCAAGCCCATTCTCGACGAACGCAGTATTCTGCAACCGGCTTCCCACAGCAAGAAGGGCTTCTGGAAGCCGCGCATTGTCATATGCAAGGACGGTTTCGAACCACGCCCAGTCCGGTCGGCGCGCGGCATCGAGCAATGCAAGCAGTCGGGTGCCGGCGCTTTCGGCGATATAGCGCGCGGCAACGTGGTCTGGCTTTGCATCGAGCACGGCGATGGCTCCAAGCATCGCGAACGCGCTTGCCCGCGGCGACTCGAGCGTCATGGTGTCGGCTGCCGTCTCGAACAGTCGCAGACCCCATTCCCGGTATTTGGCGAAGGGCGATTCGCGCGCAGTCACGCCGAGCGCCCATAGCGCGCGGCCGCAGGAATCCTCGGATCCTTCCTCTTCGCACCAGCTGCGGTCGTACCTCATGAAGTTACGGAACCGGCCGCGCGCCGGGTTCCAGGCGTGCTGAAGGAAGGCGGCATAGACGGCGGTCCATTTGTCGCGCTCGGGATCATCGAGTGCCGGCAAGCGATGCATGAGGATAAGCGCGCGGGCGTTGTCATCCGTGCAATAGCCGTGGTTGCGGTCGGGTACCGCGAGCGTGCCGTGCTGAAACATGCCTGTGGGGTCGCTCATACGCAGTATGGCGCTGGCATCGGGTGTCAGGATTGTCTCTACGGGCCTCGGTGATAGTCGCGCGGGTGTCTCGGCGCAGGCTGCAGCGAGAAGTGCATGTGTTTTCCGCGCAAGCTCGGACCAGAGCATCGAACGGCCACGCTCGTAGGCGCGCGCGCTGTACGCGAGTCGTGTACGCGTGTTCAAAAGCAGACCTGACACCGCTTCCGCCATGGCGCTGCTGTCGCGGAACGGGACCAGGATGCCGTGGTCGTCATCCAGAATTTCGGTGGCATGGAGATAGGGCGTGGATACCACCGGTTTGCCGAGGCCCACCGCATAGCTGAGCGTACCCGAGGTGATCTGCGCCGGGTTCAGATATGGGGTTACGTAGATGTCCGCAGCCTGAAGGTAATCGAGCAGTTCGTCCTGAGCGACGAACCGGTCGACGAAGGTGACGTGCCGTTCGACATCGAGGTCGCGGCTGAGCGCGTGGAGCTGCTCCCGATACGTCTCGCCTTCAGTCCGAAGCAGGTTGGGGTGTGTTGCGCCGAGCACAACGTAGAGCGCGTCCGGATGCCGCGCGGCAATCATCGGCATCGCGCGGATCATCGTATCAATGCCCTTGTCGGGCGCAAGCAGGCCGAATGTCAGGATCACCTCGCGATCGGACCAGCCAAAGCGCGGCTTCACCATACCGGGATCGACGCAGGCGCGGTCAGGTACGCCGTGCGGAATGACGCTGATACGCGAATCGGCCGTGCCGTATGTCTCGCGCAGAATCGCCCGCCCGCGTTCAGCCATCACCATGATACGGCCGCTTCGCGCGAGCAATGCATTCATCACCCGGCGCTGGTCTGCATCCGGATGCTCGAGAACCGTGTGGAACGTCGTGACGAGCGGCAGACGTGTATGCGAGAGCAGGTGCAGGATGAAATCGCCGCCGCTGCCGCCGAAAATTCCAAACTCGTGCTGCAGCCAGATGGCTTCAGCACCGCTTTCCTCGATAGCCTTGGCCGCTTCGAAATAAGTGCCGGTATCCTGCTCGTCCAGAAGATGGATGTCCTTGGCATAAGCGTCCGCCTCTTCCGTGCCCTTCATGGCATAGAGATCGATGCGCAGCTGTGGAAATGCCGCCTGAAGAGCCTCGCGGCAGTCTGTCGTGAACGTCGCGATACCGCAGCGTCGGGGTGCGCTGTTGCCGATCAGCGCGATGTGCTGAAGCGAAGATGGAAAATACGCATGGGGGGCGTTGAGCTTCATCTTGGCATCCTGGGGCTGGCATGGGGGGTCTGCGCAGCAAGACAACACATGAGCCCATCAATTGGTTGCGTCAGACGAGCTCCGGCATAGGCAAAATTCGAGACATTTATTTCGAGTGTGCCCGCGCGAGTTTCCTGCCTGTCCGTTCGGGCTTCGGGGCGGCTCTAGCTGGCCCTTGTCGTCTTTCGTGTTGCTGGCCGCTTTCTGCGACGGAGATGTCACGGGATTGCCGGTCTCCGTGAATGTGCTCGACATCCGATACTTACGCCATTCATTGTCCGAGTTGAACCGCGTTTGCGGTTTCAATTCGTTGCTTGGGGCCAATGAAAATTGGTCAGGAGCCTTTCTCCGAAGCTGCCGCCCTGGCTGCCTGTTCATAGACCGCGGACATGGCGCGGAAGAGATCTTTCAGTCCCTCGGCATCGAATTCGCCTGCACTGAAATAGCGCATTGCCGGTTCCAGGTAGCGTTTCCGGTCCGCAAGGTACTCCGCATAGTGCTGCTGCCCCTTTTCCGTAGCCGAATAGACCATTTCCTTGCCGAGACGTGCTGTCTTCACGGCTTCAAGCCGGACGAGCTTCTTCAACGAGTAGGAAACGAGATGCATGTCGTCGATCGAGAGGGCAAAGGCGAGGTCGGTGGCACGCAGCGGGCGCTCCCGGTAGACGAGAAGGTGGAGCAGGAACGTGTCGAGGTCGGAAAGTCCGGCGATGAGGCTGGCCTTGCTCCGCTGGTTCATCCAGCGCCGCACCGAGTTCCACAGGACGGTTAGCCCAAGCTCCAGCTCCGAGAGCTGTTCAGGGCCGATGGTGCCTTCTTTTTTCACGATCTCAACATCCATGCTTCTATGACGCAGTCATTCCTGCATGGTGCCGTGGAAAGCGTCAACCTGTGCACGGGGCCTCATTCAAAGCCCTTGTCTTCGATGACCGCGACCAGATGGTGGTCATAGCACTGCCAATGGTCTCCGTTATGCCGCCAGGCGTTCAGATAGACGGCAACCTTGCCCTTGGTGAGTTCGGCGATCTGCTGTCCGCTCGGCATCCCGTCCCCGATGGATGCGCCTTCACGGAACTCCTCGCGCATATACCGGACGTGACCGATGGTGAGCACTTCATCGCCGATACGCTGGGCCTCGACCTTGACCCATTTGGTTTCCATCGCATCGATCGCCTTGTCGAGATCGATCATCTGCTGCTTGTTGACCCGAAGCGTGGGCCACGGCTGCGCCGTTCCGAGGAAATCCTCCGCAAAGAAGGCTTCCAGCCAGTCGTGCCGCTTGTTGGCGATCGCCTCGCCCCATGCCGTATAAAGTTCCTGAAATTCCTCGGACAGTGCCTGATCAGCCACGAACTTGGTTCCTCTTGAGAGATATGGGTCCAAGCCCGTCAGAAGCTGTAGCGGGCCTGAAAGGCGACGCTGCGGAAGGGCTGACGATCCTGAAAAAAGCTTCCGCGGGAGTTCGGCTGATAGCCCGAGAACGTGCGGACGACCGTGTTCGTAAGGTTCTTGCCGATGATGTCGAAGCCGAGCTTGCCGTCCATGAATTCAACGGAGAGGCGTGCGTCCAGCCTTGCGTAGCCATCCTGTTCGGCAAGCGGATCAAGCGTGAAGATCGTGTGGTAGCGTGAAGAGAATATGCCGGTCGCCTCTGCGATCAACTCCGTCTCGCTTGCCACCGGCACTGTCAACGTACCCGTAACCGAACCGCTCCATTTCGGCGCATAAAGCGTTTGCCGGCCGCTCAGATCCTGTCTCTCGGCCGAAGGGTTGCGCCCCGCCAGAATGGCGGCCAGCTGCTGTGCGTATGTCGCACCGGCATCCCGATAGTTGCGGTACTTCGAGTCCAGGTAGGTTCCGGAGGCGGATACGCGGAAATAATCCGTGACCCTCAGCGCCGTTTCCAGCTCCACGCCCTGCGCGCGGGACTGCGCGGCATTGCGTACGAAGTTCACCGGCGCACCGGCGGAGTTGGTGCCGTTGATGACGACCTGCAGGTCCGAGAAATCGTTGCGGAACAGGGCGAGATTGACCGTCAGGCGGCGATCCAGGAATTCACCCTTCAGGCCGATTTCGTAAGCATCGACCTTCTCCGGTTCAAAGGGATAGTTCGCCGGATTGGCGGAAAGCTCCGCAACGCTGAAACCCCCCGCCTTGAAGCCGTGCGCATAAGACGCGTAGGCCATGATATCGTCGGAGACATCATATTGTATGCGCGCCGACGGCATCAGTTGCTTGTCGGTGCGCTTCAGGCTGACGCTGCCCGGCGTGCCGATTCCGATAAGGCCGGCGAGCGACTGGAGCGAGGACGGGAAGGGCGCGATGTTCCCATAGGCGGTGGTTGCCGTGCCGAACTGCAACATCCAGTCGAAGCTTTTCTCGATGATGCTGCCGCGCAGGCCTGCACTGATCTTGAGAGCATCGGTAACGTTATAGGTCAGCGTGCCAAACGCGGAATAGGTACGTCCGTTCTGGGTTGCCAGCACCTGCTGCGCGATCGGCAGATAGGGCACGAGCGGCGCGAACACCGGCGGCGCCGAAAGGTTGGGGGTCAGAAAGAAAAATCCGATGTCCTGCTGGATGTCGAGTTTATCGTCCTGAAAATAGAGGCCTGCCATGAACTCCAGCGGCTGGCCGACGGGAGATGTCAGGCGCAGCTCTTGGCTGAACTGCCGGTAGTCTTCCGGTGCGTGCACGTTCAGCAGTTGTGTCGCGGTGCCATCGTTGTCGAGCGAGAGTGTGAAATCATACTCGTAATAGCCCGTCACTGAACTGACGGTGAGATCTCCAACGTCCGCGTTCAGCGTCAACACCGTTTCCTTGTTGCGGAGCCGGCTGTAGTTGCCCGGATTGGACGTGTAGAGGCTGTTGTCGAGGCCGGTGGGCGCCCCTGCGGCAAGATTGAGCGCGCAGAAGCCGGCGGCCGCGAACGGCGCGGGCGGTGGGCACAGCGTTTGCCGCAGCACCAGCCCGCCCTTGTTCACGCTCTCGCTGATTTCGCCTTTCAACAGGGCTTCGAAGCCCGGCGTCGGTGCGTAGCGGGCCGTTGCGCGAAACGCGAAATTCTCCAGGTCGGGAGCGGATTTCCCGGTGGCGACGTTGCGGTAAACGCCCTTTTGGCCGTTCATCGTGCCCGCGACGCGAAGCTGGAAACTGTCGGTGAACGGAAGTGTCGCAGCGCCTTCCAGCGCATATTGACCGCTGCTCTCGCCGCTCGTCGGCGACAGCAGCGCGCGTGCCCAGCCTGTCAGATCGTCGGAGGGTTTGACCGATACGATATTGAAGGCGCCGGCGATGGCGTTGTTGCCGAAAAACGTCGTCTGCGGCCCCTTCAGAATTTCGACGCGTTCTATGTCCAGGAACGTCGCTTCGGAATTGCGCGAGCGGCCGTGATAGATGTCGTCGACAAATGTGCCGACCGACTGATCAAACGACTGGCTTTCGCCTGAGCCGGTACCGCGAATGAAGAAATTGCTCGATCGGCCGCTGCCCTGAACCTTGATCGAGGGGTTTTGCCGCGCCAGCGAGACGAGCGAAGTGAGGTTTTCAGTGCGAAGTTCGATCGCGCCGACCACTTCAACCGAAACCGGAACATCCTGCAGCCGTTCGGCTCGGCGCTGCGCAGTGATGACGATCTCATTGCCTGTCACATCGGGTTCGGAGGCGACAGCGCTTTCCTGCTCGGCGGCCATCGCGCTCGCCGGTTCGGCGAGGATTGCGAGCGGCACAAGCGCCGTGGTGCAAAGTGTAAGGCCGCGGCCGCGCATCGAGTTTTTTTTGTTCATCATTCCCGTTCCCCCTTTTGAACGGATCGGGTCGCGCCGTTCCTGCGTCAGGTCCACGATACCGTGCATGAGAATGACATAACAAATGCGATTCGCAAGTAAATTGTCATTAAAACGATGTCGTTTTATATATCAACAACAAGATCAACGGCTTGTGGGCGCGCAATGCACGGCAGGCACGTGCCGTCGCCGAGGTCGGCTGTGGAGGTTCCCTTGATAAGCGCCGAGCGGCAGGTGAGGCATGAGCCGCTCCGGCAGCTGTTTGGCACCGCAATTCCAGCCGCTTCGGCGAGTTCGAGAAGCGAAAAGTCATCTCCGGCAAACCAGCGAATGGTTTGCTCGCTTTTCGCGAAGCGAACACTGGCCTCCACGACCTCGCTGCGCTCGACAGTCCGCCCGAATTGCTCGAACAGGACGGTGTTCGCGTTCGCGCCGCGCGCCACCAGCGCATCCTTCAGGTCCGTGCAAAGGCTTCCGGGTCCGCAAATATGGATCGCCGCCTCGAACCAAGGCAGCGCGTGGCGATGGCCGTTCACAACCACGCTGAGGTCGGACAGGGCGGCAATCACCCGCTCCGGCGTGATCCTTCCGTGAAGCGCGCCGGGAACCTCCGCGCGGCTGTAGATGAGCGTGAGAGAAAAGTCCTCACGCGCTGCGGCCAGCGCTTCGAGTTCTTCCCAAAAGGCGAGGTCTTTCGGGCTGCGTCCGCCGTAAATCAGGTATGCCGGCGGCGCGTCGCGGCGGCTGAAATGCGCATCGAGCATTGCCTTCAGCGGCGTGATGCCGATCCCCGCCGCGATGAGCACGAGTGGCCGGTAGCTGCCCATGTCGAGCGTGAAGTCACCGGCCGGGGCGCTGAGCGAAACGGTGTCGCCGAGGCGCAATGCATGTAGGCCCTGAGAGCCTTTGCCCTGCTGTTTACGGACCGTGACGCGGTAGCGCTCCGGCGTGAAGGAGAAGGCTGAGAGGCTCCAGGCCCTGCGTATGGTTGCACCTTCATGTTCGAACTGCGCCTGCACGTGCTGCCCCGGCTTTGCACGGGGCAACCGGCCGCCGTCGGCTGGGGAGAATTCAACGGAGCGAATTTCCGGCGCCTCTTGGGTCACCTTGCTCACGACAAACGGGCGCCATCCCCGCCACCGGCCTTCCTGCCGGTCCTGCGCGCGTTCGGCAGCCTCGCGTTTGGCGGAGAGCAACAGTCGGTTGGTGCCGCTGAGACGTGCATAGCCGAGCAGGCGCTGCAAGGGTTCCAGCGGCGGAGGATCGCGCTCGATCAGAAAATCGCTGACATCGGCAACACTCGGCATCGCAGGGTCATGTGCGATGCGACGAAGCCGATCGCCAGGGCGGACGCGCCCCGGGGATTCAACGCCAAAATAGACACCCGCGTGCCGCGATTTTGCAAATGCCCGTTGGAACGCCGGCGGCTGCCCGAGCCGCCATGAGAGCTTCAGGCACGGGCTGCGCGCACCCGCGACGAACAGGCAAACCTCCTCTCCGAGGGTGAAGACGTCGCCGATCCTGAGATCGCTTTCATCGAGCGTATCGAAGGTTAAATTCTCGCCGAAGAAGCCGTCGGGCCATCGCGCAGCTTCAACGCCGAGCTGCTCACCCCAATAGGCATAAGCCTCTCGGGAGAAAGCGTAGATTTTGTCCGGGTGAACCGCGCGTTTGTCACCGGGAATCCCATCGTCCGTCACATGCCAGGGTTCTGGCTGGGGGGCTTTCAAATGCCCCGTCGTCACGACCTCGGTGCCGATCTGGACAGCATGGAGACCGCCCGCCGAGACATTGAGAAGATGCATGGCGTGTCAGGTGCTGCGGATCACGGGTTCAGCGCTTCGGCGAGCACCGTGGATGTCGTCGTGAAGCCGAAGCAGAAGCGCACATTGTGCAGCGTCGCCTGCATGCAGAAATCCGGAGATGTCGTGGCCACGCAGTCTTCCAGCATGATCGTGTCGTAGCCATGAAAATTGGCATCCATCAACGTGCCGAGTACGCAATGATCGGCATTCACACCGGCAAAAAGCACGGTCGAAATGCCGTGGTTCTTCAGAATGGAATCGAGCGGCGTATCGTAAAAGCCGCTGATTCTGTGCTTGTCCACGCAGATGTCCGATGCGTCCCGGGTCAGCCCATCGATAAGCCGTGCGCCCCATTCGCCTTGCTGAAGCACCTTGTAAGTTCGCCTGCCGAACGTTGTCGATCCGGCGAGGCCCGGACCTTGTCCGTTCGGATTGAAGGGATGCTGTGTCCCGGGCGACAGGTTGGCCCGATCGGGCCGGACACCCCAGTTCAGCCAGATCACGGGGGCGCCGCATGCGCGCATGGCCGCCGCCGCCCGGTTGATCGGATCGACGAGCGCGCGCCCGGCCGCGAAATCGATGCCGAGCGAGGCAATCCAGCCATCCTTGCTGCAGAAATCATTCTGCATATCAACGATGACGAGCGCGGTTCGCGCCAAATCGATCAGCACGTCCTGGGGCTCAGCGGTCAACCTTGTGGTTGGGCCCGACGGCGCGGGGCGACGCATATCGATCACCGAATCGCTTACGCGGTAGGTGTTGCGCCCCTCCGTGCCGAGCGTGGCCCAGGTGTGCGTGTCCGGAATCGTGCTGGTGGTCATCGGAGTCTCCGTTGGGCAGGGGCAACCGGCCAGGCTCAAAGCCCGTGCGGGCTCGGGCCCTGCCAGTTGAATTCTTCATACCAAGTCGTGGTTTCGGCCCCGGCGCACACCTCGCCGTGGACGATCATTTTGCGTCCATCCTCGGAGATTTCGCTGCGCTCGACGAACGGACCCATGCCCGGAACCTCGCCGGACACCTCAACTTTTCGGGGCGCGGGGCTGCGCAGCGACACCACAAATCCGTTGCCCTGCACGGTTGTCGCGGGGCCGCCATACATGCCATCGAAGCTGCACACCGAAATCTTGCCCTGCGGATCGGTCTCGACGGAGACCCAGACGAGCTGGTTGCCGTCATCTTTCAGAACCCAGAGCGTGAGCGATGCCGGTGTCAGTTTACGCGACCGTGCCTCGTCCATGACCCAGAGACCTGTTGGGATAATTCCGGACATACACCCTCTCATGCTGTGCATCGATCTGACGCAGGCTACTGCAAAAATACAAAACGTCAACGAATCGATGTTAAATTGTTGAACTAAACTTCGGTGCGGTCGACCGCGCGGCCCGCGCAAAGAACCAGACCGAGGCGAGCGAAGAAATGATCATTGTCCACAGGAGCGCGACGCTCAGCGGCTCGCCGGTGGTGTCCATGAAAACGCCTACGAACAGCGGCCCGGCGGTTCCGGCGCACGCGGACATCAGCAGCGAGAGGATCGCGGTTCCGCGTGCCCGAGCGCGATCCTCCAGCGTCAGTTGAACGGGGACCGGCATCAGTGCGAGGACGGCGGAAGAGAAAAACGCGAACAGGCCATAAAGCGCGAGCGAGGGGGCGAGGTCCCGCATGAGCGGAAGTGCAATCACAACAGGGCCCAGCAGGGCCGCAAGCACAACAAATGCGCGTGCCATCAGCGCAGGACTCAAGGCGCGGTGCGATGAAAAATAGGCCGTACCTGCCAGGGCGCCCGCGATACCCCCGACCAGATAGGTTGCGCCAGCGTGGGCGCCTGCCGAACCGGTTGTCATCCCAAGTGTTTTGACCAGCGACGCCGGATACCAGGCTAGCAGGCTTGCAGTTGCCGCGTAGAAGGCGGTGAGGGCGAAATAGTAATTGCGAAGGAACGGCTGCTCCCGGAAAATGAACCGGAATATGCTCTTGTAGTCCGGCATTGTCGTTTGGTTTGATGGTGGGGGCGTGCGCGGCGGTTCTCGGCCGAACATCGCAAGCAGGGGTGCCAGGATCAGGCCGGGAACACCGACCGCGAAGAAGACCACGCGCCAAGGTTCCGCGGCGCTGACGAAATCCACAACGCCGCTTCTGGCGATCTCAAGCAGGTTGCCGCCGAGCAGGAACATGAGCCCCGTGCCGACAAAGGGTGCCAGCATGAAAATGCCGGTCAGGCGTGCCACACGCCGAGGATCGCGCTGCTGGCTGAAGATCGAAAAGGCGGCCGGCGGCAGCCCCGCCTCGGCGACCGCCGTGGCCGCGCGAAACAGCAGGAGTGCGGCGAACGATCCCGCAAACCCGCAAAGGATCGTGGCCACGCTCCACAGGGCAACGCAAGCGGCCGCGAGTTTTACCCGATTGCCGGAGTCGATCAGTCTGGAAATCGGCAATCCGCCGATGGCGAACGCGATCGCAAACGCGCCGCCTTGCAAAAAGCCGAGCTGCGTATTGGTGAGGCCAAAGCTCTGCTGCACGTCGATCGCGAGCAGGCCCATGACCTGTTTGTCCGCTTGAGCAAGGATAAAACAGGCAAGGAGCAGGGCGGGTGTACGCATGTATCGTGTGCCTTTGTCGCCCTGCGGTGCCTCTCGGCACTTTGTTCGCGCGCCCGACTGGCACACGCGGCACACACATTCTAACGCTGGAATTCAAATTGACAACGATTTGTCGTCGAATTGTTGTTTTGCCGGAAAAGGGCCATTGAACGGCTGTGAGAGGCGAGTGCGCCGGTTGTCGCGCGGGGGGACTCGTCAGTCGTCGAGATTGCGATTGAGTGTGCGCATTGTGCGGTTCAGGCGCGTCACCTCTTCGGCGGGGATCTTGCCGAATGTGCGGCTATAGATGGCGTCCGCGATGCCCCATGCCTGTTGGCCGGCAAGTCTTCCCGCGTCCGTCAGCTCGACTTCGGTCACCCGCCGGTCCGATGCGCTCTGGCGGGAGCGGACGAGGCCGTCGATCTGCATCCGCTGGACGATCCGGGTCATGGTCGGCAGCTTTACGATGGCGTTGTCGGCGATTTCGCTGACGCTCAGGACCTTATCGCCGCGCAGGCTCATCAGCACGCGCCAGCGGGGAATGTCGAGGCCGAGCGCTTTCAGCGCGATTTCCATTTCGTGCAGATAACGGCCGGTAAACCGCGTTAGCCAGTAGAACGGCCACCGCTCGATATCGAATTCGCCGGAGGCGGAGATCGCGCTGGACGCCGGTTCTGTCATCGCTCTGCCGCTAGAGATACAGGTTGATATCCCCGCGCGCCGCGTCGCAGTCAAGCAGTTCCACCCGCTTCAGGGCAATGCGGAAGGACTCGCCTTCCGGGACCAGACGGTGCGTCACGAAAGCCTCGAAGCGCGTCGTGCGATCGCGCTGATACTCGGCGGCCATCAACCGCGAGGTGACTGTGATCGTGTTCGACGCCGGGTCTTGCGCATCGATGCGGACGTTCGCGACGATACGCCAACCGCGCGGGCCGCCCTGCAGCGAAAAGGCGCTGGTGTCGGCAAAGCGGCGGATGCGGATTTCACGGAGCAGGGCGTTCTCGTAAACGAGAGAGACATGCTGCAGCGGATCCTCCTGTCCCGGCGCGGCCGGCATCCAGTAGATCCCGTCTGGCGTGAACAGCGCATCCCATGCGGCCCAGTCGCGGGCGTCGAGCAGGCGCGCCTCGTGGACAAGGAAATCCTCGATCTTCTGCAAATCGGCGCTCATGCGGCCTTCTCCATGTAGGCAGCCCATGTCCGGTATTGGTTTCGGAATACGAGATCGCTCGTGCCCATCGCCGACCAGCCGCCGTCCGCGTTCGGCTGTTCCTTGCCCATGTGGCGCTGCATGTTCACCCATTCGACCTTGTCCGCCATAAGGCCCGTCTGGATACGCTGATACGCCTCATGATCGTCCGGACCCACGAGGTTGGCCGAAGAATTGATCAGATTGCAGTAGAGGATTGAGCGTTCCAGCAATTCGTCAGGCGCGCCCTTCATGCGGAACGTCCAGGATTCAACGAGCGTGCGATCGACTGCGATCGGCTTGATCACGCGGATGGTTTGTATCGGGCCTTTCAGTGTCAGGCTCGGATAGACGATCGTATTGTGGCGGTTCATCGAGAAGATTTCCCGCGCCCGTGCTTCGCCGTAGGCGGCGTTCATCGCGTCATTGTAGGCATCGATTTCCGAATAGCGCGAATGGATGCTCACCGTGCCGCCCGAATAGCTGTGGCCGCCCGGGAAAGCCTGGATGCCCATGTCTTCGAAGAATTCGTAATTGCTCGTGAAGGGCCCCAGAATCTCGATCGCGGCCGGGAGCTTTTCGCCCTTGCCGAAGTGTCGGTTGGCGACGCTGCGCGCCGTGCCGGAGGATGACATGTGCGTCACCATCGGGTGCATCAGGTCATTGAGGTTTTCGAGGAAGATCTTCCAATTGCAGCGGTGCATGTAGCGCAGCACGCCGCCCGTCACTTCCAGTTCACCCTCGGGCGAGCGGTCGGCCATGTTGTCGATCGAGGAATCGACGCCCCTCAGCCATTCGCGGAAGGGCGGGGCCTCGTCCGCAAGGCAGGCGAAAACGAAACCGCGATAGGAGGCGACATTCGCCACGCGCGTCATGCTCGCGTCCGGGCTACCCTTGCTCATGCACGTGCCTTCGTATCCGTCGTCGAGCGGGATCGTGCGCACCGCGCCGTCGCGCTGGAAGATCCAGCCGTGATAGGCACAGCGGAACATGCGGGCATTGCCTTGCCCCTCGGGCACGACCTGCGCGCCCTTGTGGGGGCAGCGATTGTAGAGCAGGTGTACGTCACCCTTGTCGCGCACCATCAGCAGCGGTTGCCGCGCGATCGATGTGGTGATGAAATCGCCGTCGTTCGGAATCTGGCTTTCGTGGCCCACATAGATCCACGTCGCGCCGAAGATGTGCTGCATCTCCAGCTCGAAGATCGCCGGATCGGTATAGACGCTGCGATGAACGCGGTCGCCTTCGACAAGGCCTGATGTGATGGACATGATTGGTCCTCCCGATCAAAAATTCAAAGCGTGATCGAACTGATGCTGGCACCACCGCACACGAAGAGATTCTGGCCGGTGATGAAGCCTGTATCGTCGCCCAGAAAGAAGCGCACGGCGGTAGCGACATCCTCCGCGGTTCCCACCCGGCCCACCGGGATGGAAGCGGCGATATTGCGCTTGCGCTCCGATCCCTCCGGGATCAGTTCGTGGAACATGTCGGTTTCGATGGGCCCAGGTGAAACAACGTTCACCGTTATGCCGTCGCGCGCGAGTTCCAGCGCCCACGTGCGCGCCATACCGATCATCCCGGCCTTGGTCGCCGCATAGGCGGTGCGGTTTTGCAGGCCGAGCGCGCCGCGCGAGGAAATGAGCACGATCCGTCCCGTCCCGGCGGCTTTCATGCCGAACAAAAGCGCCTGTCCGATGTGGATGGCCGCGCGCAAATGGAGGTCGACGAGATGATCGAGATCGGCGTCGGTCACCTCCCCGAACGGCGCGGGCCGGATCACCCCGGCATTGTGGACGAAACCCGTGATGCCCATGTCGGCCGCCTCTTCGCAGATGCGTGCGAGGTCCGCGGCATTGGTGAGGTCGCCAACGAGCGTCTGCAGCCGTTCGTGCGTAAAATCCGGCATCCGGCGCGACACGTTGATCACCCGGGCGCCATCCTTCAGGAGGCTTTGACTGATCGCGGCGCCGATTCCGGCATTGCCGCCCGTCACCAGAACCGTGTGCGTCTGATCAGGCATCGGCTGGGTCCTTCTCTGCGGTGAAAACCTGGTGCTGCGCTGCATCGGCGGCAGCCTTCAGTGCGACGCGATCACCCGGCTGAACGCCGTCCCCAAGGAACGCGATCACACGCACATCGGCATCGAGCGCGACCGTGCCGATGCGAAGCGGGAGCGCGGTGTCGGGCTCAAGCGATCGGTGCAGCGTCGTCGCGGCAAGCAAACGTCCCTGCCCATCATTTTCGATGCGGACCAGCGTATCGTGCAGGCATGTGCGGCACAGATCGCGCTCGGGGTATTGGTGCGCGCCGCACGCCGTGCAGGTCTGCAGGTGGATCGTCATGCCATCCCCTCCAGCAGCACCGCACCGCTCGCAAGGCAGCGGTCGTAGGTGACCATGCCGTAACCGCTTGCGAGCGCGATGCGCGCGTCCGGCACCTGTCGCCCCAGCGGTTGCCGCGTCACCTGGCGCAGCGCCTCCACCACCGGCAGGAAGCCGCCCGCTGCGCCCGCCTGTCCACAGGAGAGCTGGCCGCCGCAGCTGTTGTGCGGAAAATCGCCCTCCACGGTCAGGTCGTGCGCGCGCAGGAACGCCGGCGCGTCGCCCTTGCCGCAAAAACCCAGATCCTCGATCTGCATGGCGACGATCACGGGATAGTCGTCATAGGTTTGCAGGCAATCAACCGCGTCAGGGCCTAAGCCCGCCTGCGCATAGAGCGTGTCACGGTCCATCGCCCAGCCGCCGCGCTCGGCGACCGGGTCTTCGAAGAAAGCGTTGTGCCGCTCGATTGCCCCGCGAACATGCGCATGGCGCAGCCCGAGCGCACGTGCGCGTTCATCGCTCATCACCAGAAACGCCTCTGCGCCTGCGCAGGGCAAAACACAGTCGAACAGATGGATCGGTTCGGCAATCGGCGGCGCGGCGAGATAATCGTCGATGCTGAGCGGCTTGGCGCCGAGCAGTGCATTGGGATTACCGCGCGCATTGGCGCGCTGGCTAACGGCAATCCGCCCGAAATCCGAACGCTCCGCCCCGAAACGGCGCATGTAATTATCGGTGATGAGCGCGAACACGCCGTTCGGGCCTGCCGCGCCATACGGATAGACGGCGGCGCTCGAAAAGCGGCTGAAGTCCCTTACGAGGTTTGAGAAGCTGGCGCTCCCCGCCGTATCCCCCGCGATGCAGGCGACGATATTCGCGTCGCCGTCCTGCACGGCGCGCGCGGCGCGGCGCAGCGCCATCACACCGCTCGCGCCGCCCGTGGGCAGCCATTCGATCCAGCGCGGCGACATATCGAAATGTTCGGTGAGCGCGATCGTCGTGTCGCTCCCCAGCGAAAACGAGGACACTGCAAGGCCGTCGATCGCGTCCTTGTCGAGCCCGCTCGCATCGAGAAGCGCGCGCAGCGCCGAACCGATGAACCAGTGCGCGGGCTTGTCGCTGCGCGGGGCATATGGGATCGTCACCGGAGAGGTGACGGCAACGCCTTGATAATCTCGCGCGCCGCTCATGCGGCCTTCGGCCCACGTTTCAGCGCGCGCATGTCGAAGGCGCTGCCGTTCGCGTGCAGTGCACGGCCCAGCGAGCGGATTTCGCCGCGCTGCAATTTCTGCGATGCCGTCGTCGGCAAATGATCGACGAACGCGATGTAACCGGGCGCCTTGAAATAGGCGAGGCGGTCGAGGCAATGCCGGAAGATATCGCTCGCAAGCGCCTCGGTTCCCACGCCATTATCCGTCTGCACCAGCGCCATCACTTCCTCGCCGCGCAGTTCGTCCTCGATTGGCAGCACCGCGCAGGCGGAGACGGATGCGTGCTGCATCAGAACGCCTTCCACCTCGACAGCCGCAATATTCTCGCCGCTGCGGCGCACGATGTTCTTGCTGCGATCGACGAAGAAGAAATTGCCCTCGGCATCGCGTTTCACGATGTCGCCGGTGTGGAACCAGCCGCCGTCCCACGCCGCCTCGGTGGCCGCAGGATCGCGATAATAGCCGGAAAAGAAGTGGCGGCGCGGATCGTCGCCGCGCGCGCGGACCAGAAGTTCGCCTGGCGCGCCGTCCGGCTGATCGGCGCCCGTATCGTCCACAATGCGCACGTCGAGATGATCAGGCGCGCGCCCGAAACAGCGCGTGCCGATGTGGCGCGGTTCGCGATTGGCGGTGATCCAAGCGGCGGCGCCGGTTTCGGTCATCGCCCATGCCTCGATCAGCGGGAAGCCGAAGCGTTCCTCGAAGCGGGCATGGTGACGCGGATCAACGCCCGCGCCGAAACCGAACCGAACGTCGAGGCCGGCCGTTTCGTCGTCCCGCTGCAGCAGGATCGCGGGCATGACGCCGAGATAATGGATCACGCTCGCACGCGTCTCGCGCACTGTGTCCCACCAGCGCGAGGCATGGAAACGGTCGAGCTGGATCAGGCAGCTTCCCGTCATCATCGCGGCCATGAAGCTGCACGCGAGCGCGTTCATGTGGTTGACCGGCAGCGGCGTGAGAATCCGGTCTTCGCCCTCGCGAAAGGCGCAATGTCCGCCGAGAGTCGCGTAGAAATACCCCACCCATGTGAAATAGGCGTTGGAGAGGATGCACCCCTTGGGTTTCCCGGTCGTACCCGAGGTGAACAGCATCGCTGCCTCGCGGTCGGCATCCGGCGTTTCGTCTTCGCTTGCAGCGCGCGCCGCGCGCGGAAGATCCGCAAGAGATGGCTCCGCGAGGGGCACAGACGTGCCGCTTAGCGTTTGTGTGTTTTCCAGCATGGCGCGGTGCTTCGGCCAAGCCACGATGGCATCGAG
This sequence comes from uncultured Sphingosinicella sp., assembly GCF_963974575.1. Classification (NCBI taxonomy): domain Bacteria; kingdom Pseudomonadati; phylum Pseudomonadota; class Alphaproteobacteria; order Sphingomonadales; family Sphingosinicellaceae; genus Sphingosinicella; species uncultured Sphingosinicella sp. Next base: position 500,482 of record NZ_CAXBBQ010000002.1, on the reverse strand, counting down.
ATCGGCCGCCGCGACGATCGGCGCCATCTCTTCCGGGCGCATTGCGGTGTTGAGCGGCACGACGCTCGCGCCGAGCGCGTTCAGAGACAGGAAGTGCAGGAAGAAGGCAGGGTGGTTGTCGAGCGCGAGGCCGATGCGGTGGCCCTTGCCGTATCCCTGTTTGCCGTAGGCGGCGCGGAGGGCTTGAACGGCTCCGGCGGCTTCCGCGAAGCTCTGCTCGAAGGGCAGGGGTTCGCCGATGGCATCTGCGGGGGCGTGAAGGAAGGGGCGCGCCGCCCAGCGTTCTGCCGCCGCCGCGAAGGTCAGATAGACCGAGGATCGCGCTTCGATCGCCACGGTATGAACTCCTCTCCCAAGTGCAACAAGGCTACCCGGAAAACTTGAATAATCAAGTATTATATCGTGGCGCTACACGCGCAACCCGAGATTTCAGGCGGCTTTCAGCGCCTCGTCGAGGGCTTTGCCACCTTCATCTGCGAGCGCAGCCGCGCACAAACGACTCACCTCTTCGGCCGAACGCGGCAGCGCCGCCATGATCCGTTCGAAATTGCCGAGCCCGCGGTCGAACGTGTCGCCGTAACCCTTGACCAGCCGCTGGCAGCGCACGAGTTCGGTCGCCAGCGCGACATCGCTTGCCGCCGCCGTCCGCACGCGTTCAAGCCATGTTTCGATCCGGGCCTGTTCGTCGGCAAAGCGCAGCGATTTCGGTCGCCATCTGCGCAGCCCGGCGAGCGTCCTCAGCAGGAAAAACCAGTGCAGGCTCGTCGTTTCCACGTGCCTGCCGCTCGTGAAAAAGCCGGAGATGCGACGTGTAAGGAATTCACTTTCAAGAATGGCGCGGCCGAGGCGGGCTGGCAGGATCTCGCAAATTTCGCGAAGCCGGGGGTGCATGAATTCGGTGATCGTCAGAAGCTGCGCGTCCGAAGCCTTCACCTCTCCCCGCACGCGCGCGATGCGCGTGTCGCGTGTCTTCAGGTCAGCCACGCGGATCGAATCCTCGTAGCTCATCCAGAGCGCGAGGTGGCGCGCGGTTTCAGCGGTGAGCGTAAAGGGGCTCTGGTCGCGCACGGCAACGCTTTCCAGGCGATCGAGGAAAAGCCCGGCGTAGGCGGCGTCCTGATAATCCATCAGGCGCTGGATGCCATGCAGCGCATTCGGGATCGCGGCCTCGGGCAGGCCCGCGCGTGCGCGCGCTTCCAGTACCTTGCCCGCAGGCGTGGTCGCCTGCGGAACCGGGTGGCTTTCCTCCGCAGGCATCGCGACAACGCCCTGCGCCGCCTGCCATCCCGCGTCAAACCCGGCGAGATTGGTCGCAACCGCGATGCCGCTGTCCCGAATGGCCTTCTCGAACAGATCACGCGCGAAAGGCAGCGCCCCGCTTGCCGCAAGGGCGCCGAACATCACGGCGCTGATCACGCTGTTCGTATCGTCGGCTGCGGCTTCCATATCGAAGCCGATGAAACGTTTGGAACGCTGGCCGGCGGCTGCGATGATCGCCTCGCCGTTGCCGCGCCCATCGCTCATCGCCGCCTTTTCGGAAATGGCGTAGATACGGTGCGTCGATCCGATCAGCGTGGTGCGGCCCGCCGTGGAAAAGCCGCGCAGCAGCGCCCGCCCGGTTTCCATGAGTTCGGATGCGACCACGATGTCCACATCGCCGGGCATGGGCATCTGGGCCATGATGGGCGTGCGGCCGCCCGCATCGGGCTTCGCAAGTTCGACGTAATAGACCGTCGATCCGGTCCGCTGCGCGACGCCCGGAACCGAGGTACCTTGCGCCAGCCAGCCGCTTTCACGCGCGATGTGCTGGATCCAGTCGGCAAGCACGCCGCCGCCCTGTCCGCCGAGCGCGAGGATCGCGATGCTGAAACGGTTCTGCTCCATGGTCAGAACGCCCGCGCCAGGCGTGCGCGGTTGTCGCGCTGTTGAAGGCGGCCGATGATCGCCTGCCGTATCTTCATCCACGCGCGCTCCATGCGGCCCGGATTGGAAACGATGCTGGCGCGGTAGAAGCTCGGGCAAAGCACCGCCGCGTGGCTCACCTCGCCGCACAGGCCGCAGCCGACGCAGCTGTTTTCCACGTGCGCCACTGGGTCTCGCCGCAGCGGATCGGGATTGGGCTTGATCGAAAGCGAAGGGCAACCCGAAAGCCGGATGCAGCTATGGTCGCCCGTGCAGGTGTCACTGTCGACGCCAAAGCGCTCGCGCACCACGCGCTTGCCGTCCTTCTCCGCCTTGCGCATCAGTGGCTTTTCGCGCCGCTGCCGGTTGAGCATACATTCCGATTGCGCGATGATGACCTTGGGGCCTTTGTCAGGCGCGGTCAGCGCCTCGCGCAGCGTGTCGCGCATTCGCTTGATGTCGTAGGTGCGTTCGATCGTGCGTACCCATGCGCCGCCGACGCCCCGAATGGCGCGCTCGATCGGATTGCGCGTCACGCGGCGTTTGTTGTCGGCGCGGGAGGAAAGGATGTCCTGGCCTCCCGTGGCCGCCGAATAGCCGTTGTCGATCACGATGGTGACGGTGTCGTCCTTGTTGAACACCGCGTTGCCGATGCCGGAGGTCAGGCCGTTGTGCCAGAAGCCGCCGTCGCCCATGATGGCGATTGCACGCTTTCCCGTCGGCTTGAACGCGGATGCGCCCGCCGTGCCGAGGCCGTAGCCCATTGTCGTGTTGCCGATGTTGAAGGGCGGCAGGATCGAAAACAGGTGGCAGCCGATATCGGCGGAAACGTGCGCCGGGCCGAGTTCTCGCTCGAGCAGCTTCATCGCCGTGAACACGGGCCGTTCTGGGCAGCCCGTGCAGAAGCCCGCCGGGCGCGGCGGGATCTGCTGTGCGACCGGCGCGGGCAGGGGGGCATCAGCCATTTTCGCCGGCGCGATTTCGGGCGCCCATGCGTGCAGGAAATCGGAAAGCCCGTTGCGGATCACCTGCGCGCTATATTCCCCGGCGCGCGGCAGTATGTCCTTGCCGATGATGCGGCAATCGAGGTTTGCGCGGCGCACGAGCGTATTCAGTTCATGCTCGATGAATTCGGGCTGGCCTTCCTCCACCACCAGTACCGCGCGCTTGTTCGCACAAAACGCGCTCACCTCGCCCGGAATCAGCGGATAGGTGACGTTCAGGCAATAGATCGGCAGCGCGGCGTCGCCGAATTCATTCGAAAGCCCAGAGAGCTCCATCGCGCGGTTCAAATTGTTGTAAAGCCCGCCCTGCACGATGATGCCGATGCCATGCGCCTCGTCCGGCCCGAACCGTTCGTTCAGATGGTGGTCGCGCACATAAGCGATTCCTGCCGGCCACCGCTTTTCGATCTTCTCCACCTCGTGCAGAAAATTCGCAGGCGGCAGGACGATGCGGGTGGTGTCGCGCTGCGGCGCGGCGGCCGCCTCGGCGACCGTCAGCGTCGGGCGCACGTTGTCCTTCGCTATGAACGATCCCGTCATGTGGCACGATCGCACACGCAGCTGCAGCATCACCGGCGTATTGGAAGCCTCGGAAAGCGCGAAGCCCTGTTCGACCGCCGCGACGATGCTCGGGAGGTTGGGGCGGGGATCGAGCAGCCAGATCTGCGACTTCATCGCGAAGGCGTGCGTGCGTTCCTGCATGATCGAGGAACCCTCGCCATAGTCTTCGCCGACGATGACGAGCGCGCCGCCCGTCACGCCGCCCGACGCGACGTTGGAGAGCGCGTCCGACGCGACGTTCGTACCGACCACCGACTTCCAGACGACCGCACCGCGCAGCGGATAATTGACGGAGGCCGCGAGCATGGCGGCGGCGCTCGCTTCCGAGGCGCTCGCCTCGAAATGCACGTCGAGACTTTCCAGAAGGTCGCTCGCATCCGCGAACACGTCCATCAGGTGGCTGATCGGCGATCCCTGATAGCCGCCGACGTAAGCCACGCCCGATTGCAGCAGCGCCTTGGTCACGGCGAGAATGCCTTCGCCGGTGAATGTCTCACCGGCTCCGGCCGTCAGCTTCCGGGCTTCGGCAACGAACGAACGCTCGGCCATCGCTTACGCCTCGACGAGGGCGAGAACGCGCAGCGGGCTTCCCGATCCGCCGCGAATCTTCAGCGGTGGGCAGATCAGCACCGCGCCCGTCGCGGGGAGCTGGTCGAGATTCTGCAGGCATTGCAGACCATAGCGTCCGGCGCCGTGCAGCAGCGTGTGCGCCGGGTAGGCGGGCGTCAGCAGATGTGCCTGTCCGGCATCGGTGCCGATCGTCTCCACGCCGAAGCCGAGGATATCGCGCGCGATCAGATATTCGATCGCGTCCGTCGCCGGACCCGGCGTGTGCGCGCCGTCTTCGCAGCGATTGGTGTAGGCATCGACGTCGCGCTTGGACCAGTCGGTACGGAACAGAACCCAGCTTCCCGCAGGGATCGGGCTATTGGCGGCTTCCCACGCCTGAACATGCGCGGCGGTCAGCAGGAAATCGGGGTCGGCCGCGCATTCGCGCGAGAAATCCAGAACCACCACGGGCGCAACGAAATTCGCGGGGGGCACTGCATCCACCGTGTTGTCCGGCAGGTCGCGGCCGCTGACCCAGTGGACGGGCGCATCGAAATGCGTGCCGGTGTGCTCGCCGACGGTGAAGTTGTTCCAGTGCCACGCGACGCCGCGATCATCGTAGCGGGAAATTTCCTGCCGCGAGAAAGCCGCCGTCTGTCCGAACGGCTCCGGCAGAACCAGCAGCGGCGTGTCTTCCGACAGCGTCTGCGTCAGATCGACGACCCGCACGTCGCCGCGAGACAACGCCTGTGCAAACTCTTCGAGAATCGGCGCGCTGGACATAATCCCTCCTCCAGACCATGAAGCCCAAACTATGCTTTGATAAACTTGCATATGCAAGTAAAATCCGTTGCGTTTCTAGGGAGCTCAAAGTGGCCGAGGATTTGCGTGGCTATGGGGATCCGGGATCGGACGACTTCCGGGTGGATAACTACCCGTTTTACCTGCTGAATCGCACCGTCAGCCGCTATAACGCGAACATCGAAGCGGAACTCCGCGCCATCGGCATCGATATCCCCACGTGGCGCGTGCTCATGATTCTTGGGGAGGCGGAGCCGCAGTCGATCGGCCAGGTTGCGAAGCTCGCCGTTATCAACGTCTCCACGCTGATGCGTGTTGTGGAGCGGATGGAGAAGGCCGGGCTCGTCGAAACGCTTCCGTCCGCCACCGACGGCCGCGTGACGACGCTCGTGATGAAGCCTTTGGGCCGTGAAAAACTGAAGGCGGCGCGCGCTGTGACGGCGCCGCTCTACCGGCGCCTGATCCGCGGCTTCTCGGCCCCGGATTTCCGGCGCCTGATCGAGCTTCTGAACCGCTTGCACCAGAATCTGGAGTAGACGTGAACGAAGCCGGGGAACCTTCCCGGCCGCGGCGCCTTGTAAGCCGATGAACGGCCAGCATTTTGAGGACGCCATGTCGACTCCCGAGCAGCGCGGTGCCGGCGCGGACGGCCCCCACACCCTGACGCTGCGGGCATGGCGGGAAATCCTTTTCCGCGTGTGGCGCGGCAACGGCACGCACAACCTGTCTCTCATGGCGGCGGGTGTCGCGTTCTATGCGTTCCTGTCGTTCGTTCCGCTGCTCGGGGCGCTCGTGATGAGCTATGGCCTTGTTGCCGATCCGGCGACCGTCGCGGCGCACATGCGCCTCATCATCGAACTCGTACCGGCCGATGCGGCCAAGCTCATTTACGATCAGCTGCTCAACCTCACGCGGGCAGCGGCAACGGCGAAGGGCCTCGGCCTCGCCATCGCGATCGGCATCTCGATCTTCGGCGCGAGCCGTGCCGCGCGCGCCGTCATGACGGCGCTCAACGTCATCTATGACGAGCGTGACACGCGCGGGATCATCCGCAGCGCGGCGGTTTCAGCCGTTCTTGTTGCCGGTGCCGTGTTTCTGGGCGTCTTCGGTATGCTCGCAGCCTCTGCGCTCGGCTTCGCGCGCGAATTGGCCGAAGGGATTGGGCCCATCGCGGCCCTTGTGATGCGCGCCGTCACCTGGCTGTGCGCGGGCGTTTTCTGCAGCTTCACAATCGCAGCCATGTACCGGTTCGCGCCGCACCGGGCGGATGCGCGCTGGCGGTGGCTGACGATCGGATCCCTTCTGGCGACCGTGATGTGGCTTATCGCGACGCTGGGCTTCGGTGTGTACGTCGCCGAATTCGGTTCCTATCAGGCAACCTATGGCTCGCTCGGCGCTGTCGTGGTGCTGCTGATGTGGCTTTATGTTTCCGCGTATGCGGTGTTGCTTGGCGGGTTGATCAACGCGGAGGCCGAACGCCAGACGGCGTGTGACACGACGACAGGCGCTCCGCGCCCGATCGGCCAGCGCGGGGCGACCGTTGCAGACATGAGCGTGGCCGCAGACATCTATCCCGCACTGGGGCGCTCCCGGCGCTAAACCGCAAACGCGCCGCTGTCTGAGGCTTGCGCTCCGTGACGGATTGATTATATACCGGTCGATATGGAAACGGTTGCTGCTCCTGTGAAAGGTCGTCCGCGCGAGTTTTGCGTGGATACGGCGCTTGCCGCAGCGCTCCGCGTATTCTGGAGCAAGGGCTATGAAGGCGCGTCGCTCAATGACCTCACCGAGGCGATGGGCATCACGCGGCCCAGCCTCTACGCGGCGTTCGGTAACAAGGAAGCGCTCTTTCGCAAGGCGCTCGACCTCTACGAGACCGAAAAGCTCGCCTACGTCGGCAAGTCGCTGGCGCAGCCGACAGCACGCGGTGTCGCCGCACATTTGCTGCATGGCAGCATGGAAAATCAGACGAGCACTTGCGAGCCGCACGGCTGTCTCGGCGTGATCAGCGCGGTTGCGTGCGGCGCGGAGGCCGAGTGCATCCGGCTCGAGGTACTTGAACGTGGCAAGGTGGCGCGGCGCGCGCTCGTCCAACGCTTCGAGCGTGCGAAGACGGAAGGCGATCTCCCCGAAAGCGTAGATGTGGAGGGGCTGACAAGCTTTCTCTATGCGCTTTTGCAGGGCATGGCCGTGCAGGCAGGGGCGGGCGCGACGCGCGCCGATCTCGAACGCATGATCGAAACCAGCATGATGATGTGGCCTTCGAAATAGCAGCTTTCGCATACCGGAAATAAATCTTTATCGACCGGTACAAAAAGCTGTTGACGCACCGCAGCACGGTTTATATACCTCTAGGTACAGAAGGTGAGCGGCCATCCCGACGGCTCACGGCATCGAAGGGAAACCGGTGCGACACTGCAGTATTCACAAGGGCTGACGCTGGGCGACTACGTCCGTTTCAACCCGCCAATCCATAACTGAAGATTGCCCGACGAAGCTGTCCGCTTCGCCCGATGAGGCCATGTGCCCGGCAATCATCATCCGCAACCGACGCCGCGAAGAGACGCGGCGAACGAAGGCGCTCGCGCCTTGATCAGGGAGACTTGCACCATGGCTTATCTCGCCTTCACTGATGTTCTCGGCGCCGCTGCTCCGGCTACCGCGCAGCCCGCCGCAATCCTGTCCCCCGCTGCCGACCGTCCGAGCGCCCGTTTCTCGGCTCTCGAATGGTCGGTGGTGGCCCTCGCCGAGCGCGATTCCCTCTCGACGCTGCACGCCCCCGGCCGCGTCGCCGTCGCGCTCGGCACCCTCTTTGGAAGCCGGCCCAATCCGCAGCTCGCCGATTCGAAACTGGAAGCCCTGCGCAAGATCGCCGTGCTGACGTGGCATCAAGGCTATCACATCGCCGAGTCCGCGATCCGCGGCTTCCTCAGCGCCGGTTTCACCCACGATCACTATGCGCTGCTTGCGAGCAGCATCACGAGCGCGCGTGCGCGCCGCGACCGAAGGATTTCCCGATGAACATGATGACCAAGATCGAAGCCGGCGCCGCGACGGCTTCGCCCGTGCGGCGGCGGTTTACCGATCGCCCGCTTTGGCAGCACCTGTCCGCCGCCGCACTGCCGGTGATTGCCGTCGTTGCGGTGGGCGTTCTGAACCGTGAATCGCCCGCGATTGCTGCGGCCCCGCCGCCCACCGTCACGGTTGCTGCACCCCTCGTGCGCGAAGTGATGGAGTGGGACGATCATGTTGGCCGTTTCGAACCGTCGAGCAGTGTAGAAGTGCGTCCGCGCGTCTCCGGCGCCGTGACTGCAGTTCATTTCACCGACGGTGCGATCGTGCAGAAAGGGCAGCGCCTTTTCACGATTGATCCCCGGCCATTCAACGCTTCGCTCGCCGAAGCCCGCGCCGGCGCCGCACAGGCGCGGAGCGATGTGGCACTGGCGGAGGCCGATCTCGAACGTGCCAACCGCCTGCGTGCGGACGATGCGGTATCCCAGAGCGATCTTGATCGCCTTGCGGCCCGTGTCCGCGCCGCCCGCGCTGCGCTTGCGGCGGCCGATGCTCGTGTCGGCGCCCGCGCGCTCGACGTCCAGTTCACAGAGGTTCGCGCACCGATCACGGGACGCATTTCGGATCGCCGCGTCGATGCGGGCAATATCGTGTCCACCGCCGATGCCAGCGGGGGCACGCTGCTCACCACCATCAATGCGCTCGATCCGATCTACTTCACCTTCGACAGTTCGGAGGCGCTGTTCCTGAAGGCACAGCGCGAGCGGCAGAAGTCGAACCTGGCGCAGCAGGTCGAAATTCGTTTGCAGGATGAAACTGGCTACACCTGGAAAGGGCATGTCGATTTCACCGACAACGGCATCAGCGCCCATTCGGGCACGATCCGCGCCCGCGCCGTCGTCGCGAACCCGGATTATTTCCTCACGCCCGGCATGTTCGGCAACATGCGGCTCACGGACGGCGCGCCCGCACAGGCGCTGCTCGTTCCCGATGCCGCCGTCCGCACCGATCAGGCGCGCAAGGTGGTCTATGTGGTCGGCAAGGACGGCACTGTCGCCGCGCGCGAAGTCTCGCCCGGCCCGCGCATCGGCAGCCTCCGCAGCATCCGCGCAGGACTTTCGGCCGATGACAGGGTCGTGATCCAGGGCCTCCAGATGGTGCAGCCCGGCGCAAAGGTTACGGCACGTGTCGCCAAAATCGATCCGCCGGGCGCGGCGCCGACAACCGCTGCGTCCGTGAACGAACCCGCGGCCTCGCAGGCGACCATCGCCGCGCTCTGATCCACCGCAACACCAAACGAAGACCACGCCTCCCGCGCAAACTGCGGGAGGCGGCAGGAAAGGCATTGTCCGATGCGCTTCAGCCATTTCTTTATCCGCAGGCCCATCTTTGCGGGCGTGATCGCGATCATCATCACGATCGTCGGTGCCTTCGCCTATTTCGGCCTGCCGATCTCGCAATTCCCCGACATCGTCCCGCCGACGGTAACGGTGAGCGCGAACTACCCCGGCGCTTCCGCAGAGACGGTCGCCGATACGGTCGCGGCGCCGATCGAACAGCAGATCAACGGCGTTGACAACATGCTGTACCAATCCTCGCAATCGACCGGGGACGGGCGGTTGACGATCACCGTGACCTTCAAGCTCGGCACCGATCTCGATACCGCGCAGGTGCTCGTGCAGAACCGCGTCGCGCTCGCCGAGCCGAGCCTGCCTGAAGAGGTGCGCCGTCAGGGCGTCGTCGTGCGCAAGACCTCACCGTCGTGGCTGATGGCGGTGAACGTCCTTTCTCCTGATGGGTCGCTCGATCGCAGCTATGTTTCCAATTACGCGCTCACGCAGATCAAGGACCGGCTGACGCGAATCGACGGCATCGGCGATGTTCAGGTGTTCGGCGCGCGCGACTATGCGATGCGCGTCTGGATCGATCCCGGCCGCGCGGCTGCGCTCGGGCTCACTGCAGGCGAAATCGTTTCCGCATTGCGTTCGCAGAACATCCAGGTCGCGGCGGGCACGATCGGCCAGCCGCCGTTCGATACCGGCGCGGCGCAGCAGCTGACTGTCGAGACACAGGGCCGCTTCAAGACCGCCGAGGAATTCGCCGACATCATCGTGCGGACGGATAGCTCGGGCGCGATCACCCGCGTGCGGGACATCGCGCGTGTCGAACTGGGCGCGGAGGATTACGGCGTCAACGCCTACCTCTCGGGCCAGGATTCGATCATCCTGGGGATCACTCAACGCCCCGGCACGAATGCGCTCGCGGCTGCCGAAGGCGTGAAGGCCGAACTTGCCGAAGCCGCGAAGGATTTTCCCGAAGGCCTTGAATACCGGATCATCTGGAACCCCACTGAATTCATCAGCGAATCGATGGGTGCGGTTCAGGCGACATTGTTCGAGGCGGCGCTGCTCGTCGTCGTCGTCATTCTCATCTTCCTGCAAAGCTGGCGTGCGGCGATCATTCCGATCATCGCGATTCCGGTTTCACTGATCGGCACGTTCGCGGTGCTTGCAGGCCTCGGCTATTCGCTGAACACACTGTCGATGTTCGGGCTTGTGCTCGCCATCGGCATCGTCGTCGATGATGCGATCGTCGTTGTCGAAAACGTCGAACGGAATCTCGAACATGGCCTCTCTCCGCGCGAGGCATCGCATCGTTCGATGGACGAAGTCTCCGCCGCGCTGGTCGCGATCGTTCTGGTGCTCTGCGCCGTGTTCGTGCCGACAACGTTCCTCACCGGCATCACGGGTGAATTCTACCGCCAATTCGCGGTGACGATCGCCAGCGCCACGGTGATCTCGCTCGTGCTGTCGCTCACGTTGTCGCCCGCGCTCGCGGCGCTGCTGCTGCGGCCCAAGGCGGAGACGGCGCCGGCATCCGGCTGGCACCGCCGCCTGTGGCTGGCAGGGGCGTGGTTCAACCGCAACTTCGACCGCCTCAGCGAGGGCTACGCCAATCTCACCCGCCGACTCGCAGCAGCGCCGAAGCGTGTCTTTGCGGTATACGGCGGGCTCATGCTCGCGGCAGGCGCGCTGTTCTGGGCGACTCCGGCCGGGTTCATTCCCGCGCAGGATCAGGGCTATGCGCTCGCCGCGATCCAGCTCCCTCCGGGCAGTTCGATCGAACAGACCGACCGGGTGCTCAAGAAAGCCGTTGCAAAATTGCTCGAAGTGCCCGGCACCGAAGCGGCGGTGATGTTCTCCGGCTTCGACGGTGCCTCGCAGACGCAGGCGTCGAACGCCGCGGCTGCCTACGTCACCTTCAAGCCCTTCGCCGAACGCGCGAAGACCGGCCGCACCGAGGCCGCCATCGAGAACGACATGCGCGCCGCGCTTGCCGATCTCAATGAAGCGTTCGTGTTCGTCGTGCCGCCGCCGGTCATTCAGGGCATCGGCAACGGCGGCGGCTGGCGCATGATGATTCAGGATCGTCGCGGTGCGGGCTATCAGCCGCTCGAACAGGCGGCGGGCGGCGTGATCGGCACGGCGCATCAGGCGAAGGAGCTCGCCAACGTGCGCACATTGTTCAACACCGCGACGCCGCGCATCTATGCCGACATCGACCGCGCCAAGGCCGACATGCTCGGCGTGCCCGCAACGCGCGTGTTCGAGGCGATGCAGGTCTATCTCGGCTCGGCCTACGTCAACGACTTCAACCTGCTCGGCCGCACCTTCCGCGTGACCGCGCAGGCCGACGCGTCGTTCCGTGATGATGCCTCCGACATCGCGCAATTGAAGACGCGCTCGAACGGTGGCGGCATGGTGCCGATCGGCGCCGTCGCCACCTTCGAGGACCGGACCGGGCCTTATCGCGTGACGCGCTACAACCTGTTCCCCGCGGTCGAGATCGACGGCGACACTGCGCCCGGTGCCTCCACCGGCCAGGCGCTCGCACGGATGGAGACGATCGCGGAAGATCTGCCGCAGGGCTTTGCCGCGGAATGGACCGACCTTGCCTTTCAGCAGAAGGCGGCGGGCAATATCGCGGCGCTGATCTTCGGCCTGTCGGTGGTGTTCGTCTTCCTCGTGCTCGCCGCGCAGTTCGAAAGCCTGATGCTGCCGCTTGCGATCATCCTCATCGTGCCGATGACCTTGCTCGCGGCGATGCTGGGCGTGAACCTGCACGGGCTCGACAACAATATCCTGACGCAGATCGGGCTTATCGTGCTGATCGGCCTCGCCGCGAAGAACGCGATCCTGATTGTCGAGTTCGCCAAGCAGGCCGAAGAGCGAGGCCTTGCGCCCCGCGATGCGGCAGTCGAGGCCGCGCGGGCACGGCTTCGCCCTATCCTGATGACGAGCTTCGCCTTCATCCTCGGCGTGCTGCCGTTGATGATGGGGTCGGGTCCGGGCTGGGAACTGCGTCAGGCGCTCGGCACCGCCGTGTTCTACGGCATGATCGGCGTCACCGCCTTCGGTCTCGTCTTCACCCCGGTGTTCTATGTGGCGAGCCGCAGCCTCGGCGAACGGATGCGTCGCCGCCCATCCACTGCATTGCAACTCGCCGAATAAGAAAGGCGCAAGCTCATGTTTCGCAATCTGATGATCGCCGCCTCCGCATTGGCGCTCGCCGCATGCGCGACCGGCCCGGATTACGCCGCGCCGCAAACCCCGGCGACCTCCGCCGGAGCGTTCATCGCGGCGTCTCCCGCCGTCGATACCCTCAAGCCGGTGAAGGCTGATTGGTGGCGGCTCTATGACGACCCCGTGCTCGATCAGTTGGTCGCCGACGCCATCGCCGCGAACACGGACGTGCGCGTCGCGGTCGCGCGGCTGGAAAAGGCGCGCGCCGCGCTCCGCGAGGTTCGCACCGATCGGCTGCCGGACGTTGGCGCAGGTGCCGGTGCCACCTACGGCCGCCTGCCCGAAAGCCAGCGCGGTTCCGGCGCCCCGCGCGAGGACTGGTCCATCGATGCCGGGCTGGATGTCGCCTACGAGGTCGATCTGTTCGGCCGCATCTCGCGCGGGATCGAGGCTGCGCGCGGCGATCTCGGCGCCGCCGAGGCCGATCTTGAGGCGGTTCGTATCTCGGTTGTCGCGGAAACGACGCGCGCTTATGCAACTGCTGCCTCTGCGGGCGAGCAGATCGCCGTGGCAGAGCGCATCGTGGAATTGCTCGATCGGTCGCTCCGCGTCACGGACAGCCGCCGCGCGGTGGGGCTCACCACCAGCCTCGACGTCGCGCGCATCGCCACGCTTCGCAATCAGCGGCAAGCTGAAATCCCCGTGCTCACCGCCGAGCGCAACGCGGCGCTGTTCCGCCTCGCCACGCTCACCGGCCGCGCGCCCGCCGACTTGCCGCCGATCGCGGCCGAGCGGGTCTCCACGCTCCGGCTCGACACGCCGATCCCCATCGGCGACGGTGCGCAGCTCCTCGCGCGGCGGCCCGATATCCGCGCCGCCGAACGCCGCCTCGCCGCGGCAACCGCGCGCATCGGCGTCTCCACCGCCGATCTCTATCCGCGCATCAGCCTCGGCGCCTCGATCGGTTCGACCGGGCCGAACATCGGCGACGTGTTCGGCGGCGGACCGCTGCGCTGGCTGCTCGGCCCGCTCATCAGCTGGTCGTTCACCGATCACGAGCGCGCCCGCGCGCGCGTTGCCAGTGCGGAGGCCGACACGCGCGCGGCGCTCGCGGGTTTCGACGGCACCGTGCTGCGTTCGCTCGAGGAAACCGAAACGGCGCTTTCCGCCTACGCGAGCGCGCTTGATCGGCGCACGGCGCTGAAGGCCGCGCGCGACGCGGCAGGGCAGGCCGCCCGCATCGTGCGCGCGCAGCAGCGGGAAGGGCAGGTGGATAGCCTCGCACTCATCGATGCGGAGCGCACTTTCGCGGAAACCGAAGCGCAGCTCGCCGCGATCGACGCGGGCATCGCGGACGCTCAGATCAACCTGTTCAAGGCGCTCGGCGGCGGCTGGAGCGCGGGCGCCGCCGCGTACGCAGCGGCCTTGCCGTAAACGCGTTCAGCCTCCGCTCATCAACGGGGGCAAAGGATGCCCAAGCGATGGCGGACGAGATCATGAAGCGCGGTGGCATGAGCGTGGTGAAGGCGAAGGGGGTGCTGTGCGCGGCGCTCCTCGCCCTTGTATACGTATCTCCGGCGCACGCCGAAGCGCCGGATCGCATCACCAACGTCACCGTCTACGGCAATGAGCCCTGTCCCAAGGGCGATGGCGACGAAATCGTCGTTTGCGCGCGGGAGCCCGAGGGCGAGCAATACCGTATCCCCAAGCGCCTACGCGAAACGAAGAAGAACGACCCGCCCTCGCAGTCGTGGACGGCGCGCGTGCGCACGCTCGACGAGGCGAGCCGCCCCACGATGCCGAACAGCTGCTCTGCGGTCGGTTCCGGTGGGCAGACCGGCTGCACCATGGAAATGCTGCGGCAATGGTTCGCCGAGCGACAGGCCGCCAAGGCAAGGGCAGCCGACGTTCCCTAAACGGCGTGGCTCGCACGGTGCTCCGCATCTACGAGGGCACCTCGCAGATTCAGCAGACGATTATCGCCAAGCAGATGATCCGGCAGGCCGGCGCCTGAACAGGCGCCGGAGCACGCTTATTTGTGCGCTTCGAACCAGCCGATCACCCCGGCCACCTTCTGCGCGAAGTGGCTCGGGAACATTCGGATGCCATGGTTTTCGAGCGGAACGCGCACGAACACGCTTTCGACCCCGTGGTATTTGAGCGCGGCGAAATACTGCTCCGATTCGGAGATCGGCGTGCGGTAGTCGGCTTCGCCCGTCATCACCATGGTGGGTGTCTTCACCTTGTCGACCGAGGCGAGCAGCGAACGGCGGTGGTAATCCTCCGGCTGGCTCCACGGTGTGCCGAAGAAGAAGCCCTTGAAGACCAGCGGCAGGATGTCGGATGTCAGCGCCTGGCTCTGCCAGTCGATCACGGGATAGAGTACGGCGGCCGCGCGGAAGCGTTCGCTGCGTGCGATCAGCCAGGCTGACAGCGTCCCGCCGCCCGAGCCGCCCGTCACATAAAGACGCGAGTTGTCGATGAAGCCGCGCGCGGCGACCGCGTCGATGCCGCTCATCAGGTCGTCGAACTCGTCCCCCGGAAACGCATTTTCGATGAGATTGGCGTAGGTCTCGCCGTAAGAGGTGCTGCCGCGCACATTGGGGTAGAAGACCACGTAGCCGGCTGCTGCCATCAGCTGCTTTTCGATGTCGAAACGCGGGCCGTAGGCGGCGTTGGGGCCGCCGTGAATTTCCATGATCAGCGGATATTTTTTCGCGGGGTCGAAGTCCGGCGGATAGATCAGCCAGCCCTGCACGGGGAGGTCGCCTTTCGACGAACGATAGTTGATCTCCTCGACACGGCCGAGCGCGCGCCCGGCGAACAGCGCGTCGTTCAGCCCGGTAATCGACCGCGCCTTGCCGATGCCCGCGCCCGCGAGCGCGATGTTGCCGCTCGAATCCGGGGCCGCCCACTGCATGGCGACACGGCCGGTCCGCGAAACCGAGAAGGCAGGCTCCGCCGTATAGGCGATGTGTGCCATGCCGAGCCCTTCGGCGATCTCACGGCGGCCGCCCTTCAGGTCGAAGAGCGCGAGCCGGTTCTCGCCGCGATCGGCGTAATAGGCGTAGACGCCGCGCCCGTCTGCGGCCCAGCGCGGTGCCATCACGTCGCGGTCGAGTGCGGCTGTGAGCACGCGGCGTTCGCCGCTGTTCCGATCGAGCACCATCAGCCGCGTGGTCGTGTGCCAGCGTCCTGCCTCGTCGGCGCCGATATAGGCAATGTATCGCCCGTCGGGCGAAACCTGCGGGGAGGCTTCGGGGCCGTCGCGGTCGATCAGAGTCTTCATTGCGCTGCCGTCCACGGGGAGCAGGTACAGCCCCGTGTCGAACATCTTGCCCTTCAGAATGGCGTTCTCGTCGTTCCGGTTAAGCGCCGCCACCAGGGCCTTGCTGTCCGCCGTCCAGGCATAGGGGCTGCCGATGAGCGGGAACGCGCCTGATTCGTCGGTCGTGATCTGGCGGGGCGTGCCGCCGGTCGCCGGAACCGTGAAGATATGCATCCGGCCGGGTGGAATGATGCCCGCGCCGTCCTGGCGGTACATCGCCTTGTCGACGACGATAGGCCCCGGCTTCCATGTCGCGCCGGGCGGGGGCGTGATGGGCGCGCCGTAGCTCTTCGGCGCGGCGGGAACGTGCATCGCGTAGGCGAGCGTCTTGCCGTCCGGCGACCATTCGAGGCCCATGGGCGCGCCGGGGAAGCCGCCGATCGTGGTCTCGACGCCGCTGTCCATCCAGCGCACGACGATCTGGCGCGCGCCGGCGCGCGTGGCCACGAAGGCAAGCCGTTTGCCGTCCGGCGACCAGCGCGGATCGCTCGCCGCCTCCTCGATCTTGGTGAGCGGCACATGGTTGCGGCCGTCGGCATCGATCAGCCACAGCATCGGCTGATAGGCGTCCGTCACGATGTCGGCCTTCACGCGCACGTAGGCGACACGTGTGCCGTCGGGCGAGATCTGCGGATCGTTTCCGGTCTCGAGCGCGAACACGTCGATCGGCTGCAGCGGCGGATTGCTTGCGGCGTGGGCCGGCGCTGCGGCTGGGGCGGTGAAAACGGCGAGCGCTGCAAGCGCGGTGAGCGATGTCGTCCGGAAACTGGCCCTCGGCATATATCCCCCTTCCAAATATTGATCAAAGATCATAATTGGATATTCATGTTCGTCAATCACGCTCCTGATGACCCGTGGCGTGTGTGTCGGACAGTCCGGATGCCGCGATGTCAAAAAAGGGTGCCGTTTGGTCATGTGGTGCGATACTCGCCGACTTTAGGGCGTGTGGCGCGAAAACGCGTAGCAAGGGAAGGCGAGGAATCATGAACAGGCGGAGCGCGATCATTCTTGCGGCACTGCTGGTGCCGCTGGCGCAGGCGGCGGGCGCGGCGACTTTCATTCAGGCGGGAAACCTGATCGACGGCAAAGCGGATGCGCCGCTTGGCCCGCACACGATTGTTGTCGATGAAGGGCGCATCGTGCGCGTGGCGGCCGGGAAGGTCGCGCCGGGCACGGGCGACACGCTGATCGACCTCTCAGGCCATAGCGTGATGCCGGGTCTCATGGACATGCACACGCATCTTTCCTCCGAAAGCGGCCCGGCGAGCTACACGGATCCCTTTTTGCTGGGCCCGGCGGATTTCGCGTACAAGATCGAAAAATATGCGCGTGTCACGCTGATGTCCGGCTTCACGCTCGTCCGCGATCTGGGCGATGCGTATGGCGTATCGATCGCGCTGCGCAAGGCGATCGATCGCGGCGATGTCGTCGGGCCGCATATCTTCACCTCGGGCGCGGCGATCGCGTCGACGGGCGGTCACGGCGATCCCACCAACGGAATTTCGCCGGCACTCGGCCTCAAGACGCCAGGCGCGACCGAAGGCGTCGTGGACAGTGCGGACGAAGCGCGCAAGGCGGTCCGCCAGCGCTACAAGGAGGGCGCCGATCTCATCAAGATCACGGCGACGGGCGGCGTGATGAGCCTCGCGAAGAACAGCCAGAATGCGCAGTTCATGCCCGACGAACTTACCGCGATCGTCGCCACGGCGCGTGATTATGGGATGCATGTCGCCGCGCACGCGCATGGCCTCGATGGGTTGAGGCGCGCCGTTGCGGCCGGTGTCTCCACGATCGAGCACGGCACCTACCTCGACGATGAGACCATGCGGCAGATGAAGGCGAAGGGCATTTATCTCGTGCCGACGCTGATGGCCGGGGATTGGATTACCGAGCAGGCAAAAACACCCGGTGCGCTTCCCGATATCGTGCGCCCCAAGGCTGCGGCGATCGGCCCGCTGATGTCGGGCACGTTCGCGCGCGCCTATCGGCTTGGCGTGCCGATAATGTTCGGCACCGACAGCGGCGTGTCCGCGCACGGCGACAACGCGCGCGAGTTCGAGCTGATGGTCGCCGCAGGGATGCCGCCGATGGCCGCGATCCGCGCTGCGACGTCGGAACCCGCGAAATTCCTCGGCATCGCCGATCGTCAGGGCAGCATCGGCGCGGGCATGGCGGCGGACATCATCGCCGTTCCCGGCAATCCCGTGCAGGATATCGCACTGATGCGGAAGGTCGATTTCGTCATGATCGGCGGGAATGTCGTCAAGCGTCCCTGATCGTGTGGTTGACTTGTGATATGATCTTTGATCAATAATATCTAGCGGGTCTTCTCTGCCCGCAGCGTATCGGTCGTGTGCCTGAACACCGCCGATTGATCGGGACACATATGACAGTTTTCAGTTCGAGACAGGTTCTGGTGACGGCAGGTGCGTCCGGCATCGGCCGCGCGATTGCGGAACGCTTCGCCGATGCCGGCGCGCATGTCCGCATCTGCGACGTTTCCGAAGCGGCGATCGCAGCGCTCGCCGAGGCGCGCCCGGATATTGCCGCAACGCACGCGGACGTATCCGACGAAGCCGACGTCGCCGCGATGTTCGACGTTGTCGGCCCGAAGCTCGACGTCCTGGTCAACAACGCGGGCATCGGCGGACCCCGAGGGCCGATCGAGGATATCGACGATGCGGAATGGGAGCGCACGCTCGCGGTGAATCTGACCGGAGCGATGCGTGTGACGCGCCGCGCCATACGCCTTATGAAGCCCGCGCGGCAGGGCACCATCGTCAACATTTCCACCGCTTCGGTGCGCACCGGCCTTCCGAACCGGACAGCCTATGTCGCCTCGAAGGAAGGGCTGATGGGTTTCACCGCCAACCTTGCCCGGGAACTCGGCCCGCACAACATCCGCTGCAACGCCATCCTCCCCGGCCTCATCGACAATCCGCGCGGCCGCGCGCTGGTGGCGCAAGCGGCAGAAGAGCAGGGCCGGACGGTCGCCGATGTCGAGGCGGAGATCCTGCGCTTCGTCTCGATGCGGTGCTGGATCGACCCGGCGGAGGTCGGCGACCTCGCGGTGTTCCTCGCCTCGCCCGCAGCGCGGCACATCACGGGGCAGTTCATCGGGGTTTGTGGCGGTGCGGAGTGGGAGGGCTGAGCGCAGCGATGGACAGCAGCAGCAGTGTCGTCCTAAAGAAAAACCGAAAGGGACATCGTCGATGACGACTGCCGCGCGCGCGACCCGGTTTGCTCCGGTGCATCGCAATACATTGAAGGATCAGAGCTATTCGGAGCTCCGTCGGGCACTCGTGACCGGTCGCTTCCAGCCTGGTGAGCACGTGACGGTGAAGCTGCTCGCCGAACAGCTCGGGTCCGGTATCATGCCCGTTCGCGAGGCGGTGCAGCGGCTGGTGGCCGAAGGCGCGCTGGTCAATCTGCCGAGTGGCCGCGTGTGTGTTCCGTCTCTGACGCGCGCGGAGTTCGACGAGATCATCGAGATCCGTATGCTCCTTGAACCGCACTGTTGCCGCAAGGCGGCCACTGCTATGACCGACGCGATCTTCGCCGAGATTTCGGAAGGGCAGGCGAGGCTTCGCGCAGCGGCGGCAGGCGAGAACCCGGAAGCGGCGTTGTGGGCCAATCACCAGTATCATTTCGGTATCTACCGCCAGGCGGGTTCGCGACAGATGCTCGCGCTTATCGAATCCGTGTGGCTGCGCTTCGGGCCCATGATGACGCACAGCCAGGCGGGCGGTGCGGGCGCGCAGGAATATATGGAAGCAGAGCTCAAGACGCAGGAAGAGTTGCTGGCCGCGCTGGCGGCGCACGACGGTGCGCGTTCGGCGAAGTTGATGGCCAGCATCATTCAGCGCACGGCGCGCTGGTATCACAAGTCCTACCCGTTCGCGGAGGATGATGAGTAATTTTGATCAAATATCATAGATCATAGTATTGACGTTCGCGATGGTTTGCGCCAACCCGGTGCGTGTCCTGCACAGGGGAAAATCATGCGTAAATCTCGAAAAACGATCATCACATGCGCCGTCACGGGCTCAATCCACACGCCGTCTATGTCGCCGTACTTGCCGATCACACCAGACGAGATCGCCGAACAATCGATTGCGGCGGTGGAAGCGGGCGCCGCGATTGTGCACCTGCACGCGCGCAATTCGTCTGATGGCCGTCCGACACCCGACCCAGACGTGTTCGCGGCCTTCCTCCCGCGCATCAAGCAGGCGACCGACGCCGTGCTCAATCTCACGACCGGCGGGGCGCCGGGGTTCACGATGGACGACCGCCTTGCAGCGCCGGTCCGCTTCCAGCCGGAGCTCACCTCGCTCAACATGGGCTCGATCAACTTCGGCGTGTTTGGCCTCGCGGAGCGCGAGCAGCCGTGGAAGCACGAATGGGAAAAGCCATTCCTGCAGGGCTCTCATGCCGCGCCGCAATCGAACACGTTTGCACAGATCGAGCGCGTGATCCGCGAGCTCCACGAAGGTTGCGGCACGCGCTTCGAATTCGAATGCTACGATGTGGGCCATCTCTACACGCTGGCGCACTATGCCGACAAAGGCCTGCTGAAGCCGCCCTACTTCGTGCAGTGCATCTTCGGTATTCTTGGCGGCATCGGCGCGGACATTGATCATCTCGCGCACATGCGAAACACGGCGGATCGTCTGTTCGGCGAGGATTACTATTTGTCCTGCTTCGCCGTTGGTCGCAACCAAATGCCTTTCGTGACGACATGCGCGTCGATGGGCGGCAACGTGCGCGTCGGTCTGGAAGACAGTCTCTACATCGGCAAGGGGGAGCTTGCGACGAGCAACGCGCAACAGGTCACGAAAGTACGATCGATCCTGGAGGAACTGGGGCTCGAGATCGCGACCCCCGCCGAAGCGCGGGAGATGCTCGCATTGAAGGGCGGCGACCGTGTCGCGTTCTGATCGGTGAAAAGGGGAGGGCGGGATTGGTCCCGCCCTTATCAGGTCTGCGACTCTATGGGGACGTTCCTGCCCGCGCTCGCGTAAATCGCTTCCAGAACGGCAAGAGCGGCGATCCCGGCATCGGCACCGGTTGTCGGCGGTACACCGCCCCGGAGTTCACCCGCAAAGGCGTCAATCTGCGCGCGGAAATGGTCGGGGGGCGGATCGCCGTCGAGCACGATCTGGCGCGTGCCCTCCGCATCCGACAGATACAATGCGTGCGCATAGTGGAATATGCGAAGCGCGCCGCGCGTGCCGTGGACATGGATGCTGCCCGGATAGGCCTGCCATGCGCCGCCCGGATGATAGCCGTCCGCGTCCCAGCTTGCTCCCAAGCTGAATTGGCCTTCAGCCGGTAGCTGTGTCGCCCAGGTGCCGTCTTGATAAAGCAAGTGCCCTGTCGCCCCGTTCGCAAGGCCGAGCACTGCATATTCGGTTTCCAGGGGATAGCCCGAACGATTGCCGCGTCCGCTTGCCCACGCGACGGGGCTATCCGCGAGCCAGGCGAATGCATCGATCAGGTGAACACCGTGATCGACGAGGCCCATGCCGGTGCCGCCGATCCCGCCTTCGGGATAGTGCCACGGCGGCAGCGCAGCGCGCGACGATGGCCCGTGCCCGCCGACGAAATCCTCACGGAGCAGGATCACGTTGCCGATCGCGCCTTCCGCGATCAAGTCGCGCGCCTGCTTCAGGGCAGGCAGATGGCGATAGCTCGCCCCGTAACTGAGCGGGACGCCGGCGTCTTCACAGAGTCTCCGCATCTCCTCGGCGTCCGCGCGGGTGGTCGCCATCGGTTTCTCGACGAGGATGGCATGGCCTGCAGCGGCAACATCGGCAACGATCCGGAGACGAGCTGCGGGCGGCGTAAGGATGCACACGATGTCGAGCGGTTCCGCCGCCAGCATGTCCCGGTGGTCGGTATAAGCGGCGGCGCCGCACGTCGCCGCCGCCTCTGCGACACGTTTCGGATCAGCGTCGCACAGTGCGGCAACCTCGACGGCGGCGGAACGCCGGTACGCCTCCAGATGGAGACGCCCGACGCCGCCGATGCCGACGAGGCCGACGCGTAAACGATCCTTGCGGAAGCTCAGAAGTTCACCCTTGCCTCGATGCCGATCGAACGCGGCGTGTTGATGTAAACGCGCGCCCGGCCTGGCGCTTCGACTGCCGCCGCGACGTTGTCCGAAAGGCTGGCGCGCTCGTCGGTGAGGTTCTTCACATAGGCCGCGATCTCGTAGTTGCCGAAGCGAACTCCGCCACGCACGTTCATGATCTCATAGCTCGGCCGGATGCGCGGAATGAGCGTACCGGTATCGGGATCGGTGTTCGCATTGTTGCCGCTCGTGCTCTTGCCGATGTAGCGATAGTCGCCGTAGACGAATCCGTCGATCGTATCGCTCAGTGGGAAATCATAGGACGCCGCGAAGCTGGCCGTATACTTCGCGATTTCCGGCACCCGGTCGCCCTTCGCGCGGCGCGTGGTGAGCACGGTTTCGGTGAATTTCGCGTCGGTGTAGCCGAATGCGGCATCAAGGCTCAGCCCTTCAACTGGGCGTAGCGTCGCTTCGATCTCGATGCCTTCGCTTTTCGCCTTGCCGGCATTCCCTCTAAAACCGAAGCCGCATTGCAGGCGCACCAGTTGCTGAATGCTGTTCCAGTCGATGCGGAAGGCCGTGGCGTTCAGCGTCAGCTTACGATCGAACGCGCGAGACTTCACGCCGGCTTCATAGCTCCACACACTGTCCGACTTGAACGATTGGACGCTTTCGTTCGACAGGCCGAGCGCGGCGAGTTCATCTAGGCAGCCGAACGAGGCGGGGATCAGCGCATTGACACCGCCCGGCCGGAAACCTTTGGCGGCGGTCGCGAAGATCTGGTTGTCGTCGGCGAATTTGTATTGAAGCGAGAACTTCGGCGTGACGCCGCTCTCGCTGCTGCTCTTCTCCGGCACCACCGTAAGGCCGCCGTTGGCGAGTCCGTCCGCTGTTTTCGACGAGGTCGTGCGAACATGAAATGCACGCAGGCCTGCGATGGCCGAAAGCTGCGGCACGATCTCGTAGGTGATCTCGGTGTAGGCCGCCTTTTCGACCTGCTTCACGGGATTTTCGGTAACGTAGGCGAGGTCGGTGCCCAGCGGGAAACCGTTTGCCGCCTCGAAGGCGGCGTCGAGGCCCGGAATGATGTTGGGCGGATAGGCGTATTTGCCTTTGTTGTGGGCGTAATAGAGGCCCGAGACGAATTCGAACGGTCCGCCGAATGAAGATGCGAAGCGGATTTCCTGGATGAAGTTGTCGCGGTTGTTGCGCACTTCCACCGTGGTCGGGATCGGGGGAATGCCGAAGGCAGCCGCGATGAAATCCGTCTGGTCGTCGATGTCGCGCGAGCGCCGATGGAAATAGGAGCTCGCCGACGTGAACGTGCCGAAATCACGCTGCAGCTTGATATCGAAGGAGGCGAGCAGCCATTTGTCGCGCGAAGCTTCGGGCACGTCGAACTGCCGGCGCTGGATCAGCGACGTTGGTTCCAGAACCACCGGCCCCGAGCCCGGAAGCGTGAGGTCCGTGAACGGATAGCCGTTCATCTGCGTCTCCTGATAGAGCACGCGCGGCGTCAGGCTGAGATCTTCGGTGGGCTTGAACAGCATCGCAATCGAGGCGCCGTTCGTTCGGGTCCGCGCGACGTTGTCGACCGTCGTCGTCGCACCTTCCGGCCCGAACTCGCGCTTCATGAAGCCCGCGTCATACTGGTGGATGCCGACCATCCTGACGGCGACCTTGTCCTGCACGAGCGGCAGGTTGATCATGGCGTCGAACTGGTAGCTCGGCCGGTCCGCGCCGTGCGTGTCCGCGATGCCCGCATGAACGCGCCCCGACATCTCGCCCGCATCCGGCTGCGTGGTCACGAGCCGTACCGTGCCGCCCATCGATCGGCCGCCGTAAAGCGTGCCTTGCGGCCCGCGCAGCACCTCGATGCGCGACACGTCTACAACGCGGGGGTCGAGCGATTCAGGCACCGGCGTTTCATCGATGTAGAAGCCTGTGGTGTTGCGGTCGCCGATGCCGCGAATGGCGATCGTGCGGGAGTTGGTCGTTCCCTCTCCCGATGTGCCGAACGTGAGGTTGGGCACGGAGGTTGCATAGTCCGCGAAGGTCGTAGCGGCCTGACGCTGCAAGTTTTCGGCGGTCATCACGTGGATGCTCATGGGCACGTTTTGAAGCGTTTCGCTGCGACGTGTCGCGGTCACGATGATCTCGTCGGTGACGACGGTTTCGGCGGCGTACGCGGCCGTTGGCGCGATCGCCTGTGAGA
The DNA here is from genome assembly GCF_963974575.1 of uncultured Sphingosinicella sp. Lineage (NCBI taxonomy): Bacteria > Pseudomonadati > Pseudomonadota > Alphaproteobacteria > Sphingomonadales > Sphingosinicellaceae > Sphingosinicella > uncultured Sphingosinicella sp. The sequence continues at coordinate 476,514 of NZ_CAXBBQ010000002.1, read as the reverse complement.
CCGGAAGCAGGCTCGCGGCCCCCATCAGCAGACGGCTCGCGATGCGTGTATATCCCTGATTTCCCATTCTACCCCCCTTGTTGGCGTTATGCGCTGGATTGCATAATACTGATCTTTGATCAAAGATAAAGATGCAACCGATTCGTGCGGCATGGCGAAACGGGAAAATGAGGTTGCCGATCGGCACGCGCTGTTGGCGCTGGCCAGAGGATAGGCAATAGGGTGTTCAGGGGGACTTCGGATGCAAGGGTGGGAGATGGCAGGGACGGCCGCGGAAACACGGCATGGCTGAGGGACAGCGGCTTGCGGGCCGGATCGGACGCTTTCAGCTTTTCGCGCTCGGCTTCGGTTCGATCATCGGCTCGGCGTGGGTGGTGATCCTGAACCGCTGGTTCGCCGAAGCAGGCCCGATTGGGGCCGTGTTCGGCTTTGTGGCGGGCGGCATCGCCGTGGTCTGTATCGGCGCTTGCTATGCCGAGCTCACGGCGCGCGTACCGAAGACAGGCGGGGATTTCACGTTCGCGCTGGCGGCGTTCGGACCCAGACTTGCGTTTTTCGTCGGGTGGTTCACCGCGCTCGGGTGGATTTCGGTCACGGTGTTCGAAGGGCTCGCTGTCGCGTGGGTGGTCGAGCTGCTGCTGCCGGGTCTCGACGACGTTGTGCTCTACACGCTGTTCGACGCGCCGGTGACGCGCAATCAGCTCCTGATCGGCACGACCGGCGCACTCTTGATGACGATCGTCAATTATCTGGGCGGCGCCGCGTCGGCACGGTTTCAGGGGCTGCTTACCTATGGCTTCCTTGCTGTCGCGCTGGCGCTCCTTTTCGCGATGGCGGGCACAGGCGATCCTGCGCTGCTGTGGCCTGCCTTTCCTGAAATGCCCGGCGGTGCGCCGTGGTGGCACGGCAGCCTTGCGATCTTCGCGAGCTGCGCGTTCCTGCTCAACGGTTTCCAGACGATCGCACAGGCGGTCGAGGAACGCGCCAGCGGGATTTCGCTTCGCACGATCGCGCGCGTGATGATCGCCTCGATCGTGGCGGCGGCGCTGTTCTACTGTCTCGCTGTAACGGCGGCGGCGATGATGAAACCGTGGTCCGAACTCGCCGGTGCGGATCTCGCGATGGTCGAGGCGGTGCGCGGCCTTCCGATGGGCGACACGCTTGCGCGCATCCTGCTCGTGATCCTGCTCGCCTCGCTGCTCAAGACCTGGAACGGTGTCTACTTCGCCGGAACGCGGATTCTCTATGGCCTTGCCGGGCGGGGGTTCCTGCCCCGTGGATTGACCCGCCTGCATCCGCATTTCGGCTCGCCCTACCGGATCGTCCTCATCATCGGGGCGGTCAACGTGGCCGGGTTGCTGCTCGGGCGCGGGGCCGTGGGGATGCTCGTCGATACCAGCGCGACGAGCATCGTGATCTGCTTTGTGCTGTGCTGCGCGGCGGTTTTCGTGCTCAGGCGGAAGCAGGCGCAGGTGCCCGAATTCGTGGTGCCGGGCGGCCATGTCGTGATCGGCTTCGCCTTCCTTGCGGCGCTCACCATGGCGGCCTCCGCGCTCGTGACGCCACTGCTGCGCAGTGCGTTTCCGGTGGAATATCTCATCCTTGGCGGATGGGCAGGTCTTGGCGCGTTGACGCTGGCACTTCGGTGGAAAGCGTACGACGACACACGGCCCCGATCGCAAGAACCATGATACCCGCCAGCAGGCCGATCCCCGCGTGCATCAGCCAGAACGCGGACGCATCCAGCCTGTCCAGCCAGCCGCCGATCCAGCCGGTGGTGCCGTTCGCCAGAAACAGGTGGAGGTAATAGATGCCCATCATCGTCGAAACGATCGCGGGCGGAGAAACGCGCGCATAGAGGGCGAGCGAGACGGGATAGATGTGCGCGAACGCCGTGCTGCCGAGCACGTGGAACACCACGAGCGTCGCAAGGCCGACCTTGGAGCCTTCCGCGTCCGCCATCCAGGATGCGCCGGCGAGCAGCACATAGGCGGCGACGGAAAACAGGCAGCCGATCGCGATCCGGGTGATTTCCGTGGGCGCGATGCCGATTGCCGCCATCCGCCTCCAGAACCACATCACGCCGAGCAGGCAGGCGATCGACGCCAGCATGTCGATCGTGACCAGCCACGTCGTCGGCATCCGCGTGCCAAACACGTTGAGCGCCGCCGACGTATCCGACCAGATGAGATACGCGTTGAACATCTGCTGATTGCCGATCGCAGCGACCGCGAGCACCGGAATCAGGGCGAGCAGAGCGAACGTGGCTTTCCATTCGTCGGCCGAGAGTGACCATCGTTCCGCTTGGCGCGTGCGCGCCTTTGGCGAAGGGTCTGTCGGCAAATGGCGTCGCCCGGCGAGATACACGCCGAGACCGATAGCCATCCCCACGCCTGCGGCCGCGAAACCATATCGCCACCCGAGCGTCTCGCCGAGCGTTCCTGCGACGAGCGGCGCCGCGATGACGCCGGCATTCACGGCGAGCGTGTAGATCTGGTAAGCATCGGCGCGGCGGGCATCGTCCATGCCGTAGAGCGCGTTGATCTGCGCGGCGAGGTTCCCCTTGAAGCAGCCGATCCCGAACACGAGCAGAAACAGCGCCGGAAGAAACGCCGCTTCGCTCATCATCAGAAAATGCCCGGTGATCATCAGGATGCTGCCCGCAATGACCGTGGATGTGCGCCCGAGAAAACGATCCGCCAGAAAGCCACCGAGGATCGGTGTCAGGTAGATGAAGCTGCCATAGATACCGAAGATCGCCGAGGCGAGGGCCGTCGTCTGCATCGGGCCGAACAGCGCTTCGAGCGCGCCGCGCATGGTCGCAAAACCTGCCACGCTTTCGATGTGGCCGGGCTGGAGGAGCGTATCGACGAGATACAGAACCAGCAGCGTCTGCATACCGTACTGGGCGAAGCGCTCCCACGCTTCGGTAATCGCGATATAGCCGAGCGCGCGCGGATGGCCGAAGAAACCGGCCGTGCCGCCGGGAGGCGCCAGCTTCAAAGTCTCACGGCTGCGGTTGGAAATATTTCGGCGGGCGGCCATGGAATTGGCGGAACGCACGACTGAAGCTGGTCTGGTCCGCGTAGCCCACTTTTTCCGCGACGTCGGCAATGGATTCGCCGCTCTCCAGAAGTTCGCGCGCGTGCGACATGCGCCGATCCACGCAGTATTTAAGGACGGTGGTTCCGAACCGGCTCCGGAAACCGCTCGTCAGCTTGCGGCGATTGAGCCCGGCCATGCGGCTGAGCACCGAGAGGGTCGGCGGGTTCGCGAAATTCCGGTCCATGATATCGCGCGCATCGTCCAGCCGTGTCTGGTCGCGCCGGGAGAGCGGGACATCCTGCCGGTCATGGATGCCATCGTTGATGAAGGCGATGGCGAGGCAGAGCAGCTCCACCGTTTTTGCTTCCAGAAAGGCACGGCGCAGCGAGCCTGTGAACTTGCAGGTCCGCACGGCGTGCGCTGCATCCGACATCGCTGGCGTCAGCGGGTGGTTCACCTGCGCGTGCCGCGCCTGCCAACGGCGGAAGGCGTGAGCGGCCTGCTGCAGATCTCCCTCTTCCTCCTCGAGCAGGCGTTCCGCCGCCTCCCAGCCGAAAAAGGGCGTAACCGTGCGCCAGGGCTCCGAGAGCAACATGCGGCTGCGCCTTTCATGGCCCGTGGGTGCAGACGACACGGAAAAGCCTGGCCGATGCACGAGCAGCGCCTCGTCCGTTCCGGCATCTTCAAACGAGCGGCCTTCGAAGCGGAACTGGATGAAGCTCAGGTTCTCGAAAACGAAATCGTAATCGAACTCGCGGTCGTAGGTGACATCGGAGGTGACGAGGCCGAGATCGTTCGCGAAGAACAGGATTTCCTGTTCTCCCTGCATCGGCATCCCTTCGGAATAGGCAAGCGCGATGCGTTCGCACGCGGCTTCGAACGGTACGAGGTCGGTGCCCCGGGTCTGTGCAACGGCATCGACGAGCGCGCTTTTGCTGAAGCAGCGGAAATGCTCTGGGCTGTCGGCCTTCCGGTAGAATGGCCTTTCCCCGCCGGGCGGCATCACTGTTTGCTGCATGTTCGCGCCCCCGTGCCGGTGTGTTCGGTCACCTGTTCTGATGCGGATACTATAATGCATGATCGTGCATGGCGAGCCCTCCCGATACCGTCGGGACGGAGCCGCAGGTCACTGCGCCTCCCATGTATGCGGCTGAAATTTCGGTGATTTTTCTGCGTTTCAGGCGGTAGGTTCCGCATTGTCAAAAAGTAGTAACGATAGGTCATTCCGGTTGGGCGGCGTGTCGATAGCCTTCCTGTGTGTCGGGTGGTGGATGAAATCCATGGCCCGTGTGGTGCAGGGGGAATGGATTTGGTTCAGATCGGACGGCGCGGTCTTCTGGCTTCAGCTGCCGCTGCGGGGCTTGTGCTGCCGCGTGCCGCGCAGGGTTCCGGCGCGCGTGTTGCCGCAAGCGGCGGGGAGGCGGATATGTCCAGCGGCGCCTTCGGCAGGAAGACGCCGGCGCGGGGCCGCAATGGCCTTGCGATCACGGGGCATCCCTGGGCCACGGAGGTTGCCGTGGGGATTCTGCGCGAGGGCGGCAACGCCTGCGATGCCCTGCTCGCGGCGGCGGCGGCACAGACCGTGATCGAACCGCATCTGACCACCATCACCGGCTGCATGTCGATGATGTACCACGATGCCGCCACCGGCCGGACCCGTTACCTCAACGGCAACGTCAACGCGCCGCGCAGCCTCGCCCCCGTTCTGACTGAGGCGGATACGGCGACGGGTCGCATGGCGTGTGTGCCGGGCTTCTGGGCGGCGTTCGAGGCGGCGGCGTCCACGTTCGGAACGATGCCCGTTGCGCGCCTGTTGAAACCGGCAATCGGTTTCGCGCGAGACGGCATTGCCTGCCACCCCTCGCTCTGGGGGGAGGTGTATAGCCGCCAGGCCATGCTCGCGCGCACCGCTGAAGGGCGCTCGATCTTCATGCCGCGCCGGGCGATCCTCAATCCCGGTGAAAAGCTCGTTCAACCCGGCGCGGCCGAAACACTGCAGCGGCTCGGTGAAGAGGGCAGCCGATGGTTTTACACCGGCGGTTTCGCGAAGGATTTCTGCGCGACCGTCAATGCGGCGGGCGGTGCTCTCACGCCCGAGGAGTTCGCCGCATATCAGGTGCGCTGGGAAGATCCGGTCAAGGGGCAATACCGCGATCTCGAAATCCTCGGATCGGTGCCGCCGGACACGGGCGGGCTGCATCTCATCGAGATGCTCAACCTGGTCGAGCTGATGGATATTCGCAAGCATGGCCCGGCGAGCGAATCTCCTGAGACATTGAAGCGCATGATGCTCGCTGCGCGCGACGTGCTTGTCACAGGCATGACATATCGCGATCCGCGATCGTCTCCCCTCGATGTCGAACGCATTGCCTCGAAGGCCTATGCGGCGGAACGTTATGCGAAGATTCTGAAGGGTGCCGCGCCCGCGCCGCGCGCCGCGCCGCACGGTCCCGGGAGCTGTCACCTCACCGTTATCGACCGCGCCGGCAACATCGCGACCGCGCTGCATTCCACGTTGTCGCTGCCCTGGGCGAATGGGCTGTTCGTGCACGGCGTCAGCATCTGCGGCCCCGGCAATCATTTCCTGAACACGATGCCAAAGCCGGGCGACCGCGTCACCGTGCTCATCTGCCCGAGCATGATGTTCCGCGGCGGGCGACCCTTTCTCGCGGGCGGCTCGCCGAGCACGAGCCTCGTCTGCAACCTTGTTCAGAACATCACGAACATCGTCGATTTCGGTATGCCGCTTGCGGAGAGTATTGAGCGCCCGTCGTTCGGCGGCCTTGTCGACGCCCAGTATCGCATGACGGTCGAAACCGATCTCGGCGACTCTCTGATCGGCGCGGCCGAAGCGGCCGGGATTCTGGTCGAGCGCGTCAACCCGTGGAGTTCGCGGCACGGCGCGTTCGAAGCCATTCACATCTCGGAGAACGGAGAAGCCTTCGCCTGCGGTGATCCGCGACGAACCTCGGCCGCGCTTGCAGCATAAGACGAATTCAACTTGAACCCAAAAAGGGGGAAACCATGATCCACAACAGAAAATTCCGGCAGGCGCTTTTCGCCGGGGCATTGCCTGCGATAGCCATGGCGGCATTCTGCAGCCCGGCTCTCGCGGCGGAGAACGAAGCCGTCGTTGCGCTTCCAGAAATCATCGTCACGGCGCGCAAGCAGCAGGAATCTCTTCAGAACGTGCCGATCTCCGTAACGGCTTTTGATTCAGAATCGATCGAACTGCACAATTTCAACAATGTGCAGGACATGTCCTACAGCATCCCCAACCTCAACTTCAGCCGTCTGACGACGCTCAGCACCTCGATCAGCATTCGCGGCATCAACTCGGCCGACAATGCCCCCGGTTTCGAAACGGGCGTCGCGGTCATTCTCGATGATGTCTACATCGGCCGCGCGGCCGGATTCACGACGAACCTCATCGATATCGAACGCGTCGAGGTGCTGCGCGGACCGCAAGGCACGCTGCAGGGACGCAACGTCACGGCGGGCTCGATCAATATCGTCACCGAGCGCCCCTCCGACGACTTCAAGGTCAAGGGCAAGATCAGCTACGGAAACTACGATGAGCTGACCGCGATGGGGGTCGTCAGCGGTCCGATCGTACCGGGCAAGCTCGCTGGAAAGATCGGCATCGCCCGGATCAGGAATGATGGCTACGGCCGGAATGTCTCGCTCGACAAGCCGCTCGACAGCACGGACGCGTGGTCGTTCCGCGGCCAGCTCGCGTTCAGCCCGACCGACGACCTCACCATTCTGCTGACGGGCGACTACGACGACTACGACAACCACGATTCTCACGGCTACTACGGCCCGCCGGACATCGTGAAGCTGACGCCGGACATCACCTCTCGCGAGATGTTCGGAGATGTCTGGAATAACGGCTTCCGCAAAGTCGGCGGCGGCGCGCTCAACATCTATTATACATTCCCGAACGAGATGACACTCGCATCGATCACCAGCGCGCGTGCCTATAACGTTTCGGCGATCCAGGAGGCCGATCCCGACCTTAACTGGGGGCCGTCGGGCGCGGGAACCTTCGTGGCGACGGCGCGCAACGACCAGAAGCAGAACCAGTTCTCTCAGGAAGTGCGCCTGGCGTCGCCCTCGGGCGGAAATTTCACCTGGCTCACCGGGCTCTATTATTACCGGGATACACTGAAGAACTATCAGAACTTCCTGTTCGGCGTGAACACCGGAAGCGTGATCGCAGGCGCAAGCACGATCGACGATTCCCGCTCGACGACGAAGAGCTACGCGGCCTTCGGTTCGGCGACCAATCACTTCAGCGATCGTTTCAGCGTAACGGGCGGCCTTCGCTACACGATCAACAAGCGGGGCATCCGCGTTCTGGAAGCACTCGGTATCGATGGCACCGACCCCGTTTTCGGCGATTATGTCGATATGCTGACGCAGGATGATCCGGCACCGACGGAATTCGGTGCGCTGGTCGATCTCGGCACGACGCGTAACAAGGTCACCGACAAGGCGCTGACCGGCGACCTGACCTTCACGGTCGACTGGACGGACGATGTTTCGACGTTCGCGAAATACGCGCATGGCTTCAAGGGCGGCGGCTTCAATGCCAGTTTCAATTCCGGCTTTTCTGGCGGAAGCGTGAAGCCCGAATATATCGACTCCTTCGAGCTCGGCCTTCGGAGCATGTTGTTCGATCGCAAGCTGCGCTTCAATCTCACCAACTTCTACATGAAGGTGAAAGATCAGCAGACGCTGATCTACGACTCCGCGGCATTCCGCTATGTCACGGCAAACGAGCCGGGCGTCCGCACCTATGGTTTCGAGCTTGATGCTGCGGCGGTGCTGACGCCGGAGCTCACCTGGTCGCTTGGCGTCGGCTACATCAATTCGGAAATCACCGGCGGCGCGAACAAGGGCCTGCGCCCGGCCTACACTTCGCCGTGGAGCATCAACACGAGCCTGTCCTTCGATCAGCCGGTCACCGAAGCGCTGAACGTGTTTGCCTTCGGCGAAGCGAGCTGGCGGGATAGTTATGCGCTGCTCGCAGGGTCACCCGATGCTTCGCGGCAGGGCGCGTACTGGTGGCTTGGCGGCAAGGTGGGCGTGAAGGCCGCCGACGGCAGCTGGTCGCTCAGCCTTTATGGCAGAAACCTCACGAACGAGACCGTCGCGTCCTACGCGACGAACGTGCCCGGCCTCTTCACTGTCGCGTTCCTGCAGCCGCCGCGTACCTACGGCGTCGAGCTATCGTTCAACTTCTAGTCGCACCCGCGCTCCGGAGATGTCTTTGCGTCGCCGGAGCGCGGTGTCCACACAAGGCCCGTTTCATGTCTGATCGCATTTCCCTGGCGTCGGAAGGTCTCTCCGCCGATGCCGTCAGCCAGCGGCTTCGCAGCTTCGCACTGCAGGACGCCGATGCGGTACGGGACATCGGATTCGCCCGGCGCTTTTTCGCGGCGCCGGACGTCTCGGCGATCGCCGCGGAGGCGTATGGCATGTTCGCTCATGCCGGCCGCGTCTCCTCCTATCCCGGCCTGCCGCAGCCGCCGGGCATAAGGCAGATGCAAACTGAATTGCAGCAATGGACGCTCGAACTGCTGGAAGCGCCGGAGGGTACGACGGCGAGGCTCACCTCGGGCGGCACCGAAAGTGTGATCCTTGCCCTCCGCGCCTACCTGCAGAACACGGAACCGGCCGATAGCGTGCCAGAGATCGTGGCCGCATGGTCCGCGCATCCGTGCATCGACAAGGCGGCGGCGCTTCTGGGGGCGCGGCTCATTCGTGTTCCCGTGGGGCCGGATCACTGCGCCGACCTCGCGGCCATGGCCGCGGCGATCACGCCTGCGACACGGATGCTGTATGTTTCGTTTCCGTCCTATGCCTATGGGCTTGAGGATGATGTCGCCGCCTTTGGCGCGCTCGCGCGGGAACGTGGTCTCTGGCTTCACGTCGATGCCTGCATGTCCGGCTTTCTCGCGCCGTTCCAGCGCATGAACGGAGAGGCGATTCCGCCCTGCGGCTTGAACGTGCCCGGCGTCTCGTCGATGTCCGCCGATTTCCACAAGCACGGTTACGCCGCAAAAGGCGCGTCAGTGCTTCTGCTTGCTGATGAGTCCGCGCAAGCGATCGATTTCGTCTATTCGGATCACCCGCTGCCGACGATGGCGACGGAAACGCTCGCCGGAACCGCGCCGGGCGCGCCGTTCGCATCGGCATGGGCGGTCACGCGCTATCTGGGTATCGACGGCTATCGCAGGCTCGCGCACGATCTTTCCGCCGCGCGCCGCGCCTTCGTCGATGCGATTAACGCCGTGCCGGGTTTCGCCGTTCTTGGTGATCCGCTGTTCAGCCTCGTCGTGGTCACGTCGCCGTGCCATGATATGAAGATCGTGCATCAGCGCATGGCCGGGCGCGGCTGGTTCACGCTCGCGGTGACGGAGCCGCCGGGGCTTCATCTCAACATCGGCGCTGGTGACGTCGCGCTCGCTGGGCGGTTTGCGGCTGATCTCAAGGCGGCGGGAGAAATGGTGTGAGTGAAGATGCGATCCGCGGCGTGGTGGAGGCCTATTACCACGCGATGGTGGCGGGCGATGAAACGGCGCTCCGCCAGGTCTTCGATCCCGAGGCGCGCTTTCAGGGTTGGCGCGACGGCAGCGAGGTCCGCCGCGATCTCGATGCCTTCGTCTCGATGCTGCAAACGCCCTACGACGGGGAGCCGCGCGAGGAGTGGCGGATCGATCTCCTCGATCGTACCGGCCCGGTTGCGATCGTCCGCGTCGTCGACTGGTTCCGGGGACGGTACTATACCGACTATCTGACGCTCACGGAGCGGAATGGCGCGTGGACCATCGTCAACAAGGGGTTCTACGCACACGATGCCGACGCGAAAGGCATCGATGATCTGGGGAGCGGCGCATGATCCGGGCGTCTCTGATGGCCATCCTGCTGCTGGCCTCGACCCCAGCCGTAGCATCGGACCCTTCGCGTAGCGCGCTCGCTGCGGCGGCCACGACATTCGACATGTCGTCCCGCGATAGCGGTGCGGACCACCGCATCCATGTATTCATCCCGCCCGAAACGCTTCCGGATGCGCGCCTCCCTGTCGTCTATCTTCTCGATGCGGACGGGCATTTTCCACTGTTCACCGAGATGGTCCGGGTCCTGATCGACGCGGGGGACATCCCGCCCGTCGCGGTGGTGGGGATCGGCTATCCTGTGCAGAGCATGGCTGACACGATCACGCTGCGTCTGCGCGACTACACCCCTGCCGGCGATGCTCCGCACGCCGCCCTCGTTCGCAAGATCGTGGGCGAGGGGCCGGAGATCAGGGACGGCGGCGCCGATGCCTTCCTGCGTTTCATCGAGACTGATCTGAAGCCGCGCATCGCGCAGCGCTATCCCGTGGACAATACGAATGCCGCGCTCGTCGGCCATTCGCTCGGCGGGCTCTTCGGTCTGCACGTCCTGCTCTCGCATCCCGAAAGTTTCCGCTACTACGGTCTCTCCAGCCCGGCGATCTTGTGGTCGGACGGTTACCTCCTCACGCGCGAGGGGGATTGGGCGAAGCAGCACCGCGATCTTCGCGCGACGCTCTTTCTCGGTGTCGGAGGCAAGGAACGAACGCTTGCCCATGTGCTCGCGCTCCCGCCCGAACTGAAGGCCGCGGAAACGGAGATCGTCGCGCGCTTCGGCAATCCGGACCCGGTGGCGCAGCTCGCCGATTTCGAAACCCGACTGCGCGGCCGCGCCTATCCGGGGCTGCGCTATCCGGGCCTCAAGATCTTCGATGGCGAAAGTCACGGCGGGGTCGTCGTTCCTGCGTTCAATGCCGAGCTCCTGATGTTCTTCGGAAAGTCCCAATAATGGCGTAAAATGCGGGGCTACCATCATCGTGCGGATTTACGTGTTCCGTGCCCACGCGGGGCTGTGTATAGCGCTTCGCGGTATTGGGGCAGGAGTGGAAGCTCATGGTGAAACCGGCGGCCGAAGTGATGCGGGAAGCCATCGTTGCAGCGGTGATCGACGGCGTCTCCGCGCTGCGCACGGCGTCCGGCGGCGTGCCCAACACGCTGCTTCGCGACCTTAACGCCATTCACCCGAACACTACCTTCGATGATCTTCCGCAGGCGCTGCAGGCATCGATCCTTGCGAGCGTGCGCGCGGCGTTCACGCGCCTTCAGAAGGAAGGCTACACGGTTCTGAACCCGGACCTTGCACCGCCGCCGCGTCGTCCGCAGCCGACGCAGCCCTCGGGTCCACGCGGCCCCGGCGGCCCGCGGGGTGGGGCGCGTCCGAACCCGTCTCGGCCGGGCCAGCCGCGCCGCCCGAGGCCGCCCGGCAAGCCTGCACGTTAGCGCGTCACGACCGCACGATCATTGCAAGCCATTCGGCCACGAGCGCAGGCTTCGCCTCGCCCTCGATCTCGACCTCCACGTCGATCGTGAGCAGGAACTTACCGTCGCCGCGATCCTGGAAGTCACGCAAGCTCATATGCGCGCGGATGCGCTTTCCCACCGGCACTGGCGTGATCAGCCGCATGTGGTTGAAGCCGTAGTTCAGCGCATACCACGCGCCGCCTTCGCTCTCGCCGAAGGCATCGATGAAGCCGATGTCGTGCGACATCGTGATCAGCATCGATGTGGTCCAGAACCCCGCCGCCACGGTCCCGTCGAACGGCGTGTTCGCCTGTGCCCATGCGGGGTCGAGATGCATTGGATCATTGTCGAGCGTGGACGCGGAAAACTGCGTGATCAGCGCCTGCTCCACATCGAACCAGCGCGAGGTGCCGAGCGGTTTTCCGATCTTCGATTTCATGTCCATTCCCATTACGGCAGGTTCCAGCCGACAAGATTGAGTGAGGCGAGGAAGGCGAGAATGCCTGCCGCCGCGATGGCGATGAGGCTGAAATGCACGCGGCGGAAAACGGCGCGGCGGCCTTCGCCCCACCAGCCGCGCAGCCACGCGGTGATCGCGGCGGCGATCGTCAGCACGGCGACGACCGCGCCGAGGTTGCCCACGATCGCAAGGGCGATGAAGCGCCCCGGCCGCGCTTCGAGCACATGGTACATGATGCCGTCATCCGCCCCGTAGAAGCCGAGCAGCACCAGCGGCAGCGCGATGACCGTGCCGAGTTGCAACAGCGGCAGCCAGCGCGCGAGACGTTCGGCGCGCCTGCTCCCCGGCCAGAACGGGCAGAGGATGCCGGTAAACGTGATGAGGAGCAGCACCGGCAGCATCATGCCGAGGGTGCGCGGGTTCCACGTGTCGCTGCACCGCTCCCACGCGTCCACCGACAACAGCGGCACCATGCCGGTCGCCTTGTCATTGCTGGCTGTGAAGGCGAACAGCGCCGACGTGTTCGGGTCGCCGAGCGCTTGCGGCGCGGCATCCGGATTGAAGAACACGCCGGGCGCCACCTGCCGATAGCCGGGCAGGCCGCGAATGGTGAGCGTGCCGTCGGCGCCTGCCGCCGCCGTGATGACCGCATAACCCGCGCCCAGAAAGTCGAACGCGGCCTCTACCGTGCTGTAGGACCGGCGCTGGCGGCAATAGGTGCCCGCGAAATCGCTTACGGGTCGCGTCACCGGGGCTTTCACCGGCCGGTAGGCGCCGAGGAAGCGCGTCAGCGCGGCCTCGCGCACGAAAGCGGAATTCAGCACCGGCTCGACCGGATTCGCCGGGTCCGCCGCAAGCCGCGTCTTGCCGACCAGCGCGCGGAGCTGTTCGGTCAAATCGACCACCGGCCCTTCGCCGACGATCGAGGCGAACACGCCGATGCCGCGCTCGGGCACCAGCACCATCACGGTCTGGAAACCCGGCCAGCCGCCGCCATGCTCCACGACATGCGCGCCGTTCCACTTGCCTTCGATGAACACCATGCCGAAGCCGGTCGTCGCCGGGTGGTTGGCGACGTGCCGCGTCTGCATCCGCCGGAAGCCTTCAGGCGACAGGATCGAGGGCTTGCCGTTCGCGCCCTCGATCTGCGCGATCATGAAGCGCGCCATGTCGAGGCCGGTTGTGCTGACGCCACCCGCAGGCGTGATGAACGGGTTCATCGGCACGAACCCGATCGCCTGCCGCTCACCGTTCGGGAACGTCGCATAAGGCAGCGCATGTGCGGGGGAGGGCGTGAGCGCGAGGTTGAGATACGAGCGCTCCATGCCGAGCGGCGCGAAGATATGCTCTTTGAAATAGCGATCGATCGGCTGGCCGGAGACGTCCTCGACGATAAGGCCGAGCACGGCGGTGCCGAAGTTTGAATAAACCGACCACGTGCCGGGCGCGCGCACCAGCTTCGGCATCGCGCGGGCGATCACGTCCGCGCTCACGGGATGCGCGATGGCGCGGTCCGTGCCGAGTCCGAACGCCTTGTCCTCGAAACCGCCGCGGTGCGTCAGCAGGTGCCAGATGGTGATCGGGCGGCCCTTCCAGTCGGGCAGCTGCACGCGCTTCAGGTAACGGTTGGCGGGGTCGTCGAGCGAGCGGATCAGGCCCTTTTCGTGAAGCTGAGCAATCGCCGTCGCGGTGATCACCTTGGTGGTGGAGCCGATGCGGACCTCGGTCGCTGCCGGGTCCATCGCGCGGCCGGTGACCGGGTCGGCAAGGCCGTATCCCTTCGCGAATGTCACCGCGCCGTCTTCCACGACGACAATCTCGGCGCCCGTGAAGCGGTGTGTCTTCAGCGCGGGCTGGAACAGCGCATCGGCCCAGGCTTCAACAGGTTGGGCCGGCGCCGCGACAGCGGGTGTGGCCAAAAGCGCTACAAGACAGGCGAGCCATTTCAGAATGCGCATCGGCACTGGATCCCCACCATGGAGTTTCGATGAATTTATATTCAATGAGTAAATATTCATAGCACTCGTGCTGTCAATCGAAATCGGCCCCGCTTCGACTTGCGAGGAAATTCATTGAATTCATGTTCAGCCTAGTCTAGCTGATCGGCGGACAGCTGGGGAGACGACCATGGACAGGCCCAAGAAAGCGCCGGTGCGCAAGGCCGCGCTGACCCGCAAGGAGCAAGCGGTCGAAACGCGCGCGCGTCTGAAGGAAGCGACGGTCCGCGTGCTGGGCCGCATTGGCTACCGGCAGATGCGGATCGCGGACGTCACGCGCGAAGCGGGCGTCGCGGTCGGGCTGTTCTATCATTATTTCCCCGATCTGAAGGCCGTGACGAGCGAGGTGCTCTCCGACTACATGGCCGAGATGACCGCGAAGGCGCGCAAGGTGACCCCAAGCGACGATCTCTTCGAAACGCTGCGCGAGCAATACAAGATCCTGATCGGCCATTTCGAGGAGCAGCCGGGGCTGATGCGCTGCATGTTGCAGGCCTCCGAAGAGATTCCCGAATTCGGCGAGATCTGGAAGGCCTCGAACCGCCAGTGGACGCACAGTTTCGCGCGCCGCCTCTCCGAAGCGCTTGGCCCCGAGAGGCTCGATCGCAAGACGAGCCTGCTCATGGCCTATTGCCTCGGCTCGATGTCGGACGGCGTCGTCCACGAATATTACGTGCAGCAGAACCCCGATCTCGCGGAATGCGTGGAGTCGCGCGATCAACTCGCCGAGGCGCTGGCGACGCTCACCTACCGCGCCGTCTTCCTCGCCAACCCGCCGCGCGAAAAATTGGGCGCGGCGACTGCTATCGCCGTCGCGCCCACAGGTCAGTAGGGAGAGGTTAGAACCGCTTGCTCGCGCTGATCCCGAACGTGCGCGGGCGATTGACGTTGATGCGCTGGTCGCCGAGCGTGGTGTCGACGAAAAGCTCGGCGCGCTTGTCGAACAGGTTGTTCACGAACAGGCTGATGTCGAGGTCGCCGGTCTCGACGCCGATCTTCGCGTTCGCAAGCTCGTAGCTGTGCTGAAGGTCGGGCGCGGGAACGTCGCTCGGGAAGCCGTTGTAGCTGCCGCCGACATGCTGGACGTTCGCCTGCATGTAGCCCGAAAGCGCGTCCGACAGCGGGAAGCTGTAGCGGCCGAAGATGTCGTAGCTCCACTTCGGCACCGCCGGAATGCGGTCGCCTTTGAGGCCCGCGCCGCCCGCGCTGTCCGCCGCGAGATAGGCATCGGTGTAGGCAAGCGTCGCGCCGAGTTCGAGGCCGGCAACCGGGCGCAGCGTCAGCTCCGCTTCGGCGCCCTTGCTCTTCGCCTTGTCGCCGTTCGTCACGTACGAAAAGCCGTCCGGGCGCGTCACCGTCACCTGAATGTCGGTCCAGTCGATGTAGAACAGCGCGGCGTTGAACGTCGCCTTGCCGCCAAGGAAGTCGGACTTCACGCCCACCTCGTAGTTCCACAGCGAATCCGAATCGAACGTCGCGGGCGCCGACACGCCGCCGAGCGGCGGGATGGTCGTGTTCGGGCCGCCGACGCGGAAGCCTTGCGCGGCCTGCGCGTAGACGAGGATGTCGGGCGTCGCCTTGTACGAGATGTTGATCTTCGGGTTGATCTTGCTCTCGCTCGATCCGCCCGAATCAGAAGAGAAGCCGCCGGCGATGATGCCGTCCGAAACCTTGCTGAAACGCTCCTTCACCTTGAAGGCGCGCAGGCCGCCGGTGATCTTCAGCGCCTCGGTCACGTTGACGCTGAGTTCGCCGAACGCGGCGTACTGCTTCGTTACGTTGTTGATGTCGCTGTCGAGAAGCGGTGTCGTCGTCGGGATGCCGAACAGGCCGCCATGCCACGCGAGCTGGTAGAGCGAATTCTTGCGGCGTGAATAATAGAGGCCCGCGATCCATTCGACCGTTCCGCCGCCCGGCGAGGCGAGGCGGATTTCCTGCACGAAGTTCCTGTCCGGCACGACATTGTTCAGCCACACCGGAACCGGCACGCCGAGGAAGGCGGTGACGTCGCGGTTGTCGTTGATCTTGCGGTCGAGATAGCTCGTCGTCGAGACGAGATCCGCCCAGCCGAAATCATTGTGGAGCACGAGGCTGTAGACGGTGAGATCGTCGCTGCGCCGTTCGGCGACGGCCCGTCGCTGCGTGAGTTCGGGGAGTGTCGGATCGATCTCCTGCGTGCCGCCGTAGTCGGAACGCTGGAGGAGGATGCTCGCCGTCGCGTCGAACGTCTCGCTCGGCGCCATCTTCAGCGAGACGCGCGCGCCCCAGGTTTCGGCGTCGTTGACGTTGCTCTTGCCGAGCTGCGTGTTGTCCACGAAGCCGCCTTCGTTGCGATAGTAGAACACCGTGCGCATCGCGACCTTGTCGGTGGCGAGCGGCACGTTGATCATGCCGTTGAGCGCAACGCTCTCGTCGCCGTGACGCGTGGTGGAAAGCGATCCGCTGACCGACGCCTCGATGCGGTCGAGCTTCGGCTTCGCCGTGATCATGCGAATGGTGCCGCCCATCGATCCCGCGCCGTAGAGCGTGCCCTGCGGGCCGCGCAGAACCTCGATGCGCTCGATGTCGTAAAGGCGGAGGTCGGGCTCGTTGTTCGGGAAGCTGACCGGCGTCTCGTCGATATAGATGCCGACCGGCGACTGGTGGTTCTGGTCGACGCCCGTGGAAACGCCGCGCAGCGTGATCTTGTTGCGGCCCGATCCGCGATCCACGAACGACAGGCCGGGTACGCTGCGCGCATAATCGGTGAAGCCGTCGAAGCCGCGCTTCTCGATCTGCTCGGCGGTGAGCGCCGAAATGCTGAGCGGCACGTCCTGCAGCGGCTGCGCGCGCTTTTGCGCGGTCACCACGATCTCGTCCGCCGGCACGACCTCATCGGCCATCGCTGCATACGGCGCCATCAGCGCCAGCGCGCTGCTCGCCAGCCACAAACGGGCAAATCCCTTCATGAGTATCCCCTTTTTATAATGTTGAATTTAAACTCATTGAGTTTATATTCAACGAAGAGGCACGAGTCAACGCCGCTTTGCGCAGGGAAAAGCGGCGTTGCCCGATATCCAGGGGTGTTAAGGGGAGGGCGACGCGGGGCCGCCCTTAGAGGATGCGCCTTATTCGGCGGCTTTCGCTGCGAACTGGTCGTAGGCTTCCACGGCCTGCGCTGCATACATCAGGCTGGGGCCGGCGCCCATGTAGAGCGCCATGCCCATCGTCTCCATCACTTCGTCGCGCGTCGCGCCCTGGCGGACGGCGGCCTGCGCGTGGAAGGCGACGCAGCCGTCGCAGCGGATCGCGACCGCGATCCCGAGTGCGATGAGTTCCTTGGTCTTGGTATCGAGCGCGCCCGCATCGGTCGCGGCCTTCGCCATTGCCGAAAACGCCTTCATCACTTCGGGGCTGCCGAGCCGCACCTCCCTGATCGCGCCCGAAAGCTCGGTCGCCATCTCCGGCCAGTCCTTGTGCATCCTTGTGTCTCCTGTGCTGTCGAGTTTCAGTTGCCGCCGATGAGCGCGAGCAGGCGATACGCTGCGACGATCCTGTCGGTGCGCGCGCCGACCGCGGCGGCGCCCGCGCCCAGCGCTTCGCGTTCGGCATCGAGCAGGTCGAGTTGCGGTTTCATGCCGACGCGAACCTCGTGCCGAACGCTCGAAAGCGCCCGTTCGGCGGCCTCTGCCTGGTCCTCGGCGGCGCTTTCCACGAGGCGCGCGGTGCGTACCTCCTGAAACGCCGCAATCACGGCCTCCTCGATCTGCATTTCCGCCCCGCGCTTCCGCGCTTCGGCGGCGCGCACTTCGCTCGTCGCTTCGGAAATCTTTGCGGACACGCGCCCGCCGCTGAACAGCTCCCAGCGTGCGCGGACGCCGACCGTGGCGCTGTCCGCGCGGTAATCGGGGAAGAACTGGTCCCGCACGGTACCCGCTTCTGCAAAGGCGCCGACTGTGGGCAGGCGCTGCGCGCGTGCCCCGCGGGCTGCAGCTTCCGCCGCGCGAAGCCCCGCCTCGGCCTGTGCCAGCATCGGGCTGCGCGCCTTGGCGGCGTCCATCGCCTCGTCGAGCGTCGCGGGGAGTGGCGGATTGCCGGGCAGCGGCTCCAGCCCCGCGGCATCGAGACCGGTGAGATTTCGGAAGCGTGCCGCCGCCGAAACCGTCATGCCGTCTGCCCGGGCAAGCCCTGCGCGCGCTTCGGCGAGCCGTGCGGCGGCCTGCGAAACATCGGTGCTGGGGCTCTCGCCCGCCTTGAAGCGCAGTTTCGCCTGCCGCTCGATTTCGGTCGTCTCGTCGACGAGACGGGCGTGCAGCGCCGCCAGCCGCTCGGCGGCAAGCACGTCGCCATAAGCGCGCGCAACATTCGCGACGATGCGGCTCCGCGTGCTCTCGCGCCCCGCTTCGCTCGCCGCAAGCCCCGCCTTCGCACCGGCGATCCCGGCGCTGACGCGCCCTCCGGTAAAGAGCGGCTGCTCGATCGTCGCCTGCGCGGCGCGGGAGCGCACGTTTTCGGAGCCGAGCCCGAAGAAGTCCTTCGGATCGAGCCGGCCGAAACCATAGGTGCCGCTGATCGCCGCCGTGGGCAGGCGTTCGGCCTCGGCCTGATCGAGCCGCGCCTTCGCCGCGCCCGCCTCGGCATCCGCGGCGGCAATGTCGGGCGCGTGGCGAAGCGCGGCAGTGATCGCCTCATCCAGCGTCACGGCCGCGGCGGGCAGGGGAAGGGCTGCCAGCGCGAGCGCCAGCAAACCCTGCGCGGGCTTCATTTGAACGCGGTGCCCGGCTGGACACCCAGCGCCTTGAAGACCATCGCTGCCGGGCAGAAGCCGGTGAATGCCGCCTGGATCATGTTGAGCCCGGCGAACGCCGAGAGCGCGATCCACCACGGATGCACGGTCAGCGACAGCGCGATCCCAAGCAACACGACAAAGCCTGCGAACATGAGTACGGCACGATCGAGAGTCATCACGTCACTCCTTCTATCAGCGCGGCAGCCGCAGTTTGCGGATGCCCATCACATGCAGCGCGAGCTTTTCGTAAAAGGGCTCGCTCTCTCCCTTCCTGACCTTGCGCAGGAAGTATTTCTCGAAGCCGATCTTCGCGAGATGCACCCATTTGCCGCTCGCTGACCAGTTGACGTTGCGCGGCGGGATCTGCGGCTGCGCGACGAACGCCACGCCGCCGTCGCCGAAGTCGGCAAGGCATACGGCATTCCACGTCGCCTCGGCGGTCGGTTCCTCTCCACTCAGGATCGCGGCGAGGTTTTCGGCGATCGCCGTCACCATCGATTCGATCATGAACCCGGTCTTGGGAACACCCACGGGAACCGGCGTCGGCCCGGTCGGCGGAATCGCGACGCAGACGCCGAGCGCGAAAATCTCGGGGAAGGCGGGGTTGCGCTGATGCTTGTCGACGAGGATGAAACCGCGCGGGTTCGTGAGCCCCTCGATGCCGCTGACGGCGGCAACGCCGCGAAAAGCCGGCAGCATCATCGAATAGCCGAAGGGCAGGGCGTGCGTCTTGAGCACGGCGCCGCCGTCGGCGATCTCCTCAACATGCACCATACCGGGTTCAACCTTGGCAACGCGCGCGCTCGTGATCCATTTGATGTGGCGTTCGCGCAGCGTGCTTTCGAGCAGCGACTTGGTGTCGCCGACGCCGTCGAGACCGAGGTGGCCGATATAGGGCTCGGCGGTCACGAAGGTCATTGGCACGCGGTCGCGAATCTTGCGGCGGCGAAGCTCGGTGTCGAGGATCAGGGCGAACTCGTAGGCGGGGCCGTAGCAGGAGGCGCCCTGCACTGCGCCGACGACGATCGGGCCAGGGTTCTCGACGAAGCGGTCGAAGGCATCCGCAGCGGCGGAGGCGTGCGCTGTCTGGCAGATCGATACCGTGTGGCCGGCGTGCGGGCCGAATCCTTCGATCTCGTCGAAGGCAAGGTCGGGGCCGGTTGCAATTACAAGATAATCGTAAGTGATGCTTTCCCCATCGTTGAGCTCGATCCGCTTTTCGGCGGCGTGGACGCGCTTTGCGCCAACGGCGGTGAATCCGATCTTCTTGCGCGCGAAAATGGGCGGCAGGTGGACCTGGATGGCTTCGGGTTCGCGCCACCGCACGGCGACCCAGGGATTTGAAGGAATGAAGGAATAGTGCTCGCTATCGGAGATCGTCATGACCTCCGCGCGGCCCTTCACGGCTGCCTGTATCTCGTAGGCGGCAATGGTGCCGCCGAGCCCTGCGCCGAGGACCACGATTCGCGGTCTGCTCATGCCATCCTCCTCACCGTGTGGAACCTGTCATTCATTAGCTTGACTGAATATAAGAATTACACGATATATGCAATAAGCAAATTGAAAGGTCTGAGGCAATGTTCGGATTCGGCGGAAAGGCGCACAAGGAAATCACGCCGTCGGCGCTGCGCGGGATGCTGGAAAGTGGATCGGCGCTCGTGGTCGACGTCCGCGAAGTGAACGAGTTCGCGGCCGGGCATATCGAGGGTGCTGTCAATCTGCCGCTGTCGCGCTTCTCGACCGCCGACATCCCGGATGTCGCCGGCCGCACGATCATTCTTCAGTGCGCGGGCGGCAAACGGTCGGGCCTGGCGCTCGATCGCTGCGCGGCTGCGAAGGCCGCCATTGATACGCACCTTGCCGGAGGCCTCGCCGCTTGGGCGGCGGCGGGCTATCCCGTAGTCCGCTGAACGCCGGGAACTGGGAACCTTTCGATGAAGATTTACACCCTGCTTGCTGCCGCAGCGCTCGCGTTGTCCTCCTGCGGCGAAAGCCCCGAACCCGCCCAAAAGACTGCCGCGCTTCCCGCCGGCGAATCGCTGACGCTCGCCTACAGCGAAATCGCGGACATGAAGGCCGTGGGCGCGGAAATCGCGACGCGCGATCAGGCGGAGGCGATGGCGCGCATTCCCGGAACGCTCGTCAGCCTGTCGGTGCGCGCGGGTGACACGGTCAAGAAGGGCCAGCGCATCGGCATGATCGTCGATTCGCGGCTCGGCCATGAAACCGCGGCCTATGGCGCGCAGGCCGCTGCGGCCGAGGCGGAAGCCGCCCGCGCCCGCGCCGATCTCGCCCGCGTGCAGGATCTCTATAACAACAAGGTCTACGCGAAGGCGCGCCTCGATCAGGCCGTCGCCGCCTCGCGCGCGGCGGACGCGCAGGCTGCTGCAGCGCGGTCGCAGCAGGGGGCGAGCGCCGCCGCGGCCGGGCAGGGCGCCGTGCTCGCGCCCGCTGACGGACGGGTCTTGCGCGCCGACATTCCGGCCGGCTCGGCGGTCGTCCCCGGCCTGTCGATCGCGACTGTCACCGCCGGTCCGCCCGTCGTACGCCTGTCGCTTCCCGAATCGCTCGCCGGAAGCGTCCGCATCGGCGCGCGGGTTCTGATCGAAGGTGACGACCGGGAGGCGCGCGTCGTGCAGGTCTATCCGGGTGTTTCCGGCGGGCGTGTGCGCGTCGATGCCGCCGCGCCCGGCCTCTCCGCCGCCTTCGTCGGCCAGCGCGTCACTGCGTCCATCGAGGTCGGGCGGCGACAGGCTTTGGTGGTGCCGCGCCGTTTCGTCTCGACGCGCTACGGCATCGATCAGGTCGATGTGGTCACCGCCGATAAACGCCTCAGCGCCGTGCCGGTGCAAACCGCGCCGACATCGGAAGCCGGGTCGGTGGAAATTCTCAGCGGCGTCGCCCCCGGCGACACGCTGTTCGTTCCGGGCAAACCTTCATGAATCTCGGCATCTCCGGCCGCCTCACGCGCGCGACAATCGCCTCGCCGCTGACGCCGCTGTTTCTGATGGCGGCGATTGCCGTTGGCCTCATCGCCATGTTCTCGATCCCCCGCGAGGAGGAGCCGCAGATCAGCGTGCCGATGGTCGACATCCAGGTGATGGCGCCCGGCCTTTCCGCCGCCGATGCCGTCGAACTCGTCGGCATCCCGCTCGAGACGATCGTGAAGAGCGTCGACGGCGTCGAGCATGTTTACACGCAGGCCGAAGACGACGGCGTGATGGTGACGGCGCGTTTCCTCGTAGGCTCGGACCCGGAAGACGCCGCCATCCGCATTGAGGAAAAGCTGCGCGCGAACTGGGACAGGAAACCCGTCGGCATCCCCGATCCCAAGGTCACCGTGCGCGGCATCAACGATGTGCCGATCGTCGTCCTCACCCTGTCGCCGAAGCCCGGCGCCGCGGGCCAGTGGACCGACGGCGCGCTCTACGAAGTCGCCGCGAAGCTGCGCACCGAGGTTGCCAAGGTCGGCGATGTCGGCCTCACCTTCCTCGTCGGCGGGCGGGCCGAGCAGATCCGCATCGCGCCCGATCCCGCGAAGCTCGCGCGCTACGACGTGCCGCTCGGCAGCGTGATCGAGGCCGCCGGCCAAGCGAACCGCAGCTTCCCACTCGGCAGCATCCGCGAGGACGGCAAGGCGGTCGCCGTCACGGCGGGCCAGACGCTCTCGTCGGCGCAGGAGGTCGGCCTGCTCACCGTGCGCTCGGCGAGCGGCGCGCCCGTCTATCTGCGCGATGTCGCCACGGTCACGCAGGGCCCGCGTGAGGATCAGGCACGCGCATGGCGCTGGGCGAAGCGCGACGGCGACTGGTCGAGCGCGCCCGCCGTCAGCCTCGCCATCGCCAAGCGCGCGGGGGCAAACGCCGTCGTGGTTTCGGACGCGATCGTGGACCGCGTGCAGCGCCTGGAAGGCAAGCTCATCCCCGACGGCATCGATGTCGCTGTCACGCGCAACTACGGCGAGACAGCGAACGAGAAGGCGAACGAGTTGCTGTTCCACCTCGGCCTCGCCACGCTTTCCATCGTCGCGCTGATCGGTTTCGCGATCGGCTGGCGCGAGGCGGGCGTGACCGCCGTGGTGATCCCCACGACGATTCTCCTCACCATGTTCGCCTCGAACCTGATGGGCTACACGATCAACCGCGTCAGCCTTTTTGCGCTCATCTTCTCGATCGGCATCCTCGTCGACGACGCGATCGTGATGATCGAAAACATCGCGCGGCACTGGGCGATGAAGGATGGCCGCAGCCGCACCGAGGCGGCGATCGAGGCGGTCGCGGAGGTCGGCAACCCCACGGTCGTCGCAACGCTCACCGTGGTCGCCGCGCTGCTCCCGATGCTGTTCGTGTCCGGGCTGATGGGGCCGTACATGGCGCCGATTCCGGTGAACGCATCCGCGGCGATGGTCTTTTCCTTCTTCGTCGCGGTGGTGATCGCGCCGTGGCTGATGATCCGCTTCGCGCGTAAGGCGCTGGATACCGGACACGGCCACGAGGATGGCGGCAGGCTCGGCGCGCTTTATGCGCGCGTCGCGCACCGCGTCATCGACAGCCGCACCTCGGCGCGCAATTTCCTCATTGGCGTTGCGCTCGCCACGCTGCTCGCCTGCTCGATGTTCTACTTCAAGGCCGTGACGGTGAAGCTGCTCCCCTTCGACAACAAGTCGGAGGTGCAGATCGTCGTCGATATGCCGGAAGGCACCAGCCTCGAAGCGACGTCGCGCACGCTGGAAGATGTCGCCGCCGTGGTGCGCGGCATTCCGGAAGCGACCGCGATGGAGGCCTATGTCGGCACCTCCGCGCCGTTCAACTTCAACGGCCTCGTCCGCCATTATTTCCTGCGCGCGCGGCCCGAAATGGGCGACGTGATGGTAACGCTGCTGCCCAAGGGCGACCGCGACCGCTCAAGCCACGAGATCGCGCTCGATCTGCGCAAGCGCCTTGCAGCGCTGAAGCTGCCCGCCGGCGGATCGCTGAAAGTCGTCGAAACCCCGCCGGGGCCGCCCGTGCTCGCCACGCTGCTTGCGGAGATCTATGGCCCGGATGCCGAAACGCGTCAGAAGACCGCCGCAGAGGTCGAAAAGATCTTCCGCGCCGTGCCCTACATCGTTGATGTCGACAACAGCTTCGGCGAGCCGCGCCCGCGCCTCCGCCTCGTGCCGGAACGCGACCGCGTCGATTATTACGGCCTGTCGCAGCGGCAGATTTCCGACACGCTCGGCGCGCTGATGAGTGATACCGTGGTCGGCTATGCGCCGCGCGGCGGCGGCCGCACACCGCTCCCGATCAGCGTCGCGCTCGCCCAAGGCGACCGCAGCTGGACGGAAACGCTGTCGAGCACGCCCGTCGCGGTCACGCCCGCGGGCGATCTCGTCGAGCTCGGCGCGATCGTCGATGCGCGGCAGGAAGCCGGCAGCCGCGCGATCTTCCGCCGCGATGGCCGCTACGCCGACATGGTCACCGCGGAACTCGCCGGGGACTATGAGGCGCCAATCTACGGTATGCTGGCCGTGAACCGCGCCATCGAGGATCATGACTGGGCGGCCCAGGGCCTCGCAATGCCCGTCGTTCGCCTTAATGGCCAGCCGGAAGACGAGTCCGTCACCACGCTGCTGTGGGACGGCGAATGGGAAATCACCTGGGTGACGTTCCGCGACATGGGCGCCGCCTTCATGGTCGCGCTGCTCGGCATCTACATTCTCGTCGTCGCGCAGTTCCGCAGCTTCCGTCTGCCGCTCGTGATCCTCACCCCGGTGCCGCTCACGCTTGTCGGCATCGTGCTTGGCCACATGCTGTTCCAGGCGCCGTTCACCGCGACCTCGATGATCGGCTTCATCGCACTCGCGGGCATCATCGTGCGCAATTCGATCCTGCTCGTCGATTTCATCCGCCACAGCGCGGCACCTGAAAAGCCGCTGCGTGATGTGTTGATCGAAGCGGGCGCGATCCGCTTCAAGCCGATCGTGCTCACGGCGGCGGCGGCCATGATCGGCGCGGCGGTGATCCTCACCGATCCGATCTTCCAGGGGCTTGCAATCTCGCTGCTGTTCGGGCTTGCGTCCTCCACTTTGCTCACCGTGCTTGTCATTCCGGCGATCTACGTGGTGCTGCGCGATGACGAGAGACCTGCGACGACATGATGATGTCCGATACGCCCGCCGCGGCGCTCGCCGCCTGCGCCGAGGATGCCGCCTCCGTCCTCAAGCTGCTCGCCAACGCGCAGCGGCTCATCGTGCTGTGCCGTCTTTCGGCGGGAGAGGCCTCGGTGAACACGCTCGTCGAGCTCACCGGGCAGGCGCAGTCGAGCGTGTCCCAGCATCTCGCGAAGCTCCGCGAAGGCGGCATGGTCGCCACGCGCCGCGAGGGCACGACGATTTTCTACCGGCTTGCCGACGAAGGCGTTCATGCGCTCATCGACATGCTTTGCGATCGTTTCGGTGGCCCCGCGAAGGTGGCGCAGGTTTAGGCGCGCAGTCGTTTACAGGATTTTGGCAAACGTCGCGGCGGCGCCCCGCGCGCGGCGCGGTGTCCGGTCGCCGCGTTCCGGCATTGCCGAAAGGCGCGCGAGAAACGTATTTGCCGTTCCCGCCGCCTCGGGCGCGATGCTGTAGTAGACGAGTTTCGCAGCCCGCCGCGTGGTCACCAGCGCGGCTTTGCGCAGGATGGCGAGCTGCTGTGAAAGGCCGGGTTGTCCGATCCCCGTGAGCGTTTCGAGTTCGCCGACCGACGTTTCGCCCTTCACGCGCAGCGTGTCGAGCAGGCGCAGCCGGGTCTCGTGCCCCAGTGTCCGCATCAGTTCGGCAACGGTCGCCAGTTCAGCGTCTGAGAGTGTCTCAGCCACGGCGTCCGGCTCCCGGGTCGGGCGCGCTGCGGCAGAACCAGATCGGATCGTCGTCGCGCGCCATCAGTGTGGCCTGGTCCGGATCGGGCGGCAGCAGCACGTCCTCGCCGGGGTGCCAGCCCTCCGGCGTCACGATGTTATCGCTGTCAACACGCTGCAAGGCCGCGACGACACGCAGCATCTCGTCGACGGACCGGCCGATGGTCGCAGGATAGGTGATGATGGCGCGAATGATGCCGTCAGGATCGATGAAATAGGTTGATCGCATCGCGGCCGCATCCGCCGCGCGCGCCGAGATCATGCCATAGGCGCGGCCGATCACGAGCGAGGGGTCTTCCACGATCGGGAAGTTGACCGTCACCCCGAACGCATCGCGAATGGCGCGAACCCAGGCGAAGTGCGCGTAGAGGCTGTCCACCGAAACGGCCATCAGCGCGCAGTCGAGCGCCGCGAAGCGGTCGGCCGCGCGCGCGATGCCGACGAATTCGCTGGTGCACACGGGTGTGAAGTCGGCCGGGTGGGAGAACAGCATCAGCCAGCGTCCGCGAAAATCGGAAAGGCGCATCGTGCCCATCGTCGTCCGCGCTTCAAAATTGGGTGCGGCGTCGCCGATCTGGAGCGAGACGACCGCGCTGTTCGTATCCGCCGTCATTGACGCTTCGCGACCTTTCCCTACATAATTACAGGAAAGGTGTAATAACGATGAGCGATGAAGTAAAGCAGGCGGCCGAGCCGCTCATGATCGTCTGTCCCGCCTGCGGTGCCGCCAACCGCGTTCCGGCGGCGCGGCGCGAACAGGCGCCCCGTTGCGGGCGCTGCAAGACAGCGCTTTTCACCGGCAAGCCGCTCGATCTCGACGGTGCGGCGTTCGATCGCCGTCTGAAGACCGAAAGCCTCCCGCTGCTCGTCGATTTCTGGGCCTCGTGGTGCGGTCCGTGCCGCGCGATGGCGCCTGCGTTCGCGGCGGCGGCGCAGGATCTTGAGCCCTACGTCAGGCTCGGCAAGGTCGATACCGAAGCCGAGCAGCAGATCGCCGCGCGTTTCGCGATCCGCTCGATTCCCACGATGATCCTGTTCGCAGGCGGCCGCGAATTGGCGCGCACTGCGGGTGCGATGGACCGGACCGCGATTACCGCGTGGACACGGCAGCAGTTGTCGCGCCGCTGAAATCGGCTAAGCGGAGCGCATGGACTTTCATGATCTTCTGTTCCGCTATTTCGGCACCGCCGAGATCGATGCGCTCAATGCTTCGGCGCTCTCTGCCGGGCTTGACCGTATGCGCGTCGACTTCGGTCTCGAAACGAACGCCGGGCGGCGCTTCGCGCTCTGGGCGCTGATGCACATGCTGGGCGACGCGCCCGACCTTGATGCGTTCGAGGATGCGGAGGAGCGCGAGGCCGCACGCCGTTTCATGGATCTCGCCGACAGCGCCGGCAGCGGGGACTGATCTGCTACCCGAACCGGTGAGGGATCACCCATCGCGCCGGATTGTTGCGACCTGCACAGACGTTATCCTCCCCGCATGGGGAACGAGCGGAGAGTGGTCGCCGTCAGCACGGCAAGGCCGGCGTGGCAGGACGTAAGGGGCCAGCGGACCTTCACCTCTATCGTGCGCAGCCCTGCGCCCGGCGCGCTCTGGTTCGGCGCGGAGGGACCGGACGGCAACGAGACCGCGGTCCACACCGAAGCCGTCCTCGCTTCGCCTGCGGAGCACTACGCCATGTGGGCGGAACGCTTCGGCGCCGACCCCGCAGCATGGGACTGGTGCCGCTTCGGCGAGAACATCGTCGTGTCGGGTTTCGATGAGAACAACCTTCGCATCGGCGATATCGTCCGTATCGGCGAGGCGGTGTTCCGCGTGACCTCGCCGCGCATCCCGTGCTTCAAGTTCGCGTGGCGCATGGATCAGCCCGACAGCGTGCTCGGGCCGATGATCGAAAGCGGCCATGTCGGCTTCTACCTCGCGGTCGAAACGCCGGGGCGGGTTGCCGCGGGGGATAGCGCTACCACCGAATGTCCCGATCCGTCGGCGATCACCGTTGGCGACCTTTCACGCCTGCTCGTCGCGCGGGATGCCGAACCGCAGGCACTGCGCGAGCCCCTTGCCAATCGCTGGCTCGGCGGGCAGGCGCGCGGGATGCTCGCGAAGCGCATCGCGGGACTGGAGGACCTGGCGCGCCTCAAGACCGGCCGCTGGAGCGGCTGGCGCCCGTTCCGCCTCGCGAAACTGCGGGAGGAGGCGCAGGACATTGCATCCTTCACGCTCACCCCTCTCGACGACGTTCCGCTGGCGCCGCCACTCGCCGGGCAATTCCTCACCGTCCGGCTCGGCAACGGCGACGATGCGCCGGTCCACAGCTGGACGCTTTCCGATCATGACGACGCGCTCCAGCGCTATCGCCTTACCGTGAAGCGCCTCGCGGGCGGGGAGGGTTCCGCGCTCCTCCACGAAATCGGCGCGCGCGGCGGCACCGTTTGGGCGCGGCCCCCGGCGGGGCGTTTCACGCTGAAGCGCGACGGCTTTATGCGCGTGGTGCTGATCAGCGCCGGTATCGGCGTCACGCCGATGCTCGCGATGCTGAAGGCGCACCGGGAAAGGCAGGACAGTCCGCCGCCGCTGGTCTGGATTCATCAGACGCGCAGCGGCGAAACGCACGCGTTCGCAGCCACGGGGCGGGACGCCGCGCTGTGCCACGTTTTCTATTCCGCCCCGCGCGAAGATGATGCAGGTCACGAACCGGGACGGCTCACGCCGGACAGGCTGCGCGAGATTCTCGCGCCCGCATACAAAACCGCCCCCTTCGGCCGCGAGATCGAGCTCGAAGGCATTTTCAGCGACATCTACATCTGCGGCCCCGCGCCGTTCGAGGCGATGGTACGCGATGCGCTTGCCGCGATGGGTGTCCCGCCCGGGCAGGTGCGATCGGAATCGTTCGTGCCCGGCGCAGCAGACGCCGCGCCGTCGATCGCCCGGGCGCAGGTGGACTTCGGCGGCACCGTCGCGGAGTGGACGCAGGACGCCAACCTCAGCCTGCTCGAACTCGCCGAAGCTGCCGGCCTCGCGCTAGCGTTCGGCTGCCGTTCGGGAAGCTGCGGTGCCTGCGAAAGCACGCTCGTGTCGGGCCGTGTCGAGCATTCGCCGTCTCCTGCCATGCCGCTCGCGGCGGACCGCGTCCTGCTCTGCTGCGCACGCCCTGCCTCCGACGTGGCGATCGCTTTTGACTGAACCGCCGCCCCGATTTCGTCGTCGCCACCCGCTGCGGCCTTTGCAGCGCGGCGCAAGATACAGGAACCTGCACCCATGACGCTGATCATCGAGAACGTGACCGTCTTCGACGGAGAGGCCGTGCTCGGCGAGGGCATGTCGATCGTCGTTGAAGGCAACACGATCCGCGAAGTCTCCGACAAGCCCGTGACCGGATCGGAGGCGCAGCGCCTCGACGGCGGCGGGCGTTTCGCGATGCCCGGCCTCATCGACGCGCATTTCCACTGCTATGGCGCAGAGGCGAACCCGGCGGTGATCGACCGTATGCCGCCGGGCCTCCGCGCGCTTCACGCCCGCCGGATCATGGAAGATACCCTGCAGCGCGGCTTCACCACCGTGCGCGATGCAGCGGGCGGCGATCATGTGCTCGCGGCGGGGCTCGCGAAGGGCCTCATCAACGGCCCGCGCCTCTTTTACCCGGGCCTCGCGATCAGCCAGACGGGCGGCCACGGCGACATGCGCGATCCCGATCATTTCGAAGGCTGCGCCTGCGCCTATTGCGGGTCGCTGTCGGTCGTCGTCGATGGGCCGGACGAGATGCGCAAGATGGTGCGTGAACAGCTCCGGCGCGGCGCGCATCAGATCAAGCTGTTCGTTTCAGGCGGCGTTCTTTCGCCGAGTGACCCCATCTGGATGGACCAGTTCTGCGACGAGGAAATCCGCGTCGCGGTCGATGAGGCCGCCACACGCCGCACCTATGTGATGGCGCACGCGCATACCAATGCCGCCGCGATCCGCTGCGTGAAGAACGGCGTGCGTTCCATCGAACACGCAACGATGCTGGAGGCGGACGGCGTCGCCGCCATCGTCGAACACGATGCCTTCGCGGTACCGACGCTGGCGATCATCGATGCGATCCGCGCCGTGGGCCCGTCGATGGGCCTGCCCGCTGCGGCGCTCGCCAAGGTGGCCGAGGTCGGAGACCTCGCGTCCACCTCGCTCGATCGCCTCCGCCAAGCGGGCGCGAAGATCGGATTCGGCACCGATCTTCTGGGTTCGGTCATGGATCGCCAATCGCGCGAGTTCGCGCTGCGCCGCGAGGTCATGAGCGCGCCTGAAATCCTGCGTTCGGCGACCTCGGTGAACGCGGCGCTGGTCGGGATGGAAGGGAAGCTGGGCACGATCGCAGGCGGCGCGCTCGCCGATCTGCTGCTGGTGGACGGCAATCCGCTCGACGATATTTCCGTTCTCGAACAGCACGACCGGCTTGCCCTGATCGTTGCCGACGGGCGCATCCGGCGGAACGCCCTTGCCTGAGCCCCAGCCGCCCGCGCCGAAACGTCAAAGCGCGGTCTTCAGCCTCGTCGCGGGAAACATCGCGGGGTTTTCGGGGACAACGGCGATTCCGCTCTGGCTCGCGGCGTCGGAGGCAAGGGGCGAGCTTGCCGGCGTCGTGGCGTCTGGCGAGATCGCGGCGATCGGCCTTGGCACGCTTGGCGCTGCCGCTGTGGCGGGCAGGGTCGGCGCCCGGCCGCTCGCCCTTGGCGCGGCGGCTGTCGCGGTCGCGGCCAATCTTCTTGCGATGCTTGCCCCGGATGCGGCGTTCGTTGCGGGGCGCCTGCTGTCGGGGCTGGCGCTCGGCACGGTGCTGGCGACCGCGACGGCGCTCGCGGCGCAACGCACTGATGGGCAAAAGACGCTCGCCACGATGCAGATCGGTCTCGCCTGCTTTGCCGCGCTTTTCTACCTCGCGCTGCCGCCGCTCGTCGAAGTCGCGGGCGCCGTGGCCGTGTTCGGCGGGCTCGCCGCAACCGCGCTCTGCGCGCTTCTCGCCATGGCGGCAGGCCTTCGTGGCAATGTCGAACAGAACGGCGCCGGCTTTCGTCCGATCCCGCGCGCGGTGCTTGTGCTTGTCGGCCTTGCCGTGATGTTCGTGGGGCAGAGCATGGCCTGGAACTCGATCTTCCCGCTCGGTGCCGCGAAGGGCTTCGATATGCAGCTGGTGGGCAAGATCATGGCCGCGTGCGCATTCGTCATGATGGTCGGGCCGCTGCTTTCCCGGCTGCTTGGAGAGCGTGCCGGTCTGCGCGTGCCGGTGCTGGGTTTCGGCCTGCTGCTCGCCGTAGACGTGCTGCTGATCGCGCACACGCAGGGCTTGTGGCTGTTCGCGGTGGCGGCTGCGGCGCTGGTCTTGCTCCCCGGTTTCGGTTTACCCTATGTGATCGCGCGCGCCGGAAATCTCGGCGATGCGCGGCACGCCGGCGCGGCGCCGGCGTTCCTGATGCTTGGAAGCGCGCTCGGCCCGGCGCTTGCCGTGCCGCTCGTCGCGGGCTCTGACTGGAACGCCTTCGGGCTGGTCGCGGGCGGTGCCTGCCTGATCGGCGCGCTGCTGATGGGGGCCGGAAAGGGCCGAACGTAAAGGACCGGGATTGAACGAAGCGGCCGAACCTCGCGAAACGGAACGGTCCGGCGCGCGCGAAAGGGCGAGCCGCCGCCGTCTGCGTCCGCCGGTGCAGCGCGCGCCGCTCGCCACGCGCGAACTCGTGCTGCGCTCGCTCGATGTCGCCCGCGCCGGCAAGCTCACGATCGTCGTCGGCCCGCGCGGTTACGGCAAGAGCACGGCGCTCGGGCAGTGGTGGCACCGGCTTACCGGGCAGGGCATCGCGGCGGCGTGGTACACCGCGTCCGATCTTGATCGCGAGCCCGATGTGTTCCTGGAGATGATCGCCCGTTCGCTCGCCGCCGCCGGGGTCGAGATGGGCGATGCCATGCGGCCCAAGACAGGAGACAGTCCCGCGGCGACCATGCTCGATGCGATCCTGCTGCAGCTTGATCGCGACGAGCGGCCGATCGTGCTCATCATCGACGATTTCGACCGCGTCGATCACCCCGCGATCGCGCGCCTCGTCGAGGAAATGACGGATGCGTTGCCCGATTGGGTGCATCTTGTGCTGGCGACGCGGCGCAAACCTTCGCTCGCCGTCTCGGTGCTGCGCACGCAGGGCATTGTCCGCATCATCGATCCGGCCGAGCTTCGCCTCAGCGACGCGGAGCTTGCCGCGGCACTCGGCCTCCCGGCCGATGCGCCCGAACTCGCGGCCATCGCCGAACAGACCGAAGGCTGGCCCGTCGCCGTCCAGCTCTACCGCCTCTGGCGCGACCGGATGGGTGTCTCTGCGCGGATGCCGCGCTTCAGCGGGCAGGTCGACGAGGTTGCCGACTATCTTGCCGAGCAGGTCTTCGCGATGCTCGCCGAGCACAGCCAGACGCTGCTCACCGAACTGTCGCCGTTCGACTATGTCGAAGCGAGCCTCGCCGATTACGTGCGCGACCGGCGCGATAGCGCGGCGCTGCTCGAAGAGGTGGAGGCGGAGCTGCCAACGCTCGTCCAGCGCACGGAATCGGAGGGCGAACCGGCGTGGCGGCTGCATCCGCTGCTGTCGGATTATGCGCAGGCCCGCCTCAGTCGCAGCCCCGATCACGCTGCGCGGCTGCACAGGCGCGCGGCGGACTGGCTCTGGCAGCAGCAGCGCTATGCCGCTTCGGTTCGCCACTACGATCTTGCAGGCGACCGCGCCACGATGATGGAGACGCTCGGCGGGATTCCGTTCATCCTCATCTTCCTCACCTACGGCGCGGGCGAACTTCGCGCGATCCTGCGCGAAACGCCGCAGGAGGTTCTGGAAGCCCAGCCGCGCCTGCAGCTGATGGCGGCGCTGGCGCACTTCAAGGCCGGATATTTCGGCGAGGCAAGCAACTGGCTGCGCCGTATCCGCGAGAGCACCGGCGGCTTCCTCGACGATCCCACCGGGCACGGCGAGCAGCTCGAGCTTGAAGGCCACGCCCTCGACCTGCTTTTCGAATGCTACATCAACGGGATCGCGCCGACGCGCGAGGCGGAGGTGGAGAGGGTGCGCGCGCTGGCGCCCGATATGCCGCTGTTCTGGGCATGGTGCCGAAACACGATGGTCGTGATGTACCAGATGCGTGGCGATCTCCATGCGGCGCACCAGTCCGTGATCCGAACGCGAGAGACGTATCAGGCGATCGGGATGCTCCCCTTCGCCGAACAGCATCTGATGACGCACGACGTGCTCGTCGCGCTCGCGCATGGTTCGCTGAAGACCGCCTCGGAACTGGGTGCCGCCACGCTTCGGCGCCGCGGCGCAGGCGGCGTCGAGGTAACCGTCACGGCAACTGCGCGCATGGCGCTCGCGGCGGTGGATTATCTGCGGCACTACCGCGAAAGCGCGGCGGATCTCGTGCGTGTCGCCTTCGATCAGTTCGGCGCCGGGGAGGCGTGGTACGATCAATATGCCGTTACCTGGCCGATCATCGTCGATGTCGCGTGGCGTCGCAGCGGACTCCCGGCTGCGCTTCGCGTCATTGCGGAGCTGCGGACGCGGCTCGGAAATCAGGGGCTTCTTTGTGTCACGGACTTGCTCAAGGCGCTGGAGGCGATCTACCGCTTTCGCAGCGGCGGTATCGACAGTGCCGAGGCGATCGCGCGGACGCTTGGCGTCGATGCGGATCATGTCCCGTGGCGGACACGAGACCTCGCGATGCAGGCCCGAATCCTCATCGATCTCGCGCGCGGACGCGTTGCTGCGGCGGGGGAAGGGGCCCGCACGATGATCGAGGAGGGACGCACGGGCGAGCGCCTCGTCACGATGGTGAAGGGCTACGTTCTGCTGTCGCTCGTGCGCGATCGGCTGGGGGACGAAGCCGGTGCCGATGAAGCGATGGTTGCGGCCGTGCATCATGCCTTCGCCGAAGAGATTCTGTCTCCGTTCGTTGAAGAGGGCAGTGCTGTCCGCGCGATCATGGAGCGAACAGCGAAACGCGCGGTATCGCCGCTCGAACAGCAACATGCGGAGACCGTTCTCAGGGCTTTGAAAGCCAAGCCCCAGTATCTCTCGCCCGATGCCCTCAACGACCGCGAGTCGGAGATTGTCGCGCATCTCGCCGAGGGCGCGTCGAACAAGCTGATCGCGCGCCGTCTCGGGCTTACCGAGAACACCATCAAATTCCATCTCAAGAAGATCTACGCCAAGCTCGGCGTATCGAGCCGCAAGGCCGCCGTTGCGCGTGCGCAGGAAAAATAGGCGGCCCCGCCACCCGACAGCGCCTCTGACTACCCGACTCCGGCGTCGCGCGGCTTTTCTCTGTGCGCGAATATGGTGTGCAGGGAAAACAGCAAAAAGGGGTAATGGAAATGACGGGTCGTAACCTGAGAACGGCTTTTCTGGCGTCGGCGGCACTGGCGATATTGCCTGGCGCGGCGCTGGCGCAGGACGCCGAAACCGACGAGATCATCATCACCGCACAGCAGCGCGCCGAGCCGCTCCGTAACGTTCCCATTCAGGTGACAGCGTTCACCGCGCAGGCGGTCGAGGACGCGGGCATCAAGTCGACGTCCGATATCATCGCGCAGGTGCCGAACATCACCTACGATCGCGGCGACACGTACCGCAGCAACTTCATCACGATGCGCGGTCTCACCCAGATCAACAACGCCGATCCGCCCATCGCCTTCGTACTCGACGGCGTGCCGCAGACCAACCAGAAGCAGCTCGGCGTCACGCTGTTCGACATTGAACGCATCGAGGTTCTGAAAGGCCCGCAGGGTGCGCTTTACGGCCGTAACGCCGTGGGCGGCGCGATCAACGTGGTGACGAAAGCGCCGGGCAACGAACTCGAAGGTTTCGTCAATCTCGGCTATGCGAACGGCGACACGATCGACGTTTCTGCAGGCGTTTCGGGCGCGCTGGTCGAAGACAAGGTTCTGGTCCGCGTTTCGGGCAGCTACACGTCGTCCGACGGCCTCGTGAAGAACGATTTCCGCGGCGATCACGTCGATTACATCGATCATGATTATTCGCTGCGCGGCCGCATGATTTTGAAGCCGACCGATCTGCTGACCTTCGACCTTCGTGCCGAATACAGCGATTTCCGGGGCGGTTCGAACAGCTACGCGGCCGTGTTCTCCGGCATTCCGCGCGACTTCGTGAACCCGCAGTTCAATTTCCCGGCCTATGCGGAAGGCGACAGCGTCGATCTGACCGGCAAGTTCGATTACGATTTCGGGTTCGCGACCCTCACAGGCATCAGTGCCTGGTCGAAGTTCCAGCAGAACAACCGGGCCGATCTCGATTTCCGCAATCCCGTGGATTCTCCGGGCGGTATCTTCGGTCTCGGCTTCCAGGCGGGGCAGGGGCAGAACGCCAAGCTCGAAACCTTCAGTCAGGAACTGCGCCTCGTTTCCGCGAGCGATCAGGATTTCCGCTGGCTCGTTGGCTTGTATTATCTGAACACCGATCGTGCGCTCGTCACGCGCGGTTTTATCGATATCGACGGCAGCGATCAGTTTGATAACACCGCGCTGCTCATCGCCAACAACAATGAAACGAACGACAACAACGCCTATGCGGCGTTCGCGCAGGTCGATTACGACCTTACCCCGACGCTGACGCTGACGGGCGGCATCCGCTACGACGAGGACAAGCGCGAGCAGACGAACGTCGTGACCGGCGCCGTCCGCAAGACTTCGTTCGACCGCGTCCAGCCCAAGGTGACACTGACGTGGAAACCGGAAGATGGGCGTCTCGTTTACGCCACCTACAGCACCGGTTTCCGTTCGGGCGGCTTCAACGCGCCGAATGTCGCCGTGCCCGTGTTCGACGCCGAAACGCTCGACAACTTCGAGGTCGGTTTCAAGACGCAGTGGTTCGATCGCAAGCTGACGCTGAACGGCGCCGCCTATCTCACCAACGTGAAGAACTACCAGTATTTCTACGTTGAAGCCGCGACCGCATCGCAGATCATCGACACGATCGACAAGGTGCAGATCAAGGGTTTCGAGATCGAGGCAATGGCAAAACTCGCGCCGGGGCTTGATGCGAGCTTTGGTGTTGGCACCACCGACAGCGAGATCAAGCGCAGCCTGTTCCCGTCCGACGTCGGCAATCATTCGCCGCGCACGGTGCCGCTGTCGATCAACAGTTCGATCCAGTATCGCGGCGATCTCAGCGAGACCGTGGCGGGGTTCGTGCGGATCGAGCATCAGCACATCGGCAAGAAGTATTGGGACGCGGACAACGCTTCGGTGCAGAATCCGTATGACCTTCTCAACGCGCGCATGGGCGTCGAGTTCGGAAACTACGGCCTCTATGCCTTCGCGCGGAATATCTTCAACGAGAAGTATTATTCCGAATTCTTCCAGCCGAAATATTCCGGTCTCGATGTCGCGATCGGCTATCGCGGCACGCCGCGCACCTATGGCGTGGAAGCCAAGGTGAAGTTCTGACAGTCTTGGCGGGCGCTCCCGGGCGCCCGCCGTCACGCATTCTATTTCGAAAGGTTGACATGAGCGGCAGCGGATACAGGCTGGGCATCGACGTCGGCGGCACCAACACCGATGCGGTGCTGATGCGCGGGCGAGAGGTGCTGGCGACGGCGAAGAGCTTCACGACCGCAGACGTGCGCAGCGGTGTCGTCAATGCCGTGCGCATGATCCTCGACAAGGCGCCCGAGCATCGCGCTTCGATCGAAGCGGTGATGATCGGCACGACGCAGTTTGTGAACGCCTTCGTGCAGCGCAAGGGGCTGGCGCCGGTCGCCATCTTCCGCGTTTCGCTGCCCAAAGCGGACGGCGTGCCGCCGCTCGCAGGTTGGCCGGACGATCTCGTCGAGGTCGCCGGCTCGCACATCTACATGGTCGGCGGCGGCGCGCTCTACACGGGCAAGGACTACGCCCCGCTCGACGAAGACGCGCTCCGCGCCGCTGCGGAGGATGCTCGCGCCAAGGGGCTGAAGGCCGTCGCCATCTCCGCGAACTTCGCGCCGATCCGCTCGGATATCGAGGAAAAGGCCGCCGCCGTCGTGCAGGCGGTGATGCCCGACGCGCGCATCACGATCTCCTCGAAGGTCGGCGGCCTCGGCCTCATCGATCGCGAAAACGCGGCGGTTATCAACGCGACGCTCGCCGAGCTTTCCGAACGCGTGATCGGCTCGCTGCAAACCGCCATCGCTGACCTTGAAATCAACGCGCCCATCTACATCAGCCAGAACGACGGCACGCTGATCACCACCGAAACCGCATCGGCATTCCCGATCCTCACCTGCTCGGCCGGCCCCACGAACAGTATTCGCGGCGCGGCATTCCTCACCGGGCTCGACGAGGCGGTGGTCGCTGATATCGGCGGCACCACCACCGACATCGGCTTCCTCCTGCGCGGTTTCCCGCGCGAGACGACCGCAGCGAACTACATCGGCGGCGTCCGCACCAACTTCCGTATGCCCGACGTGCTCTCGATCGGCATCGGCGGCGGCAGTCTTGTCCGCAAGGGCGAAGGCGGCTGGACGGTCGGCCCCGAGTCCGTCGGCTACCGGCTCGCCGAGGAAGGCCTCATTTTCGGCGGCGAAACGCTCACCGCGAGCGACATCGCCGTCCGCGCCGGGCAGGCCCAAATCGGCGACCCCGCGAAGGTCGCGCATCTTCCCGATGAAACCGTTGAGGCCGCGCTCGACAATCTGCATCTGCAGATCGAAGACGCCATCGACCAGATCAAGACGAGCAACCATCCGCTCCCCCTCGTTCTCGTCGGCGGCGGCAGTATCCTCATCTCGCGTGCGCTGAAGGGCACGTCCGAGGTGCTGAAGCCCGCTCACGCCGAAGTCGCGAACGCGGTCGGCGCCGCCATCGCGCTCGTCAGCGGCCGCGTCGACAAGCTCTACGACGTCGGCACCATGGGCCGAGAGGCCGCGCTCGAACAGGCGCGCAAGGAAGCAACCGATGCCGCCGTTGCGGCGGGTGCGCGCGAAGGTGAGGTCGAGATCGTCGAGATCGTCGAACTCCCGATGACGCACATGAAATCCGGCTCCGTCCAGATCAGGGTCCGCGCCGTCGGCCCGCTTGCGGCGCTCGCCTGAGCCCACGCTTTTCCGAAAGGCATATCATGTTCATTGTCGATAGCGTTCAGGACATTCAGGATATGGCGCGCGGTGCCGTGCTCCTCGGAACCGGCGGCGGCGGCGATCCTTACGTGGGCGAACTCTTCGTCCGCGCCCAGATCAAGAACGGTCGCTACCCGAAGATCCTCTCGTGTGACGAGATTCCCGATGACGCCTTCGTGCTTTCCATCGCGGGCATCGGCGCACCGTCGGTGATCGTCGAGCACCTCGTCAGCGAAAAGACGCTGCACCGCATCCTCGCCCGCGCGGAGGCGTTTTACGGCCGCCGCGTCGATGCGCTTATCAGCGCCGAGATCGGCGGTGCGAATTCGATGTTCCCGCTCGCGCTCGGCGCGATCAGCGGCATCCCGGTGCTCGATGCGGACGGCATCGGCCGCGCCGTGCCGCACATCGAGATGACGACGTTCAGCATCTATGGCTGCAAGGCGACACCGGGCATCGTGATGGATGATTCCGGCAACGTCGTCACGATCGAAGCGACCGACGACCGCATGGCCGAAGACCTCTGCCGCGTCGTCACCGGCGCGATGGGCGCCATGGCGTTCGGCGCGCTTTATCCGATGACGGGCAAGCAGGCGAAATCGTTCGCCGTGCAGCGCACTATCACGCAGACGCTAGAAATTGGCCGCGCCATCCGCACGGCGCGCGAGGACTCGCGCGACATCTTCGAAAGCCTGATCGATTATCTGAACAGCTGGGACGGCCGCACCGCGCGCATCCTCTTCGACGGCAAGATCACCGACGTGACGCACGACACGCGCGACGGCTGGCACTTCGGTCGCGCGACGATGACCGGCCTTCAGGATTCGAAGGACGAGTGCGTCGTCGAGATCCAGAACGAATTCCTGGTCTGCCGTCTCAACGGCAAGACGATCACGATCGTCCCCGATCTCATCAGCATCCTCGACCGCGAATCCGGCGAGCCGCTGACGGGCGAAATGCTCACCTACGGCCAGCGCGTGAAGGTGCTCGGCTACAGCGCCGATCCGATGCTACGCCGCCCGGAAAGCCTCGAAGTCCTGGGCCCCCGCATGTTCGGGATCGACGAGGAATTCCAGCCGATCGAAAGCTTGATCAGCGCGGCCTGAACGTTCCGGTCAGGCGAACAAAAAAAAGGGCGGCAACCATGTGGTTGCCGCCCATATTTTTTGCGTGCGTTCCGCTTAGAAGTTGGCGCGGAAGTTAAGGCCCACGGTGCGCGGCGTCACGCTGTTCACAACAGTGCGGCCCCGCAAGATCGCGTTTGATCCCGACCGCGTGATCGCCGTGTCGTTGAGCAGGTTGTTGACGAACACGTAAACGCCCCAGGCGTTGTCCGCTTCCTCGACACCCACGCGGACGTTCGCGACTTCGTAGTCGTCGATGTAGCGCGTGAACACATAGGTCGGGCGGAAGTCCGACCACGAGCCGCCGACGTGGTTGGCGTCAAGCCGGAAGAAGCCGTTCAGACCCTGCGTCAGATCCCACACGTACTGAGCCGACAGGCCCGCCGTGAACTTCGGCACGAACGGAATGCGATCACCGTCGAAACCGGCCGCCGGAGCGATTGCCGTGCCGGCGTTCGGCTGATCTTCGGTCAGCTTGGCATCGAGATAGGCGAGATTGCCCGAGATCGAGAGGCCTTCGACCGGACGCAGCGAGCCTTCGAGTTCGAAGCCCCGGATACGCGCCGAGCCCGCATTGCCGATATAGGCGAATGCGCCGTTCGGCGTGCGCGTGCTGATCTGCATGTCCGACCAGTCGATCTGGAACACGTCCATGTTGAGCGTGAGCTTGCGATCGAGCAGCGTCGTCTTCAGGCCCGCCTCGTAGTTCCACAGGCTGTCCGACTGGTAGGGCGTCAGCTCCTGGGCGAGGCCAATCACCTGGTTCGCGCCGCCGGGGCGGAAGCCCTGCGAAGCTTCGGCGTAGAAGAGCACGTCGTCGGTGATCTTGTACGAAGCGTTGAACTTGAACGCCGTGCCGTCCTCGTCCGAGGACACGAATGAGAGCGGACGCACCACCGCGCCGACAAGGATGGAACCCTTCGTCGTCTCGCCGTTGATGTCCTTGTCGTAGCGGAAGTAACGCACGCCCGCGGTCAGGTTCAGACGGTCGGTCACGTCATACGAGACTTCGCCGAATGCGGCCACTTGGCGAAGGCTGTCGTTGATGTAGCGCGACGTTGCGATCTCCAGCGGATAGATGATCGCGCCCGTCACCGGATCGGCGTTCACCTGCGGGTTTTCCACATGGATATCGCGGTCCGAGAAGAAGCCGCCGATGGTCCAGTTGAGCGGCCCCGTGCCGTCAGAGCTGAGGCGAAGTTCGGCCGTCCAAGCTTCCATGTTCTGCTGCGGGAACAGCGCCGACGTCGACTGGCCGTCGACGAGGGCGTAATAGTCCGTAAGCTGGGTGCCGGCGCAGGGAATGGCAGCGCTGCCGTTGAGGCGGGCACCGCAGCCTGCCGCCGTCCGCGTCGAACGGATGAACCGCGAAACGTCGCTCACCGTCGAAATGTCGCGCTCCATGTAGGAACCAGCCGCCGTCAGCACCACGCCGCCGAAATCATAGGCGGCAGTCAGGCTGAAGAGGTCGACGTCGTCGCGCATCGGCTGGCGGGTCAGCGCATCCGAATTATACTTGCCGGCTTCGAGCGTCCACGACGGCGTGTCCGTCCGCGAACGGTTCATGTAGTACGCCGCGTCGATCGTCAGATCGTCGGTCGGCGTCAGCCTCAGCAGCAGGCGGCCGCCGTAATACTTCTGCTCGTTGATGTCCTTGATGCCGAGCGTGGTGTTGTCGATGTAGCCGTCTGCCTTGCGGTAGAAGCCGGTTGCGCGCACGGCGACCTTGTCCTGCACGATCGGCACGTTAACCATCGCGCTGCCTTCGAAGTTGGCGCCGCCATGCTTGGTTGCCGAAAGGCTGGTGTCGATCGCGGCGTCGAATTCGTTCGCCGGCTTCTTGTAGATCACGCGCAGCGTGCCGCCCATCGAGCCCGAACCGTAGAGCGTGCCCTGCGGGCCGCGCAGCACCTCGACGCGCTCCACGTCGAACAGGCGAAGCTCGGGGGTGGAGCCGCCGGCGTCATTGCCCGCGCCGATCACGCCCGTCACCGGGGTTTCGTCGTAGTAGGTGCCGACCGTCGGTTCGCCCGCGGCCTGGATGCCGCGGATCACGACGCGGCGCTGCGAGGGGCCACCGTCCACGAAGGAAAGGCTCGGCACGCTCGCATTGAGGTCGGAAATGCTCTGCACGCCCGAATTCGCGATCGTGTCGCCGGTAACGGCAGAGATGGAGATCGGCGTATCCTGCAGGTTCGTGTCGCGTTTCAGCGCCGTGATGATGATCTCATCACCGGTGGACTCCTGTGCGGCGGCCGTCCCGCTCACCCCGGCCATCGCCGTGGCAGCAAGGAAAAACGACATTTTGAACATCTTGCTCACTCTAAATCTCCTTTTACGCGTGCCGGGCTTAACGATCTGCCGGACATCGATTATGCAAACGAAAGGGCCACTCGAACGGCCCTTGAAGAAACTTTTGCCTTACGAACCCCCTTGTTCGGCCCTGTCGGAGAAGACACGGGCCAGTATATTTTGAGAGGGCGCCTGAACAGGGCCCGCTCTCCGCGCGCCGTTCTGAGTCGAGGTCACGTGCTTGGCAAGATGATTGTTGCGTATCCCGATAAAATGATGAAATCCTGATGCTATCAAGCATCAGGTCTCCGCAAGGGGATGCCAAACGGCTTCGGCGGTTGCCGCGGGAGGCGAACGATGGCGTGTTGTCAGTAGCGTGGAAGGGGCAAACAGTATGAAAATGGCGGTCAGCGTTGCGATTGCGGCACTGCTCGGAACGACGGTGATGGCGCAGCCGATGGACCCGGATTTCGCGAAATCCGTGAAGGCGTGGACGACGAAGCCGGAGTTCAGCAGCCCACTCGTCGATCATCTGCCGGTGTCGGATTCTGTTCCGTCTCCGAAACAGAATCTCGGTAACCATATCGGCGCGCCGAAGGTGCTGCACTATTACGATCAGATCGTTGGGTATTACCGGGCGCTGGCTGAAAAATCGCCGCGCATAAAGATCATCGAGATCGGCAAGACCGAGGAAGGCCGCGAGAATATCGTGGTGATGATCTCGTCGGAAGAAAACCTGGCGAAGCTCGACACCTATAAGGCCAATCTCGCGCTGCTCGCCGATCCGCGCAAGCTGCCGGCCGCAGACGCGCCTGCCGTGATCGCGGGAACGAAGCCGATCTATCACCTGTCGGCGGGGCTTCACAGCGCCGAAACTGGGCCGCCCGAGATGCTGATGGAGCTCACTTATCGCCTGCTCACCGACGAAGGCGAGATGATCCGCGGTATTCGCGACAACCTCGTGGTTGCGCTCAGCCCCGTTCTGGAGGCCGATGGCCGCGACCGCTATGTCGACTGGTATTACCGCAACCTCATCGACGAGACCGACGACCGCAACAAGCCCGG
Organism: uncultured Sphingosinicella sp.; assembly: GCF_963974575.1. Classification (NCBI taxonomy): domain Bacteria; kingdom Pseudomonadati; phylum Pseudomonadota; class Alphaproteobacteria; order Sphingomonadales; family Sphingosinicellaceae; genus Sphingosinicella; species uncultured Sphingosinicella sp. The sequence continues at coordinate 434,400 of NZ_CAXBBQ010000002.1, read as the reverse complement.
TGGCCCGCCTTACTGGGGCAAGTATATTTATCACGACAACAACCGCGACATTAACTTCTCGGATGTCAGCGCGCGTCACCTGATGAAATACTACATGGAATGGCATCCGCCGGTGATGCACGAGCTGCATGAATCGGTGCCGTTTCTCTACACCTACAGCGGTCAGGCGCCGCAGAACCCCGATCTCGATCCGATCCTGTTTGGCGAGCTGCCGTGGTTCGCGAACTACGAGATGGCGCAGCTCACCAAATACGGGATGCCGGGCGTGTGGACGCACGGTTTTGTCGATGCGTGGACGCCGGGCTACCTCGCCTTCATGTCGTCGAACCACAACGGTATGCTGCGCATGTACGAAACCTTCGGCAACGGCGGCGCGACCACCATGCTCCGCCATGTCGCGCCTGAGGTGCAGACGTCCGTGCGTGGCGGCGATTGGACGAAGCGCGATTGGTATCGCCCCAGCCCTCCCTACAAGGAGGTTGTCTGGTCGATGCGCAACAACACCAACTACATGCAGACGGGCGTGCTGACCGCGCTCGATCTTGCCGCCAAGCACCCGAACGTCATCCTCGAAAACTTCTACAAGAAGAGCGCGAATGCCGTTGAAAACGGAAAGACGAAGGCGCCTTACGCGTATATCATTCCCGGCGGCCAGAAGGACGAGACGCGCATTGCCTTCGTGACTAATCTCCTGCGGTTGCAGGGCATCGAGGTCGGACGCGCGACGAAGTCGGTCAAGCTCAAGGACGCCAGCTACCCCGCCGGCTCGCTGGTTGTGAAGCTCGATCAGCCCTACGGGCGCCTGGCGAAGATCCTGTTTCGCAAGCAGGACAATTACCCCGACGAGAAGCTCGGCACCTACGACGATGCCGCCTGGACCATGGGCATGATGGCGCATGTCGATGTGGTCGAGGTGGACGACAAGGCCGCGCTCGATATCCCGACCACGCCCGTCGATCGCCAGACGCCGCGCGGCAGCATTTCCGGCCGTGGTGCTGGCACTTATGCGGTGCTCGATAACGGCTCGGTCGGTCTCGCGACGCTCCGCTACCGCCTGAAGGACGCGAAGGTCAGTGTTGCCGAGGCCGATTTCAAGGCGGGCGGCAAGGCCATCCCGGCGGGTTCGCTGCTCGTCGACGGCGGCGCCTACGACGTTCTGAAGCCCGCGGTGGAAGCGCTCGGCCTTCACGCCGTCGCCGTCAGCGGCAAGCCCGCCGCGCACGAGAGTGTGCTGCCGCGCACGGCGATGTTCAGCACATGGGGGTCGAGCGAGAAGGTCGGCTGGGTGCGCTACGCCTTCGACCAGCACGAGATCGCGTACGACCTCGTCTTCAAGGAGCAGGTCCGCGCCGGCAATCTCCGTGACAAGTACGACGTCATCATCCTGCCGACGCAGGGCCGTTCGACGAAGGATATCGTTTTCGATATTCCCATGAAGGGTAAGCCGCTGCCCTACACGAAGACGGATCGTTACCGTTTCCTCGGCGACTACGGGTCGTCGGAGGACGTGCGCGGCGGCATGGGCCTTGAAGGCATGGTGGAGCTTCGGAAGTTCGTGGATGCGGGCGGCACGCTCATCACCACGGGCGACGCGAGCGCCGTGCCGGTCGAGTTCGGCCTTGTGAACGACATCGTCACCGCGCGTGCACCCGGTGATTTCTACGCGCCCGGCCCGATCGTGAAGGCGAAGGTGCTGCAGCCGAAGAACCCGGTGTTCTACGGCTACGACGCGGCGGAAATGCCCGTGCGCTGGGCGTCGAACACGCTCTACGGCGTGCCGGAGCGGCTGAAGGGCCGCGTCATGATGGAGTTCCCCGGCGGCAAGGAGGGCGTGCTGAGCGGCTTCATGCGCGGCGCTGATGGGGTGAAGGACCGCGCCGCGATCCTCAACATCCCGCAGGGCGAGGGCCGCATCCTGATGTTCGCCACGAACCCCGTGTGGCGCTGGCAGAACCTCGGCGAGTTCCGGATGCTCTACAACGCGCTCATCAACTGGAAGCAGCTCGGCCTTACCGACATCGATCCCCCCGTCCCGGCGCCCATCGCCGCTGCCGAATAACCCTGAAGGAGTTCCCCCGATGAAATCTCTGCTTCTCGCCGCCGCGTTTTCCGCGATCACGCTTTCCGCCACCGCGCAGGAGGTGAAGCGTCCTGAGTTCCCCTTCACCACGGAGAAGGCTTACGACGCCGGCAAGGTCTCGCCCTACAAGGGCAAGCACGCCGCCGCCTATAAATACATCGACGCCAACAAGGCCGCGCATATCGAGAACGTGCAGCGCTGGGTGCGCCAGCGTTCGATCAGCGCGCAGAACGACGGCGTTAACGACATGGCGAACATGTTGATCGCGGATCTCAAGGCGCTCGGCTTCAAGGAAGCGGAGCTTGCCCCCACCAAGCGCCACCCCGGCGTCTGGGGCTATTACGACGCGGGCGCGAAGACGACGATCGCGGTTTACATGATGTACGACGTGCAGCCGATCGAGCCCGTGGGCTGGCAGGTCGATGCCTTCGCGGGCACCATCCTTGAAGATCATGCGCTCGGCCGCGTGCTCATGGCGCGCGGCGCGACCAACCAGAAGGGGCCGCAACGCATTTTCCTGAATGCGCTCGAAGCCATCATCAAGGCCGAGGGCAAGCTGCCCGTGAACATCATGCTGCTCGCGGAAGGCGAGGAGGAGCTTGGCTCGCCGCACTACCCGGACCTCATCGCCAAATATGCGGACCGTTTGAAGCAGGCGAACGGCGGCGTTCTCTTCCCGATGATGGGGCAGACGCTTGCGGGCGGCGTTCAGATGTCGCTCGGCGTCAAGGGCAACATCTATTTCGAGCTTGAGGCGCAGGGCGGCCCGCAGGGCGGCCCCAAGGACGCCGAGATCCACAGTTCGCTGAAAGCCATCGTCGATGCGCCGGGCCTCCGCCTCGCGCAGGCGATCGCGAGCCTCACCTCGCCCGACGGCAACGTCATCACCGTGCCCGGCTTCTACGATTCGATCCGCCAGCCGAACCAGGAGGAGCAGGAGCTTATCAACGGCGTCCTCCCCGCCTGGGAAGCGAACGAGGCGGCGATGCAGAAGTCGCTCGGCGTCGAGAAGTGGATTGGCGGCATGTCCGGCCGCGAGGCGATCACGCAGTACCTCTTCAACACCACGCTCAATATGGACGGTATCTGGGGCGGCTATTCGGGGGAGGGCACGAAGACCATCCTGCCGCACAAGTTCACCGCGAAGTTCGATTCGCGCCTCGTGCCGAACCAGACGCCCGACGAGTCCGAGCGCCTGATCCGCGCGCACTTGGATAGCAAGGGCTTCACCGACATCAAGCTCACGCGCCTGTCGGGCTATCCGCCCGCGCAGTCTTCGGTGAAGGAGCCGCTGGTGCAGGCGGTGATCGGCACGTACCGCAAGTACGGCATCACGCCGAGCGTCATGCCCCGCCTTGCGGGCAGCGCGCCGTATTACGTGTTCACCGATATCCTGAAGATGCCGATCGTCTCGGCGGGCATCGGCTACGGCGCGGGCGCGCACGCGCCGAACGAGTTCATCGTCATCGATCCGAAGCCAGGTTCGAAGGTCGCGGGCATCACGGAGGCGGAGAAGTTCTACGTCGACGTCGTCCACGCCGTCGCGAAACGCTAAGGGGCAGGGGGCATCATGACCGGAACCAGCGAGATCAGCCGCCGCGCCTTCGCAGCCGGCGCGGCGGGCCTCGGCCTCACCGCGCTTGCTGCCCCCGCCATCGCCGCCACCACCGATGCCATCCCGGCGTCGGTGGCCGCGCTTTACCGGAAGGCGATCGTCATCGATGCGCTCGCCTCGCCGGACACGTGGAACGTGCCTTATCCGCCCCCCGGCGAGCTCACCCCCGAAAAGCTGGCGAACGTCCGCGCCTCGGGCATCACCGCGGTCAACCTCACCGTGGGCAAGCCCGGCGGTTTCGAAGGCACGGTGAAGGAAATCGCGAAGTGGCTCCGCCATATCGAGGCGCACCCCGATCATTTCCTGCTCGTGAAGCGCCATGCGGACCTCGCCGCCGCGAAGGCGCAGGGCAAGCTCGGCATCATCTTCGGCTTTCAGGGCATGGGGATGATCGGCGAGGATCTCAGCCTCATCGAAACGTTCGGCGGCCTGTGGGTGAAGATCATGCAGCTCACCTACAATGATCGCAACGCGCTCGGCGCCGGCAGCTCGCTGCCCGATAGCGAAGGCCTCACGCCGCTTGGGCGGGAGGCGGTGGCGCGCATGAACAGCCTCGGCATCCTCGTCGATACCGGCCACGCCACGCCGCAAACGGTGATGGACGCCGCTGCGGCCTCATCGAAGCCGATCACCTGCTCGCACACCGGCGCGCGCACGATTTATGATAGCCAGCGCAACCAGCCCGACGCCGCGCTCCGCGCCGTGTCGAACACCGGCGGCGTCGTCGGCATGTATCTGATGCCCTTCCTCGGCCGCGATCCCGTCTCGCCCTCGCGCGCGCTCTTTATGAAGCACCTCACCCACGCGATCCGCCTGTGCGGAGAGGATCACGTCGGCATCGGCAGCGACCAGAGCATCACCCCCGTCGACATCTCCCCCGCCTATATGGAGATCGTCCGCAAGACGGCAGAGGCGCGGCAGAAGGCGGGCATCGGTGCACCGGGAGAGGCCGATGGGCCGGTTGCGGTCCCCGATCTCAACAGCGCCCGCCGCATGGAAATCATCGCCGCCGAAATGGACCGCGCGAAGTACCCGGCGCGCGTCATCGAAAAGGTGATCGGCGGGAACTTTGATCGGCTGTTCCGCGAGGTTTGGACGGGGTGAGGGGAGGGGCGAAACACGCACCGCCGACCCCCCGTCGCACTGAAGCGCCAATGCACGACCGCTTCGCCAGAGGGACGCCAACCTCCCAACCGTCACCCCGGCGAAGGCCGGGGCCCATACGCCCGTGAAGCCACGCGGTTGGGTATATATTATGGCGAGCCGCAAGGGCGGTACGCTCTACATCGGCGTCACGAACGATCTCGCGCGGCGGGTGCATGAACACCGAGAAGGCTACGTTCCCGGCTTCACGAAGCGGTATAATGTGAAAATGCTCGTCTGGTACGAAGAGCACGACGATTTTCGCGAGGCCATCGCCCGCGAGAAGGCGCTGAAGGAATGGAACCGCGCGTGGAAGCTGCGGCTTATCAATGAAGCGAACCCGGAATGGAGTGATCTTTATCCGTTTCTATAACCGGGTAGGTCGCATGGACCCCGGCCTGCGCCGGGGTGACGATTTTTATTAAAACGCCGCTGAAAGGGACCGCGCGAAGTACCCGGCGCGCGTCATCGAAAAGGTGATCGGCGGGAATTTCGACCGGCTGTTGCGCGAGGTTTGGGCGGGCTGAGGGGGAAAGGGTGTGAATACACGCTCCGCCACATAGCAGCACTGAGGGCATAGATTGTCTTGTGCGAATGACGTAACAACAGTTAATGTAAGCGTTGGTTAAGCCAAATAAGCCAATTCGCAAAAGCTCCCGTTCCAGCAAAACCGTTCTGTACGCCATTTTGCAAGATCGCGCGCGTTTGTGCATCAGTCACCTTATTCGCGTCAATCATACTGTCTAGAATCGGGTCGGTCATTCGCGGATTGGGGTTTTTATAATAGAAGCATCGTGTAATCGCCTTACTGCCTGTGGATATATGAAAAATGTCTTCGAGGAAAAAGAGGTAATTGATGCGGCGCGTTCCTCGCAAGAACTCATGTGCAAGCCTTTCTAATTCGATTCCTATGCTTGGTGTAGTCTCCCGCCAAAAGCCCGGCACAAAGCAAATGATAATGGCTGGCTTATCATCGGGAAGCTGTTTACGCTTTTTTGAGAGGGCGTTTTTAATATTCTTCGAACCAAATTGCTTTCCAGAAAGTGCCGTTGCCTCAACATTGACTACCGTCTCCCCAAAAGAAATGGAGAAGTCGAAATCTTCTCGTTTTGAAAGAGTTTCGGGTCGAGCTGAAATCCTGAAGCCAAACTCTTGGAGATGGTATGCGGCCTTGGCTTCGTAGAAGGCCGCTACCAGGGGGCGCGTTGCCAAGCGCCGGCAAATCTCAAGGAAGCCTGGTTCATTCCGTAGTGCGAAAACGCTCGAAGCAATCTGAACAAGGCGCAGTCCAAATTCACGGGATGAATCCCCAATAAAATTGGGTTTGTGTTTGAGCAAAGGGCTATTCGATTCCAAAAAGCACGTGCCCAAGTAATGTTCACATACTGAAATTGCGGCTATTGCAGGAAGCAAAACGGGTTTACGGGATTGGGGATGGCTTAATATCCATTCAACCATTTCTCTTGGTAATTCTTCAAACATGATGGGTCCTATTAATTGTCTTGGCAAGTAATTTGACAATAAGTTCCTTTTCGGCTTCCTTGCTTTCGTATGTATGCCCGCAGTTGCTGGGGTGGTATCTCTGCCCAGCCCTCCCTTGGGGCATGACCACCCATCCCGACCTTAGCAACACTACAAAACCCGACCGTCAGCGATCTGAATAAGGCAAACGGCACCCTCTACCGTCTGAATCTGAGGCGGCACCACTCAAGGTTTAGCTTGGGCGTCATACCCCCAGCTCCGCATAAACCATCCGCCTATATCCCGTCGTCATCGTGTGCGCCCCTAGCGGCACGGTCGCGTGGCGCGTAGCGGCGGAATCGGCAGGCGAACGCAATATCGTCACTAATTTTCGAACGAACAACCAAATAGGTTGTTAGTAGTAAGTGAGTTTGTTTGTTATGGCTCGTTAACGTCACGCCCGCCTCCCACTTACCTTAGTGTAAATTAGATTTGCACTCAGCCCGTTTTTGCGTATCCTAACTCCGCATTTTGCGCGCGAAGGGAGAGTCGCGCGGCCGGATGCTGTGTGCGTGCGGGTGCGCTGTGGGAGGGGTGCCCGCCGCACACGATCGGCCCGAATGCGGGCTTTGGGTGGGAGGGTTGTCCATGAACGCGCCGGTTCATCCGCAGGAGTTCCGCACCGACGACGGCTCGACGCCGGCGGAGCGTTTCGCGCGGCTTCGCGATACGGGCTATGCCGATCTTGCGCATCTGCCGGGGGAAATTCCGGGCTCGCGGCTCGGCAGGGTTCTACGCACGCTGCGCTTTCTGAAAGACCCGCTCACCATGGTGCGCGATCAGGTGGATCGCTTCGGGCGCGTTTACCGCACGCCCAACATCGGCGGCGGCTGGCAGGTCACGCTGATCGGGCCGGAGGCGAACGAGCTTGTCTTCATGGATCGCGACAAGACCTTCTCGTCGGAGCAGGGCTGGAATCCGATCCTCGATCGTGTGTTCCCGCGCGGCGTGATGCTGATGGATTTCGAGGAGCACCGCGTTCACCGCAAAACGCTGTCGGTCGCCTTCAAGCCCGCGCCGATGCAGAATTACCTGGGCGCGCTGCAGGATGGCATCGCCGCGCGCGTCGCCAAGTGGCCGGAAGATGTGAAGTTCTATCCGGCGATCAAGCAGCTCACGCTCGATCTCGCGGCCACCTCGTTCCTCGGCATCCCCTGGGGGCCGGAGGCGGACCGCATCAACACCAGCTTCGTCGATATGGTCGCCGCGTCCATCGGCATCGTGCGAAAGCCCTTGCCGTTCACCGCGATGGCGCGCGGCGTGAAGGGGCGCGCCTTCATGTGCGCCTTCTTCGGGCGGGAAATCCCCAAGCGCCGCGGCGCGGCGGGGGACGATATCTTCACGCAGATCTGCAATGCGGAGCACGAGGACGAGGCGACCGGGCAGACGCGCCTGCTCACCGATCAGGAAATCATCGATCACATGAATTTCCTGATGATGGCCGCGCACGACACGCTCACCTCATCGCTCACCTCCACCGTCTATTATCTGGGCGCCTCGCCCGAATGGCAGGAGGAACTGCGCGCCGAGGTGCGCGGCGCGCGCGCCGATTTCGGGGACAGGATTCCCTACGCAGAGCTGGACCGGTTTGAAAAGACCGAGTGGGCGTTCAAGGAGGCGATGCGCCTGAACGCGCCCGTGCCCGCGCTGCCGCGCCGCGCGCTCAAGGATTTTACGTTCGGGAACTATACCATTCCGGCGGGCACGCACATCGGCGTCAACCCGATGATGACACACCGTCTCCCCGATCTCTGGCCGGACCCGGACCGGTTCGATCCCGCGCGCTTCTCGCCTGAAAATTCAAAGGGCAGGCACAAATACGCCTGGGTGCCCTTCGGCGGCGGCGGCCACATGTGTCTTGGCCTCCACTTCGCCTACATGCAGGCGAAGGCCTTCCTGTTCGAGCTGCTGGACAAGCGCCGCATCGTGCTGCCGGAGGGGTACACGCCCGACTTCGCCATGTTCCCCATGCCCCGGCCCCGCGATGGCCTTCCGCTCAGGCTTGAGAGGCTCTGACCGGCAGCGCGGTGGTGCTCTTGATCTCCGAAAGCGCCATTGAAGAGGTGATCTCCTGCACGCCGGGCAGGCGGGAGAGCTTCTCGAAGAACAGCTTCTCGTAAGCCTCGATGTCCGTCGTCACGATCCGCAGCAGGAAGTCCGTCGTGCCCATCAGCACGTAGCATTCTTGGATTTCCTCTATCTCCCGCACCGTCGCTTCGAACTCCGCCATGTGCGCGCGTCCGTGCGCCGAAAGCTTCACGTTGGCGAAGACCTGCGCGCCGAGTCCCACCTTGCGCCTGTCGATCAGCGCCACGCGCTTGCGGATGATTCCGTCCTCCTCCATCGCCGCGATGCGCCGCCAGCATGGCGATTGCGACAGGCCGACGCGCTCGGCGATCTCCGCGGTGGAAAGGCTGCAATCCTCCTGCAGCACGCGAAGAATTTTTCGGTCGAAATCGTCAAGGCGCATAAATTTCGCTTTGTAAAATTGAATTTGACGATTTTTATGCACAGAATCGGTTAAAGCTCAATCGCTTTGCATCCCTTTTTCTGTGCGCGCGTGCGAAAAGCACGCCGCAAACTTGAAAAAGGAATGTCATGTCCACCGCTCTTGCTGCCGCCGCGCCCGCCGTTTCCGGGCCGCATCTCGCCTTTGTGAGCAGGAGCGCGCATTTCGAGATTATTGCGAATGTGGACCCGCATATCAGCCTCAGAATGCTCAACTATTTCGCGCAGCGCGATCTCGTGCCTTCGATGTTCCGTTCGCGGCGCATCCGCGAAAAGCTGGAGATGCGCGTCGTCGTCCCCCGCCTTTCCGAGCATGACGCCGCCGTCATCGCCGAAAAGATGCGCGGTCAGTTCGCCGTTGCGGCGGTGACGCTGGAAATGGTCGTCGGCGGCTAGCTTGCTGCGCTGATCAGTGCCCGGATCGCCCAGCGGCGCACGCGCGCCGCTTCGGCGTCGTCCAGCCGCAGCACGTCGCGGAACACGATCATCGCTTCCGGCCCCACGATAAGCGAAAGCGCCGCGATCAGCGCGTCGTAGTCGGCCACCTTGAACGATGCGCGCGCGGGCGCCAGCGCTTCCGTCAGCATCGGCGTGCGCCGGTCCTGACGGACGGGGAGGTCGCCGCGCGCGCCGCGTTCCAGCGCGCTCGCGATCATCAGCCGCAGCGCCGCCTCGTTCTCCGCGATCAGCGCGTGGAGCGCCGCATCGACCTTTTCCACGCGTCGCACCGGGTCGTTGTCGGCCCCCGCCAGCACGTCGCCGATCTTCGGAAAGTCGATCTCCAGCGCCGCCTCCACCAGCAGCGCGTCGGCGTTCGGAAAGTACCGATAGGCCGTCGCGCGCGAGACGAGCGCGGCGTCCGCGATCTCCTCCAGGCTCGGTTTCTGGCCCGTTTTCAGCAATTCGGCGGCGGCCGCCAGAATGTCCTGACGCGTTCGCCGCCGCTGTTTCCAGCGTCCCGTCTGCTCCGCCCGCGCCACTTTAGTGTTGCGGCAGTTGCTGGAGGATGGCGGCGAGGTCGACCCACACGTTCTCGCGCGCGATGTCGCCGCTTTCCGCGAACTCGATCACGTGGAGCAGCCGGAACTTCAGCGGCCGTCCGCCGCCCGAAACGCCGAACGGCTGGCCCGGCGCGAACCCTTCCCAAAGTGAATCGTCGACAAGGAAATTCTCCCCGTAGAGGCGCCTCAGCGTCGTAAAGCGCCCGTCGGAGAGGTCCTGAAACAGCGCTTCATAAAAACCCCGCGTCGCGTCACGTCCGTGCGTGGGCCCTGCCGGCCAGCCGACGATGTCGTGTTCCACGTCGTGCGAAAGCGTCGCAAGCACCCCCTCCACATCATCGCGCGCCTCGAACCCGAAATGCGCATCCATCCGCCGGTCCATCTCCTCCCGGCTCAAATGTCCACTCGTCATCGCCGTCATCTCATCGTCAGGTTGATTCGACAAAAACCTCATAATGAGATTTTCGTCTCATCACAAGACGAGAGCGCCCCTCCGCCGACTACTTCATAAATTTCAGCTCACAAAATCCCCAATGTCCTCACCGTAAACCCGGTAAGACATCATCGTCACGGTCTCCTTGAGACCGGGCACGCTGTGCAGTTTCTCCTGCACGAAATCCTCGATTTCCGGCAGATCGCCAAAGCCCACCTTGATAAGCAGGTCATACTCGCCCGTCACCGAATAGACCTCCGCGACCTCCTCCATCTCCGCGATCCGGTTGCCGACACTGGCGGCATGGCCAAGGTCGCATTTGGCGAGGACGAACAGGCGGTACATCAGGCTCCCTTCCGGCTGGCAACGGCGATCAGGCTCTGCCGCATCCCATAAGCGAGATAAACGGCCGCGCCAATCAGGTTCCAGACAAGGAACCTGAGCTGCGTCTTTTCGGGGAGGCTGACGAACAGATAAAGGCAGCCACCAATGGCGACGAGTGCGATCGGCAGGTGGAAGGGGACACGGAACTGCCGCTTTGCGTTCGGCGCGCGGCGGCGCAGCACGATGAGGCTTATGCCGATGGCGGTGAAAGCCGCGAGCGTTCCCGTATTGGCCAGCTCGGCGATCTCGCCGAGCGGCAGCAAACCCGCGATGATGCTGACGACGACGGCGGTAACCATGGTCATCAAGATCGGCGTGCCGGTGCGGGCGTTCACGTGCGACAGCCGCTCGGGCAGCAAGCCATCGCGCGCGATCGCGAAGAAGATGCGGCTCTGGCCGTACATGAAGGCGAGCAGCACGGTCGGCATCGCAACAATGGCGCCTGCACCGATCAGCTGCGCCGCGACCGGCCAGTCGAGCGAACGCAGCACGAATGCGAGTGGCTCGCTGCTTGCCGAAAACGCGGCGACAGGCATCGCCCCGATCGCCGCTGCCGCAACCGCCATATAGACGACCGTGCAGATCAGCATTGATCCGATGATGCCGATAGTGAGGTCGCGCGACGGGTCCTTCGCCTCTTCAGCGGCTGTCGAAACCGCATCGAACCCGTAGAAGGCGAAGAAAATCAGCGCCGCACCCGCCATCACGCCGACCGTGTTGCCGCCGATCTCTTCGGAGCCCCAGCCATAGGGGGCGAAGGGCTCGAGGTTGGCGGCGTCGAAGGCGGGGAGGGCAAGGAAGATGAAAAGCGCGAGCGCCGACATCTTGAGCAGCACGAGCAGCGTGTTCACGAACGCGCTCTCTCGCGTCCCGAGCGCAAGCAGTCCCGCGACAGCCATAGTGATGAGGACGGCGGGCACGTTGAGAATGCCGCCCGCGTGCGGCCCTGCGGCGAACTCGTGCGGGATCGTGAAGCCCCAGCTGTTCAGGAAGCCGACCGCATAGCCCGACCAGCCGACCGCGACCGCCGCGCAGACCACGGTGTATTCAAGCACGAGGCTCCAACCGACGATCCATGCCACGGGTTCACTCAGTGCCACGTAGGAATAGCTGTAGGCGCTGCCCGCGGCCGGCATCATCGTGGCAAGCTCCGCATAAGCGAGAGCGGCGCAAGCGCAGACCAGACCGGCAATTGCGAAGGATACGATCACGGCGGGGCCTGCCTTGCCCGCGCCTATGCCGATCAGCGTGTAAATTCCAGTGCCGACGATGGCGCCGACACCGAGTGCAACAAGATGAGGCCAGGTCAAGGTACGTCTAAGCGCGCGGTTCCCGGAATAGCTCTGCCAGTCGTCCAGGCCCTTGCGACGCCTGAAGATGTTTCCTGCCACGCCCGATGCCTCCTGCCATATTAATAGCAGCACATTGGCACGCAGTATGCGCGCAGGGAAGGCCTGCCCCCAGGGCCTCTAGAAAAGACGCCGGAGGGGGCAGGAAACGCGTGCTACGAGATCGCCTTCGTACGGCGCCGACGGCGCATCGCGACGACCCCGGCCAAGCCGAGACCGAATAGCCCCATAACGGCGGGCTCGCTCACGACATTGAGCGCATAGATGGCGAGGTTGCCCGTCTCCTCGTCGGCGACGGCGAGGAACGACTTGCCGTCACGCGTGAAGAAGCTGAGCCCTTCGGGCCGTCCGAGCAGGTCGGAAACAATCGCGCCCAGATATTTCGGCGCAACACCAAGGCCGAAGTCGGTGATGTCGAACGCCAGCACCGAGCCGAGGCTGCTGCCGTTCGACCGTTCGAGGCCGAGGAACAGCACCATGCGGCCATCAACGATGCCGATCTCGACCCCCTCGGGCTCCGGTCCCTTGTTGTCGCTGCGGCCGTCATCGAAGGCGTCCGGGAAACGTGCGGCCATGATCTGCTCGATCACATCGCCGCTGTCGAACACGCGGTTGCCGTTCTCGTCGAGGATCGAGAAGCTCCGGCCGCCAAAGGTGAAAAGCTCACCGTCTGCCGGACCTTCCGCACCAAGCGTGTTCGTGACGTTGAGCCGGTTAAAGATGCCGTAGTCGCCGAGCGTGCTGGCGCGCACTTCCTCGACGAAGCCATCCCATTCGCGGGCGTCACCTTCGTTGGCGGTCACGAAATAGGTCTTGCCGTTTGAGGTGAAGCTCTTGATCGCGTCCGGCATGTACATGCCGTAAACGCCTGCACGGCTCTGCAGATTACCCTTGATGCCGTCCTTGTCCGACGGGTCCAATCGGTTGGCGCCGGGCGCATAGCTCTTGAAACCGAGCGGGATGATGTCGGTGACGACGGGGCCGTCCGGCCCGTCCAGATTTACAACAGCGATGGCGTTGTTTTCCTGAAGCGTCACGAATGCGCTTTTGCCGTCGGGCGAAAAGGCCGTGTATTCGGGCTCAAGGTCCTGCGCGACCGATGCGCCCGGCCCAAAGATCCGCACGCCCTTGGCTTGAAGGTCCGACTTGCTGGCGTTGAACGCGCCGAAGCCAGCGGTTTTCACCGTTCCGGCGCTAAGGTTGATGTAGCTGATCGAGCCTTCGGGATCGACGCTGTCAGGCTTTCCGTAGCTCGAAGGCTCGCCTTCGTTCGCCACGAGAAGCTGCGTGCCGTCCGCCGAGAAGCTGACCTGATCGGGAAGCGCGCCCACTGTGTACGACTGCGGCGCAGCAGCGAGGTTCGCGAGATCGTAAACGAGGATGCGGCCCGGATCGGTCTTGTTCGCGGCCTGGATCGCGACCGCGACCTTGCCGCCGCCCACTGCGACGCTGTTCGCAGAGCCGCCCGCAAAATAGCTGTGCGTGTCGAGTGTACCGATCTCGGTGCTCGTTTTCGCATCGACGATTTTCACAAATGCGTTGTCGTCATTGAGTCCGACGACGAACACGCGGTCGCCGCTCGCGTCATAAGCGGGGATTTCGGAAGCGTCGCCGAGCGTGACGCTCGTCGTGCCGCGCACCTTCAGGGCGGCGGCGTTGGCAGGGAAGGCTGCGGCGGCGAGCAGGCCGGCGAGAACGGAAAGCGTGCGCATGTAATGAAGACCCCTTGTTAACCATTTGCCGGGGTCGGCTATGAGGCGCATTTTTTGGGTAAGTCGAGCCGCTCATATAAAGTTCACGCGGCTGTCACGGGATGGAAACGAACGCTACCCGATGTGTCGGGCTGGTTTACAAAACGCGCGCGTTTTTGATCTTTCGCACTGCGCTTACTGAAGGCGCATGAGTCCGCCTGTTGCAGGAATGCCGGCGATTCGTTCCTGATCCCAAAATTTTTCAGCGATTCGAATATAGGCGTCGGCAATACGGCTATGCATCGCGCGCTTTTCCGGGGATACGGATGCCCGGGCAAGGCGCCAGTGCTCGCCGGCACGGCGCATATGGTATTCGAAATCGCTCGGGATCAATGCCATTCTCCCCATCGGCGCCGCCTTTTCAGCACGGCTTGTCCGCTCTCGCAGGATGGCTGTCTTTGATCTTCGTCAAACCCCGACCGGTGTGATTTTCTCTTTGACCTGCTTTTTGACGCTGCATTGACCCGCTTCTCACGCGGCGGTCACGCTCGTGGACGATAAGGGGCCATCGCGAGGCGGACACGTTCCCCCCCAGCCCTTCCTCCCCGGTGTCCCCTCGCGAACCCCACAGCACAGGAGTTTCCCCGGAATGTTCTATGTCAGAAGCACAGCGATCGCGCTGGCGGCGGCGGCGACGGCCGGTCTCGTCAGTGCGTCTTCGCATGCCGAGCCGGTCTCCGTCGCGGTCAGCTTTGCCGATCTCGATCTCACAACGCTCGCAGGCGAGCGCGCCCTGCGTGAGCGCGCATCGGATGCGGTGTTTACTGCCTGCGGCACACGGCCAAGTGCAGAGATCGCGATGGAAATGGTCCGCCGCGCATGTGTCCGCAACACGTCGCTCACAGCGACAGCGCATGTCGACGCAGTGATTTCAAGCTCGCGAAACCTTGCGCAAGCCACGCTTCCCGGCACCGCCCATTAGTGTGCCGAGCGGGGAGGGGCGGCCTGGAGACTCCCGGGGCCGCCCCTTTTTCGCTATCGCTAGAACCCGATGCGGGCCGAAACGCCATAAAAGCGCGGCATCGCAGGATAGGCCGCGATCGTGCCCGGTTGCTCCGGCACCGCAAACGTGCCGAGGTGGTAGTACTTGTCGAACAGGTTCTCGACGAAGAATTCCAGCCGCCATTTGTCATCGGCCGATGCGACGCCGATACGCGCGTTGACGACGGCGAAGCCCTCGTTGTCCGCTATGCCGCGGCTCTGCGAACTCGTCGCCTGTTCGCTCTGGAAGCGGAAGTCGGCGTGCACGAGCGCGTTCAGCGTGTCGCTGAGCGGCGGTGTCCACGTCGCGGCGCCCGTAACCGTGTGGCGCGGAATCAGCGCGATCTGCTTGCCGGCTTCGAACTCGAGCGGCGTGCCGATTAGGTTGCTGCTATCCTTGATCTTCGCGTCGACAAGGCTGTAGCTGAGCTGGAAAGTCAGATCGCGTGCCGGTCGGATGGTGCTCTCCGCCTCCACGCCCTTCGACACTGTCTTGTCGACATTCATCGTGACGAAGCTATTCCCCGAAAACACCAGCTGCTGGTAGTTCGAGAAGTCCTGATAGAAGGCGGCGACGTTCAGCGTGAACGCGCGGCCCCACTGCGACTTGAAGCCGACCTCCCAGGAATCGACCTTTTCGCTGTCGAACTCCAGATCTTCGATCTGCCCGCCGTCGCCGCCGAGGATGACCGAGTCGAAGCCGCCGCGATCGAGGTTGTAGCCGCCCGATTTGTAGCCGCGATCATATCCGCCATAGAGCATGAAGTCCGGCGTGACCGCATAGGCGAGCTTCGCCGTCCCGGTGAGTTCGTTCTCGCTGCGGCTGCCCTTGTAAAGCCCGTTGAACTCGGGGTTCGTGGTCGGGTTGCAGGTCAGCAGAATGGCATCCGGCGCCAGCGTCGCGAGCGCGCCCGTCAGGATCGAGGTCGACGGATCGAGATAGAAGTCGCATGTCGGCGAGACCGCATTGAGGTTCGCGTTGATCTTCTTCTTCTCGTGGTTCCAGCGGAGGCCCAGCGTCAGCTTCAGAGTGTCGGTGATCTCGAACACGTTGTGCGTGAAGAGCGCGAGCGCCTCCGTCTTCACGCGGTAGCGATCGTCGATCTGGCCGTCGCCCTCGCTGCCGCCGGGCAAGGGCGAATTCAGCAGCGCGAACAGCGCCGGATCGCCCGCGGCGGCGGCTGCCAGCGCCGGGTTCAGGGCCATCAGGACCTGTCCGAATTCCGGAACGGCGGGGCCGAACGTGTCGAACAGCTCGAAGCCGCTCGGCGCGAACAGCGCGTCACTGTAGAAATTCGCCTGCGTGCCGAAGCGTACGCGGTCGGTCAGCGTCAGCTTCTCGTTAAGGTAGAAGCCGCCCACCAGCCAGTCGAGGCGATCGCCCAAGGCTGAACCCTGCAGGCGGATTTCCTGCGTGAAGTCGCGCAGACCCGGCTTGTATCCCTCACGATAGGCGCGGTCGAAGCCGGAAAAGTCGATGTCCTGGTTGCGGCGCACGTCCCAGTCGCGCCACGCGGTGATGGAGGTCAGCGTAACGGCCTCGAAGTCATACGTGACCTCGGCGGAAACGCCCCACTCTTCAACGGCTTCGTCGTAGCTCCGGCCCGGTGTCGCAGCCGTCCGGCGCTCTGAGGGCTTTCCCGTATAGATGCCGGTAAACCCAGCAAGCAAAGCGCCGAGCTGAATGGCCGGAGCCGTCGGGCCCTCAACGACGCTTACGGCGCCGCAGCACTGCTCGTCGGTCTTCGAATAGTCGGCGATGAACCGTATCTTCAGGTCGTCCTTCTCGACCAGCGTCTGTCCGCGCAGCGTATAGCGGTCGAGGTTGTTGAACCTGCGATCCGAATTCACATCGCGGATGTAGCCGTCGCGCTCGCGATATATGCCGTCGAGGCGCAGCGCCACCGTGTCGGTTACGCCGCCCGTGATGCCGCCCTTCAGCGAGATCGCGTCGTAATTGCCGTAGCTCACTTCGGCATAGCCGCCGAGATCGAACGAGGGGCCTTCGGTGATGAGGCTGAGGGCACCTGCGGACGTGTTGCGGCCGAAGAGCGTGCCCTGCGGGCCGCGCATCACCTCGACACGGTCGATCGGCGGAAGCTCGGCAAGCGCAAGCCCCGCGCGGGCCCGGTAGACTCCGTCGATGAAAACGCCGACGGCCGGCTCGAAACCGGGATTGTCGCCTGCGGTGCCGATGCCACGGATCGAAAGCGAGGTGCCGGTCGCGGCAGACTGGCCGGTGAAAACCTCAAGGCTGGAGCTCAATTGCTCCAGGCCGCGAATATCGGTGACACCCGCGTTGTTGATAAGATCGCCGCTGATCGCGGTGACGGCGATCGGCACATCCTGCACGGTCTCGGCGCGGCGCGTGGCGGTGATGACAATTTCGTTGGCGCTCAGATCGTCCTCGACAGCGGCGGTCTGGACGTCCTGGGCGAAAGCGGGGGCAGCGAGGGCGCAGCACGCGGCACCCAGCAAGAGCGAACGCTTCACAAATGATCTCCTGAACGAAGGGGTGGATGTCCCAACATTGTTTCGTTTGGTTAATCACACCGAATGGTTAAGGCTTTCTCTCCTCGCGGGTGTAAGCGCCGAAGCAACGGGGTCGCAGACCGACCCGAACCCCGGCTATTCGAGCGAGCGTTCCATGCGAACGGCGCTATTCTTCGCCTTCCCGGCCTACCGTGTCGAAAGCAACGCGCGTGCCGGATCAATTGCAGCGCTGATGTGCCCCAGGGGAGGCAAGCGCAAGCCTCCGGCCTCCGCGCAAACGAAAAGAGCGGCCCGAAGCAGGCCGCTCTTTCAGAACGATAGCGTGTTTGCGATCAGGCAGCGGCGACTTCGGTCGCTGACGCCGATCCGGTTTCTGGATCGCGCAGCACATAGCCGCGGCCCCACACCGTTTCGATGTAATTCTCGCCGCCGCACGCGGCTGAAAGCTTCTTGCGCAGCTTGCAGATGAACACGTCGATGATCTTGAGTTCCGGCTCGTCCATGCCCCCGTAAAGGTGGTTCAGGAACATTTCCTTGGTGAGCGTCGTACCTTTGCGGAGCGAAAGCAGCTCCAGCATCGCATATTCCTTGCCGGTCAGATGCACGCGGGAGCCGTCGACGTCGACCGTCTTGGTGTCGAGGTTCACGCCGAGCTTGCCGGTCTTGATCACCGATTGCGAATGACCCTTCGAGCGGCGGACGACGGCGTGGATGCGCGCCACCAGCTCTTCCTTGTGGAATGGCTTCGTCACGTAATCGTCGGCGCCGAAGCCGAGGCCGCGAACCTTCGATTCCATCTCGTTCTGGCCCGAAAGGATAAGGATCGGCGTCCCGACCTTCGCAAGCCGAAGCTTCTTCAGCACGTCATAGCCGTGCATGTCGGGCAGGTTCAGGTCGAGAAGAATGATGTCGTAGTCGTACAACTTGCCGAGATCGAGGCCTTCTTCGCCAAGATCCGTGGTATAGACGTTGAAGCCTTCGCTCGAAAGCATCAGGTCGATGCTCTTCGCCGTGGTCGCGTCATCTTCGATCAGCAGAACCCGCATTGAGTAGCCCTCTTCATGTCCCCCAACGGCAAACAGCCAATCCCGGCCCTGCCGCGTACAATCCGTTAACCATGCCCGTTATGGGTTACAAAGGTTAACGCCGCGTAAAAGTTAACGCGACTGCGCTTTGAATTGTTCCTGTGGCACTTGAGTCACGGTTTGTTTCGTTTTAAATCAGTTATGGAATCTGGGCGGCAAGGCGGCATTAACTACGCACGGGCATACTGGCCCCATGCGCTGTCAACGCCCCTCGATTCCTGGAGATACAGTCAAGCTTCGCGCGGAACCGCGGGGGCGCGCGCTGTGAAGACGCCGTATGACGATGACCGCAGGTTGAGGCGCAACGAACTGGACGATATCCGCCAGGCGCTCGTCGGCGCCGAAGCGCAGCTTTCGGTTTTTGCCGGGGCGATCGTCGATGCCGATGCGACGCTGCGCCGGGAGCGGGAGGCACGGGCGGCAGGGCCTCCGTTCGATATCAGCCCGGATGCGGCCGTGCGCCGATCTGAGATGCTCCGTCTTGCGCGGGAGCTTGCGCGGCTCGAAGACGAGATCGAGCGCCTGCGTGCCGCGTTGCTCGTGAAGTTCGAGGCGTTGCGCCCGATCGAGACCGCCAGCGAGGACTATTGCACCGCGAAGCGCGCGGAAGCCGCCCGGAAGGGGACGGTTTTGTCCGATGATGCTGCACGCGGTAGCGTTGGCACCTAGCGCAAACGACCGGCAGCCGCACTGCGGCAACGACCGGCTTTTTTGCAACGGCTATGGTTTGCCCTGAGGTGCAAACCCGACGCGGCCGTTTCACGCGACCTGCTTCGTGAGGCCGAGCCGGCGCGATCTTGCATTCTGCGGCGGCGGCAAACACCGAAGTGGCGCCGCTGAGCTTGGTAAAGCTCATGATACCCGCAATGATGAAGAACCTGACGAAACGCATGATTGGTCTTCCTCCGCTATGGGAGGCAGCCATGGAGCGGCGGCGCGGGCGGGGAGGGGACGGCCCCGCGCCGCCGCGGTTCGGGCGATCATCGGTTAGCGGCGCCGGTGCGAGGGTGGGGACCGGCCCCGGTTTCCGATTACGCCGCGAGTGCGTGGGCGCACATGGCGCCGACATGACGATGATCGGTGCCGCAACAGCCCCCGAGCACGGTGAGCGCAGGGAGGGCCCTCAGCAGCGCGGCATTCTGCGCTCCGAGTTCGTCGGGATTGCCGTCATCGAGTTCGGGCGCTTCGTTCAACTCGGCGTGACTCATCCGCGATGCGTTGGTGCGAAGTCCGCGCACGCGCCGCGTCCAGTCGCCGCTTGTTTTGAGTACAGCGCCGAAGTGATCGGGGTGGGCGCAGTTGATCATGTAATAGGCGGGAAAGCCCCCTGTTGCATCATCGACGGCGTTGATCGCCTCGGCAAGTGATTGACCGGTGGGCAGGCAGCCGTCCGTCTCCAGCGTGAACGACAGCGCGGCGGGAAGCCCTGCAGCTTTTGCGGCGCGGGCGATGCCGATGGCCTCTGGCGTATTGGTCATGGTGATCGCCGTCACCATGTCAGCGCCCGCTTCGGCGAAGGTTCTTGTCTGGAAGGCGTGGTAATCGAGGGCCGCGTCGACGCTCATGATTGCATCTGCCACGTAGCCGTCGCCGCGCGGACCGATGCAGCCGCTGACGACGACGGGCATCTGATCATTCGCATACCTAGACTTGAGTTCGTGCATCAACGCGATCGACTCGCGGTTGCTCTCGGCGAGCGCTGCCTCGGAGTAGCCGAGCAGCGCCCCCCAGTCAGGACTTGCCCGCCACGTTGGGCTCTCGAGGATGAAGCCAGTGCCGTTCGCCTGCGCAATCTCCAGATAGCGGAGGTAGTAGGCGTGAAGTGTCCTGCGGCCTTCCTGCGTGCGCATGAGGTCGAATGCAGCAAAATGCGGCAGATCGATGCCGTCGTGGAAAATCAATGTGGTTTCGAGGCCGCCGTCCGTAAGGAAAAGGCGATCACCAAGCTGTGGCAACGTCTTGAAAGTGTTATGCATGAACAATGGTCTCCGTGCGCCGTTCGTCGGCCTGTCGCGGTTGAACATCGTCCAAAATCAGAGCGCTCTCTAGAAGGTGAGTGGTGCACAAATACTGATCTCCAGTATTTCTTTTTAGATCAGCGGCTTGTTTTGCCCGGACCTTTTTTACTGTGCGCAGAGCGCTACCGCGAAAATTAGCAAACCGTACCATTGGTATGGTAAACGTAGGTTCTGAAATCGGGCAGAGGGAGCGAATGAATGCGCCGATGACTTTGACGTCCCGCAAGGGCATGACGCGCGGGGAGGCGACGCGCGACCGCATTTTGGAGATTGCGGAAGCCTCCGTGCTGGCCAAAGGGTTTTCCAACACGTCGATCGACGAGATCATCGCCGCGGCTGAAATCACCAAGAGCGGATTTTTCTATCATTTTCGCGACAAGACCGATCTTGCGAAAGCGTTGCTGGAGCGGTTCATTCACGACGACAACGCCAAGCTCGACGCGATCTTTGCGCGCGCCCGGGATCTCTCCGACGATCCGCTACATGGTTTCCTCATCGGGTTGAAGCTCTTCGCCGAGATGATGGCGGAACTGGAAACCACGCATCCGGGCTGCATGGTTGCTGCGGTTGCGTATCACGATAAACAGTTCAATACTGAGGTGCGCGGGCTCAATGCTGCTGCAGTGCTCGGCTGGCGAAGCCGTTTTCTTGCCGCGCTTGAGGAGATCGCCGAGCGATATCCGCCGCGCGCCGACGTCAACCTTTCAAACCTAGCCGATATGCTCTCGGCACTGGCAGATGGCGGCATCATCCTGTCGCGCGTGCTGGATGAGCCGCGCCTCCTGTCCGAGCAGATTCTGCTCTATCGCACGTTCATTCGTCTGGTCTTCATCGGCGCGGGAGATTGAGGGTCAGGCCTGTAGGGTGGAAAGCCGCAGCGTTTGCGCGAGCACGATCCGACCTTCGACACTTTCCACCTCAAGCCTGATTTCCGGATCGCGCTGTTCCCAGTCGATGAGGATGCGGCCATAGTTCTGGCCCATGAACCCCTCGCCGACGCGTAGTCGGTTCGGGCCGAGGAACGGCCAGACTTCGGTGAGACCCGACGACGTGAGATCATAGAGTGGATACGGTACGCCCTCGGCGAGCCGCGAGAGCTCGGCGTAATGCGTATCGCCTGAGATCATGATGAGGCCGTTCACGTCGGCGAAGTCGATGAGATCGAGCAGGCGCTGATGATCGGCCTGATAGTTGATCCACGCTTCATAGCCGGGCGCATCGGCCAGAACCTGCGTCGAGGACGCGAAGATGCGCAGGTCGGCGGGCTGCTTGAACTCCGCCTCCAGCCATTCCCACTGCTCGGCGCCGAGCATGGTCGCGGCGGGGTCGCTGTTCACCAGATAGGGTCCGCGATCCTTCGGCTCCTCGGTGATGCCGATGAGGCCGGAGCGGAACCAGCGGTTGTCGGGCATGATGATCTGCACGCGCCGGCCCTCGGGGCCGATGATCGTGCTCGTGTAGTTGCCCGCCCGGCTGCGGCGCGGGCTCGCCTTCGGCTCCATCCAGAAATCGAGGAAGATGTCCTTTGATGCCTGCTTCATAGGATACTCGCGCCCGGCATCGTTCTCGCCGTAGTCGTGATCGTCCCAGATCGCGAGGCAGGGCGTCTTGCGGCGCAGGCGCTGGAAGCCTGACTTGGCGGCAAGCTTCGCGTATTTGGCGCGCAGCACATCCATGTCGCGCGTGTCGCCGTAGATATTGTCGCCGAGGAAGAGGAACAACTGCGGGTCGAAAGCGTCGACCCGGTCCCAGATCGGCTGCGGCTTGTCCTGATGCGCGCACGAGCCGAACGCGATGCGGCTGAGCGCAGTTTCGCCAGCGAGGGCGACGCTGGGGAGCGCGGCAAGCGCCGCGCCCCCCGCCATCACTTCGCGGCGGCTGACGCCTGCCATTAGAACGCGGCTTTCAGCGTCGCGAACACCTGGCGCGGTGCGGCGACCATCAGCGTCTGCGAGTCACCGCTGGTGCTGAAGCCGTTGGTGCCCACGGTCGATACGTATTTCTTGTCGAGAAGGTTGGTGCCGCTCACCTGCAGCTCATAGCCTTCCGCGATGCGCCAGCCGATGCTGGCGTCGACGATCGCGCGGCCGCCGACCGAGGCGTCATTCTCGTAGCTGTAGTAGCGCTTCGACATGTAGTTCACGCCGATGCGTCCGAAGAACAGTTCGCCGTCGTAGCTGAGTTCGCCCTTGGCGAGGTGCTTGGGCGCATCGACCGTGGTTTTGCCCTTGGTGAGGGCAACAACCCGAATTGCATTCGGATCGGAGGCGTCGATCACGTCGTCGCGATAGGTGGAGTCGTTGTAGCTGTAAGAGGCGAAGAGCTTGAAGCCTGCGCCGAGCTTCACTTCGCCTGCGGCTTCGAGGCCGTAGGAGCGGACCGAACCGACGTTCTGAAGCACGGCCGGATTGCCCTGAATACCGGCGCCTTGTGCGAAGGAAAGCAGGCGGTTGCGGAAGTTTACGTAGTAGCCGCCGAGGACACCGTTGAAGCTGCCACCGCGGAAGCGGATGCCGGCTTCGTAAGTGTCTGATTCTTCAGGCTTAAGTGTGCCTTTGATGGCGTTGAAACCATCTTGCGTGGTGCCGAAGGGGCCGCCGGTGGAGGAAGCGGTGAAGGCGCGCGCGACCTGCGTGAAGCCGCCGAACATCTCGAGGTAGTCGTTGATTTCGTAGGCGAAACCGGCGTGCGGCTGGAACCAGTCTTCGGCCTTGATCTTGCCCTGCGCGAAGGTGCTGACGACGATCGGCGTCGCTTCGTTGGTGACCTTGAAGCCCTTCCAACCGAGCGTGATCGTCGCGGCGCCGAGTGTGATGCGGTCTTCGACGTGATACTGCAGCGTTTCGGTGTCGAAATCCGATTCCCACTGCGTGAAGAACGGATCCTTCTGGAACTTGAGTGAATTCCGTGACGGGCTCAGGCGATCGGTGAGGCCGTAGAAACGCCGCGCCTGCTGGAAGTCGTTCTTCTCGTACCAGCCGCCCACGGTGATTTCGTTGAAGCCGATCTCGCCGGTGATGCTGCCGAACAGACCCTTGCGGTCGATGTCATATTCGGTCGTGCGGATCGAAAGCGGCGCACCGCCCGGTGTCTGCACATAAGGCGTATACCAGAGGCCCTGGCCTTCGTTGTTGTGCCAATAGCCCTTGAGCGCGACGCTGACCATGTCGGAGACCGGCGCTTCAACGCCCAATGCGGCAACATAGTCTTTGCGGAGACCAGCGGCATTGAAATAGGCGTCGTCGATGGTCGCGAAGGGAGCCGGAAGAGCCGTGCCCGCCCAATAGGCGTCGGCGACCTGAACCGCGAGGCGGTAGTCGCCCGAGATATTGTCCCAGTCATAGCCGAGGCGATCGATCATCGTGCTCGACATGTCCTGATAGTCGTTCTCGCGGCGGTCGGAGACGCTGAGCGTCGCGGTGACGCGCGCGTCGCCGAGTGCGGCGACGGCCTTGGCGTTCACCATGTGATGGCGCTGCTTGCCCACGCCCTTCCACTTGTCCATGCCGAGATAGCCATAGGAGATGTATGCGCCCGTGCCTTCGGCGCCGCCGATCTCGCCGCTTTCGAGGCGAGCGAAGGCGCGGATCGTGTTCTCGGTGCCGTAGCTGCCCGACGATTCGAGCCCGAAGTCGGGGGCGGGGGCGCGCGAGAAGAATTCAACGGTGCCGCCGAGGTTGTTCGTCGCCTGCGTACCGAGACCACCGGAACCCTGCGAAACGCGGGTGAGGCCGATGTTTTCGGGGCTGATCGCACGGTTGACGTGCAGGCCGTTGACGTTGCCGTAGCTGTGGTCGCCAAGCGGAATGCCATCGAGCGTGAAGCCGAGCTGGTTCTGGTTGAAACCGCGGATCGAAAGGCGCTGCGACCATTCATAGGCGCCGAAGGCGTCTGCAGACTGGAAGTTCACCGAAGGCAGCTTCTCGATCGATTTGAGCGGGCTCGTGCCCGGCGCCAGAAGCGCGATGTCGGCGGCATCGAGTTCCTGCACCTGCCGGGTTTGGCCGGAGCCGAACACGACGATTTCTTCATCGAGTGCAGCGGTCTCGGCGGCGGCCTCGCCGTTTTGGGCGAAGGCGGAATTGGAAAGCACGAAAAGACTGCTGGCGGCCAGCAACACGGCGCAAGTCGAACGCATGAAATCCCCCAATAAGTGCGGTAAAACGCGGTTGGCGGCGGAGGCCTAGGCGCGGCGTATGACGGCGCTATGCGATTGATATGAAGCTTTTTTGCACGCCCGATTGCAGATCGGAGGCGTTGCCGAATTGCTGCGAATGATTTGTATTATCTTGATGAATTGAGTGTCATTCATTGATCAGGTCGATCAGCTTCACGCAGAAAATGCGTTGGCGGTTGCGCGCGGCCGCAGGTAGCCTTGATGCTGAAATCGGGCCTGCGTCCGCGCCGCGCCGGTTTTCACGATCGATCATTGAGGAAGGAGAGGGATCATGGGACTTCAAGGCACGAAGACCGAAGACAATCTGAAGGCTGCTTTCGCGGGTGAGAGCCAGGCGAACCGCCGCTATCTCTATTTCGCGCAGAAAGCCGACGTGGAAGGCTACAACGATGTGGCCGCGGTGTTCCGCTCGACGGCGGAAGGCGAAACGGGCCACGCGCACGGCCACCTCGAATATCTCGAAGAGGTGGGTGATCCGGCCACCGGCCTCGCGATCGGCTCGACGTCCGACAATCTGAAGTCGGCGATCGCGGGCGAGACGCACGAATATACCGATATGTATCCCGGCATGGCGCGCACCGCGCGTGACGAAGGCTTCGACGAGATCGCCGACTGGTTCGAGACGCTCGCCAAAGCCGAAAAAAGCCACGCCGGCAAGTTTCAGAAGACGCTCGACACGCTCGACGCCTGAGAGGGCAAGAGCGGCAAGATCGTCCGCTGTGGGAGGCGAGGGGTGGGTCCGCGGGACCGGAGCCGCCCCTCCCATGGCCTCGAAAGCAGCGCTGCGAGCGTCCGTTCGGACGCACGGCAACAGTTCCCTTGCCGCTTCGAGGGACAGGCAGACACGTGTTTCGTGTGGGAATTCGCGCCGTGCGTCCGACCGGGCGCTTTTTTGAAGCCAGAACCGTTGGGGGACGCCGATGCGTGAGGGCAGTCTGGAGGCGCCGACGCGCCATCCGATCGATTGGGAAAACCCGGATTTCTATGACGACGCGAAGCTCGAAGCCGAGCTGACGCGCGTGTTCGATATCTGCCACGGCTGCCGCCGCTGCTTCAACCTGTGCGACAGCTTTCCGACCCTGTTCGATCTCATCGACGAATCGCCAAGCGGCGAGATCGACGGGCTCGATCCGAAGACCGACTACAAGCCGGTCGTGGACGCCTGCACGCTCTGCGACATGTGCTTCATGACCAAGTGCCCCTACGTGCCGCCGCACGAATGGGCCCTTGATGTACCGCACCTAATGCTCCGCGCGCGTGCCGTCGAGCATCGCAAGGGAGAGACACGCCTGGCCGACGCCGAACTTGCGAAGACCGACCGAAACGGCAAGCTCGCGAGCTTCCTGTCGCCGCTTGCCAACTGGGCGACGGATATCGGAAACGGCCTGACACGCACCGTGATGGAAAAGACCGCGGGCATCGACCGGGAGGCGTGGCTGCCGCCCTTTGCCGACACGCCGCTTGATCGCCGCGGCGATCTCGATCGGATCGAAGCCGACGCGGCGGCGCCTGCCGCCGGGCGCAAGGTGGCGCTTTATGCGACGTGCTTTGCGAACTGGAACATGCCCGGGCCGGGCGAAGCGGCGGTGAAGGTTCTGAAGGCGAACGGCGTCGAAACGCGTACCGTCTATCCCGGCTGCTGCGGGATGCCCAAGCTGGAGAATGGCGACCTTGCGGCCGTCGCCGCTCAGGCGCGAAGCGTTGCGGCCGCCTTCGCACCGCTCATCGATGATGGCTTCGACGTTGTGGCGGTGACGCCGTCGTGCGCGCTGATGCTGAAATTCGAATGGCCCCTGATGCTGCCGAACGATCCGCTGGTGGCGAAGCTGGCCAGGGCGACGTTCGACATCACCGAATACGTGGTCGATATCGCCAAAAAAGAGGGGCTCGCGCCCGGTATGCAGCCGCTCGGCGGCGACATCGCGATCCATCTGCCCTGCCATAGCCGCGCGCAGAACATGGGGCAGAAGGGCGCGGAGATGCTGCGGCTGATCCCGGAGGCGAAAGTCGGCGTCGTCGAACGCTGCTCCGGCCACGGCGGCAAGTGGGGCATGTTCAAGGAAAACTTCGCCACCGCGCTCAAGATCGGCAAGCCGGCGGGCCGCGCCATGTTGAAGACCAACGCCGCCTTCATGGTTTCGGAATGCCCGCTCGCCGGGCCGCATCTCAAGCAGGTGATGGAGCGTGAGGGCGGGGAAAGCGTTCCCCAGCAGGTGCCGCATCCGATTGAACTGCTCGCCAAAGCCTACGGGCTTTAAAAGAAAGACGCTCTATGTCCCGCGAAACCCGCGCTATCGAACCCGCCGACATCATGGATATGCGCGCCTACGGCGAGCAGCGGAAGGCGCTGCGGCTGGGGCAGGTCGAACAGAAGAAAAAGCGCCGTCTTTCGGTTGGACCGCACGTCACGGTGTTCTTTGAATCGTATGACAGCATGTGGCTGCAAATTCATGAAATGCTTTACATAGAGCGCGGCGGACCTGAGCAGATCCCGGACGAACTCGCAGCCTATAATCCGATGATTCCGAACGGCCGCGAACTCACCGCGACGCTGATGTTCGAGATCGACGACCCCAAGCTGCGCGCCTCCATTCTCGGGCGTCTCGCCGGCGTCGAGGATCATATCTATCTGCACCTCGGCGAAACGCGCATCGCGGCCGTGCCCGAAGGCGACGTCGAGCGCAGCCGGGAGGACGGCAAGGCGTCCTCCGTGCATTTCCTGCATTTCCCGTTCACGAACGCGCAGATCGCCGAATGGCGCAGCGGCCGCGGCACGGTGATCTTCGGGATCGATCATCCGCACTACGGCCACATGGCCATCATCGGCCCGGAGATGCGGGACGAACTGGGCCGGGACTTCGCCTAGAGTGCGGTCGCCCGATTTCCGCGCGGGCCTGCGAAGAACCAAACGAGTAGGCCGACCAGCGGGAATATGATGATGCCTATCGTCCATGCGATTTTGACGCCGGTTGTCGCGCCGCTGTTCCAGACGCTCAGCAACGCCCAGATGTCGAGCGCAAGAATAACAAGGCCGATAAGTCCATATTCCATGATTTGAATCTCCTGTTTGTCAGGCACTTTTGCCTTTGGCTGCCGCACGGCGGGCAGCTTCGAGTTCGGCGGCCTCGGCACCGTCAACGGCCTTCGCCGCCTCGCGCGCCTTGGTATCCACCTTGCCGGACTTTGCGAATGCGTGCTGCGCGTCCTGATATTTGCGCGCGCCTTCGTAGCTGCCTTCGCCTTCCAGCTTCAGGTTCGATTTTCGGTCTTCCATGAAACCCTCCATATCGTACCCGCTCATCCATCGAACGCAGCAGGGTCGGGAAGGTTGCGCCGTCAGCGGATGAGTTTGCCGCCCTTCATCACATGGTCGATGCGTTCAAGCACGCTGATATCCGCCAGCGGGTCGGCGGCAACGGCGACCAGATCGGCATAGCGTCCCGGCGCGACGACGCCGACATCTGCCGATTTGCCCATCAGCGCCGCCGCGCTCGTGGTGGCGGACTGGATCGCCTGCATGGGCGTCATGCCGTAGCGCACCATGTATTTGAACTGGCGGGCGTTGAGCCCATGCGGGAAGACGCCCGCATCGGTGCCGTAGGCGATCTTCACGCCCGCCGCGACGGCCTTGCGGAAGCCGATGCGCTGCGCCTCCGTCGTTTCGAAGTTCTTGCGCATGATCTCTTCGGGCCAGTGTTCGGCCTTGCCCATCTCGTCGATGAAATCGCCGTTGTAGACATCCATCACCAGCCACGCGCCTTTCTTCTTCGCGAGCTGGATGGCCTCGTCGTCGATCAGCGAGGCGTGCTCAATGGAGCGGACGCCGCCATTGAGTGCGATCTTGATGCCTTCGGCGCCGTGCGCGTGCGCTGTGGCATAGCTCTTGTAGCGCGCGGCTTCATCGGCAGCGGCGCGGACTTCAGCCTCGGTCATCTCGGGCGCGCCGGGCTCGGTGCCCGCTGCGAGCACCGCGCCCGTCGCGATCAGCTTCAGAAAGTCGGCGCCGCGCTGGAAGAGCATTCGGGATTTCGATTTGACCTCGTCCGGCCCTGCGGCGACCCCCATGCGCATGATCTCCGGGATCTCCACGTCGGGCGCCATACCCGTCACCTCGCCGCCGCCGCCGGGCACGGTGATGTAGGCGCCCGCGACCACCATGCGCGGGCCTTCAATGTAACCCGCTTCGATCGCATTCCTCAGCGACACGTCTCCGAAGGCGCGGAACGTGCCGACGTCACGCACGCTCGTGAAGCCCGCGTTCAGCGTGTCGCGCGCGTTCTTCGCGCCGATGAACGCAATGTCCTCAGCCGAATGAAGGAGGGGCTCGGCGACATTGCTGGTCTGGCCCCAATCGGAGAGGTGCGTGTGCATGTCGATGAGGCCGGGGAGGACAGTGAAGCCGGACCAATCCAGCACCTTGCCGTCGGCGGGCGGCGCATAGGGCGTGACGGCCGCAATGCGCCCGTCCTCGATGCGGATCAGCCGGTCGGTGAGGACCTTGCCGGTTTCGGTGTCGATCATCCGCCCGGCGCGCACGTAGGAGGTTTCCGCGAAGGCCGAGGTGGCGATCACGCCGGCTGCGATCAGCGCGCAGGAAATCCGCTGTAGAATCGTCATCCGTCCCTCCCTGTCCTCGTGTATCCTGCTGGACTACTATACACGCGTCAAATAGGAATTCGCCGATGATCATCGGGGGACTCATCGCAAGCATATCGCTCGCCCTCATCGCCATCGGCGTGATGACGACGCTCGTCCCCTTGTACGCAACCGGCCTCGGCTTCACCCCGCACCATATCGGTTGGATCGCCGGCATTTATTATGTGGGCTTCCTGATCGGGCCCTGGCTCGCCCCGCCGTTGGTGCAGCGACTGGGCAGCGGACGCGCGTTCGCCGTCGCCGCGCTCCTCGCGCTCGGCGGCATCATCGTGCTGCCGCTGTTCCCTGAGCCTGCGGCATGGGCTGCGTTTCGCTTCGTCTCGGGCACAGGCTTCGCGCTGCTCTACATCCTCGCCGAAGCCGGCTTGAACGCCGAGGTCGACAACGCCGGGCGGGGGCGGCTGCTCTCGCTCTACATGATCGCGAGCAAGGCGGCGCTCATCACCGGCCAGTTCGTCGTCGGACTGCTCGGCGTGAGCGGCTGGGCGCCGTTCGTCGTGGCTTCGACGGTGGTGGCGCTGGCCGCGATCATGCGGTTGAACATTCCCGTCGGCATTGCGCTCCCCGCGGCCGGCAGACTGCGGCCGCTGCGCATGATCCGCGCTGCGCCCGTCGCGATGGCAGGCTGCGCCCTCTACGGGCTGGGGGAGGCCTCGCTCTACGCGCTGGGGCCGGTCTATGCGCGCGCGATCGGGATGAGCGTCGCCGAGGTCTCGACCTTCATGACGGCGGTGCTGCTCGGCGCGGCCTTCGCGCAGTGGCCGCTCGGCTGGCTTTCCGACCGTATCGACCGGCGGCGCGCGATCCTGATCGGTGCAGTCGGTACTGTGATTGCGGGCTGCGCGCTTGGGCTTCCAGCGCGGCCGGGATTCGTCGTTGCCTTGGCTGGTGGATTTGTGATCGGCGGCTGCCTGCTGCCACTCTATGGCCTTCTCGTCGCGCTCGGGAACGATAGCGTCAGCCGGGAGGAGCGTGTGGAAATCGGCAGCGGGCTCGTCTTCGCCTATGCCGTCGGTGCGATGGTGGGGCCTCCCGTGGCGGCTGCGCTGATGGAGATGTCAGCCCGGGGCCTGCCGCTGTGGCTTGCGGGGCTCTACGCAGTGCAAACGCTTGTGCTTCTAACAGCGCTGCGCCGGCGGGTACCGCTCGCCCAGCCGCTCTGAAAGGACTTGTGAAGTACGCCTTTCTGTTATACACTTGTCTAATATAAATTGGAGGGTGGATGGCGACCAAGGCGACAGCGACGATCCAGGCGGATCCCGACGCGGGATGGAGCCTGCCGGCGTGGACCTATTCGGACCCGGAGTTCTTCGCGGCTGAGATGCAGCGTGTTATCCGACCTTCGTGGCAGGTGGTGTGCCACCAGAGCGACGTGCCGAATGTCGGCGATTACCATACGCTCGAATATCTCGGCGAAAGTATCATCGTGGTGCGCGGGCAGGACGGTGACGTCCGCGCTTTCACCAATGTCTGCCGCCACCGCGGCGCGCGGCTCGTCGACGGGCCTTCGGGCTGCGCGGTCGCGAAGAAGCTGACCTGCCCGTATCACGCATGGTCGTTCGATCTTGAAGGCAAGCTCGTCGGCGTGCCGCTGAAACAGAGCTATCCGGGGCTCGACCAATCGAAGCACGGCCTCGTGCCCGTTGACCTCGACGTCTGGCGCGGCTTCATCTTCGTACGGCTCGAAAATGACGGCGGGCCTTCTGTGGCCGAAATGATCGCGCCCTATGACCATGAGGTGGAGCCGTACCGCTTCGAAGATCTGCGCGCATTCGGTCGCGTTACGCTGCGGCCGCGTCACGTGAACTGGAAGAACGTGGGCGACAATTATTCGGACGGGCTGCACATCCCCGTCGCGCACCCCGGCCTCACGCGGCTGATGGGGAGCGGCTACGGCGTCGAGGCGCAAGAGAACGTCGACAAGATGTGGGGGCCGATCCGGGAACGGCTTTCCAACAACCCGTCCGAGAAGGCGTACCAGAAGTATTTGCCGCATGTGCCGTACCTGCCGGAGGAGCGGCAGAAACTGTGGACCTATTTCAAGCTGTGGCCGAACGTCGCCTTTGATATCTACCCGGATCAGGTCGATTTCATGCAGTGGCTGCCGGTCTCCCCGACCGAAACACTGATCCGCGAGATCAGCTATGCTGTGCCCGATGATCGCCGCGAGATGAAGGCCGCGCGCTATCTGAATTGGCGCATCAACCGGCAGGTGAATGCCGAGGACACTTGGCTGATCAGCCGCGTGCAGGATGGCATGGCATCGGAGAGCTTCACGGTCGGTCCGCTCGCGGAGACGGAGGTCGCGCTCCGCAACTTCTGCCGCAAGATCCGCGGCCTGATCCCGGAAGCGCGCCAGCACCGTTCACCACCGCCGGGATGGAGCCGGCGCCCGCACGCTGCGAATTGAAAACACAAAAGAAACAAAAAATACAGGGGTGCTGTCATGACCAAACGCTATGACGCCGTGATCATCGGCGGCGGCCACAACGGCCTTGTTTGCGCCTTCTATCTCGCGCGGGCGGGCCTGAAGGTGCGTATGCTCGAACGCCGCGATGTGATCGGCGGTGCCGCCGTTACCGAGGAGTTCCACCCGGGCTTCCGCAATTCGGTGGCGAGCTACACGGTGAGCCTGCTTAATCCCAAGGTGATCGCCGACATGCGGCTTGCGGACCACGGTTACCGCGTGATCGAGCGGCCGGTTTCCAACTTCCTGCCGCAGGACGACGGCCGCTACCTGATGCTCGGCGGCGGGCTGGAGCGCACGCAGGCGGAGTTTCGCAAGTTCTCCAATCGCGACGCGGACGTGCTGCCGCAATATTACGACGCGCTGGAAACGGTGGCCGACGTGCTGCGCGACCTGTCGCTGAAGGCGCCGCCCAACGTCGGTGACGGCGTGAAGACGCTGATCGATGCCGCGCGGCAGGGGCGCCGCCTCGCCGGACTGCCGATAGAGAAGCAGCGCGACGTGCTCGACCTGTTCGTGAAATCGGCGCGCACCTTCCTCGACAGCTGGTTCGAGAGCGAAGCGGTGAAGGCGGCGTTCGGCTTCGACGCGGTGGTCGGCAATTACGCGAGCCCCGACACGCCGGGTTCGGCCTATGTGCTGCTCCATCACGTATTCGGCGAGGTGAACGGCAAGAAGGGCGCGTGGGGCCACAGCATCGGCGGTATGGGCAAGATCACCGAGATCATGGCGAAGGTGTGCCGCGACCTCGGCGTCGAGATCAGTCTGGAGAGCCCGGTCGACAAGGTGCTCGTGGACGGCGGCAAGGCGGTCGGCGTGCGGCTTTCGGGCGGCGAAGAGATCGCGGCGGAGCGCGTGATCGCCAACGTGGGCCCGCGCCTGCTGTATGACCGGATGATCGACGCGGCCGATCTGCCGGCAGATTTCCTGCGCCGCATCCGCGCCTTCAAGACCGGGTCAGGCACGTTCCGCATGAACGTGGCGCTTTCGGAGCTGCCACGCTTCACGAGCTTGCCCGAGCCGGGCGAGCATCTGCAGAGCGGCATCATCATCGCACCGACGCTTGATTACATGGACCGGGCCTTTCTCGACGCCAAGCAGTTCGGCATGTCGAAGAGGCCGATCGTCGAGATGCTGATCCCGTCGATCGTCGACGACAGCCTCGCACCGGCGGGGCAGCATGTCGCCAGCCTGTTCTGCCAGCAGTTCGCACCCGAGCTGCCGGACGGGCGCAGCTGGGATGACGAGCGTGAGACGGCGGCGGACGTGATCGTCGATACGGTGGAGGCTTATGCGCCGGGCTTCAAAGCTTCGGTGATCGCGCGGCAGATCCACTCGCCGCTCGATCTGGAGCGCAAATTCGGGCTCGTCGGCGGCGACATCATGCACGGCAACATGTCGCTCGACCAGTTGTGGTCGGCGCGGCCGATGCTGGGGCACGGCGCCTATCGGGGTCCGCTGAAAGGCCTCTACATGTGCGGCGCGGGCACGCATCCGGGCGGCGGCGTGACCGGCGCGCCGGGACACAATGCGGCGCACGAAATTCTGGCGGACGCGACGTTCCTCGGCAAATTGCTCAGGCGGGCCTAAAGCCCAAGACAGGCATCGAACCCTTCATTATCGACCACCCGCGTCCACCGCTCGATACGCTTCGCATAGCGGGCGGTGTAGCCGCGCGGGTTGCGGGCGTCGCGCTTGATGGGCGAGGGGAGCACGGCGACGAGCCGCGCGGCCTCGCGCCGTGTCAGCGACTTTGCGCTCTTGTCGAAATAATGCTGAGCCGCCGCTTCGGCGCCGTAGACGCCGATGCCAAATTCAGCAACATTCAGATAGACTTCCATGATCCGCTTCTTGTCCCACATCAACTCGATGAGGACGGTGAAATAGGCCTCCAGCCCCTTGCGCAACCAAGAACGGCCCGGCCACAGGAAGGCATTCTTCGCGACCTGCTGGCTGACCGTGGAGCCGCCGCGCAGCTTGCGGCCTTCGGCGTTCGCCTCCATCGCCTTGCTGATCGCCTCGGTATCAAAGCCGAAGTGCGAGCAGAACTTGCCGTCTTCGCCCGCGATGACGGCGCGCGGGAGATCGGGATCGATGTTCGAAAACGACGTCCAGTCGCGCCTCACGTCCTTACCGGCGATGAAGTCCTTCGCCATCGGCACGGTGAACGGCACCGGTACGAAGCGGTAGAGCAGCACCCACAGAAGGGTGAAGGCAATCAAAATGAGCAGCGGCCGGACGATGAACCGGACCACCCACGATGATTTGCCCCGTCTTGCCCCTCTAGCCACGGATCGTCTCTAGCGTGCGGAGCATTTGTGCTGCAACGGTGCGCTGAGAGATTCGGGAGAATTTGATGCGTTATCCGTTGCTCACGGCGCTTGCTCTCGTCCTTGCGGTGCCCGCGGCAGCGCAGGGCGCGAAGGAGTCGATGCCGATCTCGACGCCTGTGGAGGCGCTGAAGCCGGGCGAGTGGGTGTGGTATGACGCTGTGGCGCCCGAAGGCCCTTCCATGCTGATCGTCAACCTTTCGACGCAGCGCGCCCAACTTTACCGGAATGGCGTACGGATCGGTGTCACCACTGTCTCTACGGGCAAGAAGGGCAAGGCGACGCCCACAGGCATCTTCACGATCCTTCAGAAGAAGAAGGAGCATTACTCCAACCTCTACAACAACGCGCCAATGCCCTACATGCAACGCCTGACGTGGGACGGGATCGCGCTCCACGCCGGCAACCTGCCGGGCTATCCGGCCTCGCACGGCTGCATCCGGATGCCGCTCGCCTTCGCGCAGAAGCTCTACGGCGCGACCAGCCTCGGCATGACGGTGATCATCGCGGACGAGAAGACGGACACCGCCTATATACGCGACGCCGGCATGTTCCTGCCGCTAGACCCGGCGGATTCGACGGATCTTGAAAACATGCGCTACCGCTGGCAGCCAGAGAAGTCTCCCGAAGGCCCCGTCACAATCCTTGTCAGCCGCGCGGACAGCCAGATCGTGGTGTTGCGCAACGGCAAAGAAATCGGCCGATCGAAGGTGCGCTTCCCCGAGGGCGCTATCGGCACGCACGCCATCACACTTGCTGCGGTCGAAAACGGGGTCGAACGCTGGCAATATATCGAACTTCCGGGTTCAGGTGACGTGAGCGGCACGCCGTTCGATCGCGCGCAGTTCGCCAGCATCGGGATGCCGCGCCAGTTTCGCCTCGACGTGCGCTCGGTATTGGTGCCCGGCACCACGATTTATGGAACGGACGACCCCATTGTGCGGTCCAAGACCGGGAGGACGCTCACCGTCATTAAGGATTCAGGCCAGCCCGAGTAGTTTCACGCGTCTTCGAGCAGGTGACGCTCGGTCGCGAGCTTGTGGATCGCCTTTTGCAGCTTTTCGAAGGCCCGGACTTCGATCTGCCGCACGCGCTCTCGGCTGATGTCGTATTCCTGGCTGAGTTCTTCGAGCGTTTTCGGCTCCTCGGCGAGGCGGCGTTCGGTGAGGATATGACGCTCGCGCTCATTGAGCACCGCCATCGCTTCGGCGAGCAGCGCAGCGCGGAGGCTGCTTTCCTCGCGTTCGGCGACGATTTCGTCCTGGATCGGGCCTTCGTCGGTTAGCCAGTCCTGCCACTGACCATCGCCGTCGGTATCGGCGCGGAGCGGCGCGTTCAGGCTGGCGTCGCCGCCCATCGCCATGCGGCGGTTCATCGAGATGACCTCGTCGGCCGTCACGTTGAGGTCGTGTGCGATCTTTTCGACGACTTCGGGCCTGAGGTCGCCTTCCTCCAGCGCGCCGATCTGGCTTTTCATGCGGCGGAGGTTGAAGAACAGCTTCTTCTGCGCCGCCGTGGTGCCGATCTTCACCAGGCTCCACGAACGGAGGATGAACTCCTGGATGGAGGCTCTGATCCACCACATCGCGTAAGTGGCGAGGCGGAAGCCTTTGTCGGGCTCGAACTTCTTCACGCCCTGCATCAGGCCGATGTTGCCCTCCGCGATCAGCTCGCTGACCGGCAGGCCGTAGCCGCGATAGCCCATGGCGATCTTGGAGACGAGGCGGAGGTGGCTCGTCACCAGCCGGTGTGCGGCGTCGGTATCCTGATGCTCGCGCCAGCGCTTCGCCAGCATGAACTCTTCTTCCGGCGCAAGCAGCGGAAACTTGCGGATTTCCGAGAGATAGCGGTTCAGCGAGGCTTCGCCGCCAAGGGCGGGAATGGTGGCTGGGAGTTTGGCTTCGGCCATGATCGAGACTTTCGGTGGCGGCAGGGTTTCTGCGGAAAATTTTCGGAGGCGCGCACGATTCAAACGGCAAGCGCCTCTATGAGTTCCTGAATATCAGACGGGACGGGGCTTTCAAAAGCGAGATTTTCTTGGGTGCGCGGATGCACAAGTTGCAGCGAGCGGGCATGGAGCGCCTGCCTGCCGAACCCGAGCGATTTGAGGATATCGCGGTGACTTGCGCGTGCGCGGCCATAGAGTGGATCTCCCAATAACGGATGTCCGCTTGACGCCATATGAACGCGCACCTGATGCGTGCGGCCCGTTTCGAGGCGGCATTCGACGAGCGCGGCATCCTTCAAGGGTTGGAGCGTGCGGTAGTGCGTGACCGCGTGCTTGCCCTTGCCGGGGGAAACAATGTCCATTTTTTTCCGGTGCACGGGATGGCGGCCGATCGCACCTTCGATTCGACCGGCGGGGGGTGAGGGTCGACCAGCGACGACGGCGAGATAGCGACGACCGATGCTGTGCGTGGCGAACTGTTTGGCGA
The DNA here is from genome assembly GCF_963974575.1 of uncultured Sphingosinicella sp. Classification (NCBI taxonomy): domain Bacteria; kingdom Pseudomonadati; phylum Pseudomonadota; class Alphaproteobacteria; order Sphingomonadales; family Sphingosinicellaceae; genus Sphingosinicella; species uncultured Sphingosinicella sp. The sequence continues at coordinate 397,973 of NZ_CAXBBQ010000002.1, read as the reverse complement.
GGCCTTCGTGAGCGAGGTCGGTCTTGGCGACCACGAGCAGCCCGGAGGTGTCTTTGTCGATGCGGTGGACGATGCCGGGGCGCGCGACGCCGCCGATGCCCGAAAGCTGCCCCGCGCAGTGGTGGAGGAGGGCGTTGACCAGCGTGCCGTCCAGGTTGCCCGCCGCCGGGTGGACGACGAGGCCGGCGGGCTTGTCGACGATGATGAGGTCGGCGTCTTCATAGACGATGGTGAGGGGGATCTGCTGGGCCTGCGCGGTGGCGGGCGCGGCTTCGGGAACCGAGACGCTAACCTTTTCGCCGCCGACGACACGCAGGGAAGGGGTAGGGCGCTTGCCCGCGACCGTGACCGCGCCTTCAAGCATCAATGCCTTCAGCCGTTCGCGCGAAAGGCTCGGCACGGCATCGGCGAGCGCACGGTCGAGCCGCTGCCCGGCGGCATCGGCCGGAAGAATGACGCTTATGTTCGACTTGCCCCCGCTCATTGGATAGCGATGTTGGCATGATGTTTCGAATTGCAAGGCAGACGCTTGCGGAAATTCGCGCCGATTGCGCAGCGCGGGCACCTGAAGAAGCCTGCGGGCTGTTGCTGGGGCGCGATGGCGCGGTCGAAAGCAGTGTTGCGGCCGAAAATGTCGCGGACGAACGGCTGCGGCACTTCGAGATCGATCCTGCTGCACTGTTCGCGGCGCATCGCGGTGCACGGAGCGGGGGGCTGCCCATGCTCGGCTGCTACCATTCGCACCCGGATGCACCGGCGTTCCCCTCGCGGCTCGACGCGGAGCGGGCGCTCGATGCGGGGTGGGTCTGGCTCATCCTTGGTCAGCACGGCGAAAAAGCCTACCGTGTCGTCGCAAACGGCCCCATACACGGGCGGTTCGAAACGGTAGGCATCACAATAATCTGAGGGGCAGGCGGTGGCGCGCGGGGAAGTCAAATGGTTCAATCGGAAGAAAGGCTTCGGTTTCATCCGGCCTGACGTCGGCACGCGCGATGTATTCGTACATGTTTCGGCTCTGCATCAATCGAACATCACGTCGCTTGAGGACGGTCAGCATGTGGAATTCGAGCTGACACAACTTGCGGACGGTCGAACATCGGCGATGGGCGTGCGGATTATCGAGCCCTCTTCGGACGAATCCGCCGCGCTTTGAGCGCTTGCGCGGGCGACTGCGACCGATTAGGCGGGAAGAAAGACCCCGGAGGGAGCGGCAAATAAGATGAATTCGGCCGATTTTGCGAGCCTGCTGTGCTCTCGGCTTTGCCATGATCTCGTCGGGCCTGTGGGCGCGCTTTACAACGGCGTCGAGCTGCTGGTCGATGAGCACGATCCCGAAATGCGCGCGCGCTGCATGGAATTGCTCTCCGACAGCGCGCGGCAGACCGCGAACAAGCTGAAGTTCTTCCGGCTCGCATTCGGTGCGGCGGGCGGCTTCGGCGACCAGGTCGACACGCGTGAGGCACAGGCCGCGCTCGAAGGGCTGTTCGGCGCGGAACGCCGCGTGGCGGTGCAGTGGATGATCGGCAACCCGGCGCTGCCCAAGGACGCGGTGAAGCTTCTGCTCAATCTCGCCATGATCGCCGGAGATGCGCTGCTGCGGGGCGGCGAGCTTCGTGTCGCGGCCGAGCAGACAGGCGACGGTGTCGAACTCGCGGTGCGTGCGGAAGGCCCGCGGATGCTGCTTGATCCCGAGCTTCGGACCGCGCTTGGCGGCGAAACCGACGTCGCGCAGCTTACGCCCCGCGCGGCGGCGGCCTATCTGGTTCATCTGCTGCTCCAGGAAACCGGCAGCAGCCTGCAGATTTCCGAGCCCGACGAAGGCGTTCTCGTATTCGGGACGCGGATCTCCGTTTAGCGCGGCATTAACCACTTCCGGTCAAGGTGGCGCGGCGCGCATAGACCGGGATGGAACATGGACGAGTTGCTTGGCGATTTTCTGGCCGAAACCGCCGAAAATCTGCAAACCGTGGACAATGAGATCGTGCTGTTCGAGCGCGATCCCGGCAACCGCGACGTGCTCAACAACATCTTCAGGCTGGTGCATACCATCAAGGGCACATGCGGCTTTCTGAATTTGCCGCGCCTTGAGCGGCTGGCGCACGCCGCCGAAACCGTGCTCGGCAAAGTCCGCGATGGGCAGGCCCAAGTGACCCCCGCCGTGGTGAGCGAGACGCTGTCCGCGATCGACGGCATCAAGGTGATTCTCGCGGCGCTTGAGGCGTCGGGCAAGGAACCGGCCGGAGACGACGAGGACCAGATCGCGCGCCTGAACGCCGCGATCGCGGCCCCCGAAGCGCCGAAAGTGGAGATGATCCCCGAGACGGTGAATGCGGCGGAGCCCGAAGCGGGTACGGGCCGGGGTATCCAGTCGATCCGCGTGTCGGTCGCGCTGCTCGAACAGCTGATGACGACGGTTTCGGAGCTGGTGCTGACGCGCAATGAACTGCTGCAGCACCTGCGGACGCTGAAGGACGACCGCCTCGCGGTGCCTCTGCAGCGGCTGTCGGCGCAGGTCGGCGAGCTGCAGGAAAGCGTGATGCGCACGCGTATGCAGCCGATCAGCAACGCATGGAGCGCGCTGCCACGACTGGTGCGGAGCCTTTCGGTCGAACTCGGCAAGCCGATCGAACTCGAGATGCACGGCGGCGAAACCGAACTCGACCGGCAACTGCTTGAACTCATCAAGGACCCCCTCGCGCACATGGTGCGGAACGCGGCCGACCATGGCATCGAGGCGGCCGAGCAGCGCAAGGCCGCCGGCAAGGACGCGCGCGGCCGCGTCGTGCTGAAGGCAGCACAGGAAGGCGGGCACATCGTCATCACGCTCGCCGACGACGGGCGCGGCATCGATGTCGCCCGGCTGAAGGCGAAGGCCGTTGCTCTCCGCCTCGTGACGGAAATCGACGCGGCACAGCTTTCCGCGCAGCAGGCGCAGCGGCTGGTGTTCCACCCGGGGCTTTCGACCGCCGAGCAGGTGACATCCGTATCCGGGCGCGGCGTCGGCATGGACGTGGTGCGCGCGAACATCGAGAAAATCGGCGGGGCGATCGACATCGAATCGACGGCGGGCAAAGGCACGCAGTTCACGATCCGCATTCCGCTGACGCTCGCGATCCTGCCCGCGCTGATCGTGGCATCGGGCGGCCAGCGCTTCGCGATGCCACAGATGTCGGTTGTCGAGCTGGTCCGTGTGGGCGCGAACAGCGAGCATGTCATCGAATATGTGAACAACGCCGCGGTGATGCGCCTGCGCGGCCGACTGCTGCCGCTGATCCACCTCGGCACGCTGCTCGGCATCGGCAATGGCCGCGGCGGGGGTGACTATGTGCTGATCGCGCGCGCCGGGAACATCAGCTTCGGGCTGATCGTCGACAACATCTTCGATACCGAGGAGGTCGTGGTGAAGCCGGTGGCGCCGATCCTGAAGACGCTGAGCGTCTATTCGGGGAACGCCATTCTGGGCGACGGCGTCGTGATCATGATCCTCGATGCGAACGGAATCGCTGCAAGCCTTGGAATCGCTGGAGAAAGCGATGTCAGCGACACGCTTGAAGCGCCCATACGCGAGGTCGCTCAGGAAACCGAGGCGATGCTGCTGTTCCGCGCGGGCAGCCCGCATCCCAAGGCTGTGCCGCTCTCGCTCGTTGCGCGGCTCGAGGAGTTCGAGGCCGCTGCCGTCGAATGGAGCGAAGGTCGCCCGGTCGTGCAATACCGCGATGTGCTCGTGCCGCTGCTCACGGCCGACGGTACGTTGACGCCGCGTCCGGAAGGCCGCCAGCCCGCGCTGATCTTTGACGACGGCACCACCATCGTGGCGCTGATGGTCGACGAGGTGCTCGATATCGTCGACACGCATATCGACATCTGCATGACGAGCGATCATCCGGCGCGGATAGGCACGGCCGTTATCGCGGGCCGGGCAACGGAAATTCTTGATGTCGCGTACTATCTTTCGCGGACGGGCAGCGCTGCTGCCCCCGCCGAGGCCACGGGTGGCCGCCGCGTGCTGATCGTCGACGACAGCGCCTTCTTCCGCAACATGCTGAAGCCGCTGCTGGCTTCGGCCGGCTACCACGCGATGACAGCGGCGAGCGCGGACGAGGCGCTGGCGCTGCGTGAGACCGGCGAATGTTTCGACCTCATCCTTTCCGATATTGAAATGCCCGGCCTTTCGGGCGTCGATTTCGCGCGTGCCGTGCGCGGCGACGAACGCTGGCGAGAAACGCCGCTCGTGGCGCTCTCTTCGCTCGCGGGCGAGGAGCACGTTCGGCAGGGCGAGGCCGCGGGCTTCGACCAGTACGTCGCCAAGTTCGACCGGTCGCGACTGCTCGATGCGGTCGCCCGCCAGCTCAAGGGAGAAGCCGCATGATCCCGGCGAAGCTCGTTTCCGTCGTGCTCGGCGGGCAACTGCTCGGCATCGATGTCGCGCAGGTGCAGGACGTGATCCGGCTGGGCGCGGTGAGCCCGGTGCCGCTGGCGCCGCGCTGGATCGCCGGCGTGATGAACCTGCGCGGCCGCATCGTCACCGCGATCGACCTTCGTGCGCGCTTCGGCCTTTCGCCTCGGCAGGACCGGGCCGGATCGATGTGCGTCGTGGTCGAACATCGTGGCGAACCCTATGGCCTGATCGTGGACGACGTCGGCGATGTGATCGATGTCGATCCCGACCAGATCGAGCCCAATCCGCCGACGCTCGACCGCCGCTGGCAGCAGGTTTCGGACGGTATCGTGAAACTGGATGTGTTGATGGTGCTCGCCAGCGTTCGGGCGATCATGGATGCCGACCTTGCGGCCGCTGCTTAACGCGAATGCAAGACTTTCCCGTCATGAAACAATTGGCGTAATCCTCTGTGTGAGAGCCTGTGATGAAATCGTGTCTCATAGTCGACGACTCCAAGGTCATCCGCAAGGTTGCGCGCCGCATCCTTGAGGACCTGAGCTTTGCGACCGAGGAAGCGGCGGACGGGCGCGATGCGCTTGAACAGTGCCGCCAGGCGATGCCCGACGTGATCCTGCTCGACTGGAATATGCCCGTGATGAGCGGGATGGAATTTCTTTCGGTGCTGCGCGCCGAACAGGAGGGCAAGCGGCCCCTCGTCGTCTTCTGCACCACCGAAAACGACATGGCGCACATCCGCGCCGCGATCGATGCGGGGGCGGACGAATATATCATGAAGCCCTTCGACCGGGACGTGATCGAAGCCAAGCTCGCACAGGTCGGCGCGCTCTAGGTCACTCGGGGCCCCGAGCCATGAATAGGGCGTCCGCTCCAATCACACCGACATTGGCCCGGTCTGCGGTCGCGCCTTCGATCCGCGTGCTTCTCGTGGATGATTCCGGTGTGAGCCGCGCGTTGATGGCGCAGTGGCTTCACGACGATCCCGCCATCCGTGTGGTTGCCACCGCAGCCAACGGCGCCGCTGCCATCGCGGCGGCAAAGGCGCATCCGGTCGATGTGATCGTGCTCGATGTCGAAATGCCCGGGATGGACGGGATTGCGGCGCTGCCGCAGCTCGTGGAAGCCGCGCCTGGCGCGCGCATCCTGATGGCCTCTACGCTGACGACCCGCGGTGCGCGCGTGACGTTTGAGGCACTGAACCTTGGCGCGACCGACGCGATCGCGAAGCCGCGCAGCGGATGGGCGACCGCGGCCGGACCCGAATTTCGCGAAGAGTTCGTGCGCAAGGTGCGGGCGCTCGGCGAGATCGAAAGGCTGAAGGTCGCACCGCGCAGCGTGCCCGCCACAGCGCCGCCGCCCTACACACGGGCGGAACCTTCGCGCGAGGTGCCGCAGGTGGTTGCCATCGGTGCATCGACGGGCGGTCCCAATGCCCTGTTCGAGTTGATCGAGCAGCTGCCGAAGCCCGTGCGCGTGCCCATCATCGTGACGCAGCACATGCCGCCGATGTTCACGGCGATCCTTGCCGAGCACATGGCGCGGCGTGGCGGCGTGCAGGCGTTCGAGGCGGCGGACCGGATGCCCGTGCGGCCCGGTGCCGTCTACGTGGCGCCGGGCGGGCGGCACATGGAGGTGGTTCGCGCGGGCGGTGTCGTGCGGCTGCGCCTGACGGATGCAGCGCCCGAGAACTTCTGCCGCCCCTCGGTCAATCCGATGCTGCGTACGGCCGCCGCCGTGTGGGGTGCCGCGACGCTCGGCGTGATGCTGACCGGCATGGGGTCTGACGGCCTCGACGGCGCGCGCGCGGTGGTTGCGGCCGGCGGTACGATGCTCGCGCAGGATCAGGCGAGTTCGATCGTCTGGGGAATGCCGGGCGCTGTGGTGAAGGCCGGGCTGGCGGCCGAAATGCTGCCTGTAAGCGGGCTCGCCTCGGCGATTGGCTGCCTGCTGGAGGCAGGGCGATGACGGCGCCCGACGCCGGATTCGACTGTCTATCGTCACTGCTTCGCGCCCGTGCAGGCATCGAGCTGGCACGGACCAAGGTCTACCTCGTGGAATCGCGGCTGGGTCCGCTGGCGCGCGCGCACGGCTTCGTGACCGTTTCCGACTTTCTGACGCACCTGGCTCGCACTGGGATCGGGGAGGCACTGGCCACCGACCTCGTCGAGGCGATGCTCAACAACGAGACTTTCTTTTTCCGCGATATTCAGCCCTTCGACATGCTGAAGGAGCGCATCCTGCCGCAGCTGCGCGCCGCGCGGGCGGCTTCGCGCCGTATCCGCATCTGGAGCGCGGCGGCATCGACGGGGCAGGAACCCTATTCGTTGGCGATGCTGTTCGCCGAGGATCGCGAAACATGGGAGGGGTGGACGATCGATATCGTCGGCACCGATATCTCCCGCCGCGCGATCGCGCGGGCGCGGAGCGGGCTGTATTCACAGTTCGAGGTGCAGCGGGGCCTCAGCATTCACCGCCTGATGGCGCATTTCGAAAAGAGTGGCGAACATTGGGCGGTGAGCCCGGAAATCCGCGCCAAGGTGCGCTTCCAGACGCTCAACCTGCTCGGCCCCTGGGCGCTCGGCGCGCCGTTCGATATCATCTTGTGCCGCAACGTGCTCATGTACCTCGCGCACGCCTGCAAGCAGGACGTTCTCACGCGCATCCACCGGCAGCTGAGCCCCGACGGCCGGCTTGTGCTGGGTGCGGCCGAAACCGTCCTCGGCGTGAGCGACGCCTTCGTGCCGGATTGGCAGAACCGGGGGCTGTATCAGCCTGCGGGCCTCCAGCCGCCCGCTTTCGCACGCGCGGTCTGATCGCGGTTCCATCCGACGCCGACAGCGTCTAGACAGCGGCGCATGTCGATCTGGGGCAAGATTCTTGGCACCGCTGTCGGTCTCGCCATCGGTGGCCCGCTGGGCGCGCTCGCGGGGCTCGCGGCCGGGCACGCGATCGACGTGGGCGCGGCGCGGCTGGGGCGCGGCGAGCGCGCCCAGGTCGCCTTCACGATCGCCGCGATTGCGCTTTCCGCCAAGATGGCGCGCGCGGACGGCTATGCCTCGGCGGACGAGTTCGCGGTGTTCGAGCGGCTGTTCCAGGTGGAAGCGGCGGAGCGCACGAATGCCGAACGCTTCTACAACCTCGCCAAGCGATCGACCGAGGGCTTCGAAAGCTATGCGCGGCAGGTGCGGAGTATCATCGGCACCGGATCGCCGGTGCTCGAAGACCTGGTCGAGGCGCTGCTGATGATCGCGGTGGCGGACGGGGTGACGCGCGAGGAGCTTGAATATGTCGACCGCGTGCGCCGCGAGTTCGGCATCACCGACGCGGATTTCGCGCGGATCAAGACGCGCTATGTGGCGCCGGACCCGGATGACCCCTATGTCGTGCTCGGCATTGCGCCCGGCGCGGACCGGGATACGGTACGCAGTGCCTACCTCGCGCTCGTGAAGCGGCACCACCCCGACCGGCATTACGCGGAAGGGACGCCCGCCGAGTTCATCCGGGTCGCCGACCTGCGCATGGCGGAGATCAATGCGGCGTACCGGACGATCATGTCGTCATGAAGCCCGCGCACCTCGCCTTCATCCTGTTCATCGACCTGCTCTGGGCGATGAATGTCGTCGCCGTGAAGGAGATCATCGACGCGCTCGGCCCGATGACCGGCGTGTTCCTGCGCTACGTGATCGTGCTGCTGGTGACGCTGCCGTGGCTTCGCATCGTGAAGGGGCGGATGCGCGACATCGTGATCGCGGGCGTTGTTTCCGGCGCGATCTTCATGGGGCTGGGCGGCCTCAGCTTTTCGCTCACCGAGAACGTCGCGGCGCTTTCGATCGCTGGTCAGCTCGGCGTGCCGTTCAGCCTGATCCTTGCGGTGATCTTCCTCGGCGAGACGATCCGCTGGATCCGCATCGCGGGCACGGCGGCTTCGTTTATCGGCATCGTCATCATGGGCTTCGACCCCGCCATCTGGGACGAGCGGCTGGGTGTGGGCCTGACGATCCTTTCCACCTTCATGTGGGCGGTCGGCTCGCTGTTGTTCCGCCGCCTGCAGGGCGTCAATCCGATGACGATCCACGCCTGGCTCGCGCTCGTGAGCGTTCCGCTGCTGCTTGCCGCGGCGCTCTGGTTCGAACCCGGCGGCATGGCCCGTGTCGCGGCTGCGGACGCGCATGTGTGGGGCTGGCTTCTCTATGCAGCGATCGGTTCGTCGATCGTCGGCCATGTGGGGATGAGCTGGTTGCTGCAGCGCTATCCCGTCACGGTGATGGCGCCGCTCACCTTGCCGACGCCGCTGATTGCGGCGATCATCGCGATCATGGTGTATGATACGCCGATCAGCTTCGAATTCGTGATGGGTGCGCTCGTCACCTTCATGGGCGTCGCCGTGGTGACATGGCGGAGCGCGACGCAGAAGACGGACGAGGGGTTGGTCAAAGAATGGGCGCGCGAGGTGAAGCGATGATCGATTGCCCTTCGCCCAACCACGACGCGCGGACGCTGCCGGTTTCGATGGTGGTGCTGCACTACACGGGGATGCAGTCCGCGACGGCGGCCCTGCAGCGCCTGACCGACGCGGAGGCCAAGGTTTCGGCGCACTACATGATCGCCGAGGACGGCAATGTGCTGCGCCTTGTGGATGAGGAGCGGCGTGCGTGGCACGCGGGCAAATCGTTCTGGCGCGGGATCAGTGACGTGAATTCCGCGAGCATCGGCATCGAGATCGTCAACCCCGGCCACGAATTCGGCTACCGGCCGTTCCCCGAGGCGCAGATGGACGCGCTGATCCCGCTGCTCGCCGAAATCGTGAAGCGGCACGGCATCCGGCCCGGCAACGTCATCGGCCACAGCGATATCGCACCTGCGCGCAAAATCGATCCGGGCGAGCTTTTCGACTGGCCGCGCCTCGCGCGGCTTGGGCTGGCGGCAGCGGTGCCGGACGCGATCGCCGACCCGCACTGGACAGACGCGGGCATGGTGCTCGCGCTCGAGCGCTACGGTTACGACGTGAGCGACGGACCGGCGGCGATTGTTGCGTTCCAGCGGCGGTTCCGGCCTTCCAATATCGACGGCGTGGTGGACGGCGAGACGCGCGCGATCCTGCTCGGTCTCTTGCTCACGACGCCTCAGGATGAGCTGCGGCTCGCCTGAGCTGCCACCTTTTCGGCGCTGAGCGGCAGCGGCGCTGCTGGGGGCTTGCAGCCTTTCGAAGCGCCATAACCTTTGAGGAAACTGCGCCGCGCGACGCCCGTGACGATTGCTGCCTTGTAGCGCCGCTGGTTCTCCGCACTGCCGGATATCTCGCGCACGATGCCGCGGAAGGGCAGGATCAGATTGGAAAGGAAATTGCCCGAAAGGCGCAGAACGGTGTCCGCACGCTTCTTGCCCCGGTCCTCGGCGATCTCGACATCGAGATCGGGGCCGAGAACCGCATCAAGCTTTTCGACCGCCACGCGGACCTCGGCGCATTTGCGGATGCCCTTCAGCGAATAGGGATCGTCCAGGATATCGAGCAGATCCTGGGGAATCTCGTCCTTCTTCAGGTTGACGTCCTCAACGGGCTGCGTCGCCGCGTCGAGCGCACGGCTCGTGGTGGGCTTGTCTTTCTCGCCCGGCGCGGTTTGTGCGGCGGCGGGCAGCGTGAGAAGCGGCAGGAGAAGCAAAGCAGGCACAGCGAAACGACGCATGAGCGGTTTCCTCGAACATACGCCCCCTTGGCGTGACCTTGTCTCCTAAACCGGCGTCCGCGCCAAGCATGGACTTCGCCCGCATTTGATCATAGGCGGCTTCGAGGATGCTGTGTTGCGATTTTGCGACAAGGACGGATGGGTTGGAAACGGAGCACAAGGCACAGGTTACGGCGCTCCTCGTTGCCGGGAGGCGGCCGGGCACGGACCCGCTTGCCGCACATTTTGGCGTGGAGGACAAGGCGCTGATCGCGGTCGCCGGGGAGCCGATGCTCTCCCGCGTGGCGCGCGTTCTCGCGGATCACCCGGGCGTCGCGCATACCGTTGTGCTGGCGCAGGAGCCAGAACGGCTGCTCGCGCACCCCGGAACGGTGTGGATGGCGGCGGATGCGCGGATCAGCACACTTTCAGGCGGAAATTCGGTGAGTGCGGCGGTGGCCGCCGCGCTTGAAGCGCACCCCGAGGGCTGGCCGTTCCTCGTGACGACAGCGGACAATGTGCTGCTCGATGCCGAGACGCTGACCGGTTTCGTCGCCGGTGCGCAGGCGGGCAGCACCGACGTGGCGGTAGGCCTGGTGCCGCAAGAGGTGTTTACGCGCGCCTATCCCGACGCGCGGCGCACATGGCTCAAGTTCCGGGGCGGCGCTTATTCCGGCGCGAACCTCTTCTTCCTCGCGCGGCCCGCGGCGCTTTCCGCCGTCCGGTTCTGGCAGCGCGTGGAAAGCGAGCGGAAGAAGGTACGCGCCATCGCGGGTGCATTCGGACCTGTGCTGCTTCTCGGCTATCTGCTGCGCGCGCTGCGCGTGGAGGGCGCGCTGGCAAAGGCGGGCGCGCGGCTTGGCGTGACGGCGGCGCCGGTGCTGCTCGAAAGGCCGGAAGCGTGCATTGATGTCGACAAGGTGGAAGACCACGCGATCGCGAGTGCGATCCTTGCCGCGCGTGGCTGAGGTGGCATTCCACATCCTGCCACATTTCCGGTCTAGGCGCGAAAAATGACCAAACGCGCCATCATCCTGAGTGCAGGGCAGGGCTCGCGCCTGCTGCCGCTGACCGCCGACCGGCCCAAGTGCCTGATCGAGTTTTCGGGACGCACGCTGCTCGATTGGCAGCTCGACATGCTGATCGCGGGCGGCATCGACGACATAACCATCGTGGTCGGCTTCAACGCAGACATGGTGGACGCCGCCATTGCGCGCCGTAGTGACCAGGGCGTTTCCGTGCGGACGCTGTTCAACCCCTTTTATCAGGTCGCGGACAATCTCGGCTCGGTGTGGCTGACGCGCGAACTGATGGACCAGCCGTTCGTGATCCTGAACGGCGATACGCTCGTCTCGCGCGAAATCGTGGAACGCGTGCTCGCGGCGCCCGACGCGCCGATCCGCATCACGGTTGACGTGAAGGACGAATACGACCTCGACGACATGAAGGTCCGCCGCGAGGGCGAGCGGCTGCTTGACATCGGCAAGCGGCTGACGGCGGAGGAAAGCAACGCTGAATCGATCGGCTTCCTGCGGTTCAATACCGAGGGCGCGGCGCGTTTCCGCGCCGAGGTGGAGCGGATGATGCATTCGCCCGAAGGCACGCGCAGTTGGTATCTGCGCGCGATCCACCACATCGCGGCAGACCCGAAATCGACGGTGCTCGTTACTTCGATCGAGGGGCTCGAATGGGGAGAGGTGGATTTCCCCGAGGACGTTTCCGTCGGGCAGAAACTGACCGCCGGCTGGCGCGGAGCGTCCTAGACACCCGGTAGATGCTGCGCGGCGACGCCCCATCCGGCGAGATCGCGGCTGCCGGCGCGTTTCAGGAGTTTTTTCGCGTCCTTCACGGTGAAGGCGCCAGCCTTTTCGATGCCGTCGAGCTCTTTCCATGAGATCGGCGCAGCCACGGGCGCTCCGGGCCTTGCACGCGCGCTGTAGGGCATGATCGCGGTGGAGCCGCGCTGGTTGCGCAGCCAATCGATGAAGATACGTCCCTTGCGTTTCGCCTTCGACATCGTGGCCGTGAAGCGGTCGGGTTCCAGTTCGGCGAGCGCGCGCGCGAAGCGTTCAGCGAAATCCTTCACTGCGTTCCAGTCCGCGCCGGGCGTGAGCGGCACGACGACATGGATGCCATTGCCACCGGTGAGCATCGGGAAGCTCGCGAGGCCGATTTCGGCGAGATGCCCGCGCAGATCTTGCGCAGCGGTTTTCACCACGTCGAATCCGATCGCCTCGTCGGGGTCGAGATCGAAAACCATCCGGTCAGGCCGCTCGACATCTTCGACGCGGGCGCCCCAGCCGTGGAACTCGATCGTGCCCATCTGGACGCAGGCGAGAATGCCCTGCGTGTCTTTGATATAGAGATAATCGTCCGGCTTGCCGCTCTTCTCGACGATGGGAATGTGGTGCACGGCCGGCCCGAAACTACCGCTGTCGTGCTTCTGGAAAAAACACTGACGCGCCCGGCCCTGCGGACAACGGACGAGGCTTGCCGGACGGTGCGCCAGCCACGGCAGCATGATGGCACCGACGTGCCGATAATAATCGGCAAGCTCGCCCTTGGTGATCTTCGCTTCGGGGAAAATCACGCGGTCGGGATGCGTGATTGTTATGCCTTCATCCCCATTGCCATCGTCGACCGGGGCCGGGGTTTCGGGCACAACATCGTCTGGCATCTTGTCCTCCCGCAATCCGATGAAACTTGCATGGCGCAGACGATCATCGGAGGTGAATTCGGCAAAGGCAATTTCGGCGATGAGTTTCGGCGTCACCCAGTTCGCGCCGCGGGCCTCTGCGCGCGGAACCTCGACCGGCGGCGTCTTGCGTGCAAGGGGACGCAGCTTGCCTTCGAGCATGGCGAGCGTATCAGCATCGAATCCCGTGCCCACCTTGCCTGCATAGGCGAGTCCGTCTGCACGGTTCTGCGCCAGCAGCAGCGATGCGAACGGCCGCGCTTTCGCGCTGCTCGTCGTCCAGCCGACAATCACGAATTCCTGGCGGCGGGTGCATTTTACCTTCAGCCAGTTTTTCGTGCGTCTCCCCACGTAGCGCGCATCGACGCGTTTGCAGATGATACCTTCCTGCCCGGCGTCGCACATCGCTTCGTAGAGCTTTTCTCCAGCACCCACGACATGATCGGCGCAACGAATGGGCCCGTCTGCGGGCAGCAGCCCGGCGAGTTTCTGTTTGCGTGCGATATTGGGAAGGGGCGCGAGGTCTTCGCCGTCCAGCTCGAGCAGATCAAAGCCGAACAGCACGAAGCCGTCGCTGCCCTCCGTCAGCGCCTTCTGCAACGCGCTGAAGCTCGGATTGCCGTCTCGGTCCATCACCACGATCTCGCCGTCGATCAGGCACGGCGGCAGGTCGAGCGTCGCCGCACCTTCAACAAGCGGCGCGAACCGATCCGACCAATCAAGCCCCCCGCGCGTGTAGATGCGCGCCTTGTCGCCGTTTGCGGCGAGCAGGCAGCGATAGCCGTCGAACTTGATCTCGTGCATCCACTCTGTGCCCGTGGGCACGTGATCAACGAGAGTCGCGAGCTGCGGGGAGCGAAAGGCCGGCAGGCGGCCGGGCTTTGTACTCTTGCTCTTGCGCTTCGCGCGCACGGTGGCGCTCCGCGCCTCGGTCATGGCGCGGGTGAAGGCCTTGCCACGCTTGACTTTCAGCGAGACCGCAGGCGCGCCCGCAGCGATCTGCGCCATCGACCGTCCCGTCTCGGCGCTGGTCAACACCGTTTCGACAAGCTCGTCCGACCCGCCCGCGTGGGCATCGTCGATCTTCCGAAGTAGCCAGTTCTCCCGCTTTTCCCCCACGCGCGGTTTCATGCGCACGAGCAGCCATTCGCCCTTCATGCGCTTGCCGTGGAGGGTGAAGTGGAGATGGCCGTCCTTGAGCGTATGGCGGGGGTCCTTCCCCGGAACGGGCTCCCACGTGCCTTCGTCCCACAGCATCACCGTGCCGCCGCCGTATTCACCTTTCGGGATGTTGCCTTCGAAGCCGCCGTAGCTGAGCGGGTGGTCTTCGGTGCGCACCGCAAGGCGCTTGTCGTCGGGGTTAAGGCTGGGGCCGCGCGTGACGGCCCAGCTCTTGAGAACGCCGTCAAGTTCGAGGCGGAAGTCGTAGTGCAGGCGGGTCGCGGCGTGCTTCTGTACGACGAAACTGTTGCCCGTCGCGCGCGCCGGCGTTCCGGCCGGCTCGGGTGTCTTCTTGAAATCGCGCCGGGCGTTGTAGTCTTTGAGCGGGTCCGCGCGGCGTGCCATCGTCAGGCCCGCTTGCGCGCTGGAGACTTGGTGGCGGGGCCTTTCTTCGGCTTGCTCGCGGTCTTGCGACTCTGGGGCTTGGCCTTTCGCGCCGGCGTATCGACCGACTTGCGCAGCGCAGCCATCAGGTCGATCACATTGCCGCCACGCGGCCGCTCTTCATCCGCATCCTCGATGATCTTGCGGCCCCGCGAGCGCCGCTTCTTCTCGATCAGGCCTTCCAGCGCCTCGATGTAGCGATCTTCGAAGACCTTGGCGTCGAACGGCGCCGTTTTCTTGTCGATCAGCGTTTCAGCGAGTTCGAGCAGTTCGCTATCGGGCTTGATGTCGTCTATGTCGCGGAAATAGGACGCGGCGCGGTTCACCTCGTCGGCATAGCGTAGCGTCTCCAGCATCAGTCCGCGCCCGCAGGGGCGGAGGCATACCGCGTACTCCCGGCCGCGCATCGCGATCTGGCCAAGCCCGACCTTGCGCGTGCGGCGCAGTGCCTCGCGAAGGACCACAAACGCCTCTTCGGCGAGATCGTCCGCCGGAACGACGAAATAGGGCTTTTCGTAATAGAGGAGGTCGATCTCGGTGACGTCGACGAACTGCGTGAGCTCGAGCGTCTTGCGGCTTTCGAGCTTCACGGCGTCAATCTCGTCCTGCTGCAGCAGAACATATTCGCCCTTGCCGATCTCATAGCCCTTGAGAATGTCCTCCGCCTTCACCGGGCCGATGCCGGGCACGACCTTTTCGTAGCGTATGGGCTTGCCCGACGGCTCGTGGATCTGGCGGAAGCTGATCTGGGCGCCGCTTTTGACGGCCGTGTAAATCTCAACGGGGATCGAAACGAGCGCCAGGCGGATCTGTCCGCGCCAATAGGGACGTGCGGCCATTCCATGCCTCCTGTGTTTCAACCGTTTGCATAACTTGCAGGCGAGGCAGGCGGTTCCTCCGCGCACGTCGTTTCATCGCATTCGGGGAAACCAAGACCGGACGGAGCCGTTGGAAGAAGAGTGACTCAAGACCCCGGAAGGATCAGGCAATGGCATCACGAGAACGCTATGGCAGCGACTATGAACCCCACACCGATGGGCAGGGCGGCAGGCCTGCTCGATTTTCTGATCACGCGCGGGATTCCGAAGATCATGAAGACGAACGCCGACACCCCGGCGCGTCCGGACCCTCGATGACCGACACCTATGAACGTGATGATCGGACCCGGAGAGACGAGCCACGCCATCACCGGAGCGATGATCGCGACGACGCGCGCGGCGACGGTGACTACCGTGGACGCGGGCGCGCCGGCTGGGGCGGCCACGACCCCCGCTCCAGTTATCAGGGCGCGGATCGCGGCGAAGATTATGGCCGGGCCGGTTATCGTCAGGAGAGTGGCGAGGGGCGTGATAGCGGAGGGTAAGCTGCATACGACCGCGAATATGCCCGCTGGCGCCAAAACCAAATGACACGGTTTGATCAGAATTATCAGGACTATCTTGCCGAGCGACAGGAGCGCTTCAATTCCGATTTCGACGCGTGGCGCAGCGAGCGGCAATCGACGACAGCGACGGACACCGGCAATCCCATGATGTCTTCCACCCAAAAGGCGGTGGAGGGGAATAGCGACAAGACGAAGACCCGCAACTGAATGGCGCGCTCAGTGTCCATTGCGAAGGTCGTTCTGCGTGGGAGCCACGACGCATCGTGCGCCGCTCGGCTCCCTCGCCGTTCTCAACTTCAGCCGTAGCTGATGATTTCATATTCGATTCCGTCAGGATCGAAAAAATAGAAGCGGCGGCCGGGTTCGTAGTCGTCGTGATTGAATGGCACCAGCCCGGCGGCGAACACGCGCTCTTCCGTCGCATCGAGGTCGTCGACCTCGACGCCGATGTGGTTGAGCGGCCGGCCCTTTGCAAAATCCTCTTCCGTGTAGGCGGCGTTCGCGCCGGTGTAGAGCGCGATGTAATGCGTGTCCGAACCGACGTGGATCGATCGGCCACCGTCGCGTGCGGGCCCCTGCCAGCGGATCTTCCAGTCGAACAGCGCTTGCATCAGGCGGGCGGTACGCTCGGGATCCGTGACGGTAACGTTGACGTGCTCAATTCTTGGAAAACTCATGATTTTCTCCATGGTCTGCGCGCCCGGTGGCGCCAGTCCTTGCGAGTCGTACAACCTCAAGTTAACTTGAGGTCAAGCTTGATTTTCGAAGGCCGGCAGCATGGCGCAAACGACACTCACCATCGGCGAACTCGCCCGGCGCACGGGGCTCAGCGTTTCGGCGATCCGCTTCTACGAGGAACGTGGGCTCGTGAGCCCCATTCGCACCGGCGGCAATCAGCGCCGCTTCCTGCGTTCCGACATACGGCGGCTTTCGTTCGCGTTGATCGCGCAGCGGCTGGGGCTGACGCTGACAGAGATCGAAGCGGAACTCGCGACGCTGCCCGATGGGCGCGTGCCGACGCAGGCGGACTGGACGCGGATCAGCCGCAGGATGCGCAAGGCGCTCGACGCTCGGATCGCGCTTCTTCAGCGCACGCGGGATCTTCTCGACGGCTGCATCGGGTGCGGGTGCCTCTCGCTGCAACGCTGCGCGCTCTACAACCCCGGCGAC
Source organism: uncultured Sphingosinicella sp. (assembly GCF_963974575.1). Taxonomy (NCBI): domain Bacteria; kingdom Pseudomonadati; phylum Pseudomonadota; class Alphaproteobacteria; order Sphingomonadales; family Sphingosinicellaceae; genus Sphingosinicella; species uncultured Sphingosinicella sp. The sequence goes on along the minus strand of NZ_CAXBBQ010000002.1, from coordinate 381,057 downwards.
TGCGTGGCACGGGCGGGGGCAGGGCCAAGATTCCTGATGGGCGATAACGCCGCGGATTTCGCGGACTGATCCCGGCCTTGAACCAAAATCGCGGGACGACGTTGAGAGGCTTGCGGCGGGGGCGTGCAGCAGGAGAGACCCAATGCCCCGGGGTGACGAGAGCAGCTACACCGACAAGCAGAAACGCAAGGCCGAGCACATCGAAGAGGGCTACGAGGATCGGGGCGTCAGCCACGAGGAAGCCCAACGGCGTGCCTGGGCGACGGTGAACAAGGAATCGGGCGGCGGCAACAAATCCGGCTCCGGGCGCGGCAACAGCTAAGGTTTCTACCTCTCCTCTCAATAATAGAACTTGAATTTAAGTTAAATTGATGTGAGCCCGTCGTCGTCATTACGGAGCAACGACGATGGGCATGGCTGAGGCGATCGAGGAATTGCGGGCGCGCCGCGCGCGGGCGCTGACGATGGGCGGGGAGGGCAAGATCCGCCGGCAGCGGGATCGCGGCAAGGGCACGGCACGCGAGCGGATCGCGATGCTGCTCGATGCCGAGAGCTTCCTCGAATACGGCCAGCTTGCCTCGCACGCGAGCCCGATCGGCTACGCGCAAACCGTGGACGAGGTAACGCCCGCAGACGGGGTGATCATCGGGACGGGGACGATCGACGGGCGGCCGGTGTGCGTTGCGGCCGAGGATTTTACCGTGCACGGCGGCACTTACGGCCTGCACCATGGGCGGAAGAAGCATCGCATCGCTGACATCGCACTGCGCGAGCGGATGCCCATCATCTGGCTGCAGGACGGCGCGGGCGCGCGTGCGCAGGAGATGATCGGGGAGGGGCTGCCCGAGGCCTCACACCTCATCACGCTTGCGCGGCTTTCCGGAATCGCGCCGCAGGTCGCGATCGTGATGGGGCCGAGCGCGGGGGATTCCGCGCTGCTCAGCAGCCTTGCCGAATTCATCATCATGGTGGAGGGCACCGCGATGCTTGCCGCCGCGGGGCCGCCGGTGGTGAAGTCCGCGACCGGGCAGAGCGTGTCGCCCGAGGAGCTTGGCGGCGTGGGGGTGCATTGCCGGATTTCGGGGGTCGCAGACAATGCGGCGGCGACAGAGGACGCCGCGATCGCGATGGCGCAGCGCTTCCTCTCCTATTTCCCGCGCAACGCCTATGAGTATCCGCAGCGGCTGGCCTGTGACGATCCCGCCGACCGGATGGACGAGCGTCTGCTGAGCCTCATCCCGGAAAATCCGCGGCTGCCCTATGATGTGAAGGACCTGATCCACAGCATCGTCGACCGGGACAGCTTCTTCGAGATCAAGCCGGACTTCGCGCGCATGATCGTGACCGGACTTGCGCGCCTTGGCGGCCATTCGGTGGGGATCATCGCGAACCAGCCGATGGTTTCGGCGGGCGCGATTACCGCGCAGGCGGCGAACAAGGCGCGGCACTTCGTGGACCTGTGCTCGGCCTATCACATCCCGATCATCTTCCTGCAGGACGTGCCCGGCGTGATGCCGGGGCCGAAGGCGGAGCAGGAGGGGACGCTGCGCGCGGGGCTTGCGCTCAGCTATGCGATTTCGTGGTCGGCGGTGCCGCGCATCACGCTCGTCATCCGCAAGGCGTTCGGGTTCGGGGCGATCGCAATGGGCGGTGCGGAAGCACAGCAGGCGATGATCCTTGCCTGGCCGACGGCGGATTTCGGCTCACTGCCGCCGGGCGGATCGGTGCTCGCGGCGCATTCGAAGGAGATCGAGGCGGCGGACGACCCGCAGGCGCTGATCCGCGACCTGACGGCGAACTACGCGCGCTGCGCGGGGCCGTTCCATGCCGCATCGAAGCTCAACATCGACGACGTGATCGACCCGCGCGAGACGCGCCCGCGCCTGATCCGGGTGCTGGACCAGACGCTGGCACGGCGGACGGCACCCGCACAGCCCGCGATGCGGCACGGGGTCATGCCGTGACGGTTTGCATCCTCTGAATGAACACATCGACGCCGTCGCGCAGCGGATCGGCGACGGGGAGTCCGAGCCGGTCCGAAGTGCGAGCGGCCCAGTTCTGGCGTTCTGCGCCGCGCATCTTTGAGCTGTTGATGCTTATTCCGGCGCAGGCGATGGCCGGATTCGTCAGCCTTCCGAGCTGCGTATAGAGCGCGATCGCCTCGGCAAGGTCGGGCATTGGAATGTGCGGGTAGCCGTAAATCGTTGTGCGTGTCGGATCGTGACAGAGCACGAAGAGATCGGGCTGCGCACCGTGCAGGAGCCCGAGCGTGACGCCGGCGAAGGCGGGGTGATAGAGCGAGCCCTGACCTTCGATGATGTCCCAGTGATCGGGTGCGTTCGCAGGGCTCAGCCATTCGACCGCGCCTGCGATGAAGTCGGCGACGACGGCATCGATGGCGACGCCGTTTCCGGCGATCATGATACCGGTCTGTCCTGTCGCCCGGAAATCCGCATTGCCGCCGATGGCCTGCCACCGCTTCGCAATGGCAAGCGCGGTATATTTCTTGCCGAGTGCGCAGTCTGTGCCCACCGTGAGCAGCCGCTTGCCGGTGCGGGGAAGGCCGGTGCCCGTGCTGAAGCTGACCGTGGGATGGCGGATATCGAACAGCGTGCGGCCAAGGCGCTGCGCGGTCGAGGCCAGTTCCGGGATGTCTGCGAGCCGCTGATGGAGGCCGGCGACGATGTCGAGCCCAGCTTCCAGCGCGGCAACAAGCTCTGGCAGCCAGTGTGCAGGGATTGCGCCGCCGACCGGCGCAATGCCGAGTAGCAACGCGCGCGCGCCGCGCGACGCCGCAGCAGCGGGTGTGAGCCGTTCGAGCCCCAGAGTGACCGTGGCTTCCGGCATGGCATATTCGCCGATCACCGCGTCTGGCGCCCAGTCGCGCAGGCCGAATGCAGTCTTGGCATAGGTCTCGCTCCGGGCGTCACCCAGAAAGAGGAGATAGGGTGACGGCAGGTCTACCATGGGCTGTCCGGTGTCCTTCAGCGGTTGGCTTGTTGATCTTTTGGAAACGATGTTCCTTATTCGACAATAATCAACTTGAATTCAATTTCAAAATGGAGAATGATCCTGATCGTACCGACGGTGCCTGCAACAGGCGCACGGCGGAGCTTGGCGACGGGGAAATGGGCCGAATCGGCGCATGGGACAAAAAGGGGAAACAAGATGCATGTTTTGAAGCGCACGCTTTTGTGTTCGGCGGTTTGCGTGGGCAGCGCCGGCATCGCCGCATCCGCGACGGCCCAGACGGCTGAACTGGAAGAGATCATCGTGACCGCCCAGAAGCGCGCGGAATCGATCCAGGACGTGCCGATTTCAATTTCGGCGCTCTCCGCCGAAGCCATCAAGGATCGGGGCATCGGCCGTATCGAGGATTTCGCGACCGCACTGCCCAGCGTCTACATCGACATGCGCGAGCTGCGCGGCACGTCGATCTCGATTCGCGGCATCGTTTCAGACACAAACAATCCGGGCGTCGATCAGGGTGTCGGCGTTTACGTGGACGGCGTCTACATGGGCCGCCCGACGACCATCAACAACAGCCTTTACGACCTGGAACGCATCGAGGTGCTGCGCGGACCGCAGGGCACGCTGTACGGCAAGAACACGATCGCAGGCGCGATCAACTTCATCACACGGAAGCCGGGCGACGAGCTTCGCGGCGACATTAGCGCCAGCTACGGAAACTATGACGCGATCCGGGCGAGCGCATCGATCAGCGGGCCGGTGGTTCCGGGCAAGTTCTATGTCGGCATTTCGGGCGGCATCGACCGTCGCGACGGGCTGGTGAAGAACCTGCTGACCGGCACCGATCTCGACGACGTCGATTCGCTTTCGGGCCGTCTGACCGCAGTTTATAGCGAGAACGACGACTTCGAACTCGTCGTGCGCGTCGACGCCTCTCGCGACCGGACAAATTCCGGTGCCATCGACATCCTCGACAACGGCGCTCTCGCCGGCACGCCGCTTGCGGACCCAGACGGCTGGGACCGCAAGGTCGTTCAAAATCGAGACACAGTGCAGAACCGCGACACGTTTGGCGCATCGGGCGAGATCAACTGGTCGCTGGGCGGCGGCAAGCTGACGAGCATCACCGCTTACCGCGACTTCAAGTGGTACAATCTCGCGGACAACGATTACACGGCGCTCGACCTGCTGGCTTCGGGCATCAGCGAAGATCAGAACCAGTTCAGCCAGGAACTGCGCTTTGCTTCGGGCGATAGCGGCCCGTTGACCTATGTGTTTGGCGTCTATTACTTTCACCAGCGGCTTGAGACGAATTCCGCCGCGGTGATCGGTGCGGACCTCGGCATCTATCCCGAGGCCGTGACTGGGAACATCCTTGCGACCGTGAAGTCCGAAAGCATCGCCGGGTTCGGCCAGGCGGTCTATCATGTGACGGATCAGTTCAGCGTTACCGCCGGGCTGCGCTACACGTGGGAGAAGAAGGACGTCATCCACAGCCAGATTGGCGACCCGTTCGGATTGTTGCTCGCAACGATGCCCGAACGCCGCTTTGGCCGATCGGAGGATGATTTCTCGCCGTCGCTCAGCCTCAATTACAAGTGGAACGACAAGGTTCTGACATACGCAACCGTCAGCCGGGGCTTCAAATCGGGCGGTTACAACGTATTTTCGGTGACGCTCACGGATGATGCCGAGTATGAGCCGGAATTCGTGACGAGCTACGAGATCGGCCTGAAATCCGACCTTCTCGACAATCACCTTCGCTTCAACGCATCGGCCTATTACCTGCGCTACAAGGATCTGCAGGTGAACCAGCTTGAGCTGGTGGGTGGCCTGCCGCAGTTCCAGACATCGAACGCGGCGCGTGCGCGCAGCAAGGGTGTCGAACTCGAGCTGACTGCGCGTCCCGTGAACGGCTTCGATCTCACCGTGAACTACAGCTACCTCGACGCGAAGTTCCGCGACTATGCGAACGCTACCCCGGGTGGCGACGACTTCACCGGCAACACGATGGTGAAGGCGCCCAAGCACAACATCAGCGTCGGTGCGCAATATGAAGCGTCACTCAGCGACACGCTCTCGCTGACGCTGCGCGGTGATCTGACGCATCGCAGCCGGATCTTTTTCGGACCGGACAATGTCTATTCGGAGGGCGATGTTACGCTCCTCAATGGCCGGATCGGGATCGGCAGCGAACAGGGCTGGTCGCTGTTCCTGTGGGGACGCAACCTCACCAACAAGGACTACGCGCTCTACCGCAACGATGGCGTGATTATCGGTGGGCAGGTTGTGCAGTCTCTTTCCACGCCGCGCACCTACGGGGTCGAGGCGCGCTTCAAGTTCTGAAATCGTTAGGCCCCCCTCTCTCCTTCAGGAGAGAGGGGAGACGTTCCGGAAGCGTTTCGGAACAGGCGCAAAAAAGAGAGGCCGGGGAATTGCTTCCCCGGCCTTTCCCTTTTGTTCTGCGAGATTACTTCGCGTCGACCTGTTGGGCACTGAATGTGCCGCCGTAGTACTGCATCGTCAGCGTGGCGGGTTTGCCGCGCTTGCCCGGTTTGAAGACGACGTTGTGTTCGTCGTCGACAACGGAGACGAAGCGCCCCGCGCCCTGATAGAGCAGCGGAAGCGCTGGGCCGCCCGACTTGGTTCCGCCGAAATTCAGGTAAAGCTGGCCATCCTTGAAGGAGAAGCCGTGCACCTCTGGCCCGAAGCGGTAGGGCGCGAAATAATAGTCGCCCGAAACGTTCGCGGCGAGATCCGCTGGAACCGGCAATGATTTGACGACCGGCTGCGGTACGCCGAGCATCTCTCGCGCGATTTTCTGTTCGACGCTGAGCGGCGGGAATGCACCGCCCTGGTTGTTGGTGGTGATGACGATGACGAGATCATCATCCGGGTAGTAAGCGTAATTTGCCGAGAACCCATAGATGTCTCCGGCATGTGCGATCTTGCGGTGACCCTCGAAGCGCGTCTCGCCCAGACAGCCGAGCGTATACATGATCTCGGTTCCGTCGGCGAGCTTGTCATGCTTTAGAATCACATCGCGGACGGCCTGGCTCGTCTTGTCGGAAGCGAACACGCCGCGCCGATATTTCAGAAGGTCACCCACGGTCGACATGATCGCGCCGGCCGAGAACGGAACGGTGGGATCGTACTGCAGTGCATTCTGCCAGCCGTTCTTGCCCTTCTTGTATCCGTGCGCGCGGTTCGGGATGAGGCGTGTCCAGTCTGAATAGAGTGATTTGGACATGCCGAAGGGTTCGAGGATGTGCGTACGGACATATTCATCGTACGTCACGCCCGATACTTTTTCGATGATGAGACCGACGAGATATGTGCCGGAGTTCGAATAGCTCCAGGCTGTTCCCGGCTTGAACATCAGCGGCTTGCTCGCGAAGTAGCCGACCATTTCCTTGCGCGTGAATTCCTTGCGCGCATTGTACGGGAACTCCGGCAGATCCGTGTAGTTGACAAGGCCGCCGGTGTGATTGAGCAGGTTGCGAACCTTTACGCTGCGCGCGGGTTCGGGCAGATCGGGAAGATAATGGCCGGCGGTTTCCTCGATTGAAACCTTGCCATCAACGACAAGCTGAGCGAGCGCCAGGCCGGTGAAGGACTTGGTGATCGATCCGATCGGGAAAACGGTGTCGACGGTGACCGGAACGTCCTGCTCCAGATCGGCCTTGCCGAAGCCCTTCGCATAGACGACTTCGCCCTTGCGCTCGATTGCAATGGCGAGCCCGGGGAAGGGGGCGGCTTCCATGCGGTTCGCGATGATCGCGTCGATGCGGGCCACGGTTTCCGGCGAGAGCGCCTCCGCCTTCACTTCCGAATGCATCGCATCGGTGCCGAGCAGTGCGACACTGACGAGAAGCGGGAGCACGCCCTTGCGCCAGCCTTGGGCGCTTGGGGCCTTCGATGAACGGTTGAGTTCGCGCATAACACCTTGTTTCACTCAGATGGTCCTTTCATGTTGGTGCCACCATCGTCGAGCCGCCGCGGTCCCGTCGCGGCGCCCCTCCGGTGATGGCACGATTTGCGGGCGTGATCCTAGAAGTTGAATCGCGCCTCCACGCCGAACGTGCGCGGCGCGCCGAGCACGATGAGCTGCTGCCCCACAAGCGCCTGGTTCGAGAGATCGAACAGGCGGGTCTTGTAGGTCTTGTCGGTGAGATTCTTGCCCCAGAGCGCGATCGACCAGCGGTCTTCCCCGCCGGCGAGCGTGATGCGGCCGTTGAGGAGACCTACCGTGCCGACGCGGGCCGCAGGATCCTTGATCGGCAGCAGGTCCGTGCCGCGCTCGTAGAGGTAATCGCCACGCAGGGTGAGTGCCAAGTCACCGAGTGGGACTGTGTATTGTGCGTTGAGGCCGAACCGGGTTTCCGGCGCGCGCGGCAGATCGGCGAGCGGGATTTCAGGACTGCCGGGCGCCGTGGGCACCGTGCCTTCGTCATATTCCGCATCGGTGAGCGCGAGATTGAAGCCCAGTTCAAGCGCCGGGATCGGCACGGCTGTGACTTCGAGCTCGACACCGCGTGAGTGCGCCTTGCCCGCGTTGCTGGTGCGCGGATCGAAGGGGAGGGTGTTCGGATCGTCGGCCGAAATCTGGATGTCCGTCCATTCCATCGCGAAGGCGGCGACGTTCACGCGCAGGCGGTTTTCGAGAAGGCTCATCTTCGCACCGATCTCGTAGTTCCAGATGTATTCGGGATCGTAGCTGATGCCGTTCGCGTCGCCGAGCGCGTCGTTGAAACCGCCGCTCTTGAAGCCGCGGCTGACGGTCGCATAGGCCATCGCCGACGGGTTGAAGTGATAGCGGATGTTGAAGCTGGGCGTGAAGGCTTTCCACGTATCCTTGCCGGCGAGGCCATCGACCTGACCGCCGAGGAGCGCGAGCGGATCGAACTGCGAATAGAGGATCGACTTCTTTTCGTAGGTGTAGCGGCCGCCGAGCGTCGCTTCGAGCTGATCGGTGATCTTGTAGGAGATGTTCGCGTAAGCCGCGTAGCTATCGAGCTTCATGTCCGCGTCGGATCCGATGTCCATCGCCGGCACCTCGAGCAGATCGGCGAGATCCTGACCGAGGCGAACGAAGCTGAGGTTGCGGCTCGTCTGGTGGAAATAATAGAGGCCCGCAATCCAGCTGAACGCCGTGTCACCCTTCGAAGCGAGGCGCAGTTCCTGGCTGAAACGCCAGACGTCTTCCGGGTCCCCGTCGTAGAGCCAGCGCAACGGAGACATGTCCGTGTCGCCGATGTTGTCGTACTCGTGCTCGCGGTACGAGGTGATGCTGGTGAAATCGACGTCGCCGAAATCGATGTTCGCGTTGAACGAAACGGCCCACGCCTTCAGCGTTTCCTTCGTCGCGAGGTCCGAATAGACACGGCGGTCGAAAGGGTCGGTGTTGAGCGGAAGCTCGAACAGTTCGAGCAGCTGCGGGAGCAGTTGGTCGGGGTTGTAGGCCAGGGTTTCGAAATACTTGGATCGCTGGTCCACCTTCCGATATTCGCCGGTAAGCACGAACTCGGCATTCTCGGTAGGCCGCATCAGCAGCTGGCCGCGCAGGCTCCATGTGTGTGAATCGTCGCCGCGCGTTCCGTCGATCTCGTTACGAGTGAAGCCGTCGCGGTCCTCGTATTGCCCCGAAATGCGGGCGAGCAGCTTATCCTCGATGATGGGTCCGCTCACGGCGCCGCGGAGCGTGACGGCGTTATAATCACCGTAGCCGCCCATCACATAGGCCTCGAATTCGTCGGTCGGTTTCTGCGTGGTGATGCTGATCACGCCGCCCACGGTGTTGCGGCCGAAGAGTGTGCCCTGCGGACCGCGCAGAACCTCGACGCGCTCGACATCCACCATGTCGATATTGGCGCCGACACCGCCGCCCATGAACACCTCGTCGACATAGACGCCGACGGCAGGGTCTTGCCCCGCCGAGCCCGAGCTTGCGGAAATGCCGCGCAGCGCGATCGGAGAGAGTTTGAGGTCCGAATAGTTGCCAAAGCCGAGGCTCGGCGTGTTCTGTGCGAGATCGCCGAGCCCGTCGATTCCGCGCGCGGTGAGGCCGGCTTCGGAATAGGCGGTGATGGCGATCGGCACGTCCTGCACGCTTTCCGTGCGCTTCTGGGCGGTGACGGTGATGATTTCGATGCCGTAGGTGTCTTCCTGCGCCAGCGCGGGCACGGGCGCGAGCAGCGCGAGCACCGCGGCCGATTGCATCAGTTGGCGTACGGGCAGGCTACGCACAGGATCAACCGATTTCGACATTCCATTCCCCCTTTTCAGATCGATCGATAGAATATGAATTCATGTTCAAATTTTGTGTTGATCTTCTTGGCTGGGTGGCCCCGGGGCCTTCCCCTCATTCCAGTTCAGCGAAAGACCTGTCCTCCCAATCGCGGCGCATGGGCCGCGTGCAGGGCCGCCTCCCAACCGGCTTACCCCTCCAAACGACGCCATCACTATCCGCAGCTTTACTTGAAATTAAATTTAAAATCAAATAGCGAAAGAATGAGGGCGCTGCACGCGTCGTGTTTGAGGGTAAGAGAATTGACAGCATCGCCGGAAGTCCTGTTATCCCGCCGGGGGCGGGCCAGCGTCATCACGCTCAATCGGCCCGCGTGCCTCAATGCCATCAACGAGCCGATGGTACGCGCGTTCATCGCGGCGTTGCGCGAAGCCAATGCCGACGCGGCAACGGCGGCGATCGTGCTTCACGGGAGCGGCAAGGCCTTTTGCGCAGGTGACGACCTGACCGCGCACGATGTGCCGGCGGACGGGGACGAAATGGCGATGCGCGGGCGCGTGGACGTGATGCAGCAGGTGAGTCGTGAGATCATGTTCGGTGAAAAGCCTGTCATCGCGGCGGTTCACGGATGGGCCGTGGGCGGCGGCTTCGAATGGACGATCAACTGCGATGCGGTGATCTGGTCCGAGGAAGCGCGCGCGTTTTTCCCCGAGATCGAATGGGGCATGTTCGTGAGCGGCGGCGTGACCGCATTGCTGCCGCGGCTGGTCGGCCCGCAGCGGACGTTCAATTGGATCATGGGCGGCGAACATCTGGACGGGAAGGCGCTGCAAGAGGCGGGGCTCGTGACCGAGATCGCGCCGACCGGACAGCATCTCGAAGCGGCATTCGTGCTCGCCGAACGCATTGCGTCGCGCCCGGCGAAGGCGGTACGCAACCTGAAACGGGCGATCAACCTGCTGGAGCGCGACCGCATCGAGGCGGCGATGGCGGAGGAAACGATCAACCTCGCCGCGAGCCTCCTCGATGCCGAAGTGACGGCGCGCGTGGCGGGATTCAAGGCGCGAGGTTCGGAGGGTCTATGATGGTACGGAAAGCTGGTTGCGCGATTGTCGGCGCTGTGATGCTGATGGCGGCCGGGTGCGCGCATGGAGCGTCGCCGGCGGCGTCCGAGGCGACACGCCTTGACGCCGTGATGCAGGCCTTGCCGCTGGCGTCGTCTTCGCCCGCACCGGCTGATGCTATTCACAATGCGGCGGTGGTCGTGGAGGATCCCGCGCAAAAGCTTTATTATGCAAAGGGCATCGGCTCCGCGCGCGAAGGGGGCGCGGTGACGATTACGGCACAGGACCAGTTCCCGATCGCGAGCGTGACCAAAACGATGACGGCGACGGTGATTCTGCAGCTCGCCGAAGAGGGCAAGCTTGGCCCGGACGGGATCGAAACGACGCTCGGATCGCTCGGTGTGTTCGCGCCCGCAGTCCTGGATCGCCTGATGACGTTCGAAGGGCGCAACTACGGTGCCGGGCTGACGATCCGGCAATTGCTGGCGCACCAATCGGGTATGCGCGACGTCTTCATGGATGATGCGAAGTTCACGTCGGACGATCATCAGGGTAATGCGGCGCCGGAGTCGTTCGGCGGCGTTCTGCTCGGCGTTCTCGGCGCGCACCGCAAGTGCCTCGATACGCCGGGGTGCGATACCACCGCGCTGATGACGGGCAAGACCTGGACACCCTGGGACGCGTCGCAGCCGAACAATTCAGAGGCCGGGATTCTCAATTTTTACCTGAACCACAAGGGCGGCGCCACGAACGGCCTGTTCGTGCCGGGGCAGGGCTACCACTACAGCGACACAGGCTACATCATTCTCGGCCTCGTGATCGAGAAGCTGACCGGCGATACACTGCACGCAGCCTATCGGAAGCGTCTGTTCGATCCGCTCGGGCTGAAACACACCTATCTCGAATATGCGACGCGCCCGGCGACGACGCCGCACGAGGGCCATGCGGCAGATTTCTACATCGGCGACTTTCCCGGCCGCACGGGGCGCTTCAACATTTCATTCGACTGGGCAGGCGGCGGCGTCGTTTCGACCGCTGAGGAGCTTAACCGCTTCATCCGCGCACTCGGCGAAGGGCGGCTGTTCAAGAAGGCCGAAACGCTAGCGTTGATGACGACGCCGCAGTGGCGCCAGATGCGCGGCGATATCGCGGTGGAGCGCGGGCTCGGCGTGTCCCGCCTGACGACCTCGGACGGAATTTCCTATTTCGGACACACCGGATTCTGGGGCGCGATCATGCTCTATGAACCGGGCACGGGGATCAGCCTCGGCGGAACGCTCAATCAGGTGGGGCATAATCCCGCCGTTTGGGCGATCGACCTGCTGCGCGCCGCGCGTCCACGCACGGCAGCCGCAAACTGACGATTTGGTTCAGGCCATCTTGAGGCTTGTGAAGCCCTCGTAGCCCTTCAACTGCTCGGCGGGCGGATTTGCGAGGTAAATCGCCCTGTACCACAGAATCGCGAGGAAATGCGCCACATCCTCCGGCGAGGAGAAGGCCTTCACCAGCGTCGGATTGCGATCGACGTAAAGCTCAAACAGGAAGTTGTCGACCATGCCGCCGAGGGCATAAGCGATCATCAGCCGCTGCTCCTCTCCGAGCGTCACGCCGGGGCAGCGCCGTGCGATGTCCTTCGCGATCTTGAGGCTCCAGTCCGCGCTCACCTTGCGATAGAGTTCGGAGAATTCGGCCTCCTCCTCATCGAAGTGGAGCAGGCAGCGCATCAGGCCTGGCGTGCGCGAATAGGTGGAAACCATGACCTTGTTGGCACGCACGATCGAATCGAACGGGTCGCTGGTCGGCGCCATGCCGGAGAGGTCGTCGAATCGCTGCCTATCGAGCAATTCCACAAGGATCTCGTGGGTAAGGTCCGCCTTGCCCGAAAAATAGTGGTAGAGGAGGCTGACGTTGACGCCGGCTTCGGACGCGATGTCGGAAAGGCGCATGGCGCGGTAGCCGATCCGCTCCAGCACGCGCACGGTCGCTTCCTTCAGCTTCTCGCGCGTCAGGTTGCCACGCTGCGTCTGTGGTGCAGCGGGTTTCTTGCTGACGGCGTTGCGGCGTTCCTTGCGGCCCAGCGGTGCGACGGCAGGCCTTTCGCCCACGGCTTTTTTCTTTGTTGCCATTGCGCTCTTGATCAACCTCGATTGCGCTCGTGATACCGGATACCGGCTTTAAAACCAATTTCTAATCATAGCTTCGCACGGCAATTTATAAACTTGAATTTAAATTCAATCGTGTTAAGCCGCCTGTATCAAGACGGAAGGGTGGCGTCGTTCGTGCGCGGGCGTTCTGCGATGCGAAGTGCCGACGTCCCGTCCCGAAACCGGAAGGGCTGCGTAACACCGATGGAATATGATGTCGAAACCCTGTCGTCGCTCGTCGGGCAGGAGATACTTGTCAGCGACTGGATATCGCTCTCGCAGGACGAGATCGACGCCTTCGGCAGGGTGACGCGCGACATCGATCCCATGCACATGGACCCCGACTATGCGCGCGAACACAGCCCGTTCGGCCAGACCATATTGTTCGGGTTTCAAACGCTGTCGATGCTCAGCCATCTCTGCTCGCCGATCCGTTATCGCCACGGCGGGGGTGTTGCCGGCTATGATCTGAATTATGGGCTCAACAGGGTGCGTTTCATTTCGCCAGTTCCGGTGAACGCGCGTTTCCGCAACCGCATGGTGATCAAGAGCGTGGAGCAGCGCGAGGACGGCGCCTATCTTGTCACCTCCGAGAACACGATCGAGATCGAGGGGCAGGAGCGTCCGGCTCTCGTGGCCGAATGGATCGGCTTGATTTCGAGAGAGGCGGCCTGATGCAGGCGCCGCACGGTCCGGCGCTTGTCGCCAGTATCGAGAGGCTGCCGGACGCAGTTTCCGCCTATGCGCGGACGGTTCCTGATCGCGAGGCGATCATTTTCGGCGATCTGCGCCTTTCCTATGTCGAATTCGACCGCGAGATCGATCGCTATGCGCGCGCGCTGATCGCGGCGGGCGTAGAGACGGGCGACCGTGTCGCCATGATTGTGACGCCGCGCCCCGAATTCATGCTGATGCTGCTCGGCGCGATGCGCGCGGGCGCCGTGTGGGTAGGCGTGAACCCCAAATACAGGCGTGAGGAAATGCGCCATGTGCTCGGAGACTGTCGGCCCGCACTCCTGGTTTCCATCCTCGAAGACCCAGCAGGGCGCCGCTATGACGATGACCTTCGCGACCTTGCGGACGATGTCGTCGCAGGCGTCAACCTCGTCACCATCGGCGGCGTTCTGGATGGGATGAGCCGATCACTCGATGCATTTCTCGCGTCAGGTGATACCCTTGATGATGTCGCGCACCGATTGAACCGTACCTCGCGCCGCGACCCCGTGAGTATCGTCTACACCTCGGGATCGACCGGAACGCCCAAGGGCGCCGTGCTCTCGCACGACAGCTTTTTCCATTCGTACCGGGCGCTTTCGGAATCGTTCGCGGGCCGCGAACACCTGCGTGCCGGGCACCGCGTGATCTGCAACCTGCCGACCAACCATGTCGGCTGCCAGTCCGACGTGTGCGGGAACTGCCTGATCGACGGCGGTACGATCGTGTTCATGGAAAGCTTCGATCCAGCCGGAATTCTGGAGACGACGGAGCGCGAGAAGATCACGATCCTCGGTGGTCTGCCGCTGATGCATCAGGCGGTGTTCGATCATCCTGATGCCACGCGACGCGATCTCTCCAGCGTATCGGTGATCGCATGGGGTGGCGCGACGATGCCTGCGCCGCTGCTGCGCCGGCTGGAAGGGAAGGGCTATTTCTTCTCGCTGCACTATGGGCTCACCGAAGGCGGATCGATCAACAGCGTCAATCCGCCGGACGCGGATTTCGCGCTTTTGACGGAAACGATCGGGCACCACGATCACCACAACGCATATCGCGTCGTCGATGAGGGCGGCGAGCCCGTTCCCGAAAACGGTATCGGCGAAGTGCAGATCAAGGGGCCGGGGGTGATGCTTGGCTATTTCAACAATCCCGAGGCGACTGCAACGGCCTTCACGGCGGACGGCTGGTTCCGCACCGGCGATCAGGTGGAGCGGCTGCCGGGTGGTAACTGGCGTTTCGTTGGGCGCAGTGTCGAGATGTTCAAATCCGGCGGCTACAACGTCTATCCGCGCGAGGTCGAACTCGCGCTGGAGGAGCACCCGGGCGTCGCGGCGGCAGCCGTGATCCCCGTTGCCGATCCACGCTATGACGAGGTTGGCTGGGCATTCGTGATTCCTGCGCCGGGCGCGACGATCGACGAGGCGATGCTGCGATCGTTCGCGAGTACGCGGCTTGCGAACTACAAGGTTCCCAAGTCCTTCCAGATCCGCGAAGCGCTGCCGCTTCTGCCGATCGGGAAGGTGGACAAGCACGCGCTTCGCGATGAAGTGCGTCAACTGAGAGCCGCCCCGTGAATCGGGTTATGGGGGGCGCGGCGACTTCAACGCCCCCAGCAGACACACGCGAACTTTCCATTGGCACGATGACGGCATTCGGTGTCGGTTCGCTTGGAACCGGCGTGTTCTCCACCGTGCCCAGCGTATTGCTGCTCTATTTCATGACCAGCGTTCTCGGCATATCGCCGGCGCTGGCGGCAATTACTGTATTCCTCCCCAAGTTCTGGGACGTGCTGATCGATCCGATGATCGGCATGATGTCCGATCGCACGCAGAGCCGTTGGGGACGCCGCCGGCCCTATATGCTGGTTGGCGGCATCACGATGAGCCTGTTCTTCGTGATGCTGTTTTCGGTGCCCGCTTTCGCAACGCCGCTCGAACGCTTTGTCTACGTCACCGTCGCCTACATGGCCTGCGCTACCGCATATGCAGTATTCTCGGTGCCCTATATCGCGATGCCTGCCGAGATTTCCCGCAGCCCCGAGGAGCGGACGACCCTGATGTCGTTCCGCATGGGATTTGCGATGGTCGGCATCCTGCTCGGCGGGGCGGGGGCGCCGTTCCTTGTCGATCTCGCAGGCGGCGGGCGTGCAGGTTATGCGGTGATGGCGCTTACCATCGGTATCGTTTGTGGCATCGCCATGCTGGTGCCGGTTTTCGCGACGCGGAAGCTCGGAAGCGGAGCATTGGTCCTGGCCGAGTTCAAGCTCGGCGAGGGAATCCGGCAGGCGGCGGCATGCAAGCCGTTCCTCCTGCTGCTCGTCACCTATCTGCTGCAACTCGCCGGGCTGGGATGCTTTTCTGGGGCACTGCCCTATTACGCCGTGCATATTCGGGGCGGTTCGGGGATGACCGTGACGCTACTGTTCGTCGCGCTCAATGTATCTGCTATCGTCACCATGCCGATGTGGGTTCGCATCTCGCGCAGCACCGGTAAGGTGCGCGCCTATCTGGCGTCGAGCGTGCTGCTGGTGTTTGCGACGGCGGGGCTGTGGTTTTGCGACGGCGAGACGCCAGATATGCTGCTTTATGCGCAGGTCTGTCTGATGGGCCTGGCGTTCTCTGGGCAGCAGCTGTTTCCCTTTGCGCTGCTGCCCGATGTGCTCGATGCGGATGCACGCACCACAGGGATGCCGCGGCAGGGCATGTTCACCGGCCTTTGGACAGCGGGCGAAAAGATGGGGCTGGCGCTCGGCGGTCTTGTGACAGGGGTCGTGTTGTCATGGACGGGCTTTATTGCATCGACCGGAACGGCCGTGGCGCAGCCTGAGTCAGCGCTCACCGGTGTGCGTCTTACATTTACGATTTTGCCGGCGCTGCTGGTGGCGGCGAGCCTGCTGCTTCTTATGCAGTTTCGCAAAGCCCATGCCGCAGGAGGCGGGAAATGAATTCATCGTTCATCAGGGAAGGTCAAATCATGACTTTGGCACGCACGAAATGGTCGGCAGCGTTGGTGCTGCTTGTAGGGTTGCTCGTTTCTGCAGCCGCGATGGCAGGGCCGCGCGCACGCGACCTCGGGGTTCCGTTCGACGGCACGCCGGGCGCGCTGAATGCAATCACCGACGTTGCGGGGGTCGAGGTCGGCCACGCCACGGTCATTTCAGGCGACGGTCCGCTGGTGATCGGCAAGGGGCCGTATCGCACGGGCGTGACGATCATCCATCCGCTCGGCAAAGGCAGCATCGACGGTGTCGCTGCGGGCCGGGCCGTGATCAATGGCACGGGCGAATGGACGGGGATGCATCTCGTTGATGAGATCGGGTCGTTCCTCGGGCCGGTCGCGTTGACGGGATCGGGCAATGTCGGCCTCGTGCATCAAAGCCTGATGGACTGGTCGATCGGCAAGGTGCCGGAAGAGGCACTGTTCTCGCGTGTGCTTCCTGTGGTTGCCGAGACGCTCGACAGCCGGCTCAATGATGTCTTCGGGCATGGCCTGACACGCGAGCACGTGTTCGCCGCGCTTGATGGCGCCAAGGGTGGTCCGGTTGCGGAGGGCAATGTCGGCGGCGGCACGGGGATGATCGCCTACACGTTCAAGGGGGGAATCGGTACGTCGTCGCGCATCGTTTCGGCGGGCGACAAGCGATATACCGTCGGGGTTCTCGTCCAGGCGAACCACGGAAGCCGCGAGGATCTTCGCATTGCTGGCGTGCCGATCAGCAAAGAGATCAAGGGCGCGTGGCCGGAGATCAACGGTATCGCGGCTCTCGGCCCCGATGCAGGCAAGCCGCAGGACAAGAATTCGCTGCTGATCGTGATCGCCACCGACGCACCGCTGATGCCGCATCAGCTGGAGCGCCTCGCACGCCGCGCCGCGCTCGGCGTTGGGCGCAACGGAAGCACGGCAGGCGCTCTCTCGGGCGAACTCGCGCTTGCCTTCTCGACAAGCCACGTGATTCCGCTGGGCCAAGCACCGCGCTTGCCCGCGTTGATCAACGATACGGACAGCGCAACGATGAACGCGCTGTTCTCGGGTGTCGTTCAGGCGACGGAAGAGGCGCTCGTGAACCAGCTCGTGGCGTCGGAGACGATGACGGGCGCGAACAACGTGAAGGTCTACGGTATCCCGCACGATCAGCTGCAGCGCATCATGAAGGCACGGTTCCAGCGCCGATAAGGGGTACAGCAAAACGTGGCGCTCTTCCCACGGCGCAAAAAATCGGAAAGATCGCGGGATGACTGATTCTGCAATCACCCCGACCATTCCGGATCGCGCGGCGATCGAAGCCGCGCGCGAGCGTATTTCCGATCTTGCGCTGCGGACGCCGCTTGTGCGTTTGCAGGGCAGCGCGCGCAGCGACATTTTCCTGAAACTCGAACTGCTGCAGCCGGTGGGTTCGTTCAAGATACGCTGCGCGGCGAATGCACTCCTCAGCCGCGGTGATTCCGTGCGTGGCGGCGTGTTTACGGCAAGCGCTGGAAACTTCGCGCAGGGCCTTGCCTATGCCGGGCGCGCGCAGGGCATCCCGGTGACCGCTTACGTTCCGGACACGGCGGCCCACAGCAAGGTTGACGCGCTGGAGAGATTCGGCGCGAGCGTTGTGACGCTTGCCTATGATCGCTGGTGGGCGATGCTGGCCGAGCCGCCGACCGACCCGGCATTCATTCATCCGGTTATTGGAAATGATGTGCTTGCCGGGAACGCCACGATCGGCGCCGAGATTGTCGAAGATCTGCCCGATGTCGCAACCGTGCTCGTGCCGTATGGCGGCGGCGGGCTTTCCTGCGGCATTGCGGCTGCGCTCAGGGCTTATGGGTCAGGTGCCGATGTTCTCGCGAGCGAAACCGAGGCCGGGGCACCGGTGCGCGCGGCGTTCGCTGCCGGAGAACCTGTGACGGTGCCGTTTGCGTCATCCTTCATCACCGGCATGGGCGGCCCGACCGTGATCCCGGCCATGTGGCCGCTCGTACGCGATCTCCTGAAAGGAAGCGCGCTCGTCTCGCTGGCGGAGACGGCCGCGGCTGTGCGGATGCTCGCCGAGCGTCACCACGTGATCGCGGAAGGTGCTGGCGCCGCTCCGGTCGCCGCTGCACTTGCAGGCGATCATCCGGGACCGGTCGTGTGCATCGTTTCGGGAGGGCATCTCGATGCGGCGCATCTTGCGATCATCCTTGCCGGCGGCGTGCCTTAAATCGAAGCTTAGCGCGGGCGCTGCCGGAACTTGATGGGTGAGACGCCCGTCCATCGCTTGAAGGCGCGGGAGAAGCTCGCGGTTTCGGCAAAGCCCAGCATTTCGCCGATCGCTTCGACCGAGAGGTGCGAGCGGTCGAGCAGGTAGCAGGCGCGCTGTTCGCGGACCTGATCGAGCACGTCGCCGAAACCGAGGTTCTGCTTGGCAAGGCGGCGGTGCAGCGTGCGTTCGGAAACCGCGAGTTCCGCCGCAGCCTTTGCCGCCGACGGGAAGCCCCGGCTTGACCGGACCAGGAGCGAATAGAGCCGTCCGACCATGTCGTCGCTGACCTGCGCCTCGTCGATGAGCCGCGCGCAAAGCTGCTGATAGGTTTGTTCGAGGAGAGGGCTTGCCATCGGCAGCGCGAGATCGGCGGCGCCCGCCTGAAACACCCAGCGCGTTGCCGGTGCGCCGAACGTTACGGGTACGCCGAGTTCCGCCGCATAGTCGATGCCGTCGCTGCGCGGTGGGACGGAAGATTCGATGCGGGCCAGTGGAAACGGCTGCCGCATGTCCTTGAGGAACGTGGTCGCCGATCCGAGCGAGCGCACGAGGCAGAATTCGCGAAGATCGGGCGCGACATTGCTGTCGTCCGCCTCCATGCCCGCGAGCGTGCCGTTCTCGTCGTAAAGCCGGTATTGCAGGAGCGAGTAAGTGAGCGCCTGAAACGCCACCAGCACCTTCAGCCCGTCGTGCACCGTTCCGGCCGAGAGCACGGCGAGCCCGAGCGGGCCGTAGGTCATCAACCGGTAGCGCATACCGGTGTGGAACCACAGGCCGGGAACGTCCCGTGTCGCGGTGGCAAAGACCTCCTGAAAGCGCAGTTCCTGAAGCCCGGAGACCTCGCCCTGCGGGTCGTCGGCCTCGGCCACCGCAATACCGGCATCCGCGAGCAAGGGCAGCGGATTGATCCCGGCCTCATCCAGCGCCGCCCGCATGATGCGGACGCTCTGGTTCGGCATCCGCATCGAGCCGAGCAGTTCGATTTTCATGCTTGCCTCCCGTCGCGCATCATGCGCGGGGTGGCAGTTAAAGTCAAAAGCTTGGCGCGAGACGACATTCAATGATGCCCAGCTTCATGTTTTGATCGCAGCATCGGGAATGGATGACACAAGATCAATTCAGCCCGACCTTGGAGGAAGATCGTGAACCATCAGCTTGCCGTCGTCGATAACGATATCGCCCATAGCGGTGGACCGCTCCCCTTCACGCAGTGGGACGCGAACCCGCACGTGAAACTGGGTCAGCTTGGTGCGGAGCCGCCGCTTCCGGAGATTGCAGCCGAACTCCAAAAGTCGCTGCATAGCTTCGCCGAGAAGGTGATGCGTCCGATCGGCACCGAACTCGATCGGCTGAGCGCGGACGCGGTGGTGGACAAGTCTTCGCGCTATTGGGAATTCCGGCGTGCCTATGCCGAGCTTGGCATCAATATGGAGACGCTGGCGTCCTTTTCCGCAGAAGAGATGCCGCACGTGTTCGCAATCCTCTTCGAGGAACTTGGCTGGGGCGACGCCGGCCTTGCCATCTCCGCAGGCGCCGGCCTGCTGCCGCACTACATGGCGGCGAAATTCGGCAATGATTTCGTGGCCCGCACCTACCCTGAGTCGCTGATCGGGAGTTGGGGCATCACGGAGCCCGACCGGGGGAGCGATTCGATCGACCCCGGCGGGCACGCCGCTCACGCCGCGGGAAAGCCGAACCGGCCCAATTGCGTGGCGCGCATCTCCGACGGCAAGATCGTCATCAATGGCCAGAAATCGGCGTGGGTTTCGAACGGCCCGGTCGCTGACCTCTGCATCCTTTACTGCGCGGCCGAGACGGGATCGGGCTACGATCCGGCGCGCGGCGCGGTGGTCATCGTGCCGCTCGATGCGTCGGGTGTGTCCAAGGGCAAGCCGCTGGAGAAGATGGGCCAGCGCGCGCTGCCGCAGGGCGAGATTTTCTTCAACGACGTGACGCTCGATATCGATCACCTGCTGGTCGCGCCCGAGGATTATCTGAAGGGCGTTTACGCCATCCACAGCGAGGCGAACGCACTGATGGGCGCAACATTCACGGGCTGCGCACGAGCTGCCTATGAACTCGCTCACAGCTATGCGCATGAACGTCGACAGGGCGGCGTGCCGCTGATCCGGCATCAGGATGTCGCGCGGCGGCTGTTCCACATGGCGCGCAAGGTGGAGATCTCGCGGGCGCTGGCGCGGCGGGTGACGGCGTTCAACATGAACAACCCCATGCCCGCATTGCAGGCCGCGATGTTCTCCAAGGTGACATCGACGCAGCACGCGCTCGAGGTGACGAGCGATGCCTTGCAGATGTTCGGCGGGAACGGGCTGACACGCGAATATCCGATGGAAAAATTGTTCCGCGATGCCCGCGCTTCGCTGATCGAGGACGGGTGTAACGAGGTCATCGCGATCAAGGGGGGAATGCTGCTGACCGATCCGGATCTGCTGCCCGGCTGAGAGCAGAAATACAGAAATGAAATCGCGCGGCCGAACGGGTTTTCGGTCGACGGAGAAGGTTTGTCCGAGGGGATGGAATGAAGCAGAACGCGATCATCGCCGGTGTCGGAATGACCCGCTTCGGCAAGCATCTGGACCGCAGCCTGTCCAGCCTCGCGCACGAGGCGATCAGCGAAGCGCTCAAGGATGCGAACGTCGCGGCACGCGAGATCGAGGCGGCATGGGCAGGGAATGCCGCCGCGCCGCTCGTCACCGGCCAGGCGTGCATTGCCGGGCAGGCGATTTTGCGCGGCATGGGCATCGGGCGCATCCCGGTCGTGAACGTGGAGAACGCCTGCGCTACGGCCTCCACGGCGTTCCAGCAGGCGTGCACGATGGTGACGCTGGGCGTTTATGACGTCGTGCTGGCGTTCGGCGTCGAGAAATTGTTCCACGAAGACAAAGCGAAGAGCTTCGCCGTATTCCTTGGCGCTGTCGACGTCGAGAAGCCGGAAGAGCTTTATGCTTATGTCGATGGCGATCGTCCGGCGAGCGAAGAGGCGGGCCGGCAGCGTTCGCTGTTCATGGACATCTACGCCCGCATGGCGCGTGATTACAGCGCACGCAGCGGAGCGACGGCGCGGCATTTCGCTGAGGTCTCCGCGAAGAATTCGCGGCATGGCAGCCTCAATCCGCGTGCGCAGTTCCGCGATGTGATGGATGCAGACGCGGTGCTGGCGGCGCCCATGATCTCGGCGCCGCTGACGCTGCCGATGTGCTCGCCGCTCGGCGACGGCGCGGCGGCGGCGGTGATCGTGTCGCCGAAGTTCGCGCGCGAACGCGGCATCGCCGATCCGGTGCATGTGCGGAGTTCGCTGATCGCAAGCGCGTTCGAACCCGCTCCGGGCGCGCCGGGGATCACCGAATGGGCGGCGGGCGAAGCTTATGCGACGGCGGGAATCGCGGCCGAGGATATCGACTGTGTCGAGCTTCATGATGCGACGTCGCCTGCCGAGCTGATGTATTACGAATATCTCGGGCTGTGTCCGCGCAATGAAGGCGTGGCGCTGCTCGAAAGTGGTGCGACAGCGCTTGGCGGACGTGTTCCGGTGAACACGTCGGGCGGCCTTGTTCGCAAGGGGCACCCCATTGGCGCCACGGGACTTGCGCAGATCCATGAGTTGACGGAGCAGCTTCGTGGTCGTGCCGGTGCGCGGCAGGTGGAGGGCGCGCGGCTTGCGGTTGCGGAGAACGGTGGCGGCTTCCTTGGGCGGGATGCGGCGGCGCTGGTGATGACGGTGCTGTCGCGGTGAACGAAGTACACGCCTTGCGCACGCCCGTGCAGATGCTCCGCGCTGGTGCGGAGGTGCGCGACGGGGCGATGCTGACGTTCGTCGATATCGGGCCGGACGGGCGCTTTGCCGAGGAGACGCGGAGCTACGGCGAACTGCTGGCGAACGGCGCGCGCATCGCGGGTGCGCTCGCGGGGGAGGGCATGAAGCCGGGCGACAGCTTCGCGCTTGTGATGCCGAACCACCCCGAGTTCGTGGATGCGATGATCGGCTCCGAACTTGCTGCGACGATTTTCGTGCCGATCGACCCGCGTACGCGCGGCGCGCGGCTGGCGTTCATGCTGCGCTTCGCCGGATGCCGGGGCGCGATCGTGGCGCCCGAAGCGCTGCCCGCGCTCGCGGACGTGATTGCCGACGTGCCCGATCTCGGCTGGGTTTGGGTGCTGGGAGACACATCGCAGCCTTTGCCCGGCGTCCGGGTCGCGACGCTGGCGCAGGTGCTTGCCGGGGTAGGGGCAGCGCCCGCCGATCCGGGCGCCGATCTCGCGCGGCCGATGCAGATGCTTTACACCTCCGGGACCACGGGCGATCCCAAGGCGATCCTGGCTCCCTATGCGCGCTATGCCGCGGTTTCCACGTTCGGGCCGCTGCTTCAGGTGCGCGGCGACGACAAGCTCTATACGGGGCTCTCCTTCACGCACGCGAACGCGCAGCTCATCACGCTCGGCAACGCGCTTGCGATGCAGCTTCCGCTGGTGGTCAGCCGCCGCTTTTCGAAGTCGCGACTTTGGGAAATCCTGGGGCATTACGGCTGCACGGTGTTCAACCTGCTCGGCGGCATGGCGGTGGCGATCTACGCGGAGCCGCCGTCGCCGCGCGACCGGGCGCACAAGGTGCGGATGGTGCTGAGCGCCGGGATGCCGCCTGCCATGTGGCGGGATTTCGAGGCGCGGTTCGGGGTTCAGGTGCTGGAGTTCTTCGGCGCGGCGGAGGGCGGGCTTACCATCAACCTGCCGGGGGTCGGGCCTGTCGGCTCGATCGGGAAACCGCCTGCCGGGACGATTTGCGCGATCCTTGACGAAGACGACCGGGACTGCGGGGCTGGGGTTCTGGGGGAGATGTGCTTTCGGCCCGAGGGGGGCGAAACGCCTGCGGTTGAGTATTTCCGCAATCCAGAGGCATCGGCGGCGAAGACGAGGGGCGGCTGGTTCCGCACCGGCGACATCGGCTACAAGGACGCGGACGGCTGGGTGTTCTTCTCCCACCGCGCGGGCGACGCAATCCGCCGCAACGGCGATTTCGTGAACGCCGTGCAGATCGAGGCGGAGATCGCGGCCATGGAGGGCGTGGGGGATGTTCACGTCTACGGCGCGGCGACGGCGGAGAATGCCCCGGGCGAGAAAGAGGTCGTCGCGGCGATCGTGCCCGCCGGGGACTTCGACCCGCTCTCCGTCTTCACGCACTGCAGGGAACGGATCGGTTCGGCGTCGATGCCCTCTCTGGTGCAGATCGTCAGCGAAATTCCGAAAACCGCCTCTGAAAAACCGCAGGCCAGGCATCTCATCACGATGCTCGGCGCACCCGATGCGGTAATCTTCGGCCCATCGGGACCCACCACCATCACTCTGGGGAGAGCGACGCAATGAGCGCACCTGTTATCGTCTACGGCGCCAGTGGCTACACCGGCAAACTGATCTCCTGGCATCTGGCGGAAGCGGGCATCCCGTTCATCGCCGCCGGGCGCGACCAGAAACGGCTTGAAGAGCAGATGGCGCGCGTGCCGGAACTGAGGGGCGCGAACTTCGAATGCCGCGCGGTTTCACACGACACGGCGTCGCTGGCGGATCTCTTCGCGGGCGCCAAGGTCGTGTACAATGTCACCGGGCCGTTCATGCAGCTTGGCGATGCGGTGGTGCAGGCGTGCCTTGAAGCCGGGTGCCACTATATGGACACCACCGGCGAGGCGGACTGGATGCGCCACGTGCGCGAGACCTACGGCGCGAAGTTCGCCGCGAGGGGCCTGCTGGTTGCGCCCGCCACGTCCTACATGTGGGCGGCGGGGAATATCGCCGCCGAGATCGCGCTCGAAACCCCCGGCATCGACTCGCTCGATATCCTCTACCTCGCGGACTCGGCGACGAGCGTCGCCTCGACCAAGTCGTTCCTGCGCATGTGCACGCGGCCGCAATATTACATCGAGCACCGCAAGCTCGTCGAATGGCCGATGGCGACGTCCTACCTCGTGAAGGCGCCGGATTCTCACCGGCTGTTCCGGGGGCTGCCGTGGTCGGGCGGCGGCGAGCCGGTGTGGTACGAGGGAGACGCCCGTGTCAGCAACTGTTCGACGCTCGTCGGCTTCCGCAGCCAGGTGATGTTCGACGCGGTGATCGCCACGCTGGAAAAGTTCGAAAAGGAATATAGCCACCTGCCCGACGCTGAGCAGGAGCGCATCTGCAACGAACTCGGCGGGCAACTGACGCAGGTGGAGCCCGACCGCGAGAACCCGGACGTCAACCGATCGGTGATCTCCTGCATCGGGCGCGGCAACACGTCCGGCGTATCGGTGATCCTGCGCGGCAATTCGCCGTACATCCAGACGGGTCTGCTCGCGGCGGAACCCTGCCGCCGCATCCTGCGCGGACAACTTCTCGCCGCGGGCTTCCAGTCTCCGGCCAAGGCATTCGGCGCCCGCACCATCCTGAACGTATGGGCGGAGCATGGGTATCACACGTGGGAGGCGCAGGCGACGTGATCGCAAGGCGCGGCAACGCGCGGGGCTGAAGCCCCACAGACCATCACAGAGGTTAGAGCCCGCCGGACGCTTCGGCGGGGACAGACGGGTTTTGTCCGCACAAACGATCAGGGGAGGATCATATGGACAGGAAAATGGAAACGACGCGGATCATGGCGCTGCTGCTTTCGACGGCAATGGCCGCGCCGGCATTCGCACAGGATACCGCGGAGGTTTCGGGCGGTCTTGAGGAGATTGTCGTCACAGCGCAGAAGCGCAGCCAGAACCTTCAGGACGTGCCGGTCGCCGTATCGGCGTTCACCGGTGACGATCTCGCGGCGCGCGGTGTTTCGGAAACGTCCGACCTGATGGGCACGATGCCGAACCTTCAGGTGACGACGCCCTACGGCAAGACACAGCCGAACTTCTCGCTGCGCGGCATCTCGGTGGCGAACGAATTCACTGCATCCACGGCATCGCCCGTGGGCGTTTATGTGGACGAGGTCTACCAGAGCTTCCGCGCCAGCCACGGCCAGCAGCTTTACGATCTCGACCGCGTCGAGGTGCTGCGCGGCCCGCAGGGCACGCTCTACGGGCGCAACACGACGGGCGGCGCGATCAGCTTCTTCACCAAGCGCCCCGATCTCGACGGGACGGACGGCTATCTGACGCTCGGCTACGGCAATTACGACACCAAGTCGGCAGAGGCCGCGTTCGAAGCGACGCTCATTCCCGACGTGCTCGGCATCCGCTTCGCCGGAACCCGGTCCAAGGGCGACGGCTTCATGTTCAACCCGATCCAGGATCGCGATGTCGCCACGACGGATTCGATCGCGGGCCGCATCACCGTGCGCTTCAAGCCGACCGATGCGCTCGACATCACAGTGAAGGGCTATGCCTCCAAGGACGATCCGTGGGCGGCGCTCGCCTATTCGCAGGGCCAGCTTTCGGGCGGGCGGGATGCGCTCGGCTATTCGCGCTACGATCCGCAGGCGGCGCTCGGCGGGCGTTTGCTGAAGCGCAACGAAGTGGCCTCCGACACGGGCGGTAAATACTACAGCTCCTCGAAGGGTATCGCGCTCACCATCGCCTATGATGTCAGCGACGAACTGACGCTGACCTCGATCACCGGCTACGACAAGGGCAAGTACCGGAATTCGCCGTTCGACTGCGACGGTTCCCCGAACGATCTCTGCTCGCTGCGCTATTATTCCAAGAGCGAGAACTTCAACCAGGATCTGCGCCTGACCTATGACGGCGACCGGATCAGCGTGGTCGGCGGGCTCTATTATGGCCGCGACAAGGTGGATACGCACAACGAGGTCGACTTCTTCGGCGTCCTGCGTCCGATCCTGCTCGGCGCGGGCTTGCCGGGCACCTACAGCAACCCGGCGATCGCGACGCCGGATTCGATCGGCATCCTGCCCGCGTTCGCGCTCGACCCGACGCTTGCGCCTTCGGACCCCGGTTTCTGCGCGCCGGTGAACGTCAACCCGACCGGGTTCCTCGATGCGCGTTCGCTCGTCGCGCTGCTCACCGACATCGCGGTGGACAACAGCGGCGGCGGCGGCTTCGGCGGGGCATTCTCCGCAGCGTGCCGCGCGGCGGGCGCGCCGCCGTTCAGCCCGATCCTCGGCGATCAATATTATTCGATCACGCGGCCATCGAAGGCGATCTACGGCGACGTCAGCTTCGACGTGACCGACCAGCTGAATATCAGCGTCGGGCTTCGCTACACGATGGACAAGGTGAAATATTCGAACGGGCGCACGATCCTTTACGATCTTGCGGGCAACAACATCGTGGCGAGCACGATCCCGTACAGCTTCCCCTATGATCCGAGCTTGCCTGCGGTGAGCCAGCGCGAGAGGGCGAACCGGCTGACCGGCCGCATCAACGTGAGCTACGATTTCACCGACGATATCATGGGCTATGTGAACTACAGCCGCGGCTACAGGAGCGGCAGCTTCAACGGCCTCGCCTATCAGGGCACAAATCAGGTCTATTATATCCAGCCCGAGAAGGTGAACGCCTACGAAGGCGGCCTGAAGACGCGCCTGTTCGACCGCAGCGTGCAGCTCAATCTCGCGGGCTTCTATTACGACTATTCGAACCACCAGGTGACGCAGGTGATCGGCGCCACCACCTTCACGCGCAGCGCCAACGGGCGGCTTTACGGCGGCGAGGCGGAGCTGGCGTGGCAGGCGCTCGACACGCTGCGGTTCGATGCGTCGCTCGGCCTCCTCAACAGCAAATACAAGGGCAACACGCTCGATCCCACCGACCCGAGCAGCCCGACGCGAAACGTGAACGGCAATCCCTTCCCGAACGCGCCGGAGATCACATTCTCGGCCGGGTTCGACTGGGATGTCGCGGAGATCGGGAACGGCACGCTGACGCTGCGCGGCGACACGTCCTACATGGGCAAATATTATTTCGACCCGTTCAAGGACTACGGCCAGTCGCCGTGCGACACGCCTGCGGCAGGTTCCAACATCCTGCAGGCCGGCCCCGCCATCGCCTGCGGCAATCCCGGCTACTGGCTGTTCAACAGCCGCCTGACATACGACATGGAAAACGTGTCCATCAGCGTGTGGGGCAAGAACCTGACCAACAAGTTCTACTACACCTACGGGCTCAACATCGATGTGTTCGGCCTGGATTACCTGAACCGTGGATCGCCGCGTACCTACGGCGTCGAAGTCACGGCGCGGTTCTGAAGCGGAGGCGGTCATGCGGCGTTTCGAAGGCAAGGTCGTCGTCATCACGGGCGGAGCGCGGGGCATCGGCCTTGCCTCCGCCGAGCGGTTCGCGCGCGAGGGCGCGGTGGTTATCATCACCGACGTGCTCGCGGGCGAGGTCGAGGCGCAGGCAGCGCGGCTTTCAGGCGAGGGCCTGGCCGTTGAGGCGGCGGTGCAGGATGTGACGCGCGAGGCGGACTGGGACCGGCTCGTCGCGGACGTGATCCATCGGCACGGCCGCCTCGACGTGCTCGTGAACAATGCGGGGATCGCGCGTATCGCTTCCGTGGAGGATACCACGCTCGCGGACTGGCGACTGACGATGGCGGTGAATGTGGAGGGCGTGTTCCTCGGCACCAAGGCCGCGATCGGCGCGATGAAGGAGAAGGGCGGGGCGATTGTCAACGTCGCCTCGATCGCGGGCAATGTCGGGGAGCCGCTGCTGGCGGCGTACAATGCCTCCAAGGGCGCGGTGAAGCTGCTGACGCGCAACGCGGCACTGCACTGCGCGCGGAAGGCCTATCCGATTCGCGTCAACTCGATGCATCCGGGCTATACCGAGACGCTGCTGGTTTCGGACGCCATCGGATCGATGCCTGCCGATGAAGGCGCGGCGTTCGCCGCCGAGACGCTCGCGCGCATTCCGATCGGGCGGTTTGCCGTACCTGACGAAATCGCGGGGCCGATCCTGTTTCTCGCCAGCGACGATGCGCGGTACATGACGGGAAGCGAACTCATCGTGGACGGAGGGTACACGGCGGCATGACCGAGCTTCGATACCGGCACATTTATGACGCGGACATCGCGCTTACGGCGCCCATCACGATTGGCGCGACGCCCAGCGGGCAGCGCGCGATCTTTCCGGTGGGCGGCGGCACGCTGAAAGGCGAGCGCATCAATGGCCGCTTCGTTCCGCCGGGCGGGGACTGGGCGCTGGTGCGCAGCGACGGATCGATCGCGCTCGATGTGCGCGCGACGGTGGAAACCGATGACGGTGCTTTCATCTACCTCACCTATACCGGGCGCATCGTTGCCGATCCGGCGTTGCTGCCCGCCGTGCTGGATGTGGCGAGCGCGGCGCCTGTCGATCCTTCGCGTTATTATTTCCGCACGCTCATTCTCTTCGAAACCGGCAGCCCGGCGTATGCGTGGCTGAACGGCATCTGCGCGGTCGGGATCGGCAGCACGGGGAATGGCGGCGTGCAGTACCGCACCTACGAGATACTCTGAGGGGAGGGCGAGATGGCGACGACGGCAATCGGCGGAGCGGAAACGGAGCGCGAACCCGTTCCGGCATGGGCGCGCTTCATGCTGTGGATTCACTCGCACCTGATCTTCGAGGCGAAGGGCAGCCCGCGCATCAAGGTCGCCACGGCGGTCAACCTGCACAAGATCTTCACCGTTTTCATCATCTTCGCGATGATGCGCGTGACGGGCAGTTTCAGCGATGCGGCGTGGGTCTATCTCGCGCTGCATGGCTGCTACGGCTATTGCTGGCTGATCAAGGATCTCGGCTTTCGCGACCATCAGCTCGACCGCACGACGGCGTGGTGGGGCGCGGTCAATATGTATGTGATGCTGGTCGCGTGGTACTGGCTGATCCCGTGGCTGTTCCTGTCGCGGCACATCGATCCTTCGGGGCCGCTGCTTGCCGCCGCGATCGCGCTTCACACGCTCGGCGTCGTCACGATGATCGCGGCCGATGGTCAGCGGCACTTCACGCTGAAGTACCGCTCCGGCCTCTTCACCGGCGGGCTTTATGCGTACACGCGCAATCCCAATTATCTCGGCGAGATCATGATCTATTCGGCCTATGCGCTGCTCGCGCAGCACTGGATCGCGTGGGCGATCGTGATCTACGCGACCGTCTCCACCTTCCTGCCGCGCATGTACCAGAAGGACCACGCGATCTCGCGCCATCCGGGCTGGGCGGACTATAAGGCGAAGACGGGGCTGCTGATCCCGTGGGGCCTGCTGAACGGCCGCGCGATCGCCGATCGCTTTCGGAAATCATAGGAGTTTTGCCGCATGTTCAAGGCCATCATCATCGACAAGACCGACGCCGGGCAGGCGGCACGGATCGACACGCTGGACGACAGCGATCTGCCCGCGGGGAACGTTACCGTTCGGGTGGAATATTCCACGGTGAACTTCAAGGACGGACTCGCGATCACGGGTGCTATTCCGCTGATCCAGAGCTTTCCGATGGTGCCGGGTATCGACTTCGCCGGTGTCGTCGAGGCGAGCGATCATCCGGAATGGAAAGCGGGCGACCGGGTGGTGCTGAACGGCTGGGGTGTCGGCGAGCGGCACTGGGGCGGGCTTGCGGGCAAGGCGCGGGTGAACGGGGACTGGCTGGTGCGGCTGCCGGATGCGTTCACGACGCGGCAGGCGATGGCGATCGGCACGGCGGGTTATGCAGCGATGCTGTGCGTGCTGCGGCTCGAGAAACTGGGCGTGAAGCCGGGGGACGGCGAGGTGATCGTGACGGGGGCGAGCGGCGGGGTAGGGAGTGTGGCCATCGCGGTACTTTCGAAGCTCGGCTACCGCGTCGCCGCCTCCACGGGCCGGCCCGAGGGCGCCGATTATCTGAAGGCGCTCGGCGCGGCGGAGATCATCGACCGGAATACGCTCGCCGAGCCGGGTGGGCCGATGCAGGCGGAGCGCTGGGCGGGGGCGATCGATACGGTGGGGAGCCACACGCTCGTCAACGTCTGCGCGCAGATGCGCTACGGCGGTATCGTCGCGGCGACGGGCCTCGCGCAGGGCATCGATCTGCCGGCTACGCTCTATCCGTTCATCCTGCGTAACGTGACGCTGTCGGGTGTCGACAGCGTGATGGCGCCGCGCGGCGATCGGGAGGAGGCGTGGAGCCGGCTGGCCCGTAACCTTGATCCCGCGAAGCTTGAAAGCATGATCCGCGAGATCGCGCTCGAAGATGTCATTCCCTCGGCGGGGAACATTCTTCAGGGCAAGGTGCGCGGGCGCATCGTCGTGGCGCTTTAGGCGGCGCTTTCCTTCAGCATGTCGAGCGCGACGTCGACGATCATGTCTTCCTGACCGCCGACCATCTTGCGGCGGCCGAGCTCGACGAGGATCGCGCGCGTATCGAGGCCATATTCGGTCGCGGCTTTTTCGGCGTGGCGCAGGAAGCTTGAATAGACGCCTGCGTAACCGAGCGTGAGCGTCTCGCGGTCGACGCGCACGGGGCGATCCTGCAGCGGGCGGACGAGATCCTCGGCCGCGTCCATCAGTGCGTAGAGATCGCAGCCGTGGTTCCAGCCGTGAACGTCGGCGGCGGCGATGAACACTTCGAGCGGGGCATTGCCTGCGCCCGCGCCCATGCCCGCAAGGCTCGCATCGACACGCACCGCGCCGTTCTGCACGGCGACGATCGAGTTCGCGACACCGAGCGAGAGGTTGTGGTGCGCATGGACGCCGCGCTGCGTTTCTGGCTTCAGCACGCGGTCGTAGGCCTGCAGACGCGCGGCATACTGATCCATCGTCATCGCGCCGCCGCTGTCGGTGACATAGACGCAGTGTGCGCCGTAATCCTCCATCAGCTTGGCTTGCTTCGCGAGGGGCTCGGGTTCCGACATGTGGCTCATCATCAGGAAGCCTGAAACGTCCATGCCGAGGCCGCGCGCGTGTTCGATGTGCTGCTTGGAAACGTCCGCCTCGGTGCAATGCGTCGCGACGCGCACCGAGCGCACGCCGAGATCGTAGGCGTGCTTGAGGTCGTGGATCGTGCCGATGCCCGGCAGCAGCAGGGTCGTCAGTACGCTGTGCTCCAGAACTTCGGCGACGGCACCGATCCAGTCCCAATCGGTATGCGCGCCGAAGCCGTAGTTGAACGAGCTTCCTGAAAGCCCGTCGCCGTGCGCGACCTCGATGGCATCGACCTTGGCGCGGTCGAGTACCTTCGCGATCGCCTTCACATGATCGAGGCCATATTGGTGACGGATGGCGTGCATCCCGTCGCGCAGCGTGACGTCCTGAATGTAGAGCTTGGTCTTAGTGGGGTCGAAGCTCATGCGGCCATCCTTTCCGCGATCTTCTCGGCGGTCTTCAATGCCGCTGAGGTCATGATGTCGAGATTGCCCGCGTAGGCGGGGAGATAGTGGGCGGCGCCTTCGACTTCGAGGAACACGCTCACCTTGAGGCCGGTGAACTCGCCGTCCATCTCGGGGATCCGCAGCGGACGGTTGGAGCCGATGTGTTCGAACTGCACCTTCTGCTTCATGCGGTAGCCGGGGACGTATTTCTGGACCTCCGCGACCATCGCCTCGACGGAAGCCTCGATCGCGGCGGTGTCGGCGTCTTCGGCGAGACAATAGACGGTGTCGCGCATGATGAGCGGCGGTTCGGCGGGGTTCAGAACGATGATCGCCTTGCCCCGCGTTGCGCCGCCGACCTCGACAATGGCGCGGCTCGTGGTTTCGGTGAACTCGTCGATATTCGCGCGCGTGCCGGGGCCTGCGGATTTGGATGCGATGGAGGCGACGATTTCGCCGTAACGCACCTTCGCGACGCGGTTGACGGCGTTCACGATCGGGATCGTCGCCTGACCGCCGCAGGTGACCATGTTGACGTTCTGCTCATCGAGGTTGGCGTCGCCGTTCACCGGCGGAATCGTGAACGGACCGATCGCGGCAGGGGTGAGATCGATCACGCGCTTGCCGTGGGCTTGCAGGACTTCGTTGTGCTTTGCGTGCGCACCGGCGGATGTGGCATCGAAGACGATCGCGATGTCGGCGAATTCGGGCATGGCGACAAGGCCGTCAATGCCGCCCGCGGTGATCGGCACGCCCATGCGCTCTGCGCGCTTCAACCCATCCGAGTCCGGATCGATACCGACGAACGCGCCCATTTCCAGCGTATCCGACAGGCGCATGACCTTGATCATCAGATCGGTGCCGATGTTGCCCGAACCGATGATCGCGACCTTCACCTTCGCGCTCATGCGCCTTCCTTTCCGTAAGCGAACGAGACGGTGCCGAGCCCGCCGATGGTGGTGCGCACGCTGTCGCCAGGCTGGACCGGGACCATCGGGCCGAGCGCGCCTGTGAGGATGATGTCACCGGCGCGCAGCGGCTCGCCGCGTGCCGCGAGGGTCTGCGCGAGCCACGCGGCGGCGTTCAGCGGATGGCCGAGGCAGGCGCATCCCGCGCCCAGTGAGACGAGTGCGCCGTTGACCTCAAGCGCCATGCCGCAAGTCCAGAGATCGAGACCGGCGAGGGGTTTGCGCGTTTCCGAGAGCACGAACATGGCGGACGAGCCGTTGTCGGCCACGGTGTCGGCGAAGGTGATCTTCCAGTCGGCGATGCGGCTGTCGACGATCTCGATCGCGGCTGCGACTTCGGCGACCGCCGCTTCGACATCGGCGCGCGTGATCTCAGACCCGGCAAGGTCGCTGCCGAGGATGAGCGCGACTTCCGCCTCCGCCTTGGGCTGGATGAGGCGTCCGGCCGGGATGACGCCGCCGTCGGCGACCTCCATGTCGTCGAACAGTACGCCGAAATCGGGCTGATCGACGCCGATCTGCTGCTGCACTGCCTTTGCGGTCAATCCCACCTTGCGGCCCACGATGCGGCGTCCGGCGGCTTCCCAGAAGCGTGTGTTGATCGCCTGAACGGCATAGGCGCCGTCCACATCGTTCGGCTCCAGTGCATCGCGGAGCGGCGGGATCACCCATCCCGCGTAGGCATTGCGCAGCCGCGCGGCGGTGGTTTCCAAATCCCGGCCCAAGATCGCTTCTCCTGCTTTTTCGTCGCCGACCATAAGCGCAAGCAGCGCTTGCGCACAGCGAGCCAAAGGCTCTAATTCTCATCAGGTGAAAAAAGGAATGCCATCGGTTGCCGCGCTGGAGCGGGGCCTTGCGCTGCTCGCGGCCGTCGCGCGCGATGGGGCGCGGCGATCCGCGCTCGATATCGGGCAGGAACTCGGCCTGCCGATCGCCACCACGCACCGCCTCGCCGCGACACTCGCGAAGGGCGGCTATCTACACCGGGTGCGGCGCGGGCATTTCGTGGCGGGCCCGGCGCTGCTCGCGGTGAGCGACGCCATCTCGGCGCACGCCGCGGCCGCAGAAGCGGCGCGGCCGGTGCTCGCGAAGCTGGCGCAACGCACGGGGCTGACCGCGCATCTCGGCCGCCTTGAAAACAATATGGTGACCTACCTGATCAAGGAAGGCGACGAGGCGGGCCTGTTCACGCGCGAAGGCATCCAGCTTGAGGCGTATTGTTCGGGCATCGGCAAGGTTCTGCTCGCGTACCTGCCGAGGGAGGCGCAAGCCGAATATCTCGCCAGCGCGCCGTTCATCGCGCTGACGCCGCGCACGATCACGGACCCGGACGCCTTGGGGCAGGCGTTCGATCGTATCCGCGCGGAGGGATATGCCGTGGATGACGAGGAGGTGGTTTCCGGCCTCACCTGCCTTGCCGTGCCGGTGCCCGCCGCGCGCGGCGCGGTGACGTTCGCGATATCGCTGTCAGGCTCCGGAAACTGGCCGGAACGGCGTAGGCGTGTGCCTGTGCTCATCCGGCTGCGGGATGCAGCGTTTGAGGCAGCGCAGGCAATGGCGCCGTTTGCTGCGCTTACCTCGTCCTAGGACGAGGTCAGCGCAGATCGGTGAAGGCCGCCAGCGCGTTTCGGCAATCGGTGGTGAACGTGGCGATGCTGCAGCGGCGCGGCTCGCTGCGGCCGATGAGCGCGATATGCCCGAGCGAAGACGGAAAGGGCGGATCAGCGCGGCCGACCATCACGCTGCGATCTGTTTGAGCGTGCTCGGCTTTGCCGGGGGAAGGGGGTTTTCTTCCGCCTTGGCCATCAGTGCCTGCTTGCGCGCCAGCATTTCATCGCGGAGTGCGACGAGATCGACATCCGTCTTGCGGGCCTGCGCGAACATTCCCTCGGACGGGCGCTCTTCCTCAGCGACGTGGTGTTTGATCTCCTCCGCGAGCACGGTCACCTTCGCGTCGTAGTACTGCTCGTCGGGGAACGCGTTCTGAAGTTCGTTCACGAGCACCTTGGCGCCATCGTGCTCCACGTAGGCTTCATCGAGCATGTCGTCCTCGATCTTGCCGCGCAGCGCGGGATAGAAGATTTCTTCCTCGATCATCGTGTGCACCTTCAGCTCGGTGCAGATCTCCTGGACGATGTCCCGCTTGCGCTTGGTGTCGCGCGCGGTTTCGAAGGCTTCGAACAGCGCTTCGACCTTGCGGTGGTCCGCCTTCAGGAGGGCGATCGCATCGGTGTATTCCGCCATGACTGTATCTCCTAGCCGCGAAAGCGCCCGTCCGTCGGGGAGCGCGGTTTGCTGATGATTGCGTGATTGTCTGGCCCAACGCATGGATAGGACCACGCGTTCCTCGACTCGCCGCAGCTTCCCTTGCGGTGAACGGGGCGGATCACTCCGCGGCGCTGGCGGCTGCCTCCGGGTGATCGGCGTAGACGCGCGCGATGACGGCGCAGACGAGGAGCTGGATCTGGTGATAGATCATCAGCGGCAGGATCAGCATCCCGACGAGCGGCGTCGCGAACAGCGCCGCGGCGATCGGTACGCCGCTCGCCAGGCTCTTCGTGGAACCGCAGAACACCAGCGCCACCTCATCCGCCCGGGACATGCCGAGCACGCGCGACAGCGCGAGGGAAATCAGCAGCACCGCTGCGAGCAGCAGCACGGCAAGCCCGGCGATGGTCGCGAGGTCCACGCCCGAAACGCGTGACCACAGCCCGTCGACGACCGCCGCGCTGAACGCGGTGTAGACAACGAGCAGGATCGAGCCGCGATCGAGCTTGCCGAGGAAGGCTTTATGGCGATCGACGAAGTGACCGATGAGCGGCCGGGACAAGTGCCCGACGATGAACGGTATCAGCAGCGTCACCACCACCGAGCGGATCGCCGCGATTGTATCGATCTCGCCGCCGGCCCCCTCGGCATGGATCAGCAGCCCGGCGAGCAGGGGCGTGAGGAACACGCCGATGAAGTTGGAAAGCGATGCGCTGCATACGGCCGCGGCGACATTTCCATGTCCGATCGATGTGAAGGCGATCGACGACTGGACGGTGGACGGCAGCACGGCGAGGAACATGAGGCCCGCCTTGATGTCGGCGGAAGCAATGCGGTCAGGCGCCAGCGCGATCCCGAATGCGAGAAGCGGGAACACGATGTAGGTGACGCCGAGCGCCGACAGGTGCAGCTTCACTGCACCCGCACCGCGCATGATCGCCTCGCGCGACAGCTTGGCACCGTGCATGAAGAACAGCAGCATGATGGCGAGCCGCGTGGCGATCGCGAAGGCGTCTGCGGTATCGCCCCGGCAGGGCAGCACGCTTGCAATTGCGACGACAGCGAAAAGCGCGAGCGTGAACCCGTCCGGACGCAACTTGACCAGCATGGTGACTCCCGATCCGGCGGCATTAGCTCAGGCGTTTTATGTCAGGGGCCGTGCATTTCACAATATGCAGGCCGGTGAGCCTCCGTAATCGGTAAAACCCTGACGTTTATCCGGCAAGGCCGGCGTATCTCGGGGCGGGCAAGGGCACGGGATGCGGTGCGCCGGTTTCCTCCTGAGGCTCGTCTTCGGCTGAACCGGCGGCGAGCGCGATGCCGGTATCGAGGTTCGCTGCCGCGAGCTTGCGGACAGCGGCAGGCTGAATGAGGCGCGTCGCGGCAGAAAGCTTGATCTCCGGCGCTTCGGGTTCGGGCGCAGGCGCGGGCTGCGCCTGCACGGTGAGATCTGCGGCCCAAAGCCTCCGGATGACCGCGCCCGCCACCGCAAGCGCGGATGGCCGCTGCGCGTTGACCTGGATCCGGTTTGTGAACAGCCAGACGATCAGGCGGTCTCGCGCCTCTTCGGAATGGAAATCGAACGCGACGCCGATGCGCCGACCGGTCCGGCGGACGAAACCGCGAACGATGCCGACTTCGGGGAGAACCACCTGCACGCGCTCGCCGATCGCAAGGTCGGCCGGCTCGGAGACCTCCATGCCGAGGCCGGACAGGGATATATCGCCCTTGCCGGAGGTGATCATGTGGCCTCCATCGCTGAGCAGCGACAGCGGTTGCTGGATCTCGAAGCGTTCCTCGCCGCGAATGCGCGGCTTTTCGAGGCACATCATCGCGACGAGGATCATCACGAGCATGTTGAGCAGAAGCCAGAAGCTCACCATCGGCAGCAGTTCGTCTTGTACGACGATGCGATAATCCGCGCCCATGTTCGCCACCATGCCCGCCACGCTTGCCGCGATCAGGAACATGCAGGAAAAGAGCACACGCGTTTCCCAATTCCCGCCGCCCGCGGCGGAGCCCTTGGGTGTGACCTTGAAGGCATGGCCGTGCGGCTTGACCAAGGTCTGCAGGACGACGGGGAGAATGCGGAACATCTGGAACACCGCGAGGACCTGCGCCGCCAGCGGATAATAGCGACCGGGCGCAAGTAGTGTGATGCCCACGAGCAGCGCCAGTATGAGAGGCAGCAGGTAGCTGGTGAGACTTGGCAGGTCGACGTCGATCATCGGCGACAGATTGAACAGCATGAACATGATCGGCATCAGGATCGCGAAGGCCGATTGCAAACCCTGCGTGATCCATGCCGATGGCAGGAACATCAGCCGGTGCCGCAGCTTGAGGCCGGGACCGAGCGGGCCTTCCTTCAGATAGAGAATTTGGATCGCGCCCTGCGCCCAGCGCTGCCGCTGCACGAAGAACGCCGCCGTGCTCTCCGCCGCGAGGCCATAGGCCAGCGGCTCGTTGAGATAGCGCGTGACATAGCCTTGGCGCAGACTCGCCAGCGTCAGCAGCATGTCTTCGGTGATCGACCCTTCAGGGAGGCCGCCGCCGATGTCCTCGAACAGCTTGCGCCGCGTGACCGAATTCGAGCCGCAGCAGAACGAGGCATCCCAGCCGTCGCGGCCGGGCATGATGGCTTCGAAGAAGAAGCGCTGATCGTCCGGCATCGCCTGCTGCAGGCCGAGATTCGTCTGCATCGGATCGTGGTTGTAGAAGCTGTGCGGGATCTGGACGATCCCGATCTTCTCGTCTTCGAAGAAGCCCATCGTGCGCAGCAGGAAATCGCGCCTCGGCACGAAATCGGCGTCGAACACAGCCACATAAGGCGCGGTCGTGAGCGTGAGGGCGTGATTGATGTTTCCAGCCTTGGCGCCCTTGTTGTCGGGGCGGTTGATGTAGCCGGCGCCCTTGGCGACGCAGAGGTCGTGCACCCACTGCCTGCGCCCATCATCGAGCACCCAGATCCGCGCGTCGGGCCAATTGAGCGCAAGGCACCCGAGGATGGTTTTTTCCAGAACGTCGCGGGGCTCGTTGTAGGTGGCAATAAACACGTCGACAGGGGGCAGCTTTGCTGCGTTCTCGGTCCATCGCGCGCGGAGCAGGGCTTCGCCTGCGTCGGCTTCGGCGGATCGGTCGGTAGGGCGGGAGAGGATCGCGAGCAGGATCGCGGCGTCAAACAGGGCCGCGAGTTCCACTGTGAGGCAAATGAGCGGCCACCACAGGTCGCCCGGACCGCCAGACCACGGAATCGTCCGCGTGATCCGCCAGTGGAGATAGTAGAGAAGCGTGGCACCGATGGTCGCGATGAGACCGGCACGGCTATAGTGCACCCCGCCGAACAGGATCAGCGCCCCAAGCACAAGGGCGAGGGGCGCCAGCGTTTCGATCAGTGGCAGCGTGTTCAAGACGATCAGATCGTTCGGCTGAACCGCACTTCGGCCAGCCGCCCGACATCGCACC
This sequence comes from uncultured Sphingosinicella sp., assembly GCF_963974575.1. Lineage (NCBI taxonomy): Bacteria > Pseudomonadati > Pseudomonadota > Alphaproteobacteria > Sphingomonadales > Sphingosinicellaceae > Sphingosinicella > uncultured Sphingosinicella sp. The sequence goes on along the minus strand of NZ_CAXBBQ010000002.1, from coordinate 342,727 downwards.
TGCGGCTGGGATCGACCGTATCCGGGGCGGAGGCGGAAAGCGCGACGTCCACGAGGATCTCGCGGGCGCCGGGTTTCGTGTAGGTGGACGCGGCCAGCAGCCGCTCCTCGCGGCGGCTCGCGGCGCCGGAGATGCTCGAGATGCGGCCTTTCATCCAGCGGTCGGAGCCGATCAGGCGCACGTCGGCGGGGCCGCCGGGCACGATGGCTTCGGCCTTGCGTTCCGGCAGCGCGACCTGCACGAAACGGCGGCGGCAATCGACGAGGTCGAGGATCGGCTCGCCGGCGCGCACGGCAGCGCCGGAGCTTGCGGTTGCCGCCCAGATGAGCGTTCCGGCCGGCGCGCGATAGCTGGCGCGGCCGAGCGCGTCTTTCAGGCGCAGCTTCGCCTGCGTCAGCTGAGCGGTGGCGTCGTTCAGTGTCTTTTCGATGATTTGCCGCTGGAGCATCAGCCTGTCGGCCTGCTGCGTGGCATAAGGCGCGTCGTTGTAGCTATCGCCGATGAACACGCCGCCGCGTGCGGCCTTTTCCGTGACCTCGATCGAGCGCAGCTTCGCGGCGGCGCTGCTGCATTCGTTGTTCGTGCGCGTTGCCGCAGCTTCGGCCTTTTCCACGGCGGCGGGGGACATGAAGCCTTCGCGTGCGAGCTTCCGCACGCGTGCGAGCGTCGCCGCCTGCTGCGTGCGTTCCGCCTGGCATCCATTGAGATCGGCAAGCGCGGCGCCGCGATCTTCGCCGAGGCGGGCGCTCGTGGCCGCGTTGAATGCCGATGCACGTTTTTCGAGCCGCCGTTCTTCAGAGCGAAGCTCGGCGAGCTGGCGTTCGGCAAGATCAATCTGCGCCTGCGCGAGATCAGCTGCCGCCGCGAGGTCCGCGACGTCTCCGGTATCCTGCGACAGATCGAGCAGCCGGATCGAGGCGGCGTTCGCGAAATAGCGGCCATCGGCAGGCAAGTCCGCCACCGTGCCGTCGACCGGTGCCGACAGGCGAATGAGCGGCGCGTTGATCGCCGCCTGCGTCGAAATGTCGTTGAAGACATAGGGCGCGAAGCCGACTGCGCCGATAGCGATAAGCGACGCGGCAAGCACGAGGCGTGTGCTGCGCGCGCGGACGAAATTCTGAACGTTGATATTCATGTTTTTGCGGCCCTTGCGCCAATCAAGGTGTTGGCGCTCTGCCGCTGTGATAAACAAATCTGGCTAATTCCGAGTTAACCCCGGTATCCTGGAGACTGGGCGCTTACGCCGCCGCCTTGATCGTTTCCCGAAGCATCTCGACCATCGTGTCGATTTCCGTTTTCTCCGCGATGAGGGGCGGCGACAAGGCGATGATGTCGCCGGTCACGCGGATCAGGAGCCCGCGCTGGAAGCAATCCGTGAACACGTCGTAGGCGCGGCCACCGGGTGCACCTTCGCGCGATGCAAGCTCGATTCCCGCGACGAGGCCGATCGCCCGAATGTCGGTGATCGCCGGCAGGTTGCGCAGGCTGAAAACGGCTTCTTTCCAGTACGTTTCGAGCTCCGCCGCGCGCGTGAGGAGGCCTTCCCGCGCATAGATGTCGAGCGTCGCCATGCCCGCCGCGCAGGCGACCGGATGGCCCGAGTAGGTATAGCCGTGGAAAAGCTCGATGGCGGACTCCGGCCCCTGCATCAGCGCATCGTGAATGTCCCGCGCGCAGAAGACCGCGCCCATCGGCACGGCGCCATTGGTGATGGCCTTCGCGGTCGTCACGATGTCGGGCCGCACACCGAACCTCTCCGTTGCGAAGGGCGTGCCGAGACGCCCGAAACCCGTGATCACTTCGTCGAAAATCAGCAGGATGCCGTGCCGAGTCGCGATCTCGCGAAGCCGCTCCAGATAGCCCTTCGGCGGCAGCAAGACGCCGGTGGAGCCGGCCATCGGTTCGACGATCACCGCCGCGATCGTTTCCGCGCCGTGCAGGCCGACGAGCCGCTCGAGGTCGTCGGCGAGCTCGGCGCCATGTTCCGGCAAATCCTGCGAAAAGGCGTTGCGCGCGGGGTCGTGCGTGTGGCGCAGGTGATCGGTGCCGGGGAGGGTGGGGAACACGCGCCGGTTGTTGACGAGACCGCCCACCGAGATACCGCCGAAGCCGACACCGTGGTAGCCGCGTTCCCGACCGATGAAACGCGTGCGTGTGCCTTGCCCGATCGCGCGCTGGTAGGCGACGGCGATTTTCAGCGCCGTATCGACCGCTTCGGAACCGGAATTCGTGAAGAAGATGCGATCGAGCCCACCCGGCGCGATCTCGCCGAGACGCTCGGCGAAGCGGAACGCGATGGGGTGCCCCATCTGGAACGTCGGCGCATAATCGAGCGTGCGCAGCTGTTCGCCGACGGCCTCGGCGATTTCGCGTCGGCCGTGACCCGCATTGACGCACCAGAGGCCGGCAGTGCCGTCCAGAACACGCCTGCCATCGTCGCTGCGATAATACATGCCCTCCGCTTCCGCGAGGAGACGCGGCGCTGCCTTGAACTGCCGGTTCGCGGTGAACGGCATCCAGAAATTATCGAGGGCAGGGGTGTTGGTCGGCATGTGTTGTCCTTTCTCAAGCACTCGAACACTCGGGGCCCGTGAAAACAAGCCGTTTTCTTTATGCTTTGCCCGGCACGCGTTTCGGCGCATTGAAGGCAGGGTGTTGAGTGTGGTTCAACAACATGAACGCGGTGGAAGAGGGCGGAATGTCGGAAGATCTTGGCGTGGGGTGGCGGCTACGCCATGTGCGACAGGCGGCAGGCCTGTCGCAGCGGGTGCTTGCAAAACGTGCGGGGATCACGAACTCCACGATATCGCTTGTCGAGGCGGACCGCGCCAATCCCTCACTCGGTGCCCTGAAGCGCATTCTGGATGCAATCCCGGTCGGCCTTTCAGCGTTTTTCGCGCTGGAGCGGGAGCCGGACGACGCGATGTTTCATGCCGCGAGCGACCTTGTCGAAATCGGCAAAGGGCATGTCTCGTACCGTCAGGTGGGGCGATCGATGAGCGGGCGCAAGCTGCAGATGCTCGATGAATGCTACAAGCCGGGTTCGGACACGGGCCGCATCCCGCTGAGCCATGACGGCGAGGAAGCGGGAATTATCATCTCCGGCCAGATCGAAGTGACCGTCGGGAACGAGCGGCGCGTCCTCGGGCCGGGGGATGCCTACAGTTTTGACAGCCGGATACCGCATCGCTTTCGCTGCGTGAGTGACGTGCCTGCGCGCGTCGTCAGCGCCTGCACACCGCCGACATTCTAGGGTGTGTGGGATTCAGCCCCTGCCGAGCTGCAAACGGCGGCTTTCTGCGCTTCCGGCGCTCACGGACTGTAAGTACGCTGCGCGCCGCTCGGGATGGAGGATGAATGTACAACTGATAATCAGGGTGTGGTTATATGTGCCGAACCGATTGTCGTCACCGCTGAAACGGAAACCCCGCGGGTCTCCTCAGACGCCATTCAGCCCAGTGCTGGGAATGTTAGTGTCGGGAAACGAGAAACTTCGGGATGGTTGCCGCAAAAGGATGATTCAAAATACATTATATGCCAAGGTCGCGCGTTAGTTTATGCAGGCAACCCTCGGCATGTTGGCCGGACAGGTGGGATGCTACGGCCAATCCGACCAGGCGCAGCTGCGATCATTCCGCGCCAATGGACAGGTTCGCGGACGGCCGGCCCTCTTCTTCGTAGCCAGGGCGCTCTCATTGGAGGCGTTACAGGAGGCGGACAACGATTTTCTGGCTTAGATGATACGGCCGGAAATACTGATCTGGGTCCGGACCCTCAACAGGTTCTCATCGATAGGGCTGACGGCGGACTCTATATTGAGTTGGTTACAGGCCGGCATGAAGGAGCATCGTCGGTCACATTGGCTATCCCGAAGGATGGCGGACTTTCTTACCCGCAGGTACGACGCAGACTGGAACGCGCTGATGCTCAGATATTCCTATGTGATTTTGATGATGGTCTTGGCGTCGTCGTGCGGAGAGAGCGTGAAGTCGTCGTTTCCAGGGCTGAAAGAAGCGAAGTTCGCCACGAGCGCGGGCTTTGCACGCGACGGTTATACCGCCCACTTCCCGATCCTAAATGCATCTGGTCGGAAAATCATCGATATTTCCTGCTATTCCCTTGATGATGACCATCGAGAGGCGTTCGCTTGGAAAAACAAATCTGATCCTGTCGCTGATCTAAGTTGCTATGTTAAGGACATAGGCAGGGCTGATGAGTCGACGATGCTGGGTTTGGACGGAGAATCCTTGCAGTTCACCCCCGGATTTTTCTGGTTCTCTGACGTGGTGAAATGTGGCGATGGATCGTACAACATGACAGCCAAACTCAGGGGCGTGAGCATCTCCTTCATTTTCTCTCGCATAAGCAGGGATACTAAACGTAGCGACTTAGTGATCCAAGTTTCTCCCGACACTTCGGCTACCAATGAAAGACTGACTGACCAGTCATTCCGATCATATTGCTCCTAGTCGCAAAATGATGTGTGCAGCCAAGGCGTGCCAAACCCTCAGGCTGTATTGGTAAGCCCAAATCAAGCGCGACAGCAAATTCGTCAGGAGCGTCAGAACGACTTCAATAATGCCTTGAATGCTCCATTTCACCCAAATTGAGACCCCTATCTGTTTGCAATGGGCGCCGGATTGGGTCGGACAATTAACCGGTTGGCGTCGGGAGGGAGCTTTGACACAAATCCTGGGAATGTTGTCTATGGTGCAGCGTCGAATGAAGCTGGATTATCCGTATGGCTGGCGCAAGCTGCTGCACATGGGCTCGAAATTCTTGAACAAATCGGCTTGAAAGAACCTAACGATCCAAACTTCTTTGATACCCCTGAAGCACAGGTGCAAATCGCTCGAGGTGCATAATGTCCCGGTTGATTTCTGTAGTACTTTTTGTCCTGCTGACCGCATGCACCGCTGGTTCAGATGCTTCGACAACGATTCTAAGTCGACAAGCGGACGAGGTAGTGGAATTGCTCGATTATGAGGAGGGATTTGAAATCCAAGTGCGGAAAGGTGAGACTCGAATCACTCTTCTCCGTTCAGGAATTTGCCGTAATGTCTCGGTGCAAGCCACTGCACACGAGGTTGTTGTATTGTATGATGATATTGAGTTGACATACGCCAACACATTTGGGAGCGATGATTCTTCCAATTATAGTTTAATGCTATGTTATAGGGGATCTTCAATTTGCCAGACTGAAACTCGTTCAGTCCAAGTGGTAGGTTGTCCTTAGCCGCAAAGTATGCAATGCAGTGGGAACAAAAGCATATTCGCTTCAATTGCGGAAAAGGCGGACACTGTTGGCGATTACGCCGATGGTGTGGCGATCGGAGCTGCCGGCCTTGGATTGATTACTGCCCCCACTGGAGCAGGGGAGCTTTCTTCGGGACTACTGCACTTGTAGCTGGTGGCTTAGGCAGGTTGGCCTCTGGAGTGTCCGTCCTAGCGAATCTTGCTGATGGTAATTATGGAGGTGCCGGAGCAAATGCTCTGGGCATTGTAGGGGGACGGCTCGCAGGTAAAGCTGTCGGTGGCGTTGCTACCAAGGCATTCACTAGGAATCGGATGTTTAACGACTTGAGTGCGGGTCAGGAACGCCGCGTTAATTTCCTCAGCGATACCGGCCCCGGCCTATCCTCAGATAGTGATGTTCTTGCGCTCTAAGGCTTACCCGCCTTCTTGATGCTATGCTTGAAAGTGGCGAGGTCCAACCAGGTCCCAAAGGTTTAACTCACGTGTCCTTACCTGCTGATCGGGCCAGCTATCGAGGTTGTCAAAAAGGGTCGATTTTTTGTCACGTTCCAAGTTCCGACCGCCTCATTGCGACGGAGCGGTAAGAGCGATTGGCGCGCAATCGCTGGTCCGGGGTCTATTCATGATACACTCGACAGGAGGCGCGGAGGGCCGGGTCTCGGTCCCGTTCCAGCAACCTCGATCTATGTGCGGAGCGTGAGATACTATGACGCCGCAGGAAATTGCTAGAAACTGGCTTGCCAGCAACCGCAAAAAAATTGAGATGCGGGGGTTTGAAGTGTCGTTGAACGAATATTCCGGTGAGGTAGTCGCAGTAGTTGAGCTAATTTCCGAAAATCTGCTCGCTCAAATCCATATTTTTAACAATGGATGGGTTACTTGCTATGGGGGCACGATCCAAGGTGAGGTCGATATAACTCCAACCGTTGACGATCGGCTATCCACTGCCGAAAATCTGGACGCGATGCTTGAGCAAATCTTGTCTCATGCATAAACACAAACAGGCATGGCACGAAAAAAGATTGTCCATTCCATCGTGCTGTTCCCCGGTGACAAACGCGGCGAGGTTCATGCCACGCTCCACGGCGAGCTCATGGGCATTCTCGACTTCGTCGAGACCGATGGGCCGGGCGGAACGCGGTCTCGCCGTGTTACGGAGAAAGCGGTATCGGGTTCTCGAAATCCACCATTTGCGCCTCGGCCTAGACTGAATCCCCACACACCCTAAACAGCCCAAGCCATTGCCCGATGTGATTGTCCGGTCGGACAAGGGCGATCCAAAAGGCTAACGGTTTTCCTGTGGTCGATCGCGGTCGATGGCGCCGGTATCGATCAGCGGTGCTGCATCAATGGCGCTGGCACCGAGAACGTCGCCGAGACGCTCCAGGGCGGCGAGGATCATCGCCTGCTCCCATATGGGCAGTTTCATGAAACCCGCGTTGAAACGCGACTGAAGCATGTCTGGCGCAGCCGCCAGCGCCGACGTGCCGGCCTCCGTGATGCTTACAAGGACCTGACGCTTGTCCTGCTCGCCCCGCCGACGGGCCACCAGTCCACTCGCAGTCAGGCGATCGAGAATGTTGGTGACGGTCGCATGGCCGAATTGAAGCGTCGATGCGATCGTGCCCGGTGTCACGTCCTCGCGACGCGCAATTTCCTGAAGAACGAGCATCTGGGAGGGGGTGAGCCCGGTTTCGGCGGCGAGCCGGCGTCCGCCAAGTTCACTCGCTCGCAGGATGCGTCGCAAAGCACGCAGGGTTTGGTTGGGTACACTGGCGCTCATAACGCTTGGCTAGCGCGACCATGCCGTATGGGCCAGCGCTATTATATTTCGGAACGTTAAATATAATTTTCATGCCTTTTTCATAGGATGGAAACCACATCCCCTCCTGAAAGGTTGATAATTCGAAGGTTTGTGCCTATATTTCCGCTCGAACCGGGTGAGAACATGATCACGTCGGATTAAAAGTATTTCGGGAGAATAAACAATTCAACCTCAAGAAAGCAGCGCGTTAACCGCGCCACGGCTGTCGACGACCGTTGCAAACGACCCCCGGCCGGACAAAGACATCAGCTTCCGGCCACCCGTTCCGGCGGATGCCGCACGGATTTCGGCTCTGATCGCCGACTGCCCACCGCTCGATACGAACTCCGTCTATTGCAACCTGCTCCAGTGTTCGGATTTTGCGGACACGTGCATCGTTGCGGAGCGGAGCGGCACGATCGTGGGCTGGATATCCGGCTACCGGCCGCCAGCTAAGCAGGACAAGTTCTTTGTATGGCAGGTCGCCGTCAGCGACTCGGCGCGAGGGGAAGGGCTCGGCGGCCAAATGCTCGATGCCTTGCTCGAGCGCCCCGCGCTTCAGGGTGTCCTTTCACTGACGACCACAATCACCGAGGACAACGCGGCGTCATGGGCGCTTTTCGAAAGTTTTGCAGGTCGCCATGGCGCGACGCTCCGGCGGACCCCGCGTTTCGAACGGGACCGCCATTTCGGCGGCGCGCATGAGACCGAATGGGAAGCCCGCATCGGCCCGTTGCCAACGGCCTATCGAAAGCTTTCCAAAACAAGGGAATTGATATGAAAATGACGACGAAGCCACAGCCAAGCAAATCGGACCCGGTTCCCGAAATTTATGCGCGGCGAGAATCGGTCGTGCGTAGCTACGCGCGCGCCATGCCGCGCCAATTCACGCGCGCGGAAGGTGTTTGGATGCACGACAGCGCCGGTGGCCGCTACCTCGATTTCCTTTCCGGGTGTTCCACGCTGAATTACGGACACAATCATCCCGTGCTTAAGCAGGCGCTGCTCGACTATATCGCGGCTGACGGCATAACCCACGGGCTTGATTTGCACACCGATGCGAAGGCCGATTTCCTGGAGGCGCTGGAGTCGCTCATCCTGCGCCCGCGCGGGCTCGAATATCGGGCGATGTTCACCGGTCCCACCGGTACGAACGCCGTCGAAGCCGCGATAAAGCTCGCACGCAAGGTCACGGGGCGGGAACTCATCATTGCGTTCAGCAACGGTTTCCACGGCATGACGCTGGGCGCGCTGGCCTGCACGGGCAACGCACAGAAGCGCGGCGGCGCGGGCGTGCCGCTTAGCCACGTCTCTCATGAACCTTATGATGGCTACCACGGCCCGGATGTCGACACGGCAGCGCTTCTGGAACAACGGCTTTCCGATCCATCGAGCGGCCTTGATGCGCCCGCGGCATTCATTGTCGAAACCGTGCAGGGAGAAGGCGGGCTGAATGCAGCGTCCCCCGAATGGCTTCGCCGCATTGCAGAGATCGCGAAGCAGCACGGTGCACTTCTCATCATTGATGATATCCAGGCGGGTTGCGGGCGTACGGGCGGATTCTTCAGTTTCGAGGAGAGCGGCGTAAAGCCTGACATCGTAACGCTCGCCAAGTCGCTCTCAGGCATGGGCCTGCCTTTCGCGCTCACGCTGTTTCGGCCCGAGCTCGATATCTGGTCGCCCGGCGAGCACAACGGAACATTCCGCGGCAACAATCACGCGTTCGTGACCGCTGCGGCGACGCTACGCCACTTCTGGGCCGATCCGGAATTCGTGCAGGACGTGCGGCAGCGAAGCGATCTGCTCGAACGCAGGCTGTCGCGCATTGCCGCCCGTCACGGGCTTTCAACGCGCGGTCGCGGAATGATGCGCGGCATTGATATGGGGTCGGGCGAGACTGCTTCGGCTGTGACCACGGCGTGCTTTGATCGCGGGCTTATCATCGAAACCAGCGGTCCGCATGACGAGATCGTGAAGGTCCTCGCCCCGCTCACCATCGATGCCGACGTGTTTGAGGCGGGGCTCGATATTCTCGAGACCACGGTCGGCGACGTGCTTTCACGAAGCTATGGCGTCGCGGCAGAATAATCAGAACAAGGAGAAAAATTGATGATTGTCCGCAGGCTGAAAGATGTCCGCGCAAGTGACCGTAATGTCCGTTCCAAGGGATGGGAGAGCGCACGGTTGCTGCTCAAGAACGATGGAATGGGCTTTTCATTCCACGTTACTCGCATGTACGCGGGCGAAGAATTGAAGATGCACTATCAGAACCATCTCGAAGCTGTTCTGATTCTGAAGGGCACCGGAACGATTGAGGACCTCGGGTCCGGCGAGACGCACGATCTTGCGCCTGGTGTGATGTACGCGCTGAACGCGAACGATCAGCATATCGTGCGGCCCGCGACCGATATCCTGACCGTGTGTGTATTCAACCCACCCGTCTCCGGCCGCGAAATTCACGATGAAAACGGCGCCTATCCTGCAAGCCTGGATGAGGCGCCCAAAGCCGCGGCTGCATCCTGAATGACGGCGGAAGGAGAAACCATGAGCGACCTTTACCCCTCCCGCCGGTCCGAGGAGGCCGGCATGTTTCCGCGCCGCGACCCCGTCGTCCACAGCACATGGACACCCGAAGCGCCGGTGAGCCGTGAACAGGCGGAGCAGTTCGACAAGCAAGGGTATCTGGTGCTGGAGGACGTTTTCAGTGCGCGGGAGATGGCTACGCTGCAGGCGGAGACGGTGCGCCTGCTCGGCGACCCGAGCGGCCTGCAGCGCGATACCATGATTACCGAACCCGGCGGTGCGGAAATTCGCTCCATCTTCGCCATCCATGCGCAAAGCCAGTTGATCGGACGGCTCGCGTCTGATGAGCGGCTTGCGGGCGTCGCGCGCTTTCTGCTCGGCGATGACGTTTATATTCACCAGTCACGGCTGAACTATAAGCCCGGCTTCCAGGGCAAGGAGTTCTATTGGCACTCTGATTTTGAAACCTGGCATGTCGAGGACGGGATGCCCCGGATGCGTGCTTTGTCGATGTCGATCCTGCTTGCGGAGAACACACCGCATAACGGCCCATTGATGTTGATGCCCGGATCCCATCACACATTCGTGTCCTGCGTCGGGGAAACGCCGGACGATCATTACAAGATGTCGCTGAAGAAACAGGAATACGGCGTACCGGACGAGGATAGCCTTGCGCGCCTTGCGCAGATGCATGGCATCGTGTCTCCGGTCGGAAATCCGGGGACCGTCATCATCTTCGACTGCAACACGATGCATGGTTCAAACGGCAATATCACGCCGTTCCCGCGCGCGAATGCGTTCATCGTCTACAACGCGGTGTCGAACCGCCTGCAGGCACCGTTCGGTGCAAAGACGCCGCGGCCCGATTTCATCGCGTCGCGGGACGTCGATCCGCTGTTTCCCGTGACTGACGATCTGGCGGCCTACGCGGCATGATGAGCACACATAGCGTCGAAAAGATCGGCGGGACCTCGATGGCGGCCACGGCCACGCTGTTCGATAACGTTTTGATCGCGGGACGGACTGGTTCGGAACTCTACAACCGCATTTTCGTCGTTTCCGCTTATGCTGGCATGACGGACTTGCTGCTGGAGCACAAGAAGAGCGGCGCGCCGGGCGTTTACGCGCGTTTTGCGGTGGGTAACGGCGATGACGGCTGGCGCGGTGCGCTCGAAGACGTACGCATGGCGATGCAGGAACGAAACGCGGAGATGTTCGCGCGCGCTTCGAGCCGCAGCGAAGCAGACATTTTCGTGGACCGCCGCATTGATGCGCTGAGGGCCTGTCTCGACGATCTTCACCGACTGCGCAGCCACAGGCGCTTTTGCCTGAAGGAGCAGCTCGTCACGGTACGGGAAATGCTCGCCGGGTTCGGCGAAGCGCACAGTGCACACAGCACGGCGCTTTTGCTGCGGGACCGGGGCATCAACGCCGTTTTCGTCGATCTGACACAATGCGACCAGAACGATATTGACACGCTGGACGCGCGAATTCTGAAGGCGCTGGAACCGATCGATCTGCGCACGCAGATGCCCATAGTCACCGGCTATGCGGGCTGCGAAGGCGGCATGGTCCGGCGTTATGCACGCGGCTATTCGGAAATGACTTTTTCGCGGATCGCTGTTCTCAGCAAGGCGCGCGAGGCGATCATCCACAAAGAATTTCACCTCTCCAGCGCGGATCCGAAACTTGTCGGTATCGAATGCGTGCAAAAGATCGGCCGAACAAACTACGACGTGGCCGACCAGCTCGCCAATCTGGGAATGGAAGCGATTCACCCGCGTGCCGGCAGAGGCTTGAGGCAGGCGCAAATTCCGCTGCGTGTGCGCAATACGTTTGACAGGCAGGATGAAGGCACGCTGATCTGCGGCGACTACGTATCGTCAACTCCGCGCGTCGAGATCGTCACCGGCATCCAAACCGTCCACGCCCTCCAGTTCTTCGAACAGGACATGGTCGGAGAGAAGGGCTATGATGCCACGATCCTCGATGTGCTGACACGCCATCGCGTCTGGATCGTCAGCAAATCATCCAACGCAAATACCATCACGCATTATCTTTCCGCTTCGTCCGAAGCGGTCGCGCGGGTCATTGCGGACCTTGAGGAGCGTTATCCTGGTGCGGCGATTTCGTCGCAGACCGCAGCGATGGTTTCCGTGATCGGAAGCGATATTTCCGAGCCCGGCCTCGTGCCCCGCGCGTTGAATGCGCTCGCGGAAGCAGGGATCGTCATGATCGCGATGCAGCACCAGATTCGTAATGTCGACGTGCAGTTCATCGTTGATTGCGATGATTATGCGCGGGCGATTACCGCGCTGCACGCGGCGCTTGTTGAACGCCGCAGCGGAGCCCATCAGGCGGCGGCCTGACGTCGGAGGTCAGGGCCTTGCTCCCATCACTCCTGCCGGTTCGCAGCCTGCTCGCGGCGATCTTCATGCTGATGGCGGGCGGCGGCGTGCTGTCGACGCTGACCAGTGTGAGGCTGGAGGAAAGCGGTGCTGGAACCCTGCGGATCGGCCTGGTGGCAACCGCCTATTTCGCGGGCTTAACCGTTGGGTCCCTGCACGTGCACAGAATCATCGCGGGTGTGGGGCATATCCGTGCGTTCACGGCGTTCGTGTCGTTATTCTCGGCAAGCACGCTTGCGTATGCACTGCATCTCGATCCGCTGATGTGGAGCGCACTGCGCTTCATAGACGGGCTGTGCATCGCAGGTGTGTTCATCTGCCTTGAAAGTTGGCTCAACGAGCGGGCCGCGCCCGAAACGCGCGGGCTGGTTCTCGCGGGGTACATGATCGCGCTTTATTCGGGCCAGGCGGCCGGACAATTCCTGCTAGGCATCGGCATGGCCGGATCAGGTTTCCCCTTCATCGTCGCTTCGATCCTCATATCGCTTTCTGCAATTCCCGTGGCGCTTACACGGATCACGGCGCCTGTTGTTGGCGTCGAAGAGCCACTCGCACTCCGTCGGCTCTACGATATCTCGCCGCTCGGCATCGTCGGCACGACGGTTACGGGGATCATGATGGGGGCATTCTACGGCCTTGGGGCTATTTACGCACGCAGGCTCGGCATGGATCTTGCCGCGACGGCGACCTTCATGAGCGCCGTCATTCTTGGAGGTGTGGCGCTGCAATGGCCGCTTGGGAAGCTATCGGACAGGTTCGACCGCCGCATCGTTATCGTCTTCACGTTCGGGGCGGCTGCGCTGACGAGTATGCTGCTTGCTTTCCTGGCCGCACCGGACGCCAAACTGCTGGCTGCCGGGGCGTTGTTCGGCGGTCTTGTCTTCGCGCTCTACCCCTTGTGCGTCGCGCATACCAACGACCACCTGAGGCCCGATGAGCGCGTCGCGGCGAGCGGCGGGCTGGTGCTATTTTACTCGGCCGGTGCCGCGGCGGGACCGATCGTGGGCGGCGGCGCGATGACGTTTGCGAACAATGGCCTGTTCCTGCTTCTGGCAACGTGCGCGGCCGGGGTTCTGGCATTCGGAATATGGCGCCTGCGGACGTCACCGCCGGTGCCGGATGCAGATCAGCAGGCCTATCAGACGTTACCACGCACCACGCCAATGGCGGCGACGCTGGATCCGCGCGGTTCCGAACAATGAAGGATGCCTCATGACCACTTCCCGAGCGGATAATGCCTTCGGCTCCGCTGTTCCGCCCGGCGGAACGGAAAATGTCCCGCCCAGCGTTCTGCGCCGCGCGATCACCGCGTCCGCCGTGGGCAACGCGACGGAGTGGTTCGACTATGGCATTTATGCGTACGGCGTGACCTATATCTCCGCGGCACTCTTTCCCGGCAGCATCGAGGAGGCCACGCTGTTCGCGCTTGCCGCCTTCGCGATCTCCTTTCTCGTCAGGCCTCTCGGAGGACTCTTCTGGGGGCCGCTTGGCGACAGGCTGGGGCGCAAGACGGTCCTTGCTTTCACGATTTTGATGATGTCCGGCGCGACCTTCGCTGTTGGACTCATTCCGTCCTATGACAGTATCGGCATATGGGCGCCCGTTCTCCTGATGCTGCTGCGTATGGTGCAAGGGTTTTCCACCGGCGGTGAATACGGCGGCGCCGCAACGTTCATGGCCGAATATGCGCCTGACGACAAACGGGGGTTCTGCGGAAGTTTCCTTGAAGTCGGTACGCTCGCCGGGTTCTCTTTCGGCGCCTTGCTTATGCTCGGCTTTTCGCTCTGGCTCGGTGATGCTGTGATGCATGATTGGGGTTGGCGCGTACCGTTCTTCGTTGCCGGTCCGATGGGTCTCGTCGGCATGTATCTGCGCGCGCGCATGGAAGACACGCCGATCTTTCGAGAAATCGAATGTGAAGGAAAGCAGGAGAAAGGCACCGCCGTTGAACTGCGCCACCTGCTGCGTGACTACTGGCGACCGCTCGTCGTGATGGGTGGACTCGTCATCGCGCTGAATGTCGTCAACTACACGCTGCTGAGCTATATGCCGACCTATCTTCAGCGCCGGCTCGGGCTGTCGCCGGACGATGCGCTGATCGTGCCGATTATCGGCATGTTGTTCATGATGTTTCTGCTGCCGTTCGCGGGCGCGCTTTCGGATAGGGTGGGTCGCAAGCCACTGTGGTGGGTTTCGCTCGTCGGCCTCTTCGTTGCGGCCGTGCCGCTTTACCATTTGATGGGTACCGGCCTCACCGGTGCGATCATCGGATTTCTGTTGCTTGGGATTCTTTACGCGCCGCAGCTCTCCACAATCTCCGCTACCTTTCCCGCGATGTTCCCTACCCAGGTTCGCTTCGCCGGCTTCGCGATCTCCTATAACATATCCACCTCGCTGTTCGGCGGCACGGCGCCGGCGTTCAACAGCTGGCTGATCCAGATAACCGGAAATACGCTGATGCCGGCCTATACGATGATGGCATCATGCGTCGTCGGGATGATCGCTCTGCACTTTCTTGCAGAAACAGCGGGCATGTCGTTGAGAGGAACGATCAAACCCGCCGAGCGACACCCATGAGTGTCGAGGCGGAGACGGCAGAGACTGCCGAGGGATAGCGGGGCTCATAGCGCAGAGAGCCAGAAGGTGACGGTGTTCGTTTTCGCTTCGTGACTCCCAAAAATCCCGAAAAGGGGACCGGATGGCCGCCGTTGTCGCCAGAAATTGGCGATGTTTATTCATGAGTAGTGCCTTTCCCCCTGAATTTATTGGGATGGCGGGCTTTTTGATTCGTGGCGCCAATGTGCGCAGAATTCACGCCTTGGCGTGCCGACTGTCTCCTGCATGAAAAGCAAGATTTTTTAGGTCTTTGCGTGTCGAAAGAGGTGCGCGCGGGTTGGTCTCTGTTGGCCGAAGAACCTTTTGTGGAGCAGTTGGCCAAGTCCACGCCTGTGTTCTTCCTTGTGAATTGGGGTGAACTTGGGCGTGCGAGAGGATTATTTGCCTCGCGCGGCTAAGCTAGACGGCGCGACGTGTCGCACACACATTTCCAAGGGGGTTCATTCTAACCCGCGGAAAAGCTTCTTGATTTCCGCTAGGCGCTGGAAACAGCCTACCATCCGGTATAGCTCAGCCGTGCTTTCGGGGCACGGCGCGTTGCGCGTTGACATGTTGTCATACCCAGCAGTATATTAAATGCACGCAACTGCCCTTCGTGGCCGCGCTGCAAGAGGAAATGAGATTGGAAAAAATTACCGACAGGCCTGCCGCGGGCGCGGGCGTCGACTATGCCAGGCTTCGCGCGGGCGTCGATCACGGTAATATTCCCTCTCTGCTGATGTGCCTCTTCCAGATGGCCGGTGACGCCAAATGGCTGGAGGAACCGTTCGCGCCGAAGCGTGGCAAAGGGCTTGACGACAATGATTCGGCGGGGCTTCCGGATGATCTTCAGCAGCTGATTCGGGATGCTGCCTACGACGCGATCGTGGCTTGGCTGAACGGACAGGATCTTGCGCTGCCGCGCCCCTCCAACGCTCAGCTTGCGCACATGCTGAGCGTTGCCATGGTCGAAGACGTGCCGGATGAATACGGGGATGTCATCGCTGCGACGATGAGGCTGGAAGGAGAGGTGTCAGTGCCTCGGCCTGAGCGGCCGTTGAGCGCAATCGTGATCGGCGCGGGCGTTTCTGGAATATGCGCGGCGATCAAGCTCGCCGAGATGGGCGTAGAGTGTAGAATCTTTGAAAAAAACACGCAGTTCGGCGGGACGTGGTGGGAAAACCGCTATCCCGGCTGCGGCGTCGATACGCCGAACCTCACTTATACCTTCTCGTTTCGCGGCGCCGACTGGTCCAAGTATTTCCCGCTGCGCGACGAGATTTCCTCCTATCTCGTCGAAACCGCCGCTGAGTACGGCCTGAATGATCGTGTCAGCTTCGAGACGACGGTTCAGAAGGCTGAGTGGGTGGAGAGCGAGAGCCGCTGGAAAGTCACCATCGCCGACAAGAATGGGCGGATCGCGCATCACTACGCAGACCTCATCTTCAGTGCGGTCGGTATATTGAACATACCGCTGGTTCCGAAGATTCCAGGGATCGAGGACTTCGCGGGCCGCGTTGTGCACACCTCCGATTGGCCCGAGGATCTGGATGTGTCGGGCAAGCGCGTGGCGGTCGTCGGAAACGGGGCTTCGGCCATGCAGGTTGTGCCTGCCATTGCCGAAAGCGTCTCAGAACTCACGATTTTCGCGCGTTCGAAGCAATGGGCCGCCCCATTCCCACAGTTCAGAAAGGCGGTGCCGGACGGTGTGCGCTATCTGCTCCAGACCGTGCCGCTTTACAGGGCCTGGTACGAGCAGCGCCTGTCGTGGACGTTCAACGACAGAGTGCACGGTACCCTGTTTAGGGATCCCGATTGGGACTATCCCGAGCGTGCCGTGAATGCGATCAACGACGGTCACCGCGAGTATTTCACGCGGTACGTGATGGACGAACTCGGCGATCGCCAGGACCTTCTGCCGCAAGTCCTTCCAGATTACCCGCCGTTCGCAAAACGTATGCTGCTGGACAATGGATGGTATCGTACGCTTCGACGGGAAAATGTGCGGCTGATCCCGGATCGCCTAGCCGAGATTCGGGGGGAGCAGCTCATCGCCGGGAACGGTGACAGCGTTTCAGCAGATGTTCTGATCCTGGCCACGGGCTTTCAGGCGGCGAATGTTCTTGGCTCTTACGATGTTGTCGGGCGCGGTGGGCGGGTGCTGCGCGACTTCTGGGACGGAGACAACGCCGCCGCGTATTTGGGCACCGTGGTTCCCGGATTTCCGAACTTCTTTATCCTGCTTGGGCCCAATGTGGGTTCAGGTCATGGCGGGAGCATGATTCGCTCGATCGAGAACCAAGCCCACTATGCGCTGAGGATTGTCGAGGAGATGGTACGGCAGGGCGCATCCGCGGTGGAAGTTCGCGAGCAGGTTTATGCCGACTACGCGAACAAAGTGGATGCCGCGCATGAAAAGCTCGTGTGGACCCACCCTGGCACGGAGAATTGGTATCGCAATGCGCGCGGTCGCATTGTTGCCATTACGCCATGGCGGAACGATGCGTTCTGGCGCATGACGCGGAAGGCCCACCCAGCCGAATTCATTTTCACGGGCGAGCGCGCAATTGCCCAGGAAGGCGAGGCGGCAGCGGCGAACGGCTAGCGCGGCCAGCCTCGCAGTGCGCTCACGCTCACGAGTGTTTATACCAATCAGTATGGAAAATTGAATCGCGCGCTGGGCTTTTTGCGGCCGCTTACCTCAACATTTTGAATTTGCGTGGTTTTATAACATCGGAGTTCAATGGATTCGAGCTATTGAACGCGCTTGCAAAATCTACTCACAAGTATATTCTTTGTGCATAAGCTATAAACGATCGGGGAGGTGCTGCTATGCGACGGAACTCATGTGTATTTGCATTCGGGGCTGGCCTTCTGGCGACTGCGTCGTTCTCGGGGCTCGCGCTGGCGCAACAGGTGCGGGGCGCTGATAGCGCCGATGAGCCGCAGGCTTCGGAAATCGTCATCACTGCGACGCGCCAGAACACGTCGCTTGCGGATACCGCGGCCGCAGTGTCGGCGATCTCCTCCCAGGATCTGGGGCCAGGCGGTATTCAGGACATCGGCGACCTTCAGTCTTCGGTGCCGAATGTGTCGATCGGCGACCAGTTCGGTGTGAACCGCACCTTCATTCGCGGCATCGGCATGACAAGCATCGATCTTGGTGCAGACGGTGCCGTGGCATTCCTTCAGGACGGCGCGATGATCTCGCGGCCGGCGGCGCAGCTCGCGGGTTTCTACGACCTTGCACAGATCGAGGTGCTGCGCGGGCCGCAGGGAACGCTTTATGGACGCGGCGCCACGGGCGGCGCCATCAATCTCGTTACCGCCAAGCCGACTGAAGATTTGTCCGGCTACATTCGCGGTACGTATGCGAATTACGATGCTGTTACGCTGGAAGGCGCCGTTGGAGGTCCGCTCATAGCAGACACGCTGCTCTTCAGGGTCGCGGGCAAGAGGGAAAAGCGCGACGGATACGGCAAGAACCTCTTCACAGGCTCCGATGTCGACAACCGCGATGCCTATGCGGTACGCGGCATTCTGGAGGCGCGCCTTTCGCCGGAACTGACCGCATCGCTGATCGTCGAGCACTATGAGGAAGATGACAACAACTACGCCTTCCATTACTTCGGTCCGACGATCGTTCCGGCGGAATCTCTGCCGCACAAGTTGCTCGGCGGTGAAACGATCTTTGATTATTATACCGCGCGCGGCGAGAAGCCGAACCTCCGGAACATCTATTCGGACGAAGACCCGATCAATAAGCGCAACGGCGAGAACTACACGGCTCTTGTCGAGTGGGATTCGGGTGATTTCAACCTGAAGTCGATCACAGCATACCGTGATTTCAGCCGCTTCAATCGGACCGATCTCGACGTTTCGGACGTCTGGATGTACGGTCAGAACAACTACGTCGAGGACGCCAACTCGTTCAGCCAGGAACTGCTGCTGAACTACAAGAGCGGCGGCCTCGATATCCTCGCAGGCGCGATGTATTTCGAGGAGGAGCTCTACGGCGAAGTCAAGGTGCCGACGATCAACCTCGGGCTTCTCTTCGGATTGCCGGCGGATACGTTCGACGACGGCAACTATTTCCAGCGCGGTACGGTCGATACGAAGTCTTACGGCGTCTTCGCGCAGGCGGCGTTCGATCTGACGTCTCAGCTGAGGGTCACGGCGGGTGCGCGTTACAGCTATGAACGGCGCAAAGGCGTCGGCCAGTTCACTTTCGAAGCGGCAGGGATCGATATTCCCACCGATCGAAAGAAGGGGTGGGGCGCGATTACGCCGAAGCTGCTCGTCGAATGGCGGCCGGCCGACGCTACGCTGATCTACGGTACGGTCACGCGCGGTTTCAAGTCCGGCGTTATAAACGTGGGCAGCGCGAACTCGGTGATCGATCCCGAATTCGTGTGGAACTATGAGGCAGGCTTCAAGCAGCAGCTTGCCGACAACCGCATCCTTTTGAGCGGTGCTGTGTTCTATTACGACTACACCGATCTTCAGGTCGGCTTCGTCAACGCGCAGAGCATCGTGGAAACGATCAATGCCGGCGCCGCGAAGAATTATGGCGCCGAGCTTGAGCTCAGCGGGCGTGTGAACGACAATCTTACGCTGAATGCCTACGCCGCCTATCTCAATGCGAAGTTCCAGGATTTCTGTAACGGCTACTATGGCGCGGCCGTCAGCCGGCCGGGAATTTCCTACGACGCGTGCCCATCGGATCCGGCGCTTGCTGATCTCGATGGAAAGCGCCTGCCAAACGCGCCGAAATTCTCGTTCGGTGCAGGCTTCGACTATACTGTGGACGTTGGCCCTGGCGAGCTGACACTTGGTGCCGACATGAGCTATCAGAGCAAGGTCTATTTCACCGAGTTCAACAACAGCGATGCGGCGCAGGGGGGATATGCGCTTGTAAACGCAAATCTCACCTACAAGCATGAGAGTGGCCTGTCCGCGAGCCTCTGGGCGCGCAACCTTACCGACAAGTTCGCGATCTCGAACAACATCGTGACGGCGCCAACCTTCGCACTCGTTCGGGTCGGGTCGGTCATCACGCCGCGTACCTATGGGTTCACGCTCGGCTACGCGTTCTGATCGCGTCGGTTTCGTGGTCCGGGCGTCGGGAACGCCGTCGCCTGGACACGATAACCGTGGGAGGCGCAAGGGATGGACAGGTTTCGTATCGGAGACATGACGCTTCATCGAATTGAGGAATGGCAGGGCGGCTTCGCGCCGCCCGCCGCGATGTTCCGGGGCTTCGACGAAGCGCTCTGGCAGCCGCATGAACATGAGCTTGTGCCGGACTATCACCAGCCGGAAACCGGACTCATCTATGGCTTCCTGCAAAGCTGGCTGATCGATACCGGCGCTGAAAGGATTCTGTTCGACACTGGCGCGGGGAACGACAAGGAGCGGCCGGGAATTCCGATCTTCGGCGGCCTGCAGACGGAATTTCTTGACCGGCTCGGCGCGGCGGGATTCCAGCCCGGCGACATCGACACGGTGGTCTGTTCGCACCTCCATATCGATCACGTCGGCTGGAACACCATACGCTCGGACGACGGATGGAAGGCGACCTTCCCCAATGCGCGATACATCCTGCCACTGGGTGATCGTGCTTACTGGGATCCGAATGATGACAGTGCGGGACCTTCGGCGACAGGCAAGGCGGTGAACGCCGGCGTGTTCGAAGACAGTGTTCAGCCGCTGATCGACCAGAACCGGGTGGAATGGGCCGAGGACGGGTTTGAAGTGCTGCCCGGGATCGATCTGTTTGCTGTCGCCGGGCATACGCCCGGTCATCTGGCCATGCGTGTTCTTTCCGGAGGCGATTCCGCCCTTTTCGTGGGCGATGTCCTTCACCATCCGATCCAGATCCATAATCCGGACTGGAACAGCCAGTTCTGTGAAGATCAGGATAGAGCGCGCGAAAGCCGCCGTGCTGTTCTCGAAGAAGCGGCGCAAAGGGGTTCGCTTCTCGTTCCCGCGCATTTCGGCGGTGTGCATGCCGTTCGCGTTTTGCCGGAAGGGTCAGTGTTCAGACCGGTCTATAGCCCTGAAAGGCTTGCATGATGGCGGATATTGCATCGGGACGTTGGCTTCAAAACTTCGCGATGGACCCGAGCGATACAGAACTGCTCGCCGATCCTTATCCCGCATTCGCCCTACTTCGCGAACATGATCCCGTGCACTGGTCGGATCACGGCTATTGGGTGGTGACGCGTTACGATGATGTTCGCGCGATCATCATGGATCGCCAGAACTTCGGACAGGGCGATTTCGAGCGGAATATTCGGCTTCTTTACGGCGAGGATTTCGATGTTTTCTCGCATCCCGCCTACCGCTGGCTCGCCGACGTGTTCGTATTTCAAGACCCGCCGAAACATACCCGGCTTCGCGGGCTCGTGACGCAGGCGCTCACGGCGCGACGTGTGCAGGCCATGCGCCCGCGCATTCAGGAGATAACCGATCGGCTGCTCGATAAGGTGATCGACGGTGGCCGCATGGAGTTCATCCACGATTTTGCTTACAAGCTCCCTACGGCTGTCATGTGCGAAATGCTGGGTATTGATGCTGATGAGGCGGATGACGATCTGCTCATGGCGCTCAACAAGGCGATCCAGGATAGTTTCCTCGTCCTGGAGATGCGGCCGCTTCCTGCAGACGAGTTGAAACTGGCAAACGACCAGATCTTGTTCCTGGAACGCTTCTTCAAGAAGGTTTTCGATCGCCGGCGGAGTGAGCCGCGCGATGACCTCGCTACGGCGCTTCTCGAGGCACGTGATAACGGCAACGGCCTTTCCGAATGGGAGATGACCACGGTTGCGATTGCGCTGTTCGGTGCCGGGTTTGAAACGACCGCCCACATGCTTGGCAACGGGTTGCTGACGCTGCACCGTCATCCCGGGGAGTGGGCGAAACTTGTAAGCGATCCTGCGCTCGCGGCGTCCGCATCCGAGGAAATCCTGCGTTTCGAAAGTTCGCTTACGATGACCTACCGCACCGCCTTTGCCGATACGACTTTCGGCGGGCGTACGATCGCGGCCGGCCAGCGTGTGATGGCGATGCTGGGCGCGGCCAACCGCGATCCGCGCGTTTTTAAAGATCCGGATGTCTTCGACATAACGCGCGACGGCCCGCGGCATCTGACGTTCGGCGGCGGTATTCATTTCTGCGTCGGCGCAGAACTCGCGCGCCTGGAAGGCGAGATCGGCCTTGCGACGCTCGCACAGCGACTCCCGACGATGCGCGTAGATATACAGAGTCCGCACTGGCGCGGGGTGCACTTTCGCGGCCTGACGGAACTTCAGATCGATTGGTAACCCGTCAACCGCATCTATTCAGCAGAAAGGCCGTCGCGGGCAACGAGAGCCCGAATCTCCACATCAGGAATGCCCCACGCTTTCAATGCGGCATAGCCACCTTGGCCGGGCAACGTAGGCGCACTGCGAATTTGTGCAGGCGTCCGCGAGAAACGCGGCGCCGGATTGGGCTCTGCGCGCTCCACGCCCGTGAAGACATTTCGGCTTACGTTTGCGGAGTGGCGGATGGCTTCTTCCTGCGTCAGGACCGGCGTCACGCACGCGTCGAGCGGCTCGAAAATAGCGATCCATTCATCACGGGTGCGTGTTTTGAACAGAGCTTCGAGCGTCCGAGAGCGATCCGGCCAGAGCGCGCGGTTCATGTGATCGGAAAAATCTGCGAGCTCAAGCCCAAGCCCGGCGATCAGCGCGGCATGGAATTGAGGTTCGATCGCGCCGACCGCGACGTAGCCTTCCGCGGTTTCATAGCAGCGGTAGAAATAGGCGCCGCCATCCAACAGGTTCGCGGCGCGCTCGGATGTCCAGAAGCCCATAGCCTTCCAAGCGTAAAGCTGGGTGAGCAGCAGGGCCGCGCCATCGATCATGGCGGCATCGATGATCTGGCCGCGGCTGCTCGACTGGCGCTCCACAAGGGCGGCCAGGATGCCCGAAACAACCAGCATTCCACCGCCACCAAAATCTCCGACGACGTTGAGGGGGACGGGGGGCGGGGCCTCTGCGCTGCCCATCATGTGGAGCCCCCCGGTAAGCGCCACATAATTGATGTCGTGCCCAGCCTTCTGCGCTAGCGGTCCACTTTGGCCCCAGCCCGTCATGCGCGCGTAGATGAGCCGGGAGTTGAGGGCCAACGCCTCGTCGGGGCCGAGTTGCAGCCGCTCCATGACGCCGGGGCGATAACCTTCGAGGAGAACGTCGGCCTTGCCGATCAGCGTCCGCGCAAGCGCGAGGCCATCGGCGGATTTGAGATCGAGCGCGATCGAACTGCGGCTGCGGTTCAGAAAGTCCTGCCTGCCATCACCCGGGGAAAGGCCGGCCTGGCCCTTGCGATCGATGCGCAGCACATCTGCGCCGTAATCGGCGAGCAGCATGGCGGCAAAGGGGGTAGGCCCAAGACCGGCGAATTCCACGATCCGAATGCCAGACAACGGCCCTGTCGCGCTCTTGGCTCCCTCTGTTGCCACGGTCATCCATTTCCAGCTGTATCGGCAATAGTCTTGTATCTTCGCCTACTGATGAGTATAATTTTGTCAAGCTGCGGATTGTGCGCCTCGCTGCCGTGAGGGTATTGAATATACTGGACAGTAGAATTTCACTGTGCCAGCATTCCAAAAAGATGCGGAGGGTGACATGGCTGGCACGACAATGGGTTTCACGTCGACCGAGCGCGTCGTAATCGGTCGGCCCGCGGCGGAGGCTATCGCGGAACAGGCGGCGCTTGCGGGCGCGCAGCGCGTGTTCATTCTTGCCGGCACAACGCTCGCGAATACGACGGACGCCGTGCGCAATGTTGAGGCAGCGCTTGGCGTACGCCATGCTGCGACATGGACCGGCATTCAGCCACATGCGCCACGATCAGGTGTTCTCGCCGGCGCAAATGCCGCGCGCGCGGCCAATGCCGATCTGATCGTTACGATCGGCGGCGGATCGGTGACCGATGCCGGCAAGATCATAGCGCTGCTGCTGAAGCATGACGTGCGGACGGTAGAAGGTTTCGAGCCGCTCAGAACCTATGTCACCGATGATGGCCAGGTCATAAACCCGATCACTGTCGGTCCCGATGTGCGCGTGATTTGTGTGCCGACGACGCTTTCGGGCGGCGAGTTCAATGCCCTGTCCGGGGCGACGGACGAGACCGTGATGCACAAACAGGGCTATGAGCACCGGAACATGGCGCCCATCGCCGTGGTGCTTGACCCGGAACTGACGCTGCATACGCCTGAATGGCTGTGGTTTTCGACAGGCGTGCGCGCAGTCGATCACGCGGTGGAGACGCTGGCGTCATACGCATCCAATGACTTCGCCGACGGCCTTGCGGACAGTGCGCTGCGTCTTCTCGTCGAAGGGCTGAGCCGCGTGAAGCGGGATCCCAAGGATATCGAGGGGCGCCTGAAGTGTCAGGTTGGTGCCTGGCAGTCGATGATTTCCATCATCGGCGGCGTTCCGATGGGGGCGAGCCATGCGATCGGCCATATCCTCGGCGGAACCTGCGACGTGCCGCACGGCTACACATCCTGCGTTATGTCGCCCTATGTGCTGGCGTGGAACGCCGAATACGACGATAGCCGCCAGAAGCGCATCAGCGCGTGTTTGGGCGAACCGGGAAGCACGGCCTCCGAAGCCCTGGACCGGTTTATCCGGACGCTGGGAATGCCCCGCACCCTTTCGGAAGTCGGTGTGGGCGAAGATCGCTTCCAACAGGTTGCCGAATACACCATGCTTGATATCTGGGGACGGACCAATCCACGTCCGGTGCGGTCCTCTGCCGATATACTGGAGATCCTGAGAAGGGCGGCATGAAGAGAGCAACGCGTAGCAAATTGGTCGAAGCGGCGCCCGCGGCGGGCTCAAGTCAAGTCCGGCCACGCGGTCGTCGCATGTCGAAGCCTGATGTCGTCGCGCTGAAACGGCAAGGCATCCTCGAAGTGGCAAGCCGCCTGTTCCACGAAAAGGGCTATGAAACGGCGACACTCGACATGGTGGCGGACGAGCTCAACGTCACCAAGCCGTACCTCTATACTTACTACAAGAACAAAGCGGAGATTCTGGCCTCGGTCTGCGCCGTCGGCGTCAGCGAATCTCTCGATGCGCTGGATCGGGCAGCGGCTGCACCAGGAAATTCAGTCGATCAGCTCCGCGCTGCGCTGCGGGAGGTCGCCGCCATCATCATCGATCGCATGGAATATATCGTCGTCTATCAGCGCGAGATGAAAAACCTCACCAACATCGATGCGCAGCAGATTCTGCGCCTGCGGCATGAATTCGATCTCAGGATCGCGCGCCTTGTGGAGCAGTGTCGTGCAGACGGCCTCGTGACGCTTCACGACGCTGCGGCGATGTCGGTCTGGATGGGCGGCCTGCTGTCGTGGATTCCGAACTGCTACTGGCGGGGTAGCCGCCGGAAGAGGGACGATGTCATCGAGCAGGTCTCTCATGCGTGTATGCGGTTGATCGGCCTCGACTGAGGCAAGCGCGCAGGGATGCGTGCCCATCGGTTGGAGCGTTTCCAACCGCAACGACAAACAAATGGACGAGGGGAGTTTCTCATGGCTGACCGCGAGGACACCGCGCGCGATTTTCACGATCCACGTATTCCGAACAGGAACGAATGCGTTCTGCGCTACCTGATCGATCGCTGGGCGGTGGAGCGTCCGGAAAAGACCCACGTGATTTTCGAAGATGGCGAAGAATGGAGCTTTCAGGATCTGCGCCGGCGCGTGATCGAGAAGGCCGCAGGCCTCCAGGCTCTTGGTATCCGGCAGGGCGATCACGTCGCTGTCTGGCTTCCAAACGGCCCCGACGCGCTTCTGGCTTTCTATGCCATCAACTACATCGGCGCGGTTTTCGTACCATTTAACACGGCCTATCGCGGCGGGCTGCTCGCCCATGTCGTGGCGAATTCCGGAGCGAAGGTGATTATCGTTCACCCGGAGCTTGCGCCCCGCCTTTCCGAGATCGACATGGCGGGCCTTGAGCGGGCCGTGCTGACGACGGCGCTGGACGCGCCGCATTTCGGTCTGCCGACATCTCGCTTTGACGATCTCTCGGGCACGGAAGCGGCGCTGCTACCGCTCGAACGGCCGATCGACCCGTGGGACATCCAGTCGATCATCTACACCTCGGGCACGACGGGTCCTTCGAAAGGGGTGCTGTCGTCCTATCTTCACATGTTCTCCAATGCCGGTCCCGAAAGCTGGCCGATGGTGACGGAAGACGACCGCTACATGACGGTCGCGCCGATCTTCCATATTGGGGGTATGGGGCCGCCTTTCGTGATGCTCGCGCGCGGTGCATCTGTCGCAGTGGTCAACAGCTACTCCACCGACACGTTCTGGGATGTGGTGCGGAAGACGGAAACCACAGTGGTTTTCCTGCTCGGCGTGATGGCGACCTTCCTCATTAAACAGCCGCCTTCGGAGCGCGACCGCGACCACAAGGTGAAGTTGGCATTCATGGTGCCGTTCACCGATGACGCGCCTGCCTTCAAGGCGCGGTTCGGCATCGATATCTATACGATCTTCAACATGACGGAGATTTCCTCTCCGATCGTGTCAGAAGCGAATCCGACAAAGCGGGGAACGTGCGGTCGCCCGCGCCCTAACGTCGAGGTCCGTCTCGTCGATGCGAACGACTGCGAGGTTCCGGTCGGCGAGGTTGGCGAGATGCTTGTCCGCACCGACCGGCCTTGGGGCATGAACAGCGGCTACAACGCAAACCCGGTCGCGACTGCGGAGGCGTGGAGGAACGGCTGGTTTCATACCGGCGATGCGTTCCGCATGGATGAAGACGGCTATTTCTACTTCGTCGACCGCATGAAGGATGCGATCCGGCGCCGCGGCGAGAACATCTCTTCGTTCGAGGTGGAAGCGGAGGTTTGCGCGCACCCCGCCGTACGCGAATGTGCAGCGATCGGCGTGCCGAGCGAATATTCCGAAGACGAAGTGATGATCGTGGTGGCGCCTGTGCCCGGCAGCACGATCGATATGACCGAGCTGACCGAATTTCTTGTGGCGCGGATGCCCTATTTCATGGTGCCGCGATACATACGGGTGATGAGTGCGCTGCCGAAGACACCGTCGGCCAAGGTGCTGAAGGGCGATCTGCGGAAGGAGGGTTTGACTGCCGACACGTGGGATCGCGAGAAGGCCGGGATACGCGTTCGCCGCGAGGCGCTGGCGCAATGACGGTTTCGCCTCGGCATCCCGTTTATTCAAACAATCGGCTCAAGCTTGGCGTATTCTGCGCCAACACCATGCCGGCGCTCACGACCGTGCCGGAGCTGTTCAAACCGAACTGGGCGGAATGTTTGCGCATTGCGCAGATGGCGGATGAAGCCGGGCTTGAAGCCATTGTGCCGATCGCACGCTGGAAGGGCTATGTAGACGGCGATTTCCAGCACGCCTCCCATGATGTGATCGAGCCTTTCACCTATGCTGCGGCAATCGCGCAGGCGACGCGCCGCATCGGGGTGTTCGCGACGACACATGCACCAACCGTGCATCCGCTGATCGTGGCAAAGCAGGCGGCGACGATCGACGCCATTTCCGGCGGGCGGTTCGGCATGAACGTTGTCGGCGGCTGGAATCGCCGTGAGTTCGATATGTTCGGCATTGAAATGCTGGGTCACGAGGAGCGTTACGCGTATCTTGCAGAGTGGCTGACGCTCATCCGCCGCCTCTGGTCGGAAACGTGTGAGTTCGACGTCGACAGCCGCTGGTTCAGCATGAAAGGCGCACTATCCCGCCCGCAACCTCTACGAGGCGGTGCGGTGCCGATCATGAATGCGGGCTTCTCCGAAACGGGGATGCGCTTCGCGGCTCGCCATTCAAACATGGGTCTCATCGGTCTGTTCGGCGAGAACCCCGACCAGTGGAAGGCTCAGGTCGCAAAATATAAAGCGCTGGCACGGGATGAGTACGGGCGCGACGTTCAGGTCTGGACCAACGCCCAACTCGTGCTGAAGGATACGGAGGCCGAAGCTACCGATTATCTGCGCTACTATTCCGAAGATCGGGCAGACCATACCGCCATTGACGGCTTCATTTCCACGCTGGCGCGTGAAAACGGCGTGGCGGAAGATTCCGACCAGATGCGCTTCATGCGACGCACAGTTGCCCTGGGGTCTGGGATGCCTGTTGTCGGCAGTGCGGAAACCGTGGCTGCGAAGCTCGTCAGCGTGGTCGAAGCGGGCGTCGACGGTGTGATCTTCAGCGCGATTGACTATGTCGATGCCTTGCAGCGGCTTGCACGGGATGTGCTGCCGCGCCTTGCTGCAGCTGGTGTCAGGGAAGGCGCATAGCTCTTCTGTCTTTGCCCTCAGTTCCATGCGTCGCCGCTGCATTTGACCGCACCATTCGAGAACGATTCGCACCGAAATGCATGGAGCGAGCGCGTGTGCTCCGCATTGGGGAGGACGAACCACGTTCGGTCGTTGTCGGTCTCCTTTACACTTTGAAGACAATGCTCGCGCCGTATCGCCGGAAATGCGCGCATTAAGGCGATTGGCCCTCTTCTTGCTTTCCAACTGAAAGTGGCGGATTCGTGTGCCTGTAGGCATGTGTTTGAGTTCGCAATCAAAACCGGCCCCCGAGAGCGGGGCTCGCCCGGCGTGCTGCAACCCTGCATTTGCCGAACACTTTTCTGCGTCTTGTTAACTATTCGCTTGCTACTGCTTTCATCGCTGTTAGCATCCGCGCCGCTCGCGCCCGCGGGTATATAACAGTAACCATCGCTTACCCGGGGGCGGCATGCCGAAGCCCATTTCTGAAATTCGCAAGCCTGAGATCGTTCAGGCTGCCATCAAGGCGATTGGCCGCGAAGGCCTGCCCATGCCCTCCTACGATTCGATCGCCAAGGAAGCGGACATGTCGCGGCAGCTCATCCGGCACTATTTCCCGGAGCCTGAAGGCCTTATGGTCGCAGTATGCGATGCACTGGCGGCGAGCTACCGTGACTGCCTGATGAAAGGCATCATCGAGGCTGCCACGACCGAGCGCCTGCCGATGTTCCTCGATTTCTATTTCGACTTCCTCGCCGGGAATGAGAAACCGAGGGACGATGGCGTTTACGACGCCATGTTCTCGCTTGCGGCAAGTTCCGAGGCGATACGCATGAGCCTCAGCGGGCAGTATAACCTGCTCCAGTATACGATCGCGCACGAGATTCAGATCAGCAACCCGACGCTGAGCCAGAAAGCGTGCCGGGAGATCGGCTTTCTGTTCGTGACGTTGATGTACGGCCACTGGAAGATGGTGGCGACGTTGGGCTTTTCGGAAGATTATAATCGGGTGACGCGTGAAGCGGTCGACCGGCTGATTGCGTCTTACGTGCAAAACTACCACGATCCCGATCTGGACTGAGCGGGGCTGCCGGCTTTGGCTTGCGTGACTGGCCTGGAGCCTGCGATACGTCTGCCTTGATAGCGAAGGCAGATATGGCGTCCACGACAGAAGACACGAAAAGGCGCCGCGCGCGTCGACAGACGCCGGATCTTCGGCGTCAGGATTTGCTCGCCGTGACAATCAGCTGCCTTGCACAGCTGGGTCCGCGCGGCACGACGGGGCGCGAAATCTGCCGCCGGGCAGGCGTGTCGCACGGCCTGCTGCGCCACTATTTCAGCAATCCCGACAATCTGCTGCTCGAAACCTATCAGGAGCTTTGCGACAGCTTCATTGCGCGTTTCGAGCAGGAACTCGCAGCCGGGCATGAGGACCCCTGGAAGACGATCGACCGGCTGTTCGAGGTGCATTTCAGCGACGAATGGTCGAACCCGGACATCCTCGGCGCCTGGATCGCCTTCTGGACGCTCGTCCGCAACAATGCCGAATTCGCGGCGGTCAGCGTAAGTTATAATGCACGGCTGCACGCCCTGCTCGATCAAGCCGTGGAGCGGCTTCCCGCTGGGCCAGTGCCACCGCGCGATATCGTGGCGCTCGTTTCCGCCACCATGGACGGGTTGTGGCTGGACTACAGCCTCTCGTCGGAGCGATTGACGCGCGCGCGTGCGCTCGATCTTGCCAGGACGATGCTGCGGCGGTTGGCACCGGCCTAAGCCGCGATCTCCAACGCTTCCGAAGCGACGAGCCACTCCGCCTCGATGGCGGTGATCCGGTCCGAGAGGTCGGCGCGAAGCTTCATCAGCTCGGTCATCGTCTTTTTCGCGTGAGCAGGTCCCGCCGACGAGGGGTCGAACATGGCGCGGTCGACAGCGCTGCGTTCGGCACTGAGCGAAGCGATCTCGGCTTCGAAAGTCTTCACGGCGGCGCGCAGACGCTTTTCCTGCTCGCGCGTGTCGGCGGAAGCTTTGCGGGATCCCTTGCGGTTGCCTTGGGCATTGCCGCCCGCTGACCGGTCGCCGGACTTGCCGAGTACGAAATCGGTGTAGTCCTCAAGACTCCCCCCGAAATCCTCGGCGCGACCGTCATCGACCAGAACCAGTCGGTCTGCGGTCAGCTCGAGCATGTGGCGATCGTGGCTGACGAGCACGACGGCGCCTGAATATTCGTTCAGCGCCTGCACCAGCGCCTCGCGCGAATCGACGTCGAGGTGGTTGGTCGGCTCGTCGAGGATCAGCATGTGCGGCGCTTCGCGCGTGATGAGCGCGAGCGCCAGCCGGGCGCGTTCGCCGCCCGAAAGCTTGCCGACTTTCGTCAGGGCCTTGTCGCCGGAGAAGCCGAAACGGCCGAGCTGGGCCCGGACGGCGCCGGGCGTCGCGCCCTTCATAATGCGCGTCATGTGCTCGAGCGGCGTGTCGTCGGTGTCGAGTTCTTCGACCTGATACTGCGTGAAATAGCCGACGCGCATCTTGCCCGCGGTGCGCATGTCGCCCTCCATCGGCGGCAGCTGCGCGGCGAGCAGTCGGGCAAGCGTGGTCTTGCCGTTGCCGTTGCGCCCGAGCAGCGCCACGCGGTCGTCGGGGTCAAGGCGCAGGTTGAGGCGCGTGAGGATCGGATTGCCTTCGGTGTAGCCCACCGACGCCATGTCGAGCGTGACGAGTGGCGGCTTCAGCTCGCTGGGGTTGGGAAACGCGAAGCTGAGGCTGGGGTCTTCGGCAATGGCTGCGATCGGCTGCATTTTCGCCAGTGCCTTGGCACGGGATTGGGCCTGCCGCGCGGTGCTCGCGCGGGCGCTGTTGCGGGCGATGTAGTCCTGCAGCTTTTCGCGCTGGCGGGTCTGCGCGTTTCGCGCGGCCTCGATCTGTGCGAGGCGCTCGGCGCGCTGCCGCTCGAACGCGTCGTAGCCGCCCGGGTAAAGTGTGATCTTGCCGCCTTCGAGGTGCAGAATGTGATCGACGACATTGTTGAGAAGGTCGCGTTCGTGACTGATGATGATCATCGTCGCGCGATAGGTCTTCAGGAAGTTTTCGAGCCAGAGCGTCGCTTCGAGGTCAAGGTGGTTCGATGGCTCGTCGAGCAGCAGCAGGTCGGGTTCGGAGAAGAGCAGGGCGGCGAGCGCGACGCGCATCTTCCAGCCGCCGGAGTAGCTGTCGAGCGTGCGGCCCTGCATCTCTTCGTCGAAGCCGAGGCCGACGAGGATACGCGCGGCGCGTGCCTCTGCAGTCCACGCATCGATCGCGTTCAGCCGCTCGTGGATTTCGGAAATGCGGTCCGGGTCGGTCGCGGTTTCAGACTCGACGAGCAGCGCGGCGCGTTCGGTGTCCGCGGCCAGCACGGTTTCAAGCGGTGTCGCGGTACCGGCGGGCGCTTTCTGCGCGATATAGCCCATACGCGAGCGGTTCGCGGTTTCGATCTCGCCGCCGTCGGCTTCGAGCAGGCCGCACATCACGCGCATCAGCGTGGATTTGCCCGCACCGTTGCGCCCGATCAGGCCGACACGGCTTCCCGTGGGCAGCGACGCGGTCGCGCCGTCCAGAATAATGCGGCCGCCAAGCCGCACGGTGATGCCGTTGATGTTGAGCATGGCCGGGGGCGATACACGATGTTTAGGCGCTTGTCAGCGGTCCGTTGTAAAGGCTTTCCTATGCTGCGCGGACGCGGGCGAGGAAACGGTCGACCTCTGTGGTGAGCGTGCTTGCCTGCCGGTTGAGGTCGGCGGCGGCATCAAGCGCATCCTTTGCTGCGATGCCTGTCGCTTCGACGCCGGAGCGGACCTGGTCGATGTTGCGCGCGACGGCGTGCGTGCTGTCGGAGGCCTGATGCGTGTTGCGCGCGATTTCGGACGTGGTCGCGGCCTGCTGTTCGACGGCGGCGGCGACGGTGGCGGCGATGCCGTTGATTTCGCCGATCGTGGAGACGATTTCCTCGATCGCACCTACGGTTTCGCGCGTTACCGACTGGATCGCGCCGATGCGCTCGTTGATGTCGATCGTCGCTTTTCTGGTCTGGTTCGCGAGCGCCTTGATCTCGCTTGCGACGACTGCGAAGCCGCGTCCGGCTTCACCTGCGCGGGCTGCCTCGATTGTCGCGTTGAGCGCAAGCAGGTTGGTCTGCTCGGCGATTGAATTGATGAGGCCGACGATCTCGCCGATTTTTTCGGCATCTACCGAGAGGCCGGCAACGATCTCGTCTGTAGCGCGGGCGCGGGACACGGCCTGCTCCGACATTGCCGAAGATTCGACAACGCGGTGCGAGACCTCGGCGAGCGAGCGGGCCATTTCCTCGGATGCATTGGCAACGGTGAGCGCGTTATGGCTGGCTTCCTCCGCGGATACGGTCACATCGGTGACGAGCACGGCACTACTGCGTGCTGCATCGCTTACCTGCTGCGAGCCCGCCGCGATCTGGCGCGCGGCGCTATCGACAGCAGCGACGACATGGCGGACGCTGGTTTCGAAAGCATTGGCTAGCTCGTTAAGCGCCGCGCGTTTCTCGACAGCGGCTTGCTGGCGCTCGGCTTCGCGTTCGGCGCGGGCGGTTTCCTCGCGTTCGCGTTCGCGGCGTTCGGCTTCCAAAGCGGCACGGCGGCGCTCTTCGACTTCGGTCGCGTTTTCCTTGAACACTGCCACCGCCCGCGCCATGTCGCCGACCTCGTCGCGCCGCTGTGCGCCTTCGATGCGCGTGCCGGTTTCGCCGCGGGCGAGCGCGAGCATCGCGTTCGCCATCGTTGCGATCGGGCGTGCGATGAGATGGTTGGTGAGGAGGCCCGCAACGATCGACACACCGATACCAGCGGCACCAGCAAGAAGCGTGATGACAATGGCACCGCCGGCGGCTGCTTGTGCGGC
This sequence comes from uncultured Sphingosinicella sp., assembly GCF_963974575.1. NCBI lineage: Bacteria > Pseudomonadati > Pseudomonadota > Alphaproteobacteria > Sphingomonadales > Sphingosinicellaceae > Sphingosinicella > uncultured Sphingosinicella sp. The sequence continues at coordinate 309,916 of NZ_CAXBBQ010000002.1, read as the reverse complement.
GAAATCGGCCGTACCCTGCTGATCGGCGATCGCTTTGGAGAAGGCCTGCACGTTGCGTTCGAACGCTGGGCCGGTCTTGCCGAGCAGCCGATCAACAGCGGCGTCGCGGTCGGTGGTGCGGCGGACGATTTCGTCGAACGCCTTGTCGTAAGCGACGAGGCTGACGATGATGCCGTCGGCCTTGCGGATAAGTTTTGGATCGGTGAGGCCTTCGAAAACGCCGTTCAGCGCATCTTCGAGGTTGAGGAGGTCCGATTTGGTCTGCTTGACGATCTCAGGCGAGGGGGCGGAGAGGTAGCGGTTCACATCGACCCGCAGCAGCGAATAGGTTTCGAGCGCAAGCGCTGCGTTATAGGCGGTCTGGTGGTCGCCCGCACCGTGGCTGGCCGTGACGATATCGTGGAGCGCGGCGCCGATTTCCGGCCCCTTGGCTTCGATCGCGCCAGCCACGAGCTGATTGATCTCGGTCTGGTTCTCGACAATGCCGCGGAACTCGGTGCGGAACACGCCGCGCAGCCGGTCGATGCGCGCCAGCGTGGCCTCCTCGCCGACGATCGTGGCTCCGTCTTCGGCGCGCCTCAGTGCCTCCTTCGCCGCATCGAGGCTCTGGTTGACCTCAGCAACGAGCGAGGCCTCGGGGCGGATCACATAGTCCTTGATGCGGCCCTGTGCCGTCATCGCAGTGGTGTGTGCGTGCGAGATCGAACGGGCGCTGTCGGCAAGGCGGGTGACTTCGGACACGGTGGACCGGGTGACGAGCAGCGAACCGATGGCGACCATCGCGAGGACCGCCATCGCGAGCCCGCCGATGCCGTAGCTCACCAAAACCTTCTTGCTGATCTTCCAGTGGGTTATGATCGCGGTGAAACGCGACACGTCAACGCGCGCGATCAAATCCCTGAAACGCTCCATAGCCAGCACAAGCCCCATACACCGGGAAAAGCGGCACATCCGGTTCCCGCCCGACACGCATACGGTGGGCGGTGTTTCATCATGGTTAAAATTGCGCGGGTTTTCAGCGTGCGGGCCAGAAACCTTTGAGCCATGCCGAAACGGCAGCGATTCCGGCCGTGTCTAAGTCCACCGCTTCACCGAGCGCAGGGAGTTTCGGCCAGCCTGCGTCCGGGAACGCGCGGCCTTCGAAGCTGCGGCTACCTTCGTAGCGGGGGATGACGTGGGCGTGGACGTGGGGGTCCACCATCATCAGCATCAGGTAGTTGAGTTTTGTGTGATCGACGGCGGCGCGAAGCGCGGTCTCGATATCGCGGCTAACGTTCGCGAGGTCCGCATAGGCGGCGGGTTCGAGGTCCGCGAAGGCCGTCGCATCCGACTTCGCGGCGAGCACGAGGCTGCCGAGCGTGGGCTGCGCGGGGCGCAGCAGCACGACCCAGTGGTCGTACTCGGCCACCAGCGTCGCCGGATAGCCGAAGCGGCGGATGGTGTCGTTCATGCCGCACTCCCGTCGCTGAGCCACGAGGTGAGCGCCCCGCGCCGCCGCGCGGCGATTGCCTGAAGCAGACGGATGAAATGGAAGACGAGGCTGAGCACTGTCCACGCCGTCACCGCGAGAAGCCCGAGATCGGGGCGCGAGAACAGCATACTGACGAACAGGATCACCATGTTGGGGTTGCGGCGCGCAGTGATCAGGCGGAAATCAGTGTCGACCTTCTGCCAGACGTGGATGTGCATTCTGAAGACGTGGATGAAACAGCCCTCGATGAACCGCTGAAGCACATAGCCGCCGACCATCACGCCCATCACCGTCCAGAACACGGGCGGATCAAGCGCGAGGCCGTGCGCGGCGAGGCCGACGCCCCATGCATACCACCAGAAGGGCGGATGCACGAGGTCGAGCCCGTGATCGAAGATGTCGCCCCACCATGACGAGGTGATCGTGCAGCGCGCAAGCTTGCCGTCGACGGTGTCGAGCACCATGAAGGCGAGGCCTGCCGCCATACCGGCCCAGTAGTGGCCGTCCCAGAACAGGAACGTCGCCCATACGCAAAGCGCCGCGCCGATCGTCGTGACCATGTTGGGGGTCATGCCGATGCGCGCGGCGATGCGGGTGAGGACGAGCGCCCATTCGGGCCACAGGTATTTGGTGAGGATGTCGGTGACGCCCTTGTAGGCACCGAAATAGCTTGCGCGCTCGATGGCGCGGACGTTGGCCGGGACCAGCTCGATGAGGAACGGGCTTTCGCGCTTTCGGAGCGCGGCGTTGTAGATGGTGATGCCGTCTTCATAGGCGGTGACCGCAAGGCCTTCCGCCCAGGCATCGCTGCCGGCGTCGATGGCGTCGCGCACGGCTTGGGCCTGCTCCGGCGCTGTGTTCACGAGCACGGGGCGGCCGCCGAGGGTGAGGGCGGTGCCGGGACGCTGAGTGATCCAACCGAACCACTGCGGGTCGAAGGCGAAGCGGGTGTCGGCGACGATGACGCCCGACTGATCCGCCTGGGGGGCGCGCGCCGCCGCGATACGCCGAATCCGCTCGGCGGAAGACATGCCCCAGATCGGCGTTTCGTTCTTTCCTGCGAGAAGAAGCGTCGTTGGCGTGTCCACAGGTCTCTCAGTCGATTTGCAGCCCAGCGGTGCTTATAGACTGAGAGGAAAGGGGCGCAAGTTTGGGGGCGGGCAGATACTGACCATCCCACTGCAGCGGGGCGGCATCGGCCCACGCGCTTGCGGGTAGGGCTTCGAGCGCCTGCAGATAGGCGCGGCCGACGGCGAGCGCAGACAGGCCGCAGGCGTTCGTGAACTGCGTGAGTTGGTGGCCAGGGTTCCAGTTGCCCTCGATGAGCACGGGTCCGCAATCGGCAAGGCCGATATCCCAGCCGATGAGACCATAGCCGGCGCCGATCGCGGAGTGCGCCGCGATGCCGAGCCGGGCGGCGGCGTCGGCAAGGTCGCCGAGCGCGATGTGTTCCAGCGAGACGCCGGTTGCGGGGTGACGCCCTACGCAAAGGATACGCCCGCCCGCCTTTCCGATGACGTCTCCGGCAGCGCCATCCACGACGGCGGCGGCAAGGCCGCCACGGCTGAAATTATCGACCGGCCCCGATCCGCCGCCGATGCGCAGCACGAGCCCGTGCGCGGCGAGCGTTCCGCCGAGACGGAATGTGTGCACGCGCAGCGTCGGGAGCGCGCCCGGGGAGATGTCCGACAGGCGCGGCGCCGTGCGCATTGCCTGCTGGAGGAGGCCGCCGCGGCTGACGACACGCGTCAGATGCGCGGCCAGCGTGCCGGCTTCGAACCGCGTTCCGTTGCTGTCCGCTCAGCCCTGCGCGATGCGCCGGTAGCGTGCGACGCCACGCCCGCGCGAGCTATAGTTCGGCTTGGCGACGATCTCGCCATGCCGTTCGAACCAGGCGGCCACGGCGGCGGGGGAGGACGGGCCGGAAAAGGTTTCGGGCGCCGGCAATCCCGCGTTCGCCACAGCCGCCGCGAAGCTGCGCTTATCCTTGAGCAGGCTGGAGGCGAGCGGGATGGCGGCGGGGTTGAGAAGCCGATGGATGCCGCGGCGATAGAGCTGCGACAGATAATGCGCGGGGTCAACGATGCCCGCAAGCAGGCGTGCCTCGTCTTCTGGGATGCCGAGCGCGCGGCAGCGGGCGTCGCGCGTGCCGCGCACCGCCAGTTTCCCGAGACCGGCGGCGAGTGCCCGCTGGCGCGGCGTCCAGTGCCGGATCAACTGTTCGTGATAGAAGCCGAGCAGCGGGTCGCCGTCGAAGACCGTGGGCAGGGGGCGTGTGGTGATCATTGCCCGCCGCCCTATCGCCGCCATGTGACGGCTTGAGGACTTATTGCGGGACGCCGCGCTTTTTCCAGTTTTTTCCGCCACGCGATTGCGCTAGGCAGCACGCGCGAGAGAACATGGAGAGACGCGCGCGATGGCCGAATTCACGCTTCCGAAGAACAGCAAGGTGAACGGCAAGGGCAAGGTGCACAAGGCCCCCGAGGGCGCGACGCATATCAAAACGTTCAAAATCTACCGCTGGTCGCCGGATGACAGCGCGAACCCGCGCATGGACAGCTACGAGCTCGACCTCGACAGCTGCGGGCCGATGGTTCTCGATGCCCTCATCAAAATCAAGAACGAGGTCGACCCGACGCTCACCTTCCGCCGCTCGTGCCGCGAGGGCATCTGCGGTTCGTGCTCGATGAACATCGACGGTTCGAATACGCTCGCTTGCACGAAGCCGATCGACGAGGTGAAGGGCGACGTGGCGATCACGCCGCTGCCGCACATGGAGGTCGTCAAAGACCTCGTGCCCGACTTCAAGCACTTCTACGCGCAGTACGCCTCGATCAAGCCGTGGCTGCAAACGGTGTCAACGACGCCTTCGGGGAAGGAGCGCATCCAGTCGCCGGAAGACCGTGAGAAGCTCGACGGGCTGTATGAGTGCATCCTGTGCGCCTGTTGCTCGACGGGCTGCCCGAGTTACTGGTGGAACTCCGACAAGTTCCTCGGCCCGGCAATCCTGCTGCAGGCCTACCGCTGGCTCGCCGACAGCCGTGACGAGATGACCGGCGAACGGCTTGACGAGCTTGAAGATCCGTTCCGGCTCTATCGCTGCCACACCATCATGAACTGCGCGAACGTTTGCCCGAAGGGCCTCAACCCGGCGAAGGCGATCGGTGAAATCAAGAAGATGATGGTGGAACGCCAGCTCTGAGGTTTCCGCTGCGCCTTTGCCAAGGCGACCATTTCCCAGGCGGAATAAACCCTTTGGCAAGACTTGGGCCGCTAGCGTGCGCCCATGGAAGGGTGGATCCATAAAACTGCGTTCGCCGCGCTCGTTCTCCTCGCTTCGGCGGGGACGGCGTCTGCTGCGGATTGGAGATCGACCGTCACGCGGCTTATTGCCGCGCAGCACTCCTATCCGCGCAGTGCCCAGATCCGGGGCGATGAGGGCACTGCGAAGGTGCGGATCAGCGTGGATGCCGGGGGCACGATTACCGGCGTCGAACTCGTCGAGCCGACGGGATCGAAAATTCTCGACCGGGAAGCCGTCCGCATCCCGCAGAAAATCGGCTCCGTGCCGCCGCCGCCGGGCGGCCCCGCCAAGCTGGTAATCCCGATCTCCTGGAAACTGACTTAGGGTGTGCGGATATTCAGCCCATGCCGGGCTGCATACGGCGGCTTCCTGCGCTTCCGGTGCTCAACGTTAAGTGCATTCCGCTCCGATTCTCGGAATCCACCATTTTCGCCTCGCCCTGAACTGAATCTCCACACACGCTGGAGTGCGCCGCCTGAAATCTGACGCAGAACGGCTTCAAGCGTCCTGCTTCACGATTTCCGTCATGGTGACGCCGAGGTGATCATCGACGAGCACGACTTCGCCGCGGGCGACGAGGCGGTCGTTCACGAAGATGTCGATTGCTTCGCCGACGCGCCGGTCGAGCTCGATCACCGCGCCGGGTGCGAGTTTCAGGAGCTGGCTGACTTCCACAGCCGATCGGCCGAGTACGGCCTGCACGCGCACCGGCACATCGAACACGGATTCGAGCTCCACCGCGCCGGCCAGGCCATCGGCCGCCTCTTCGGGAGAGACTTCCGCCGCATAGGCGCGGGTGGGTTCATAATCGGGACGCAGGTCGTCCATCTTGCTTCTCCCTGGGTAAGACGCAGGCATCAGAACACGTACTCCTCGCTACCGTCGCGGTTGTCGGCGAGAGCGATCTCGCCCGCGTCCGCGAGCTGTTTTGCTACCTGAACGATCGCCTGACGGGCTTCCTCTGCCTCGCGCAGGCGAATGGGGCCCATCAGCTCCATATCCTCGCGCAGGATGCGCGCGGCGCGCTCCGACATGCTCATGAAGAAGAATTCGCGCAGCGCTTCGCCCGCGCCCTTCAGCGCCGCGGCGAGCCGGTTCTTGTCGATATTGCGGAGCAGAGTCTGGATGCTGGCGGCATCGAGACGCGCCAGATCCTCGAACGTGAACATCAGCGTGCGGATGCGCTCTGCAGCATCGAAGGCGCGGTCTTCGAGCGCCAGCATGAAGCGTGCCTCGGCATCGCGGTCGAGGTGATTGAAAATCTCGGCCATCACTTCGTGCGCGTCGCGGCGCGCGCTGTGCGCGGGGTTCGAGAGCAGGTCGGCGCGCAGCGTCTCCTCGACGGTATCGAGCACATCCTGCCGCACGGCGCCGGCGCGGAGCATCCTGAGCACGACATCCATCGCGGTGTCGTCGGGCAGGCGCGAGAGCACGCGCGCGGCCTGCTCGCGTCCGATCCGGCCGAGCACGACCGCAGCCGTTTGCGGGTGTTCGCCGCGAAGATAGGCGGCGAGAACGTCTTCGCTAACGTTGCCGAGCGTGTCCCACGTCGTCTCGTTCGCAGTCCTGGGCGTTTCCAAAGCTGCGGTGCCGGAGACTTCGCCTGCGAAGGTGGCGAGCAAGCGCTCCGCGAGCGGGGCGGGAACCGGGCCGATCTGCGCCATCGCGGTGCTGAGCGCCCGTGCCTCCTCATTGCCTAGGTGCGCCCAGATCGCGCCGCCATGTTCACGCCCGAGCGCGACCATCAGCGCGGCGGCACGCTCGACCCCGGTGAGCGCGGAGAGCGGTTCTGCCGGTGCGGCAAGCGGCTCGGTGCGCAGGGCTGCGGCGCGCGCGCTCATGCGGACATCCATTGGCGGACGATGGCGGCGGCAGCGGCCGGGCGCGCGGCGACGGCGTCACCCGCGCGGCGAAGCGCGGGACTGCGTGCGGCATCGCTCGTAAACACGACGGCTGCGGGCTGCGATGGTTCCGCAGGCCGTGCAGGCTCGGACGTCACGACGGGCGTGTGCTTTCCGAACATCCGCAACATCAGGAACAGCACGGCGAGCGCAAGAATGCCCACGAGGAGCGCGCGCCCGAACGGCAGAATCTCGTTCATCGCGCCGGAAAACGCCGGTGCAGCCTCAGCGGGCGCGAAACGCACGGTCTCGACGGTCAGTGAGTCGCCGCGCATCGCGTCGAAGCCGACGGCGCCCTTCGCAAGGCGGGTGAAACGCGCGAGTTCGGCCTTCGTGCGCGGCTGGTAGCTGACGCCGTCCGGCCCTTTGACATGATGACCGTCGACCATGACCGACACGGTGAGGCGGCGAATCTGGCCGCTGCTCCTTATGGTGGTCGTCTCGCTGCTGTTCGTACCCGGCTCTCCGGCCTCCGAAACCTGCCGCGTCTGATCGGGTTCTATCTCCGCAGAGACGACGGCGCGCACGTTGTCGCGGCCGACAATCGCGCCGATCATCGCTTCGACCTGTTCGCGAAGCCGCGTTTCGACGCGGGCCTGGCGATCGGAAACAGGCGCGGTTGCAGTGGCAGCAACGGGGTAGGGATCAGCCGATGCGGGGACCGAATCGCGCAGCAGCACAAGGCCGAGCAGCGCCGCGGCCGCGCAGAGCACGGCGATCAGCAGCAATTGCGGCTTCCCGTTCTGCTCCAGCGCTTTCAAGTCTGGCGCTTTCTGGGCCTGTTCCACGCGCACACGATTCCCGACTTTTAAACAATGCGGAACTGTGGGGCGCGGATGGTGAAAATGGCGTAAAGAAATGGCGCTGCGGCGGGCCGGACGCAGAAAGGGCGGCAGACGTCCCCCGAAGTCTACCGCCCTTTGGCAGGCGCCCGCACAGGTAGGGGGCGCCGGTTGGCTAATATGGTGTCAGGCGCTTTCGCGGTCGTAGAGCGCTCGGTAGTGCTGAACCCGCGTGACGCGGAGGCCGGGCATACCAACGCGGTCCACGGCGCGCTCCCACGCCGCGAATTCCTCCGGGCTGAGGCCATAGCGCTCGCAGGCGTCGTCCGCAGAGATAAGTCCGCCCTTCACCGCAGCCACGACCTCCGCCTTGCGGCGCACCACCCAGCGGCGCGTGTCCGAAGGCGGCAGCGTGTCGAGCGTAAGCGGCTCTCCGAGAGGGCCGATTACCGATGCAGGGCGAAACTTTTGATTTTCCATCATTATTCTTTTGGCTCCAACACTACGCGACTGCCTTGTTGATGCACCCTAACGCCAGACCCTTAAAAGAACGCCTAAACGCCAAGGTAAATTCTGCAGCAACAGAGCTTAACGCGACCCTTCCCGACTTAGTGTTTGAAATTGTTATACGTGCCCTTAGCGAATCACCGGGGGTGATGAACCGCAAGCGCGCTCGTCGGCATTACATACGGGGCAGAACGTGCAAAAATCGTAAGCGGCCTCTATATGCCCGGGCATGAGCAGCATTCCCGACCTTGCGGGCCTTCGGCCCGGTGCACGCGTTGTCGTGGCCATGTCCGGCGGCGTCGACTCGAGCGTTGTCGCGGCGCTGGTGAAAGAAGCGGGCTACGAGACGATCGGGGTCACGCTCCAGCTCTACGACCACGGTGCTGCGGTGGGGAAGGCGGGCACGTGCTGCGCGGGGAGCGATATCCACGACGCACGCCGTGTCGCCGACCGGCTGGGTATCCCGCATTACGTGCTCGACTATGAAAGCGCCTTCAAGGACAGCGTGATCGAGGCCTTCGCCGACGAATATGTGCAGGGACGCACGCCGATTCCCTGCGTGACATGCAATCAGACGGTGAAGTTCCGCGATCTCCTCTCCGTCGCGCGCGACCTCGGCGCCGATGCGATGGCGACGGGGCACTATGTGCGGCGGGTTGATGGTGCGAACGGGCCGGAGCTGCACCGCGCAGTCGATCCGGCGCGCGACCAGAGTTATTTCCTGTTCGCGACGACACACGAACAGCTCGGTTATCTGCGCTTTCCGCTCGGTGGCATGGAGAAGCCGGCGGTACGCGAACATGCGCGGCGATTCGGGCTCGTGGTGGCGGACAAGCCGGATAGCCAGGACATCTGTTTCGTGCCCAACGGCGACTATGCGGGGATCGTGCGCAAGCTGCGCCCCGAAGCGGGCGAGCCGGGCGAGATTGTGGACATGGGCGGGGCCGTGCTCGGGAAGCATCGCGGCCTCATCCACTACACGGTCGGCCAGCGGCGGGGCCTCGAGATCGGCGGGCTTGCCGATCCGCTCTATGTCGTGCGGCTTGAGCCGGAGACGCGGCGCGTCGTCGTCGGTCCGCGCGCGGCGCTGGGTGTTGCGGCGGCTGTGCTCGGCAAGATCAACTGGCTCGGCTCTGATGTCGCCGCCGGCATCGATGTTCTCGCCAAGGTCCGATCGATGGCAAAGCCCGCACCCGCGCGCTTCGACGGCAGCCGAGTCACCTTTGCGTCGCCCGAATATGGCGTGGCGCCGGGGCAGGCGTGCGTGCTCTACGACGGGGAGCGCGTGCTTGGCGGCGGCTGGATCGATAGCACGGTTTCGGCGCTGGTCGCGGCCTGACCGCTAGCTGCTCCGCGCCACCTTCGCCCACACCGGCAGGTGATCGCTGGCACGCTTCGCAGTGAGCGAGGTGTGGACGCCGCTTTCTTCCACCTTGAAATGGTCGGAAACGAAGATGCGGTCGAGCGTACCGAGCGGGCGACGCGTCGGGAAGCTGGGGCCGCAGTCCGCGCACTGGTGGTGACGCTGGAATTCCTTCAGCGCCTTGCTGTTGATCATCCAGTCGTTGAGGTCGCCCATCAGGATGCTGGGCAGCTGCGTCGTGCGCTCGCCGAGGTGGTCGACGAGCATCTTCGCCTGCCGCGCGCGATAGATCCCGGTAAGATCGAGGTGCATCCCGACGACGCGCACCGGCTCCCCGCGTACGACGAGGTCGGCAAGCACGGCGCCGCGTGGCTCCAGCATCGGTAAAAACAGCGGTTCGCCGTGGATGATCTCGTGGTCCTTGCGCACGAGGATGGCGTTGCCGTGCCAGCCGATGCTGTTCGGGCGATTCTCGATGGGCACGGCGCGATAGGGGCTTTCCGCCTCGATCATATCGCGCGGAATCGCGCTCGCCCGTTCTCCGAGCCGGCGGTCGGCCTCCTGAAGCGCGATGATATCCGCGTCGAGTTCATTGAGCACGGCGAGCACGCGATCGGGCTTGCGGAGGCGATCAAGGCCGATGGCCTTGCGCATATTGTAGCTGGCGACGCGGATGGTCATGCGCGGGAAGATAGGCGCGCGGCGATGCTCTTCAAAGGGTGAAGCTGCCTTCGATCACTGTGACGCAGGTTCCGCCGAGCACTGCGCGCTCGCCTTCGAGGCGGCAGGCGACGCGGCCGCCGCGGGCGCTGGCCTGGAATGCCTGGAACGCTGGCTTGCCCAGCCGCTCCGCCCAATAGGGCGTCAGCATGGCGTGCGCGGCGCCGGTGACAGGGTCTTCGTCGATCCCGGCACCCGCCGCGAAGACGCGGCTGACGACGTCGAACGCGCCGTCGCCGGGTGCGGTGACGACGACGAGGTGGTTGCCGACCTCGCGCAGGAGGCCGAAATTCGGCTTCATGGCGCGGACGGATGCGGCGTCGGGGACGATGTAGAGCCAGTTTCCGCCCGGATAGGAAAGGACGGCTTCGGGCGTCAGTCCAAGCGCCTGCTCCACGCGCGGGTCTGCCGCATCGGGCGTCGGGCGGCGCGCGGGCAGATCGAGTTCGTAGCCCCCATTGGCACGCCGCACTTCGAGCACGCCCGCAAGCCGCGTGCGGAACCGGATGCGGTCGAGATCGACGTCGCGCGAAAGAAGATAATGCCCGCTCGCGAGCGTCGCATGGCCGCAGAGGTCCACCTCGATCGCGGGCGTGAACCAGCGCAGATCATAGTCGGCGTCGGCCGCGTCAGACGGGATGAAGAAGGCGGTTTCGGCGAGGTTGTTCTCCTCGGCAATCGCCTGCAGCACGTCGTCGGCAAGCCACACTTCGAGCGGCATCACGGCAGCCGGATTGCCCTCGAACGGGCGTGCCGCGAAGGCGTCGATCTGGGCGAAGGGCAGCTTATTTGGCATGGCTCTCTTCCTGCACGGGATGCGTATCGAAGTGTCCGCTCGGGTCGACGTGGACGAGGATATCGCTGCCCGGGAAGGCTTCCAGCACGCGCGCCTCGACGACATCCACGATGTCGTGTGCGGCCTGCACGGTCATGTGCGGATCGACCCAGATGTGGAACTGGATGAAGTCGGTATGCCCGGCATGGCGCGTCTTCAGCTCGTGGATCCCTTCAACGCCGTCCGCTGCGCAGACGAGCGCTTTCAACTGTTCGCGCTTCTCGTCCGGCCATTCCTTGTCCATCAGCATGTCGAGCGCGTGCTGCGCAGTCTTGAACGCGCCCCAAACAAGCCAGAGCGCGATGAACACGCCGAACAGCGGGTCCGCACCGTGCAGCCCGAGCATTGCATCGAGAACCAACGCCGCGATGACGGAGAGGTTCAACAGCAGGTCCGACTGGTAGTGCATCCGGTCCGCCTCGATCGCGAGCGAACCGGTGCGGCGGACGATGAGGCGCTGGTAGGAAACGAGCGCCAGCGTCACCAGAATCGCGAAAATCGAAACGCCGATGCCGAGTTCTGCTTCGGCAGGCGGGGCCGCGTTCGCGAACGCGTGCACCGCGCGCCAGCCGATGCCGATGGCGGAAGCGGTGATGAACATGGTTTGCAGCAGCGCCGCGATCGGCTCCGCCTTGCCGTGGCCGAAGCGGTGGTCGGCGTCCGCGGGCTCGGCGGCGACGCGCACGCCGATCAGCGTGATGATCGACGCGATGAGATCAAGGACGGTGTCGGCAAGCGAGCCGAGCATGGCGACGGAGCCTGTCTCCATCGCGGCCCAGGTCTTGACCGTGCCAAGGATGAGAGCGGCGGAGAACGATGCGATGGCGGCGCGGCGCGTGAGCTTGCCCCGGGCTTCAAGCCTTTCGGCGTCCATCACGGATACTGCATGGAGCGCGCCCAGCCGCTGCCGTCGCGGTCGTAGATGTAACGCTCGTGCAGACGGTCGCGCCGGTCCACCCAGAATTCGATTCGCGAGGGCACGAGGCGGTAGCCCGACCAGTGCGGCGGACGCGGCACGTCGCCGCCTTCGAACTTGGCTGTGAACTCGGCGACGCGGCCTTCGAGCGTCGCGCGGTCGTCCAGCGGCTGCGACTGGAAGCTCGCCCACGCACCGATCTGCGAGGCCCGGGGCCGGACCGCGAAATAGGCGTCGGCCTCTTCCGCTGTCACCGGTTCCACGGCACCGTCGATACGGACCTGACGGCGCAGCGACTTCCAGTGGAAATTGAGATGCGCGCGCGGGTTCGCGGCAAGCTCGCGGCCCTTCCGACTCAGCGTGTTCGTGTAGAAGGTGAAGCCCTTGGGATCGACGTCCTTCAGCAGCACGATCCGCACCGAGGGGCGCCCTTCGGCGTCCGCCGTGGCAAGCGACATGGCGTTGGCGTCGTTGAGTTCGGAGGCGGACGCCTCCTGGAACCAGTGGCCAAAGAGTTCGAAGGGGTCGTCGGGAAGCGTCGTCATGGGCGGCTTCATAGACCCTGCAACGCCGGGAGGGAACCGCATGTCAGAACAATTCGACAATCATCGAAATGTGGATTGACGAGCTCATATGATTCGATAATTCTGGAAATATAGAAAGGTGAGTCGGCCATGAGTATCAAGACCAGCGAAACGGCGATCGCGGCACTCTCCGCACTGGCGCAGGAGCACAGGCTTGCGGCGTTCCGCCTGCTTGTCGAAGCCGGACCGGAGGGGCTTCCCGCCGGCACAGTTGCCGAGGAGCTGGGTGTTCCCCCATCTTCGCTTTCGTTCCATCTCGCGCATCTGGAGCGCGCGGGACTGGTTGCGAAAACCCGGCTCGGGCGGACGCTGATCTACAGCGCGCGTTTCGAAACGGTTCGCGGACTCGCTGACTATCTTCTCGAAAACTGCTGCGGCGGGCGTTCGTGCGCCGATACCGCGGCCCCTGAACGTCTCGCTAAAGGAGCCTGACCGATGAAACGTCTGCATGTTCATGTCGCTGTGCGCGACCTTGAAGCCTCGACCCGCTTTTATTCGGCGCTGTTCGCCGCAGAGCCGACTGTGGTGAAAGCCGACTACGCCAAGTGGATGCTCGAAGATCCGCGCGTTAACTTCGCCATTTCCGCGCACGACGGTGCGGCGCCGGGTCTGTCTCACCTCGGCATCCAGGTGGAAAACGCGGACGAGCTGGCGGAAGTTTACGGACGGCTGCAGAAAGCGGATCGCCCCGTGCTCGACGAAGGCGCGACGACATGCTGCTACGCCAAGTCGACCAAGAGCTGGATCGCCGATCCGCAGGACATTGCCTGGGAGACGTTCCTGACCACGGGCGATGCCGTCGATTACGGCACGGGGCCGGAACTCAGCCGTATTGCGGCCGATCCGGCCGCCACCGGCCAGCGCTGCTGCGGGTGAGACGATGGAGCCCTACAACGTCCTGTTTCTCTGCACTGCGAACTCGGCGCGGTCGATTCTGGCCGAAGCCATCCTGAACCAGATCGGGGAAGGGCGGTTTCACGCGTTCAGCGCGGGCAGTCACCCGCGCGGAGCAGTGAACCCGGTAGCGCTCGATGTGCTGCGCAGTCTTGGGCATCCCGTCGAAGACCTTCGCTCCAAGAGCTGGGACGAATTCGCGCAGCCAAACGCGCCGAAGCTCGATTTCGTGTTCACGGTCTGCGACAACGCCGCGGGCGAGGTCTGCCCGATCTGGCCTGGGCAGCCGATGACGGCGCACTGGGGCATCCCCGACCCCGCTGCCGTCGAGGGTAGCGATGCGGAAATCCACGCCGCGTTCTTCGATGCCTATCGGCAGCTCAGGAACCGCATCTCGCTGTTCACCGCGCTTCCCATCGCGTCCATCGACCGGCTGGGCCTCAGGCATCGGCTGGAGGAGATCGGGAAGGGCGGCGTGGCATGAACCTGTTCGAACGCTATTTGACGCTGTGGGTGATCGCTTGCATCGCGGCGGGCATTCTTCTCGGTTCAGCGATGCCGGGGCTGTTCGCGGCGATCGCGGGGGCGGAGCTTTACAACGTCAACCTGCCCGTCGCCGTGCTCGTGTGGCTGATGATCATTCCGATGCTGATGAAGATCGATTTCGCCGCGCTAAGGCAGGTCGGCGCGCACTGGCGCGGCATCGGCGTCACGCTGGCGCTAAACTGGGCGATAAAGCCGTTCACGATGGCGGCGCTCGGCTGGCTGTTCATTGGCTGGCTGTTCCGCCCGTTGCTTCCCGAAGTGGAGATCGAATCCTACATCGCGGGTCTGATCCTGCTCGGCGCAGCGCCCTGTACGGCGATGGTGTTCGTGTGGAGCAACCTCTGCAAGGGCGAGCCGCATTTCACGCTTAGCCAGGTCGCGCTCAACGACGCGGTGATGGTTTTCGCCTTCGCGCCGATCGTCGGCCTGCTGCTCGGCCTCTCCGCGATCACGGTGCCGTGGCAGACGCTGCTGATTTCGGTGGGGCTCTACATCGTCGTGCCGGTGATCATTGCGCAGGCCGCGCGCACGCGGCTGATCGCATCCGGTGGGGACGCACGGCTGCAGCGCGCGCTCGCCGCGATCCAGCCGATGTCGCTGGCCGCGCTGCTGGCGACATTGGTGCTGCTGTTCGCTTTTCAGGGCGAGCAGATCCTCGCGCAGCCACTTGTCATCGCGCTGCTCGCGGTGCCGATCGCCATTCAGGGCTATCTGATCTTCGGGATCGGCTATGTCGCGAACCGGGCGTTCGGCGAGGCACACTGTATCGCAGGGCCCTCCGCGCTGATCGGCGCAAGCAACTTCTTCGAGCTTGCGGTGGCGACGGCGATCAGCCTGTTCGGCATCACCTCGGGCGCCGCGCTCGCCACGGTGGTGGGTGTGCTGATCGAGGTGCCGGTTATGCTGTCGCTCGTCGCGATCGTGAACCGCTCGCGCGCATGGTACGAAAAGAGCGCTTGATCGCCTCTTGCGACGCTGGAATTCCTCCCTATCTCCAGTCTGTTGCATTTTGGCAACAGTGGATTTTCCGGAGGCATTGTGGTGAGCGTAGGGACGATGAGCGATCTCTATTCGACCCTTGGTGTAAAGCGCGGCGCGAGCGATGCGGAAATCAAGTCCGCATACCGCAAACTGGCCAAGGAACTGCACCCCGACCGCAACAAGGACAACCCGAAGGCGTCGGAGAAATTCTCCGAGGTGACGGCCGCCTACGACCTGCTTTCCGACAAGGACAAGCGCGCACAGTACGATCGGGGCGAGATCGATGAGCAGGGCAATCCCAAGATGCCGTTCGGGTTCGGCGGCGGCGGTGGCGCCGGGCCGGGCGGCGGTTATTCGCGCACGTACAACACGGGCGGCGATGATTTCAGCTTCACGGGCGCTGCCGACGACATCCTTTCCGAGCTTTTCGGGCGCGGACGGGGTGGCGGTGCTGGCGGCGGCGGGTTCGGGGGGTTCGACTTCGGCGGCCGCTCAGGGCCGCGACAGCCGCCTGCGAAGGGCCGCAACGTCGCCTACAAGCTCGCCGTGGACTTTGCCGAAGCCGCCGAACTGAAGCCGCAGCGCGTGACGCTCGCTTCGGGCAAGACGGTGGACCTGAAACTGCCTGCTGGGTTTGTCGAAGGCCAGCAGATCCGGCTTGCCGGGCAGGGAGAGGCGGGGCCGGGCGGCAACGGTGACGCGATCGTCACGCTGCGGGTTTCCCCACACCGGTTCTTCAAGCGCGACGGCGATGATATCCGCCTCGAACTGCCGATTCGGCTCGACGAGGCCGTGCTTGGCGGGAAGGTGAAGGCGCCGACGACGAGCGGATCGGTGATGCTTTCCGTGCCGCCGGGGTCATCATCCGGCAAGGTGCTGCGCTTGAAAGGCAAGGGTTTCCACAAGAAGGATGGAGGGCGCGGCGACCTTCTCGTGACGCTCGAAATCGTGATTCCCGAGAGCGACGCCGCGCTGAAGGCGTTCGCGGAAGGCTGGGACAGCGGCAAGGCGCACGATCCCCGCGCCGGGATGGCATGATCCGTTTTTTCGCGCGTCTGCTCGAAGAAGAGCGGCGCGCGGTTCGCGTCGCCCTTCGCGTCGTGAAGGGCGTGTGGGACGATGGCTTCATCCATGCCGGGAACCTTGCCTATCTTTCGATGCTGGCGCTGTTTCCGTTCTTCATCGTGCTCGGGACGTTTGCAGGGATGCTCGGCCGGTCGGACGCGGGGCTTGAAGCGGTCGAGGGCTTTCTGCGAACTCTGCCGCCGTCGGTTGCCGGGATCGTCGGTCCGCCCATCGAGGCGGCGATGCAGGGCTCGACCGGTATTCTTACCTTCTCGATCCTCGTGGGGCTGTGGACCGCTGGAAGCTACATCGAGACGATCCGCGACATCCTGCGCCGCGCCTATCACACGCAGTATGCGGCGCCCATCTGGCAGCGCAGGCTTGGCAGCTTCGCGGTGATCCTCGGAAGTGTTTTCCTGATGCTGGCGGCGTTCGCTGCGCAGGTGATCGTGGTGACCGCCGAAGAATTCGTCGCGCGTTTCGTACCGTGGATCGACACGATCGAGGAGATCATCGACATCGGGCGGCTCGGGCCTCTGGTGGTGCTGTTTCTCGCGCTTTACCTGCTGTTTCACAGCCTCACCCCGGCAAGTTTCCGAAAGCGCGGGCCGAAGTGGCCGGGCGCGGGGGTTACAGCGGGTGTGTGGGTCGGCGCGACGCTGATTTTGCCGCGGCTGCTCGCCGACGTTTCCACTTACGACCGCTTCTACGGCCCGCTTGCGGGCGTCATGATCACGCTCCTGTTCTTCTTCATCGCCGGCATGGGATTCGTGATTGGCGCAGAGCTGAACGCGGCGCTGGCAATGGAACCCGAAAGTGGGCAAAAGGACGCGGAATCGGGGGGACAACCGAAAGGCTGAAAGCAGATATGGCTGGATTGATGCAGGGAAAACGCGGGCTGATCATGGGGCTCGCGAACGAACGCTCGCTGGCGTGGGGGATAACACAGGCGCTTGCTGATCAGGGCGCGGAACTGGCCTTCAGCTATCAGGGCGAGGCGCTGGAGAAGCGCGTGCGGCCTCTGGCTGAAAGCGTTGGATCGGACTTCCTGATCGAGTGCGATGTCTCCGACATGGCGGGGCTGGATACGGCGTTCGAGACGCTCGCGGCGCGGTGGCCGACGATCGATTTCCTCGTCCACGCGATCGGCTTTTCGGACAAGAACGAGCTGCGCGGTCTCTATGTGGACACTAGCCTCGAGAACTTCCTGCTGACCATGAATGTGTCGGCCTATAGCTTCGTCGCGGCGACTCGCAGGGCGCGCGCGATGATGCCGAACGGCGGCTCGGTCCTGACGCTCAGCTACTACGGCGCCGAGAAGGTGGTGCCACACTACAACGTCATGGGTGTCGCGAAGGCCGCGCTTGAAACGAGCGTGAAGTATCTCGCGATGGACCTCGGGCCGGAGAACATTCGCGTGAACGCGATCTCCGCCGGGCCGATCAAGACGCTCGCGGCGAGCGGCATCGGCGACTTCCGCTACATCTTGAAGTGGAACGAACTGAACAGCCCCTTAAGGCGCAACGTCACCATCGAAGACGTCGGTGGCTCGGCGCTCTACCTGCTCTCCGACCTCGCGAGCGGCGTGACGGGTGAGATTCACCATGTCGACGCCGGCTACAACGTGATCGGCATGAAGGCCGAGGACGCGCCGGACATTGCGCTCGCCTGATGTTCAACAGCTTCGGGCGCATCTTCCGATTCACGACGTGGGGCGAAAGCCACGGCCCGGCGCTTGGTGTTGTCGTCGACGGTTGCCCGCCGGGAATCGCGCTCTCCGAAGCCGACATCCAGCCTTGGCTCGATAGGCGGAAGCCCGGCCAGTCGCGCCACACGACGCAGCGGCGGGAGCCTGATGAGGTGAAGATCCTCTCCGGCGTGTTCGAGGGGAAGACGACGGGCACGCCGATCTCGATGATGATCGAGAACGTCGACCAGCGCTCGAAGGACTACGGCGACATCGCAGAGAAGTATCGCCCCGGCCACGCCGACTATACCTATGACGCCAAGTACGGGTTTCGCGACTATCGCGGCGGTGGGCGGTCCTCGGCACGGGAGACGGCGGCGCGCGTGGCGGCGGGGGCGGTGGCGCGCAAGGTGATCGCGGGTGTCGGCATCCTCGGCCATGTCGTGGAGATCGGTGGCGACCGCGCCGAGCGTTTCGCCGCGCATGAACTCCCGAACAACGATTTCTGGTGTGCCGATCCCGAAGCCGCGAAGCGCTGGGAAGTGCTGCTCGACAGCGTGCGCAAGTCCGGTTCATCGGTGGGCGCGGTGGTCGAGGTGTTCGCGAGCGGGGTTCCGGCGGGCTGGGGCTCGCCGCTCTACACGAAGCTCGACGGCGAACTGGCGGCGGCGATGATGTCGATCAACGCCGTGAAAGGCGTCGAGATCGGCGACGGCTTCGCGGCAGCGCGCCTGCGCGGCGAGGACAATGCCGACCGGATGCGGCCGGGCGCAGAGGCGGGTGACCCGCCGGTGTTCGATACGAACCACGCCGGCGGCGTGATGGGCGGCATTTCCACGGGGCAGGACGTCGTCTGCCGCATCGCGCTGAAGCCGACCTCCTCGATCCTGACGCCGGTGCAGACGGTCACGCGCTACGGCGAGGCGGTCGAGGTGATGACCAAGGGACGCCACGACCCGTGCGTCGGCATCCGCGCCGTGCCGGTTGCCGAGGCGATGATGGCGTGCGTGCTGGCTGATGCCTTCCTGATGCACCGCGCACAGGTGGGATGACCGACCGAATCGCGCGGCGGCTGCGCATTCACGGCCGCGTGCAGGGCGTGTGGTTCCGGGCATGGACGCTCGAAACCGCGCAAAGGCTTGGTCTCGATGGCTGGGTGCGCAACCGCATTGACGGCTCGGTGGAGGTGCTCGCCGTGGGCTCTGCCGAAGCTATCGAAAAGCTGATCACTGCCTGCCACGAAGGCCCGGCCGCCGCAAAGGTGGAGCGCGTGGAGGTCGAGGACGCGCAAGGTATCGTGCCGCGCGGGTTTACGAAGAAGCCTACGGTTTAGGCGCGGCGCTCGCCGATGAGCGTACCCTTGATGCCGCGCACGTAGCGCCAGTCGAAGTCCGGCCAGTCGCGCCGCCAGCGCCGCGCGATCATGCGTTCGCCGGGACGGGCGGCATCGTCCAGTATGATCTGCCCGCCGGGCGCTACCCGGTCGAACAGGCCATCGGCGCTGCCGCGGGTGAACGGGTGGATCGTCCACGGCGGACCATCGATGACGAGAAGGTCTATCTGTTCCGGCAGGTCGCCGTGGCGATACCAGAGGCCGGGCCACTTCGCGGCCGGAACGAGCGCGGCGGTGCGGAGATCGGCGGCGAGGCCGTGTTCGGCAAGCCAGCGCCGGGTCGCCGCCACGAAATCAGCGTGCTGATCGAAGCTGATGAGCGCGCCGCCGCCGGCCTTGCGGAGCGCTGCCGCGATGATGAGCGTGGAGGCGCCCATGCCGAATTCAACGACGGTGTCGGGGCACAGGCGGATGATGTCGTCGGCGAGCTGGGTTAGGAAGCCGACGTCGGCTTTCCAGCTGCCGAGATGCGGAAGCGCGGTGCGCGGAAGACCCAGACGGTCGAGAAGCGCGAACTTCGCGGTGAGCCGCCCGCCCCAGAGACTCCGCAGCAGCCAAGGCCACTGGATAAGCGCAAACGCGATGACTGTGAGCCGGTTACGCCAGAGCTGCGGCGGCGCCAGCGCGGACAGATCCATCGTTCGTGGTCGGATCGCCGTGCGTTCGCGCGAAGTCATGTGGCCGAAGCCTAGTCTGCGAAGGGGTCCGTCACAAGGATGGTGTCTTCGCGCTCGGGGCTCGTTGAGACGAGCGCCACCGGGCAGCCGATGAGTTCCTCGATACGGCGGACATATTTGATCGCCTGCGCGGGAAGCTGCGCCCAACTGCGGGCGCCCGCGGTTGATTCGTGCCAGCCGTCGAACGTCTCGTAGATCGGCTTCGCGGCGGCTTGCGCGGCGGGATGCGCCGGTAAATGATCGTAGTTAACACCGTTCACATCGTAGCCGGTGCAGATCTTCAATTCCTCGAAACCGTCGAGCACGTCGAGCTTGGTGAGCGCGATGCCGGTGACGCCGGAGACGGCGATCGACTGGCGCAGCAGCGCCGCGTCGAACCAGCCGCAGCGGCGCTTGCGGCCCGTGACGGTGCCGAACTCGTGGCCGCGTTCGCCGAGGCGCTGGCCGGTCGCGTCGTCCAGCTCGGTGGGGAAGGGGCCGGAGCCGACGCGCGTCGTGTACGCCTTGACGATGCCGAGAACGTAGCCGGTCGCCGAGGGGCCGAGGCCGGAACCGCCGCTCGCGGTGCCCGCGATGGTGTTCGAACTGGTGACGAACGGATACGTGCCATGGTCGACATCGAGCAGCACGCCTTGCGCGCCTTCGAAGAGGATGCGCTTGCCCGCGCGGCGGGCCTCGTTGAGGCCGACCCATGCAGGGCCCGCGTAGGGCAGCACCTCGGGCGCGATGGCTTCAAGGTCGGCGATGAGCGCGCCGCGGTCGATCGGATCGACACCGAAGCCTGCGCGCAGCGCATTGTGGTGCGCGAGCAGGCGGTCGATCTGCGGGCCTGCCTCATCGAGGTGCGCGAGGTCGCAAACGCGGAGCGCGCGGCGGCCCACCTTGTCTTCATAGGCCGGACCGATACCGCGCCGGGTGGTGCCGATCTTGCCGGCGCCGCTCGCGTCCTCGCGCAGCGCGTCGAGATCGCGGTGGAAGGGGAGAATGAGCGGGCAGGTTTCGCTGATGATGAGATTTTCCGGGCTGATCGCAACGCCCTGGCC
Organism: uncultured Sphingosinicella sp.; assembly: GCF_963974575.1. Taxonomy (NCBI): domain Bacteria; kingdom Pseudomonadati; phylum Pseudomonadota; class Alphaproteobacteria; order Sphingomonadales; family Sphingosinicellaceae; genus Sphingosinicella; species uncultured Sphingosinicella sp. The sequence continues at coordinate 289,247 of NZ_CAXBBQ010000002.1, read as the reverse complement.
GCGCAGCTTCTCGATCTCGGCCTTCAGATGCCAAGGGTCGAGCACGACGCCGTTGCCGATGACGGATGGCGTGCCGCGCACGATGCCCGAAGGCAGCAGACTCAGCTTGTAGGTGTTGTTGCCGACGACGAGCGTATGGCCCGCGTTGTGACCGCCCTGGAAGCGCACGACGACATCGGCGCGCGCCGAAAGCCAGTCGACGATCTTGCCTTTGCCCTCGTCGCCCCACTGGGCGCCGATCACGGTCACGTTGGCCATTTCGGGGACGTCTCCATTCAGCGTCGATACACGGCGGCACTCACTAGGGTTGTCGCGCCGATGCGTCCACGGCTTTTGCATGGGAGGCGAAGGTTATTCGCTCTATCACGCGTATGGTACACGAAGGCTGGGAGATGAAATGCGGGCAAAGCTGATTCTGGGAGCGATGGCGCTCGTGCTGGCGGGCGTGACGGCGGAGGCACAGCAGCGGCCGCGCATGGGCGGCGGGCTGATGGCCTGCCGCGCCGACATGGAGACGCTGTGCGGCAGCGACAAGGCGAACAAGCTCAAGGTCCGCCAGTGCATCATCGAGAATCGTGACAAGGTTTCGGAGGACTGCAGGCGCGCGCTCGATGCGCTGCGCAACGGCCCCGGCGCGGGAGCGATGCCGACTGTAACGGTGAGCTACGGCAATGATGCGCGGCAGGCGATCGACTTTTACCGCGCGAAAGGTGCCGCTCCCGCGCCGCTCATCGTGTTCATCCACGGCGGCGGGTGGAGCCTTGGCGACAAGCGGCAGGCTTCCGGGCGGAAACCTGAGCATTTCACGGACGAGGGTTATGCCTTCGCATCGATAAACTACCGGCTGGTGCCGAACGCGACTGTTGAGCAGCAGGCGGCGGACGTTGCGTCCGCGATCGACATGCTGCGGTTCCGCGCGGCGGAATACGGCATCGATCCGAACCGTATCGCGCTGATGGGACATAGCGCAGGCGCACACCTCGCCGCGCTGGTGACGAGCGATCCACAATATCTGAAGGCGGCGGACGTGCCGATGGGCGCGGTGAAGGCTGTCGTGCTGCTGGACGGCGCAGGGTATGATGTGCCTGCGCACATGAAGACGGGCGGCCCGATCGTGCAGAAGCTCTATGGCCCGGCGTTCGGCGACGATCCGAAGCGGCAAGCAGCACTATCGCCGATGACGCACACCGCTCCGCCGAACGCCGCTGCGTGGCTGGCGCTTTATGTCGAGGGGCGCGACGCTTCGCTCGGCCAATCACGGGCGTTGGTGCAGGCGCTTGAAAAGGCGGGGGCGAAGGCGCGGGCGGTGGCTGTGCCGGACAGCAGCCACCGTGAACTCAATCAGGATTTAGGTGCGGACGGCGACTCTGCGACCGCCGACGTTGATGCATTCCTGAAGGCGGCTTTGTAGGGATTTGACGCTGACGTCAGGGCTTCAAAGCTTGATGATCTCGCCGTTCGAAAGGCTGTAGTCACAGCGCAGGCGCGTGGGCGTGTCTGCCTCGGTGAGTGCGGCGATGGTGGTCCAGCCCTCCGTGCGGAGCTGCGCGGCGTGCGCGGCTTCGCCAAGCGGCACGAACAGGCGGCGGCGGCGCGAGGCGCCGAGGCCTGCGTCGACAAGGCCGTCCACATAGAGCGAGAAGCCCACCGCCGTCTCCTCGCCGCCGCCGGGGTGGCGGACGAGATAGGTGCCGCCGCGCCCGACTTCGCCGCGCACACCTGCCGCGAACACGGAAAAGCCGATCCACGTCTGGTATTCGAAGCCGTGGCGCTCGGTGGGGTCGATGGTGACGGCGGCGTGCGGGGCAGCCGTGGCGACCAGCCGTTCGAGGCCGGAAATGCGCGTGTCGAGCGCACCGCCCGCGTTCAGTGCTTTCAACCGCGCCAAGGCCGCTTCCGCAGGTCCGGCGGCTTCGATGAGCGCGCCGTATCGTGATGCATCCAGGCCTTGAAGCGCGGCGGCGTCCTTGCCGTCGAGCGCGGTTTGCACGTCGGCGAGCGGCGCAGCGACCGGCCAGGGTCCTCCGGCTAGCGTGCCGACGAGATCGGGGAGGGTGAGATCGACCGACATGTCGGTGAGGCCCGCCGCGGCGAGGGCTTCGAGCGCGATGCCGAGGAGTTCGGCGACGGCATCGACGTGATCGGAGCCGATCAGCTCGGCGCCCATCTGCATCGCCTCGCGCTGCGGACCGACCTGCGCCGGGCGCACACGGAGCACGGGGCCGCCATAAGCAAGCCGCAGCGGGCGCGCGATGTGCGCCATGCGCGTGGCGGCGATGCGGCCGACCTGCGCGGTAATATCGGGGCGAAGCGCCAGCGTACGCTGCGACAGAGGATCGACGAAGCGAAGCAGATCCTGCGGGCGCGCGGAGGACAGGCGGGTGACGAGACTGTCTTCGAACTCGACGAGCGGCGGCGAGACGCGCTCGTAGCCATGCGCCGAAACCTGATCCAGCAGCGTGCGGAGCAAGTCGGCGGCCGCTTCGGCTTGCGGGGGCAGGCGGTCGCGGAAGCCTTCGGGAAGCAGGCCCTTGGAGATCGGATCGGTCATGGTCGCCCGGCTCTAGCGGGGTGGGGGGATAGAAACAAGATTGAGGGTGTTTGTTTGCGCCTCTCCCCGACCCTCTCCCCGGCGGGGAGAGGGAGAGGATAAGAGTCCGGCATCGCCGGAACGGCGCTGCGCGCTAGAAGCGAAGCGCTTTCACGTCCTTCACGCCGTCCAGCTTGCAGATTGTCCAGAGCAGCGGGTCGTCGATAGCGCCATCCACCGACAGCAACAGGATCGCCTCGCCGCCCTGGCCGCGGCGGCCGAGGTGGAAGGTACCGATATTGACGCCCGCTTCGCCGAGCGCGCTGCCGACCTTGCCGATGAAGCCCGGCTTGTCCTCGTTCGCGATGAACAACATCGAGCCGTCGAGGTCGGCCTCGACCTTGATGCCGAACAGTTCGACAAGGCGCGGGCGTTTCATGCCGAACAGCGTGCCCGCGACCGAACGCTCGCCTTCCTCGGTCTTCACCGTCACGCGCAGCAACGTGTGGTAGTCGGTTTCGCGTTCGTGGCGGACTTCCGCGATGCCGATGTCGCGCTCTCGCGCAATATGAATGGCGTTAACCATGTTCACCGTGTCCGAAATCGGCCGCATCAGGCCGGTGATCACGGCGCTCGTGATCGGCTTGATGTTGAGCTCGGCCGCAGCACCTTCCACCTCGACAGTGACGTGGCTGATCGCGCCCTTGGCGAGCTGGCCCGCAAGCAGACCGAGCTTTTCGGCAAGCTCGATGTAGGGGCGGACCTTCGGCGCTTCCTCGGCGGAGAGCGACGGCACGTTGAGCGCGTTGGTGACGGCGCCCGACAGCAGGAAGTCCGAGATCTGCTCGGCGACCTGGATGGCGACGTTCACCTGCGCCTCGTCCGTGGATGCACCGAGGTGCGGGGTCGAGATGAAGCCGGGCGTACCGAACAGCGGGCTTTCGTGCGCGGGTTCGTTCACGAACACGTCGAGCGCGGCACCGGCGATGTGGCCCGAATCGAGCAGTTCCTTGAGAGCCGCCTCGTCGATGAGGCCGCCGCGTGCGCAATTGATGATGCGGACGCCCTTCTTCGTCTTCAGCAGGTTTTCGCGGCTGAGGATGTTGCGCGTCGAATCGGTGAGCGGCGTGTGCAGCGTGATGAAATCGGCACGCGCGAGGAGCTGGTCGAGCTCTACCTTCTCGATGCCGATGTCCTCGGCACGTTCCGGTGTCAGGAACGGATCGAACGCGACGACCTTCATCTTGAGGCCGAGCGCGCGTTCGGCGACGATCGAGCCGATGTTGCCCGCGCCGATGAGACCGAGCGTCTTGCCCGTGACTTCGACGCCCATGAAGCGGTTCTTTTCCCACTTGCCGGCCTGCGTGGAGGCGTCCGCCTCTGGCAGTTGGCGAGCGAGCGCGAACATCAGCGCGATGGCGTGTTCGGCGGTGGTGATCGAGTTGCCGAACGGCGTGTTCATCACGACGACGCCCTTCGCGGACGCAGACGGGATATCGACGTTGTCGACACCGATACCGGCACGGCCGACGACCTTCAGGTTGGTCGCCGCTTCAAGGATATCGGCGGTGACTTTGGTGGCCGAGCGGATGGCGAGGCCGTCGTACTGACCGATAATCGCCTTCAGCTCGTCCTTGGTGAGGCCGGGCTTCTCGTCGAAATCGACGCCGCGCTCCTTAAAGATAGCGGCGGCCTTCGGAGACATTTTATCGGAAATTAGAACCTTGGGCATGGGATGTTGCTTTCCTCATCGTCATACCGGCGAAGGCCGGTATCCATTCGATCAGTGGGATGGACCCCGGCCTTCGCCGGGGTGACGGTTTCAATTCAGTGCGAAACGACTTGTGCGAAGGCCCAGTCGAGCCACGGTGTCAGCGCCTCGATGTCGGCGATTTCGACCGTGGCACCGCACCAGATGCGCAGGCCAGCCGGGGCATCGCGGTAGCCGTTGATGTCGAGCGCCGCGTTTTCCTTTTCCAGGAGCGAGGCGATCTTCTTCGGCGTTTCGGCGTCAGCGCGCGGGTCCGTGATCTTCAGGCAGACGCTGGTGTTCGATCGCGTTGCGGGATCAACCGCAAGGTTTTCGATCCACGGCGTCTTGTCGACCCATGCATTGAGCGCAGCGGCATTGGCGTCGGCGCGGGCGGCGAGAGCTTTCCAGCCGCCGAGACCGTCCGCCCATTCGAGCGCGTCGATATAGTCCTCGACGCAGAGCATCGAGGGGGTGTTGATCGTCTCGCCGACGAAGATGCCTTCGATCAGTTTGCCGCCCTTGGTCATGCGGAAAATCTTCGGCAGCGGCCATGCGGGCGTGTAGGTTTCAAGCCGTTCGACCGCGCGCGGGGAGAGGATGAGCACGCCGTGCCCGCCTTCGCCGCCCAGTACCTTCTGCCACGAGAAGGTCGTAACATCGAGCTTGTCCCACGGCAGATCCTGCGCGAATGCGCCGGAGGTCGCGTCTGCGAAGGTCAGGCCCTCGCGGTCCGCCGGGATCCAGTCGCCGTTCGGCGCGCGGACGCCCGAGGTCGTGCCGTTCCAGGTGAAGATCACATCGCTCGCGAAATCGACGGCCTTGAGGTCCGGCAGTTCGCCGTAGGGCGCCTTCACCACCGTGGGATTCAGCTTCAGCTGCTTGGCAACATCGGTGACCCAACCTTCACCGAAGCTTTCCCACGCGATCGTCGTAACCGGGCGCGTGCCAAGCATCGACCACATCGCCATTTCCACCGCGCCGGTATCCGAGGCGGGGACGATACCGATGCGGTAATCGTCCGGCACGCCGAGCACCTTGCGGGTGAGGTCGATGGCGAGCTTCAGGCGCGCCTTGCCGAGCTTGGCACGGTGCGAGCGGCCGAGCACGTCGAGATGGAATTTCATGGGATCCCAGCCGGGGCGCTTGGCGCAGGGGCCGGAAGAAAACTGGGGGCGGGCGGGCAGGATGCCCGGCTTCGTAACGTCAGTCATAATCTCTCCTCACAGAGAGCGCGCGCCGCGTTGGGACGGCGTGGCCCGCCGCCGCTCATAGAGATGCGCGGGAGAGAGTCAAATGGCCATTTTGTGGCAAGGCATCCCGATGCTACAGGCGGGGCGATAAGGTTCGGGGGAATTGTCAATGCGTCTCAGTGATTGTCACAACATCGCGGATTTCCGCAAACTCGCGAAAAAGCGCCTGCCCGCGCCCGTGTTCCACTACATTGACGGGGCGGCCGACGACGAGATTACGCTCGCGCGGAGCACGGCAGCGTTCAATGACTGCGACCTGGTGCCGCGCGTTCTCGCGGGTGTGGAGACGGTGGACATGTCCACCACGCTGTTCGGCAAGCGCATCGAGATGCCGCTGTTCCTCTCGCCGACAGCGCTTCAGCGCCTTTTCCACCACGACGGCGAACGCGCCGTGGCACGCGCAGCGGAAAAGTTCGGGACGTTCTGCGGAATCTCCAGTCTTGCGACCGTCAGCCTCGAGGAGATCGGCCGTACGATTTCCACGCCCAAGCTATTCCAGTTCTATTATCACAAGGATCGGGGCATTAACCGGGACATGATCCAGGCGGCAAAAGCCGCCGGGTTCGATGCGCTGGCGCTCACCGTGGACACGATTGTCGGTGGGAACCGCGAACGCGATTTCCGCACCGGCTTCACCACGCCGCCGAAGCTGACGCCCTCCAGCCTGCTCAGTTTCGCGACGCATCCTTCGTGGACGCTGAACTACTTGCTCCGCGAGCGATTCGAGCTTCCGAACCTCAAGAATCACATCAAGCAGGGCAGCAATACGGCGGTGACGGTGAGCGAATACTTCACCTCGCTGCTCGACCAGACGATGGACTGGAAAGCCGCCGAAGCGATCCGCGCCGAATGGGGCGGGCCGTTCTGCCTGAAGGGGGTGATGTCCGCGGAGTGCGCGCGCCGGGCGATCGATATCGGCGCGAGTGCGATCATGATTTCCAATCACGGCGGGCGCCAGCTCGATGGGTCGCGCGCGCCGTTCGATCAGCTCGCGGAGATCGTTGATGCTGTTGGCGACCGGCTGGAGATCATCCTAGACGGCGGTGTGCGGCGCGGCACGCACGTGCTGAAGGCCCTGTCGATGGGTGCGCGTGCGGTTTCCGGCGGGCGGCTCTATCTCTATGCGCTCGCGGCAGCCGGGCAGCCGGGCGTCGAACGTGTCCTCGGCAAGCTGCGCGGCGAGATCGAGCGCGACATGAAACTGATGGGGGCACGCACGCTGGCGGACCTTTCGCGGGAAAACCTGCGGTTTCGTTAGGCCGCGGCTGGAATTCCGTTCCGCTCGTCGTCGATCTGTGCGGCGATACCGCCGCCACTGCGCTTGGCGGTGTAAAGGGCTTCGTCGGCGCGACTGATGAGGGGTTCGAGATCCTCGGCGCGGTCGTCTGAAACGGCGTAGCCGATGCAGGTGGAGAGTTTCGCGACCCGCCCGTCGAGCCGGAAGGGCTGGCGGATCGCCGCTTCGATGCGCCGAGCGAGAACGGCTGCCTCCTCCGGGTGCTTCATGCCGCACTGGACGACGGCGAACTCGTCGCCGCCAAGCCGCGCAGCCTTATCGGATTCGCGGATGATGTAAGCCAGGCGCTTGCCGACCGCCGACAGCAGGGCGTCGCCCACCGGGTGACCAAACTCGTCGTTGACCGCCTTGAAGCTGTTGAGATCGAGACAGTGCACCGCGACGAGCCCGGCGTGCGGATTGAGCGTTACATGCTCCTCGAACCATTCGCGAAGTGCGAGGCGATTCGGCAGGTCGGTGAGGCCATCGGTGCGCGCCAGATTGCCGAAAGTAATGCGTCGGCTGATTTCCCGCACCGTGAAACGGTAACGATCGAGCAGGTTGCGGATGCCGCCGACGAGCAAGGCGGTCATCATCGCCGATGTCGCCCAATATAGTTCGCTTGCTACCATGAAACTGGAAACAAGGCCGGGGACCAAGCCGATGACCATGCTGGCGATGGCGAGATGCGGACGCGGCGCCATGCCAGCGACAACGCCTGCACCGTATCCCACGAGCAATACGGCGGTGAACAGGTGGGCTTCGTTTGCAGGCAGCATAAACACGCGGGCGCCAAAAGCGCCCAGGCACACTGCAAAACCGATGTATGCGAAGGCGAATTGGCGTTCCAGACACTGGGCGCGCTCGACGCCGAGACCCGGATCAAACGCTTCCCGGCGCCCGATAAGAGCGACGGCGAGGCGGCTGACGGCCATAAGCGTTCCAGCGGCGACAATAACCGCAAGAGCCGCGTCGCCGGTTTCCCGAACAACCATTATGCCGCCCGCGACGAAACCGACGCTCATGATCAGCGGAGGGATCAATGCCGCGTAGATGCTGCGCACAAGATCCACATAGATCCCGTCGAGCACGGTTTCTGCCCTTGGAAAAAAGGCTCGTTTCATACGCTACTTAAGCACTCCGCGACGATTACTCAGCTCTCTCAGGAGCAAATGGGAGGCAAGGTTTCCCGATGGGGATTGAGGCAAGGTTAACGTTACCGCCAAATACGACGGGCCGAAAAACGGCTGGTTGGTTGCGGGTGGCGATCCCGGCGTTAAAAGAGGGGCATGCTGGGCCGCGTTCTTTCCGCCTTGTCGCTTATTGCCGTCGCAGCCTGTTCGAGCGGTTCTCCGCCGGTTTCCGGCCAGAAACCCGTATCGCAGGGGCCGGACAACGCGACCGCCTGCTTCGCGCGGCTCGATCGTTTGCAGGGGATGAAATACCGGAAGCTCGACCCCCATGTCGAAGGACAATGCGGATATGACAACGCCGTGTTGCTGCTTGATATCGGCGTGCCCGTCGCCGGATTGAAAGCCGTTTCGTGTCCAGTCGCCGAGTCGCTCTATCGATGGGTACATCAGGGCGTGCGTCCGGCGGCGCGTGATCATTTCGGAGCGGACGTCGTGCGCATCCAGAGCTACGGCAGCTATGCCTGCCGGACACGCAACAGCCAGCCGGGCGCGCGGCTTTCCGAACATGCGCGTGCGAACGCGGTCGATATCGCAAGCTTCACGCTGGCGAACGGCCGTACGGTTGCGGTAAAATCGGGATGGCGCGGGGCGGCGGACGAGCAATCCTTCCTGCGCGCCGCCCACCGTGCGGGTTGTGCGCCGTTCAACATCGTTATCGGCCCCGACGGCGACGCCTTTCATCAGGATCACTTCCATCTCGATATGGGCCGCGGGCCATATTGCCGCTGACGCAGGCTGCTTTCGGCGCTAGAGACCCCCGCATGGACGATAAAACCAAAGTTTCGCGCCGCACCTTCCCCTCAGCGGAAGAAGATGCAGCGGTTGCCGAGAAATCGACGCCGATCCCGCAAACCGAGCATCCGAGCTATCGCCTCGCGTTCCAGGACAAGGACTTCCTGCTGCGCGAGGAGCTGCGGCCGGTCCGTTTCCAGCTGGAATTGCTGAAGCCCGAGATGCTGTTGAAAGAGCACGGCATCGCCTCGACATTCGTGCTTTACGGCTCGGCGCGCATCCCGTCCCCGGAAACGGCGGACGCGCTCGTCGCTGCAGCGCGGACGGACTGGGAAAAGCGGGTCGCCGAGCGGCTGCGCGCCAAGGCGAAATATTATGCGGAAGCCTACAAGCTTGCCTATCTCGTCTCGTCACTGCCACGCGAGGATGGCGAACGTCAGTTTGTGATCTGCTCGGGCGGCGGGCCGTCGATCATGGAGGCGGCGAACAAGGGAGCGCATGACGCGGGAGCCGAATCCGTCGCGCTCAATATCGTGCTGGAGCACGAGCAGCTGCCGAACCAGTACGTGACGCCGGCGCTTTCGTTCCAGTTCCACTATTTCGCGCTCCGGAAGATGCACTTCCTGATGCGCGCGAAGGCGGTGGCGGCGTTCCCGGGCGGCTTCGGTACGTTCGACGAGCTGTTCGAGACGCTGACGCTCATCCAGACGCGCAAGATCAAGCCGATGCCGGTGCTGCTTTTTGGCCGCGAGTTCTGGGAACGGATCATCAACTTCGAGGCGCTTGCCGAAGAAGGTACGATTTCGCGCGATGACCTTTCGCTGTTCCATTTCGTGGAAACGGCCGAAGAGGCTTGGGAAATCGTGGCCGGATTCTACGAAATTTCTGCTATGGGTGGCCCCTGCTAGGGCGACTGTAGGAAAACGCGCCCGAACCGGGGAGGCGGATGGGCGAAGCGCGGGACGGCGCGTCACGCATCGAAGCGCTGGATATCCTGCGCGGCATCGCCATTCTCGGCATCATGCTGCTCAACATCTGGGCCATGGGCAGCGTTCCCGGCATTGCTTCCGATCCGCGTATCTCGGGGTGGGTGCTCTCCGACCGCATCGTCTGGTGGGCGCAGCAGCTTTTCGTCGAAGGCACGATGCGTGGGCTGCTTTCACTGCTGTTCGGCGCGGGTTTCGTGATTCTCGCTTCCCGTCCGCAGGCGGGGCGCTCGGCGCTTTCGATCTACTATCGTCGCATGATCGCACTCATCGTGTTTGGTCTTATCCACGGCTATCTGCTGATGTGGCCGGGCGACATCTTGCTCATCTACGGCATCGCCGGGCTGTTCCTGTTTCCGTTCCGTGATCTTCCGGCGCGTGCGCTCATCGGCCTCGGTCTCGGCGGGATGGCGGTCATCACTGCAATCGGTACAGCGGCAGTCGTCGAAGGCATGAATACGCGCGAACACGCCGAAGCCGCCATCGCGTTCGGCGCGAGCGAAGACGACGAGCGCATCCTCGCCTGGCAGGACTATCTCGACGCCATCCAGCCCGACCTGGAAGCGGACGCGCATTCTCGGGCCGCGCGGCAGAGAGGCCTGGCCGACAATCTCGCTTACAAGGTGACGATCGCTATCAAATGGAACGATCTTCCCGGGCTCAGCTGGTGGTCACTCGACGCGCTGGCCATGATGCTGCTCGGCGCCGGGCTGTTCAAGACAGGTTTCCTCGGCGGGAGCCTGCCGCGGGACATCTATCTCAAGGCAGCGCTTGCGGGCTACGCGATCGGCGTTCCGATCAATCTCATTGAGACCGAGCAGTTGGTCGCTGCCGGTTTCATGGTCCCCATCCCGATTTCGGAGGTCACCTACCAGATCGGGCGCCTCGCGACCACGATCGCGCACGCGGGGCTGGTGCTGGCGACCCTGCAAACCGCACGCGGGCGGCACATGCTCAGAACATTCGCGGCGCCGGGGCGTATGGCGCTCACGACCTACATCGGCGAGACGCTGATCGCACAGTGGCTATTGTTTCCGGGCTTTGCGTTCGGGCTGCACGGCGGCATCTCTGTTGGTCAGAGCTGGCTGATCGCGCTTGGCATCGCGGTCGTTTTGACCGCGTTCAGTACATGGTGGCTGCAGCGATTCAGCATGGGCCCGCTCGAATGGCTGTGGCGCTGGCTCACATACGGCCAGCGCCCAGCATTCGTTCGGTCTTAGCGCGTCGCTTCCGCAGGCGCTTCCACCGGAGTGGCGGCAGCCTGTTCACCTGCAGCGGGCGCTGCGTCGGTGGCTGCGGCGTCAGCCGGAGCCTCGGCGGCAGGCGCTTCGGCAACCGCCGGTACGGCCGGCAGCGGCAGCGGGCTGTCGCTCTGCGAATTGAGGTAGACGAGCAGGTCGGCGCGATCCTGCGGCTTCGAGATGCCCGCGAAGCTCATCTTGTTGCCCGGAATGTACTTGCGGGGCGATTCGACCCAGTGGCTGAGCTCGTCCCAGCCCCAGTTGCCGCCATGGTTCTTCACGGCGTCCGAGTATGCGAAGCCCGCGAGGTGCGCGACCTTGGCGCCGAGAATGCCGTAGAGGTTCGGGCCCTGGCCGTTGGCGCCGCCCTTGTTGACGGTGTGGCAGGCGGCGCACTTCTTGAACTGCGCTTCGCCCTTCGCCGGGTTGGCGGTGGCGAGGAACGCGGCGATCGGCTGCACGGCTTCGGCCGCACCGGCGCCGGCTTCAGCCTCGACCTCGACGCCTTCGACGACGTAGCCCTTCGTTTCAGAGTGGCCGGGCGCGTAGACGAATCCCGTGAGGATCGACAGGCCAAGCACCGCAATCGCGGCCGCGAGCACCCAGCCGATAATCTTGTTCCATTCGTAACTGTCCACTGCGCCCTCCGAAGAGCGGGGCTTTTCGTCGAGCCCCCCGGTTCAAAATCGCGCGGAACATAGTTTCAGGAGTCGGGCTTGCCAAGCACCAGATCGCCGCAGGCTGCGCTTGACGTAGTAAGCCCCCGCGCCGCAAAGAGCGCGGCGATGCAGAACTATCCCGAATCCGCCGCGCGGCTCGTCGATGAGCTTGCGCAAGCCGCTGAAAAAACGCCGGAAACGGCGGTCGCGTTTCAGGGGGCGCCCGGCGCCTATTCGCATCAGGCCGCGCGCGAGATGGCGGCGGGGGCGCCGACGCTGCCGTGCCTGTCCTTCTCCGACGCGATCGATGCGGTGCGCGAGGGGCGTGCGGGGCGTGCAATCATCCCGATCGAGAACTCGCTGCATGGGCGCGTTGCGGACATTCACTTCCTGCTACCGGAGTCGGGGCTGTGGATCGTCGCCGAGCACTTCGTGCGCGTGCGCCACTCGTTGCTGGCAGTGCCCGGAGCGGTGCTTTCGGACGTGAAGGTCGCGATCAGCCACCCGCAGGCGCTCGGCCAGTGCCGGAAGCGGCTTCGCGAATGGGGCATCAGCCCGGTCGCGTCGTTCGATACGGCTGCCTCGGCTGCGAAGGTCGCGGACGATGGCGACAAGACCGTTGCAGCGGTTGCCTCGCAGCTTGCCGGTCAGCTCTACGGTCTTACGCCACTCGCCGAGGGAATCGAGGACGAGGCACACAACACCACGCGCTTCGTGTCGCTTGCGCGTGAACCGTCGATGCCGAAGGCGGGGCTTCCCGCCATGACCTCGCTGCTGTTCGAGGTGCGCTCGGTGCCCGCCGCACTCTACAAGGCGCTCGGTGGCTTCGCCACCAACGGTGTCAACCTCACCAAGCTCGAAAGCTACATGCGCGATGGCCAGTTTCAGGCGGCCGAGTTCTATGTGGACATCGAGGGGCGCCCGGACGACCCCAACGTCGAGCGCGCGCTCGACGAGCTGAAGTACCACACAAAGTGGGTGCGGATGCTCGGCACCTATGCGCAGGCGCGTTCACGCTAAATCTGCGGCGAGCGCCTTTCCGAGATCTTCGGGCAGCGGGTAGGCCTGCTGCGGCATGTACTGCGTCATCAGCACGACGCTGAGCTTCTGCGCAGGCAGCGCCGAGGCGAGCGTTCCTGCCGCACCGCCCCAGCCGTAGCTGCCGGGGATGAGGCCCGGCCCCGGCGCGATCACAACGCGTCCGCCCGCGCCGTATCCCTGATTGCCTTCATAGAAGACGCCCTTGGGGAGCAGGTTCGAAACCACCAGCTTCGCGGCTTCGGGCGAGATGATCTGCGTGCCGCTGTGCTGCCCGCCGTTCGCGACCATCCGCATGAAGCGCATGTAATCGTTCGCCGTGGACACGAGTCCGCCTCCGCCTGCCGGGTAGCTTGCGGGCACGGCATACTCGGTCTTCGGCGGGGCATCGACGGGTACGAGGTTGTTGCTGTGCAGCAGATAGTTGGTGGCCAGCCGGTTCATCGACGCAGCAGGCACGGAGAAGCCCGTGTCATGCATGGCGAGCGGCGTGAACAACCGTTCCTGAAGCACCGTTTCAAACGGCTTCCGCGCGACCTTCTCGATAACGGCGCCGAGCACATCGAGCGAAATGCTGTAGTTCCACGCCGTGCCGGGGTCGGCGACGAGCGGAAGTTCGGCGACGGCATTCGCGAAGGCCAGCAGGCTGCTCGGCGATTCGCCGTCGCCCGGCTCGCGCCCGACCGTGCGCATTCCCGGCATCAGTCCGAAGCGGCGATAGGCCTTGCCGATGGCGTTGGGCATGAAATGGTAGGTGAACCCGGCCGTGTGCGTCAGCAGGTGGCGCACCGTGATCGGTCCGCTTGCCGCGCGGCCTTCAAGGCTGGTTGCCGGATCGATCGCGACCTTCATCGCCTTGAACGCGGGGAGGATGTCGGCGATCGGCTGATCGAGGCCGAGTGTGCCTTCGCTGATCATCTGCGCGGCGAGCACGCCCGTCACCGGCTTCGTCATCGAATAAATGCGCCAGATGCTCTTCGCATCGACCGGCGTTTCGCGCTGCAAGCCGAGCGTTCCCGCGCCGGTATAGAAGGCGGGGGCGTCGCCGTTGCCCACGCCGATGATCATGCCCGCCACCTTGCGATCCGCCACATAGCGCTCGGCAAGCGCCTTCAGCGCCGTCCAGTTGCGGACAGGTGCGGCGGCAGGGGCAGCGCTTCGGGAGGTCGCGGCGCAGGCCGGAAGCAGGGCAAGACCGCCGAAAGCGGCGATTCCGCCAAGGAGGCTGCGACGGTCGAACCCGGATTGCAATGTCATCGGCGACGATTCCCCTGTTGGCTACGTGGCTTATAAATGCCACATGAGTGCCATGGAAAAACAGGACGTCAACGGCGGAGCGGCATGAAAGTCATCGCAGTCTTCAGCCTGAAGGGCGGCGTCGGCAAGACGTCCGTGGCTGTCAATCTCGCACACCTCCTTGCAACCCAGGCCAAGCGGCGCACGCTGCTGTGGGATCTCGACGCGCAGGGCGCGGCATCGGACCTGCTGCAGGTCGAACCGAGCAAGAAGGCCCGCAAGCTGTTCGCCGGAAGCGGCGGCGGCGATATCGAGGCCTATATCGTGCCGAGCAAGTGGCCCGGCCTCGATGTGCTCGCGGCGGACGAATCGCTCCGCAAGCTCGATGTCCAGCTCGTCGAATCGCAGCGCGCGAAGCTGCTGGCGAAGCGGCTCGCGGCTGTGGCAGGTGAGTACGACCGCGTCGTGCTCGATTGCCCGCCGGGTTTCGGCCTGCTCGCTGACCAGATTTTCCGGGCAGCGGACCTGATCGTCGAGCCGATGACGATGTCGCCGCTCTCGGCGCGCACGAACGAGCAGCTCGCCGAGCATCTGAGTCGGCACCACAAGGGCGAGCCGCCGGTGATTCCGGTGTTCACGATGGTCGACAAGCGCCGCGCGCTGCATCGCGAGACGCTGGAGGCCTGCCCGGACGTCCATGCGATCCCGTATTCGAGCAAGGTCGAGGAAATGGCGGTCTATTGCCTGCCGCTCGCTGAGATTGCGCCCGATGCCGTGGAAACCAAGGAGTTTTCGAAGCTGGTGACGGCGATCGAACGCAAGCTCACCCGCCCGGCGCGGCCGCGAAAGGCCTGACCGCCGCGCGATGCCGACCATTGAGATTGCCGAAGGGCCGCTGAAGGGCTGGCAGCGCTGGCGCCAGCGTGACGAGGGGCGTTTCTCCGACCTGATCGGGCATATCTATTTCCGCCGCCGCACCGACGGCGTGACCGAGTTCCGCTCCGAAACCGCGCGTGCGCACAGCAATATGCAGGACCGGCTGCACGGCGGCTACATCATGGCGTTCATCGATCAGGCGCTGTTCGCCATCGCAGCGCCCCACCTCGTCACGCACCGCGGCGTCACGCTCACCTGCAACACCGAGTTCCTGGGCGCAGGCCTTCCCGGCGAAGACATCTTCGGCCACGGCGAGGTCACGCGCGAGACAGGCAAGCTGCTGTTCCTGCGCGGCATGGTCGAGCAGAACGGCCCCGTCGCCTCCTTTTCCGGCGTGCTGAGGAAGGTCGCGCCGCGTTGAGCGTTGTCGAAGCGTACCGCGCACTGATCGCGGCGAATGAACTGAAGGCCGATCCCGATCAGGCCGCTGCCGCAGCGCGGCTCGGCAAGCTCGAAGCCGAGCTTCGCGAGGGTCCGCCGAAGAACGGCCTGTTTTCCCGCCTGTTCGGCAAGGCGGAGAGCCCCGCGCCGCGCGGCATTTACATGTGGGGCGCGGTCGGGCGCGGCAAATCGATGCTGATGGACCTCTTCTACGAGGCCGCACCCGCCATCCCCAAGCGCCGCGTGCATTTTCACGCCTTCATGCTGGAGGTCCACGCCGCGCTGCACAAATGGCGGGAACAGAACGTCGACGACCCGATTCTCCGGGTCGCCGACGATATCGCGAAGGACGTGCGTCTGCTCGCGTTCGACGAGCTTCAAGTCACGAATGTCGCCGACGCGATGATCCTCTCGCGCCTGTTCACAGCGATCATGGCGCACGGCGTTACCGTGGTCGCGACCTCGAACCGCCCGCCGCGCGACCTCTATAAGAACGGGCTCAGCCGCGAGCTTTTCGTGCCTTTCATCGATCTCATCGAGCGCGAGCTCGACGTCGTCAGCCTCAACGGCCCGACCGACTACCGGCTCGATCGGCTCGCCGGGATGCCGACCTACTACGTGCCGAACGGCCCCGAAGCGACCGCCGCACTCTCCGAAGCCTTCTTCCGCCTCACCGATTATCCGCCGGAGGACCGCGCTCACGTCCCCACCGAGACGATCGACGTGGGCGGCGGGCGCACGCTCCATGTGCCCAAGTCGCTGAAGGGCGTCGCGGTCTTCTCGTTCAAGCGGCTGTGCGGGGAGGCGCGGGGGGCGGCGGATTATCTTGCGGTCGCGCAGCGCTATCACACGGTCATCATCGTCGGTGTGCCGAAGATGGGGCCGGAGAAGCGCAACGAGGCGACGCGCTTCGTGGCGCTGATCGATGCGCTTTACGAATACCGGGTCAAGCTACTGATGGCGGCGGACGCGCTGCCCGCCGAACTTTATCCGGCCGGTGATTATGCCTTCGAGTTCGAGCGCACTGTCTCACGCCTGATGGAGATGCAGTCCGCCGACTATATGGCCGAAGGGCACGGCGTAAGGACCGCCTGAAGCCCGGCTTATTTGCTGCGTTGCACACAGGGACAAGAATTTTGCGCGGCGCGGATTTTTACGAACGGTTGCAGCGCCGCGAATCAAGGGCTATCGGGATCGCGTTTTCGCCGGTCGTCCGGTCGGCGTTCCACGCATCGCCTTCAGTGAGAGAGACCCATGGCACGCAATAAAATTGCTTTGATCGGCGCCGGGATGATCGGCGGCACGCTCGCACATCTCGTCGGAATGAAGGAACTGGGCGACGTCGTCCTGTTCGACATCGCGGAAGGGATGCCCAAGGGCAAGGCGCTCGATCTCGCGCAGTCCGCCCCGGTCGAGGGCTTCGACGCGCGCCTGAAGGGCACCAGCGACTATGCCGACATCGCAGGCGCGGACGTCTGCATCGTCACCGCCGGCGTGCCGCGCAAGCCCGGCATGAGCCGCGACGACCTGCTCGGCATCAACCTGAAGGTCATGAAGGCGGTGGGCGAAGGCATCAAGGCGCACGCGCCGAACGCTTTCGTGATCTGCATCACCAACCCGCTCGATGCGATGGTCTGGGCGCTACGCGAATTCTCGGGCCTTCCCGCGAACAAGGTCGTCGGTATGGCCGGCGTGCTCGATTCGGCGCGCTTCCGCCACTTCCTCGCCGAAGAGTTCAACGTCTCGGTCGAGGACGTCACCGCCTTCGTGCTCGGCGGCCACGGTGACACGATGGTGCCGGTCGTTGAATATTCGACCGTCGCGGGCATCCCGGTGCCGGACCTCATCAAGATGGGCTGGTCGACCCAGGAGAAGATCGACGCGATCGTGGCGCGCACCCGTTCGGGCGGCGGAGAGATCGTCGGGCTGCTCGGCAACGGCTCGGCCTACTATGCGCCCGCTTCCTCGGCGATCGCGATGGCCGACTCCTACCTCAAGGACAAGCGCCGGCTGCTGCCGTGCGCGGCGTTCCTCTCGGGTGAATACGGCATCAAGGACATGTACGTCGGCGTTCCGATCATCATCGGCGAGAACGGTGTCGAGAAGGTCGTCGAGATCGAACTGAAGGGTGAGGCCAAGGCCAACTTCGACGTTTCGGTGAACGCGGTGAAGGAACTGATGGACGCCTGCCGCAACCTCGATAGCTCGCTGAAATAAGGATCGCTGATGAACATCCACGAGTATCAAGCCAAGCAGCTGCTGGCGAAGTTCGGCGCGCCGATATCGGCCGGTTTCCCGGCGTTCACCGCTGATGAGGCCGAGGCGGCGGCGAAGCAGCTTCCCGGACCCGTCTATGTCGTGAAGTCGCAGATTCATGCCGGCGGGCGCGGCAAGGGCCGCTTCAATGGCCTCGGCGCGGACGCCAAGGGCGGCGTGCGCGTCGTCAAGTCGGTCGAAGAGGTGAAGTCGAACGCCGCCGAGATGCTGGGCCGCGTGCTCGTGACGCATCAGACAGGCGATGCCGGCAAGCAGGTGAACCGCCTCTACATCGAAGCGGGTGCGCCGATCGCCAAGGAATATTACCTCTCGCTGCTCGTGGACCGCGCCGTCGGCCGTGTCGCTTTCGTGGTTTCCACCGAAGGCGGCATGGATATCGAGGAGGTCGCCGAGCACACGCCCGAGAAGATCCACACCATCCGCATCGACCCGGCCTCGGGCTTCATGCCCCACCACGGCCGGGGCGTCGCAGCGGCGCTGAAGCTCGAAGGCGACCTTGCCAAGCAGGCCGCCAAGATCGCGCAGCAGCTCTATACGGCGTTCAAGACGACCGACGCCGCGCTGCTCGAAGTGAACCCGCTCGTCGAAACGACGGACGGCAAGCTCATCGTCCTCGACGCCAAGATGGGCTTCGACGGCAATGCGCTGTTCCGTCACCCGGACATCATGGAACTGCGCGACCTCACCGAAGAGGACGCGATGGAGATCGAGGCGTCGAAGTACGACCTCGCCTACGTGAAGCTCGACGGCAACATCGGCTGCATGGTGAACGGCGCGGGCCTCGCCATGGCGACGATGGACATCATCAAGCTGAACGGCGCCGAGCCCGCCAACTTCCTCGATGTCGGCGGCGGCGCCACCAAGGAGAAGGTGACGGCGGCGTTCAAGATCATCCTCAATGATCCGGCTGTCGAGGGCATCCTCGTCAACATCTTCGGCGGCATCATGCGCTGCGACATCATCGCGGAAGGCATTGTGGCGGCGGCGCGCGAGGTGAACCTCTCGGTTCCACTCGTCGTTCGTCTTGAGGGTACGAACGTCGAACTCGGCAAGCAGATCCTCGCCGACAGCGGCCTGCCGATCGTCAGCGCCGACAACCTCGGCGACGCGGCGAAGAAGATCGTGGCGCAAGTGAAGAAGGCGGCCTGACCCAATGAGCATTCTCATCAACAAGAACACCAAGGTTCTCTGTCAGGGCCTGACCGGCGCGACCGCCACGTTCCACACCGAAGCCGCCATCGCCTATGGCACCAAGATGGTCGGCGGCGTGGTTCCGGGCAAGGGCGGCCAGGAGCATCTCGGCCTGCCCGTGTTCGGCACGATGCGCGAGGCGATGGACGCCACAAAGGCCGACGCCAGCGTCGTCTACGTGCCGCCGGCGTTCGCGGCGGATTCGATCCTCGAGGCCATCGAGGCGGAAGTGCCGCTGATCATCTGCATCACCGAGGGCATTCCTGTGCTCGACATGGTGCCGGTGAAGCGCGCGCTCTCGGGCTCCAAATCGCGGCTCATTGGCCCGAACTGCCCCGGCGTGCTGACGCCGGACGAGTGCAAGATCGGCATCATGCCGGGCTCCATCTTCAAGAAGGGCTCTGTCGGCGTCGTATCGCGCTCCGGAACGCTCACCTATGAAGCTGTGCACCAGACGACGGCGGTTGGCCTCGGCCAGACGAGCGCGGTCGGCATCGGCGGCGATCCGGTGAACGGCACCAACTTCATCGACGTGCTCGACTTGTTCCTGAACGACCCCGACACCAAATCGATCATCATGATCGGTGAAATCGGCGGCTCGGCCGAGGAAGACGCGGCCGAGTTCCTGAAATCGCACCCGATCAAGAAGCCGATGGTGGGCTTCATCGCGGGCCGTACCGCCCCGAAGGGTCGCACCATGGGCCACGCCGGCGCCATCGTTTCGGGCGGCAAGGGCGGCGCCGAGGACAAGATCAAGGCGATGGAAGCGGCGGGCATTGTCGTTTCGCCGAGCCCATCCGAACTCGGTACAACGCTCGCGAAGGTGCTCGGCAACTAAACGTGGCAGAATTGTCAAGTTTTTAGGTGCTTTTTAGGAAGGTCCTGCGTAGGGAGGCGCGCAGGACCCTCCGCACGCCAGGAATGACAGGAACCATGGGTTTCGAAGGACAGCCTCCCTCCGCTCTCGAAGGCGTCAGCGCCTCGTTCGTTGAATCCCTCTATCGCCAGTATTCGGCCAACCCGGCATCGGTCGATCCGGAGTGGCAGCGCCACTTTGCGGGCCTGGAAAGCGTGGCTTCCGGGCCTTCGTGGCAGCGCAAGGGCTGGCCGGATACCGCGACCGACGATCTGACGGCGGCGCTCGATCCGCTACAGATGACGCCGGAAGCGAAAGCGCCCGGGAAAAAAGCCGGGGCGGCAGCAGCACCCTCGGCCGAAGCGATCCGGCAGGCGGCGGACGATGCGATCCGCGCCATGACGCTGATCCGCACGTACCGCGTGCGCGGGCACCTCGCGGCGCAACTCGATCCGCTCGGCCTCGCCGAGCGCCCGTTCCCCGAGGAACTGACCCCCGAGTATCACGGCTTCGTGGGCGATGCGCAGAACCGCACCGTCTATCTCGGCGGCGTTATGGGCTTTGAGGAAACAACGATCTCCGCACTCGTCGCGGTCCTGAAGCACAATTACTGCGAGCATGTCGGCGTCGAGTACATGCACATCAACGATCTGGAGGAGCGCCGCTTCATTCAGGAGCGGATCGAAGGCCGCAACGCCGAGATTCACTTCACGCCGCAGGGCAAGAAGGCGATCCTCAACAAGATCGTCGAAGCCGAGCAGTTCGAAAGCTTCCTTGGCCGCAAATACGTCGGCACCAAGCGCTTCGGCCTCGACGGCGGCGAGGCGATGGCGCCTGCGCTCGAAAGCGTCATCAAGTACGCGGGCGCCGGCGGCGTGCAGGAAATCGTCATCGGCATGGCGCACCGCGGCCGTCTGAACGTGCTCGCGAACGTGATGCAGAAGCCGTTTCAGGCGATCTTCCACGAATTCGCGGGCGGTTCCTCGAACCCCGATGATGTCGGTGGATCGGGCGACGTGAAGTACCATCTCGGCACCTCCACGGACCGCGATTTCGACGGCAACCCCGTCCATCTGTCGCTCACCCCGAACCCTTCGCACCTCGAAGCGGTCAATCCGGTCGTTCTCGGCAAGGTGCGCGCGGCCCAGCAGCTGCGCGGCGACATCGAGCGCGACGAGGTGCTGCCGCTGCTGCTGCACGGCGACGCAGCGTTCGCGGGGCAGGGCATCATCGCCGAATGTCTCGGCTTCTCGGGCCTTGACGGTTACAACACCGGCGGCACCGTTCATTTCATCATCAACAACCAGATCGGCTTTACCACGAGCCCGCAGTTCGCGCGCTCCTCGCCCTATCCGTCGGACGTGGCGCGGACGGTGCAGGCGCCGATCTTCCACGTGAACGGCGACGATCCCGAAGCCGTCACCTTCGCCACCAAGGTCGCCACCGAATTCCGCCAGAAGTTCAACCGCGACGTCGTGATCGACATGTGGTGTTACCGCCGCTTCGGTCACAACGAGGGCGACGAACCGAGTTTCACGCAGCCGCTGATGTACAAGGTCATCAAGACCAAGCCGAAAGTCAGTGAGGTCTACGCCGAGCGCCTGATCGCCGAGGGCGTGATCGACGCCGCGTGGGTGGAGACCGCGATCAACACTTATATCGACCGGCTCGAAAAGGATTTCGAGGCCGCGCCCGGCTACAAGCCCAACAAAGCGGATTGGTTTGAGGGACGCTGGGAAGGCCTCGGCCGCCCCGCCGATCCCGAAACCGCGCGCCGCGCGGCCGATACCGGCGTTTCGCAGGAGCGTATCGAAGCGGTCACGAAGGTGCTGACCACCGTTCCCCAAGGCTTCTCGATCCATCCAACGCTGAAGCGCGTCATCGCCGCGCGCGGCGAGGCCATCGCGGCCGGAGAGGGTATCGATTGGGCAACCGCCGAGGCGCTCGCCTTCGGCACGCTGCTTGAGGACGGCTTCGGTGTGCGGCTTTCGGGGCAGGACTCCGGCCGCGGCACGTTCAGCCAGCGCCATGCCGTCTGGGTCGATCAGAAGACCGGCGGAAAATATATTCCGCTGCATGACATGAACCCGCGTTTCAAGGTGCTCGACTCGCCGCTCAGCGAGTTCGGCGTGCTCGGCTTCGAATACGGCTACGCGCTCACCGATCCCAAGACGCTGGTGCTGTGGGAAGCGCAGTTCGGCGACTTCGCGAACGGCGCGCAGGTCATCATCGACCAGTTCATCGCGAGCGGCGAGATCAAGTGGCTGCGCGCCAACGGTCTCGTCATGCTGCTGCCGCACGGCTATGAAGGGCAGGGGCCGGAGCATAGCTCGGCCCGTCTGGAGCGCTACCTCCAGCTCTGCGCTGAAGACAATATGCAGGTCTGCAACATCACGACGCCGGCGAACTACTATCATGTGCTGCGCCGCCAGATGCTGCGCCCGTTCCGCAAGCCGCTCATCATCATGACGCCCAAGTCGCTGCTCCGGCACAAGTCGGCGGTGTCGCGGATCGAGGAGTTCACCGGCGATTCGCACTTCATGCGCATCAAGTCCGACACGAACCCGCCGGCAGACGACAAGATCGAGCGGCTCGTGCTCTGCTCGGGCAAGGTCTACTACGACCTCGCCGATGCGCGCGACGCGGCTGGCGACAAGGCCACCTCGATCGTCCGCATTGAGCAGATTTATCCGTTCCCGCTCGAAGCGCTTGTGGTTCGCCTGAAGCGGATGAAAAAGCTGAAGACGCTCGTGTGGGCGCAGGAAGAGCCGAAGAACGCGGGCAGCTGGAGCTTCGTGCGTTCCTATCTCGAATGCGCGCTCAAGGAAGCCGGTGTGAAGACCGAGCCGGTCTATGCGGGTCGCGCGGCCGCCGCCGCCACCGCGACCGGTCTTGCCAAGCGGCACGCCGCCGAACAGAAAAAGCTCGTGGCGCAGGCGCTCGGCCACGATATCGAAGGTTGAGGAGAGATCATGGCTATCGACGTCGTTATCCCTGCGCTTGGTGAATCGATCACCGAAGCCACTGTCGGCGAATGGCTGAAGAAGCCCGGCGACGCCGTGAAGGTGGATGAGCCGATCGTCAGCCTCGAGACGGACAAGGTCGCGGTCGAAGTGCCTGCGCCTTCCGCCGGCGTGCTCTCGGAACAGCTTGCCGCGGTGGGCGACACGGTGAACGTCGGCGCGGTGATCGCGCGCCTCGAAGCGGGCGCCGCCGCTGCCGCGCCGAAGAAGGATGCAAAGGCTGCCGAGCCCGCCAAGGCTGCTGCGCCCGCGAAGGCTGATGCCAAGCAATCACCTGCCGTGACTGTCGCGCTCGCCGAGACCGGCGTCGATGCCGCGAGCGTGCAGGGCACCGGCAAGGACGGGCGCCTCACCAAGGGCGACGTGCGCACCGCCGCTGCCACGCCTGTCGCCGCTCCGGCTGCGTCCGCGGCGCCTGCCGCCGGCGGGCGTCAGGAAGAGCGCGTGCGCATGACGCGCCTGCGCCAGACCATCGCGCGCCGTCTCAAGGAAGCGCAGAACACCGCCGCGATGCTCACCACGTTCAACGACGTCGACATGACGGCGGTGATGGAGGCGCGCGACCGCTACAAGGTCATGTTCGAAAAGAAGCACGGCGTCCGCCTCGGCTTCATGAGCTTTTTCACCAAGGCCTGCTGCCTTGCGCTGAAGGACGTGCCCTCGGTCAATGCCACGATCGAAGGCGACGAGATCGTCTATCGCAACTACGCCGACATCGGCGTCGCGGTGAGCTCGCCGGGCGGGCTCGTCGTGCCGATCCTGCGCAATGCCGACACGCTCTCCTTCGCGGAGACAGAAAAGGCGATCGGCGACTTCGGCCGCCGCGCGCGTGACGGCCAGCTGAAGATCGAGGAACTGCAGGGCGGCACGTTCACCATCTCGAACGGCGGCGTGTTCGGCTCGCTGCTCTCGACGCCGATCCTCAACCCGCCGCAGTCGGGCGTGCTCGGTATGCACCGCATCGAGGAGCGTCCCGTAGTGCGGGATGGCCAGATCGTCGTGCGCCCGATGATGTACCTCGCGCTCAGCTACGATCACCGCCTGATCGATGGCCGCGAAGCGGTGACCTTCCTTGTCCGTGTCAAGGAAGCGCTGGAAGATCCCACCCGGCTGGTGCTCGACCTCTAGGGTCTAAAAGGTCTCGTCCACGTCGATATCGAAGCCCGGCGGCGCGCCTGCCGGGCTCTGGTCCCAGCTGCCGCGCAGGCGCGCGAGCGGGCGCATCAGCCACGGCAAGTTGCGCCAAATGAAGCCGGGACGGTGCGTCCAGTAGCGCGAGCGCTCGAGCCACGGGCTGTGGAAGTTCATGGCGATCGAAACGCGTTCGCCTTCGCCTTCCTGGGGCTCGACACGGTGCGAAACCCACGAGGGCCACATCAGCATCTCGCCGTCGGAAGGCGCGTGGCGGAAGCTGCGCCGCGATGCGGACTCCAGGGTCTGCACGCCGCTCCACAGGTCTTCGAAGACGATCGCGCCGCCCTTGTCCGTCGTGGATGGCGATCCCGACACATAGTAGCAGGCCGACCAGTTCCAGTTGAGCATGACGTGATCGTGCGCGCGGTTATAGGCGCCGGGCGGATTGACATTGGCCCAGCCATCCATGCGCCATTGCTGCGGCGCCGGTTGCTGTTCGCCCTGCCGCCACTGCGCGGTCGCGTCCGTGGCGCGAGCCGCTGCCCAGCGTGTCAGCATCTGTGTCGCACGGTCCTGCCAGCCGGGCAGGTCGCGCTTCGAGTGCCAGCCACCAATATTGGTGCGCTTCATGCCCTTCGATGTGCGTCGGCGCTTCTCGATCGCGGCAAGAATCTCCGCCTGCCAGTATTCCGCCTCTTCCCAACGGAAAATCAGCAGCGGCGCCGCGAAAAGGTTGACCTGGCTCGCGACGTTCGAGGCCGAACTGCGATTGATGAACTCGATACGTGTCACGCCAGCTGAACACCCCCGTTACGAATCGACGAAATTCGTTTCGTATCCATTATCATTTCATGTTCACTTCTAAATCGCCACCCACTGCGTTAAGAGCGGCCTGAATCCGTGATTCCCATATAGAACAGGCAAGGTTGACGATGGCTGAAGAGTTCGACGTGATCGTGATCGGTGCAGGCCCCGGCGGTTATGTCGCCGCCATTCGGGCCGCGCAGCACGGGCTCAAGGTGGCCTGTGTCGAAAGCCGCGAAACGCTGGGTGGCACCTGCCTCAATGTCGGCTGCATTCCTTCGAAGGCGCTTCTCCATGCCTCCGAACTCTATGCGCACGCGGCGGACGGCAGCCTTGCGAAGTTCGGTGTCGAAACCGCGGGCGTGAAGCTGAATCTGAATGCCATGCTGGACGAGAAGCTCGCCGCAGTGAAGGGTCTGACGGACGGCATCGCCTTCCTGTTCAAGAAGAACAAGGTGACGTGGCTGAAGGGCCGCGCGCGCTTCACGGACAAGTCGACCGTCGATGTGGGCGGCACCGCCTATACGGCGAAGTCGATCGTGATCGCGACGGGCTCGTCTGTAACCCCGCTGCCGGGTGTCGAGATCGATCAGAAGGTCGTCGTCGATTCCACCGGCGCGCTGTCGCTGCCGAAGGTGCCGAAGCACCTTGTCGTCATCGGCGGCGGTGTGATCGGCCTCGAGCTTGGCTCGGTCTGGATGCGCCTTGGCGCGAAGGTCACGGTCGTCGAGTATCTCGACCAGATTCTTCCCGGCATGGATGGGGACGTGCGCAAGGACATGGCGCGCCTGCTGAAGAAGCAGGGCATGGAGTTCCGCACCAGCACCAAGGTGACGGGCGTGAAGGTCGCCAAGGGCACGGCTGCCGTAACGGTGGAGCCCGCCGCAGGCGGAGCCGCCGAAACGCTGGAAGCAGATGCTGTGCTCGTTTCGATCGGCCGCCGCCCCAACACCGAAGGGCTCGATCTCGACAAAGCGGGCGTGGTGCTGAATGCGCGCGGCCAGATCGAGGTCGGCCACAAGTTCGAAACGGCTGTGGACGGCATTTACGCGATCGGCGACGTGACGCCGGGGCCGATGCTCGCGCACAAGGCCGAGGATGAGGGCCTTGCGGTGGCGGATTTCCTCGCGGGCCGCGTTGGCTATGTGAACCACGATGTGATCCCGGCGGTCGTCTACACGATGCCGGAGGCGGCGAGCGTCGGGAAAACCGAGGACGAGTTGAAAGCGGCGGGCGTCGCAGTCAATGTCGGCAAGTTCCCGTTCGCGGGCAACAGCCGCGCCAAGACCAACCGCGACACTGACGGTTTCGTGAAGGTGATCGCCGACGCGGCCACCGACCGCGTGCTCGGTGTTCACATCGTCGGGAGCTTGGCCGGCACGATGATCGCGCAGGCCGCGCAGGCGATGGAGTTTGGCGCCTCAAGCGAGGATATCGCGCTCACCTGCCACGCGCACCCGACGCATTCCGAAGCGCTGAAGGAAGCGGCGATGGCCGTGGAAGGCAAAGCCATCCACGTCTGATCCGGGCGGATTGACGGCGACTCGCTTTAGCGTAACGAAAGCGTCGATTGTTTGCGATCTTCGCGCCGCGTTTTGGCGACGTTGCGCCAAGCGTCCTTACGACCCTCGGCGAGGCAGATCGAATGCTCGACGCTACCCTGCCGTTCATTACGGCAGCTTTGCTTGACGCGTTCATCAATCCGGGTGTGCACGTTCGGGTCGGCGAGATGCGCCGTTTTGTTTTCAGCGGCTTTGGCCGGGAAGCCGGTAAGCAGGAAAGCTGCAACCACTGGCACCAGCAGCACCGCGCCAACGGTTATGCGTAGAGACTGGCTCACGTCCTCTGTCCTCGTCCATTCTTCCCCAGCCCCTCGCGGCACCATCACCGCATGTGCGGCCTCATACGCCAGACCCGCTCCGTAATATTGTACGGATTCGACAAACATCTTCCTAACGTCGATGAAAATGTCACACTGTGGCGCGGAGCATACAGCGGTCAGCGGATGCGACCGGGTGCGGCCTATGGTGACCGATCAGCGAAGCAGCCACTTGAGCCACGCGGGCGGCGGCGTTTTTGCCACTGCCGAGGTCGGGCGCAGTCCCGTGCAGGCGATGCAGCGGGCCTGCATCGAGGGGCCAGAGGCGATTGCGCTGGTTTCCGCGAGCATCGACAGGCTTCTGAACTGCTGCACGCGCGCGAGGCGTGTGAGCGCATCGGGCGGTGCGGCTTCGCCCTCGTCGGCGGAAAACAGGCTGTTCAGCACTTGCAGCGGGATGGGCGGTGCGACCTCAACGTCCACGGTGCGGACCCTGCCTGACTTGAGCCCGGCGCGCTTCGCAGCAGCATCGACCGCGGCGTCGAGGCCGCCGAAATGGTCGACGAGCTTCAGTTGCCGCGCCGTGCCGCCGTCCCACACGCGGCCCCGGCCGATGGCGTTGACGCGTTCGATGGGGAGTTTCCGCGCCGCGCCGACGATCCGCATGAAGCGCGCGTACATGTCCTCCACAGAGGCCTGCAGCAGCGCGCCGACTTCGGGCGTGATGCCGTCGAGCACGTCGGGCGCGCCGGAGAAGGGCGTGCTCTTCACGCCGTCGGCATTGATCCCGAATTCTTCCAGGGTGCGCTGGAAGGTCGGAATGATCGCGAACACGCCGATCGAGCCGGTGATCGTGGAGGGCTGCGCATAGATCTCGTCGGCGGCCGTCGCGATCCAATAGCCGCCACTCGCTGCGACCGGGCCGAACGAAGCGACAACGGGCAGGCCCTGCGACTTCGCGGTCATCAGCGCCTCGCGAATCTGCTCCGACGCCGTGACCGAACCGCCGGGGGAGTCGATCCGTACGACAAGCGCCTTGATGCTGTCGTCGGTAAGCGCCTCGTCGATAAGGCCTGCGATGGTCTGTCCGCCAGCCGTGCCTGACGGCGCCTCACCATCAACGATCTCCCCTGAGACATAGACGATACCGACAGCGTCGCCGCCCATCGGGCCGGCACCGCTGTGGGCATAGTGATAATCAGCAAGGGCGATGCCGTTGAAGCCTCCCGGCGCGCCATCGTCTCCGCTTCCCACGACCTTCGCGAGCATCTCGCCGAACGCGACGCGCGTGCCGATGTGATCGACCATGCCGCCCTTGAGCGCGGCCTGCGCGAAGCCGCCACCCGACGCTGAGAGCAGGCGGGGGAGGGACTGCATGTAGGTGCGGACATCGGCGCTTTTGCGGCGCGTCGAGACGTCCGCCATCCAGGTTTCCCAGAGGCTGTCGACGAGCGCCTGATCGGCGGCCTTCGCCTCGGGCGAGCCTTCGGTGCGCGTGAAGGGCTCGACCGCCGACTTGAAGGTGCCCACGCGGAACACGTTGACGTCGACTTTCAGCTTGTCGAGCGCATCCTTGAAATAGAGGCCCGACCCGCCGGGGCCGGTGAGCAGCACCGCGCCGAGGGGAGCGAGCCATACCTCGTCGGCGTGGGCGGCGAGGTAGTAGCCGTCGTCAAGGTAAGCGGAGGAGAAGGCGTAGACCTTCTTGCCGCTGGTTTTGAACGCGGTGAGCGCGGAGCCGATAGACTGCAGGTTCGCAAGGCCGCCGCCCCAGAAGCCGTCTAGATCGAGCACGAGGGTCTTGACGCGCTTGTCCTTCGCGGCTGCGTTGATCGCATGGATCACGTCAGCAGCCTCGGTCTCGCCGGGGAGGCGTTGCCCGCCCGTCAACATCGAGAGCGGATCGGGGTCCGTCGCCTGGTCGACGACATAGCCGTCGATGTTGAGCACCAGCGCGCCGCCTTCCGGCACGCTGATCGGAGCTGAGCCTTGCCTGACCGCGAGGATCGCGAAAAGCAGCAGCAACAGGAAAAGGAGCGCCAGCGCGTCCTTAACGCCGACCAGAAATCGCCAGAAACCGCGCAGGATCGCCATGGTGCTTCCTTAAATGGGCTGAGCCGGTGTAGCGGCAAGGGACTTGAAGGCCAAGGATAGGCCCCAGGGCGTTACAAAAAAATTCACATGGCCACCGTTGACACCCCGGGGGGTGGGGCACATATCCCACCGCGTTGGCACTCACTGTGTGTGAGTGCTAATATCCGAATTCGAAACTTGAACGAGAGGGTGACACGAATGGGCTTCCGTCCTCTGCACGATCGCGTGCTGGTCCGCCGCATCGAGGCTGACGAAAAGACCGCCGGGGGTATTATCATCCCGGATACCGCCAAGGAAAAGCCGCAGGAAGGCGAAGTTGTCGCCGCCGGCGCTGGCGCCAAGAACGAAGAGGGCAAGGTTTCCCCGCTCGACGTGAAGGCTGGCGACCGCATTCTGTTCGGCAAGTGGTCGGGCACTGAGGTCAAGGTCAACGGCGAAGACCTGCTCATCATGAAGGAAAGCGACATTCTCGGCATCGTTGGCTGAGAACGCGCTTTTTTCATTTCAGATCCCAGGAAAGGGTAGTCAAACATGGCAGCCAAAGACGTAAAATTCGGCCGCGACGCGCGTGAGCGTATTCTTCGCGGCGTGGATATCCTCGCCGATGCGGTGAAGGTCACGCTGGGGCCGAAGGGCCGCAACGTCGTGATCGACAAGAGCTTCGGCGCGCCGCGCATCACCAAGGACGGTGTGACGGTCGCGAAGGAAATCGAGCTCAAGGACAAGTTCGAGAACATGGGCGCGCAGATGCTGCGCGAAGTGGCCTCGAAGACCAACGACATCGCCGGCGACGGCACGACCACCGCCACGGTGCTCGCCCAGTCGATCGTCCGCGAGGGCATGAAGTCGGTCGCGGCCGGCATGAACCCGATGGACCTGAAGCGCGGCATCGATCTTGCCGTCACCAAGGTCATCGAGAACCTCGCAGCCCGTTCGAAGGCAGTTGCCGGTTCGGACGAGATCGCCCAGGTCGGCACCATCTCGGCCAACGGTGACGTGGAAGTCGGCAAGATGATCGCCGAGGCGATGGACAAGGTCGGCAAGGAAGGCGTCATCACCGTCGAGGAAGCCAAGGGCCTCACCAGCGAGCTGGAGACGGTCGAGGGCATGCAGTTCGACCGTGGCTATCTGTCTCCGTACTTCATCACGAACCCGGAGAAGATGCAGGTCGAGCTCGATAACCCGCACATCCTGATCCACGAGAAGAAGCTCTCGAACCTGCAGGCGATGCTGCCGATTCTCGAAGCCGTGGTGCAGAGCGGTCGTCCGCTCCTCATCATCGCCGAGGATATCGAGGGCGAGGCTCTGGCCACGCTCGTCGTCAACAAGCTGCGCGGCGGCCTCAAGGTTGCGGCCGTGAAGGCGCCGGGCTTCGGTGATCGCCGCAAGGCGATGCTGGAGGACATCGCGATCCTGACCAACGGTCAGATGATCAGCGAAGACCTCGGCATCAAGCTCGAGAACGTCACGCTCGGTATGCTTGGCCAGGCCAAGAAGGTCACGATCGACAAGGATAACACCACGATCGTCGACGGCGCCGGTGACAGCGAGCAGATCAAGGGCCGTGTCGAGCAGATCCGCGCCCAGATCGACACGACGACCAGCGATTACGACCGCGAGAAGCTCCAGGAGCGTCTCGCCAAGCTCGCCGGCGGCGTTGCCGTGATCAAGGTCGGCGGTGCCACCGAGGTCGAAGTCAAGGAGAAGAAGGACCGCGTCGACGACGCGCTGCACGCCACGCGCGCGGCCGTTGAAGAAGGTATCGTCCCCGGCGGCGGCACGGCGCTCCTCTACGCCACCAAGGCGCTTGAGGGCCTCACGGGTGCCAACGAGGACCAGACCCGCGGTATCGACATCATCCGCCGTGCTCTGCAGGCGCCTGTGCGTCAGATCGCCCAGAACGCCGGCCACGATGGTGCTGTCATCGCCGGCAAGCTGATGGACGCCAAGGACGAGAAGCTGGGCTTCAACGCCCAGACCGACGCCTACGAGGACCTGGTGAAGGCCGGCGTCGTCGACCCGACCAAGGTCGTCCGCACCGCGCTGCAGGACGCCGCGTCGGTCGCGGGTCTGCTCATCACCACCGAGGCGACGATCGCCGAGCTGCCGGACGACAAGCCTGCGCCGGGCGGTATGCCGGGTGGCATGGGCGGCATGGGTGGCATGGACTTCTAAGTCCAGCCAGCGGCAGTCAAAGAAAAGGCCGTCGGGTGATCCCGGCGGCCTTTTTCTTGCCCATTATCAATCGAGACCGATCGTGGGCAAAAAGAAACGGGCCGCATCCGAAGATGCGGCCCGTTCTTTTTTCGAACTGTCAGTAAAGCTTACTGAGCAGCTTCTTCCGCCGTAGCAGCGGCGTCCGCAGCAGCGTCGGCAGCGCCAGCGGCTGCGTCGGCAGCACCGGCAGCGGCGTCAGCAGCGGCGTCAGCCGTCGCATCAACAGTCGCGTCCATCGCGGCGTCCGTCTCGGCGACGGCGGCATCGGCAGCAGCAGCAGCATCTTCAGCCGCGGCATCCGCGGTTGCGTCGGCGGCTTCTTCGGTCTTCTCGCTGCAAGCAGCGAGGCCGAGGCCGGCGACGAGCGCGAGAGCTGCGAAACCCTTGGTAACATTGCGCATCGACTTGTTCCCCTAGAACAGTTTGTATTGACCCTGCGCCCAATAATGGGAGCGGCGCGGATTGTCACGGAAAACCTTGTCTGTGGGAAGAGGTTTGATGCTTCCGCGTAAAATAATTTTGTGAAGAACTCTCGCAATCCGCCGCCTGCTTCGCAGCTGCCGACTTAATGTCTTGTAAAACAATAGATATTCTTCGCGGTTGAAATCCGCACCGCGCATGGCCTGTTCGCGCTGGCACACGGCTAGCCCCTGCGAAATGCCGCAGGTATCGGATTTGGCAGGATAAATTCCGTCTGCGGAGACCATCTGATGCGATTCGCAGTCGGTGCCCGCAACCCCTTTTACGGAGCGACGGCTTCGGCCTTGGGCTCGTCCGTGTCCGATGTGGACGCAGGCGCGTCTTCCGTCGCGGGCAGTGGTGTGTCCACGGGTTCGGCTGCCGCGGAGGGTAGCGGCTCGTCGTCGAATGTTGGCGTGAAATCGTCTTCGGGTGGATCGCCGTCGTAAATGTCGCTGAGGCGCTGCTGGAGATAGGCTGCGCGGACGGTCGCGTATTCGTCGAGCGCCGTGGCAAGCAGCGGATCGGCCGTATCGATGAGACGCGAACGAAGATCGATGGCCTCGCCGGCGGTGACGCCGATCCGCTCGGTGCCGTTGAGGCCCGCGACATGTTTCTGGAACTTGGGCCACGGATCCGTCACCGAATCGACACCGAAGCCGACTGTGTCGCGAAGCGTCGAGGGTCCGAGCAGCGGCAGCATGATATAAGGCCCGGAGCCGACGCCCCACGCTGCGAGCGTCTGGCCGAAATCTTCTTCCTGCTTGTGCAGGCCCATTTCGGTCGCATGGTCGAAGAGGCCGGCAACGCCGAATGTCGAGTTGATCATGAAGCGGTCGACAGCACGGAAGGCGGCCTTGAACTTGCCCTGCAGTACCGCGTTGATGAACGACAGCGGCTCGTCGATATTGTCGAGGGCGTTCGAGACGCCGCGCCGCGCGATGCCGGGGACGACAGCGCGGTAGCCTTGAGTTACAGGTTTGAGGACCGCTGTGTCGACGCCCTTATTGAACGCGTAGATTGCCCGGTTGGTCTTTTCGAAGCGGTCGAGCTCGGCCTCTGAAACGCCGCCCGGTGTTGTGACGCAGCCGGCGAGGAGTGGGGCGGCGAGAAGGGCGACGAGTGAGACGGTGCGTGCGGTCATGGGGCTTCCCGGATAACGCTGGGCGACAAGGCGCGGAACCTAGAGTTCCACGATGGGCTGTGACAACGTATTTCGTTCATTGACCGCATATAAAGATATCTTTATATCCCCTTTTATGCAGCCCGCACTCGACCTTTTCCGCGCTCTCGCCGATCCGTCAAGGCTTCGGATCATGGCGCTCGTGCGATCGATGGAGCTGTCGATCGGCGAACTCGCCGAAGTGCTGGGGCAATCGCAGCCGCGCGTTTCGCGGCATGTGCGTATCCTGGCCGAGGCGGGACTTCTTGTGCGGCACAAGGAAGGGGCTTGGGTTTTCCTGCGGATCGAAGGCGCGGGGCTCGCGGGCGAGGTCGGCGGGCTTCTGGATCGTATGCTGGACGGCAGCCCCGCCGTCGCGGCGGACACGCGGCGGCTCGACGAGATTCGCGCACGCCGGGTCGCCGAGATGCGCAGCTATTTCGATGCCCATGCCGAAGGTTGGGACGGTATCCGTTCGATGCACGTTTCCGACGGCGAGGTGGAAGCTGCGATCCTGCGCGCGCTCGCGGCGCGGCCGGTCGGCTATCTGCTGGATATCGGTACGGGAACGGGGCGGATGCTCGAACTGCTCGCGCCAGGTTCGCGCGGTGCGACCGGGGTGGACCGCAGCGCGGACATGCTTCGCGTCGCGCGCGGCAAGCTGGAGGCGGCGCAGCTCGGACATTGCGAGGTGCGGCAGGCCGATATGTATGCCCTCCCGCAGGCGGACGGCAGCGTCGATACCGTCCTGCTGCACCAGGTTCTGCACTATGCGGACAATCCTTCGGGCGCGATCGCCGAAGCCGCACGCGTACTCGCGCCGGGCGGGCGGCTTCTCGTGGTCGATTTCGCGCCGCACACGCTTGAGGAACTCCGCGCAAACCACGCGCACACGCGTCTCGGGTTCGCCGATGACGCCGTGCTTGGCTGGATGCGCGAAAGCGGCCTTGAAGGCCGTGTTATGGATCATCTGAAAGGGGGCACGTTGACCGTCAGCATCTGGCTTGGGGAAAAGACCCCGCTCGCGAAAAGGAAAGCGGCATGATCCTGACACTCGATCAGATGACGGAAGCGCAGAACGCTGTCCGTCAGCCCCTGTTCGCGGATTTGCGCGGCGACATCGGCGTATCATTCGAATTCTTCCCGCCCAAGACGGAGAAGATGGAGGAAACGCTGTGGGAGTCGATCAAGACGCTTGAGCCGCTGCATCCGCGTTTCGTCTCCGTCACCTACGGCGCGGGCGGGTCGACGCGTGAGCGTACGCACGCCACGGTTTCTCGCCTCGTGCGCGAAACGACGCTGACGCCCGCGGCGCACCTCACCTGCGTCGATGCCTCGCGTGGCGAGATTGATGACGTCGCGCGTGCCTATTGGGATGCGGGTGTGCGGCATATCGTGGCGCTGCGCGGTGATCCGCCGCGCGCGGGCGAGCGCTTCGTGCCGCGCGCAGATGGATATGAGAACGCCGCCGCGCTCGTCGCGGGGCTTCGTCGCGTCGCGGACTTCGAGATCAGCGTCGCAGCCTACCCGGAAATGCACCCCGAAGCCGCGAGCATCACGCAGGATCTCGACAATCTGAAACGCAAGCTCGATGCGGGCGCACACCGCGCGATCACGCAATTCTTCTTCGAGCCGGAAACCTATTTCCGCTTCCGCGACAATGCGGCTGCGGCTGGCCTCGATGCAGAGATCGTGCCCGGCATCCTGCCGGTCAGCAATTTCGCGCAGACAAAGCGCATGGCCGAGATGTGCGGCACGGCGATTCCGGGCTGGATGGGGCGGCTGTTCGAAGGGCTTGAGGAGCGGCCCGCCGCGCGCGGTCTCGTCGCCGCGACCGTCGCCGCCGAATTTTGCCGGCGTCTTTATGCGGGCGGGGTTCGCGAATTCCATTTCTACACATTGAACCGCGCCGACCTCAGCTACGCGATCTGCCACATGCTCGGGAAGCGCGCGAACGGAGAGCAGGCATGACGAACGCAGCGGAGCGTCTGCGCGCGGAGGCCGCGAAGCGCATCCTCATCAACGACGGTGCGTTCGGTACGGCGATCCAGACCTATGGGCTGGATGAAGCAGCCTATCGCGGCAATTATGATCTCGGCCACGATCAGAAGGGCAACAACGACCTTCTGGTCCTTACCCGTCCCGACATCGTGCGCGCGATCACGCGGGGCTATGCCGATGCTGGCGCGGATATCCTTGCCACCAACACCTTCAACGCCAACCGGATTAGCCAGGCGGATTACGGCGCGGAGCATCTGGTCGCGGAGATGAACCACGCCGCTGCCCGCATCGCCCGGGAGGAGGGGGATGCCGCGACGGCGCGCGACGGGAAGCCCCGCTTTGTCGCGGGCGCGATCGGGCCAACGAACAAGACTCTGTCGCTGTCGCCCGATGTCAACGATCCCGGCTTCCGCGCCGTGACGTTCGACGAGGTGAAGGATGTTTACAAGGAACAGGCCGAAGCGCTGCTCGATGCGGGATCGGATTTCATCCTCATTGAAACGATCTTCGACACGCTGAACGCCAAGGCCGCGATCATGGGGCTTATCGAACTTGGCGAGACGCGCGGCGCGCGCATCCCGATGATGATCTCCATGACGATCACGGACATGTCGGGCCGTAATCTTTCGGGCCATTCGGTCGAGGCGTTCTGGTATGCGGTGCGCCACGCAGAGCCCGTGACGATCGGGCTCAACTGCTCGTTCGGCGCGAAGGAACTGCGTCCGCACGTGCAGGCATTGTCGCGCATCGCCGATACGCTGGTGATGGTCTATCCGAACGCC
Organism: uncultured Sphingosinicella sp.; assembly: GCF_963974575.1. Lineage (NCBI taxonomy): Bacteria > Pseudomonadati > Pseudomonadota > Alphaproteobacteria > Sphingomonadales > Sphingosinicellaceae > Sphingosinicella > uncultured Sphingosinicella sp. The sequence continues at coordinate 254,217 of NZ_CAXBBQ010000002.1, read as the reverse complement.
GGGCTTCCGAACGAACTCGGCCAGTATGACGAGGCGCCCGATACCACCGGCGGCATGATCCACGAATGGGCGGAGACGGGCCTCATCAACATCGTCGGCGGCTGCTGCGGCACGACCGCCGCGCACATCGCCGCGATGGCGAAAGCCGTGGAGGGCCTGCCGCCCCGCGCCATTCCGCACCCCGAACCGGCGATGCATCTTGCCGGTCTCGACGCCTTCACACTCGCCTGAACTGAACATCATGACACAGAACACCGCGCGTTTCGTCAATATCGGCGAGCGCACCAACGTTACCGGATCGGCGAAGTTCAAGAAGCTGATCATGGCGGGCGATTACACCACCGCCATCGAAGTCGCGCGCGATCAGGTGGAAAACGGCGCGCAGATCATCGACGTCAACATGGACGAAGGCCTGCTCGACGCCGAACACGCCATGGAGACGTATCTGAAGCTGATCGCGGCGGAGCCCGATATCAGCCGCGTGCCGGTGATGATCGACAGTTCGAAATGGAGCGTGATCGAAGCGGGTCTGAAGTGTGTGACCGGCAAGCCGATCGTGAATTCGATCAGCATGAAGGAAGGCGAGGAAGCCTTTCTGGAGGCCGCGCGGAAGGTGCGCGCCTATGGTGCCGCAGCCGTCGTGATGGCGTTCGACGAGAAGGGGCAGGCGGATACCGCGGCGCGCAAGATCGAGATTTGCGAGCGCGCCTACAAGCTGCTCACCGCGAACGGCTTCCCGCCCGAAGACATCATCTTCGATCCCAATATCTTCGCGGTGGCGACGGGGATCGAGGAGCACAACAACTATGGCGTCGATTTCATCGAGGCGACGCGCGAGATTCGGAAACGCTGTCCGTACGTGCATATTTCGGGCGGGCTTTCCAACCTCTCCTTCAGTTTCCGGGGCAACGAGCCGGTGCGCCGGGCGATGCACAGCGTGTTCCTGTATCACGCCATTCCGGCGGGCATGGACATGGCGATCGTCAACGCGGGTCAGCTCGACGTTTACGACACGATCGATCCCGAACTGCGCGACGCGTGCGAGGACGTGGTGCTCAATCGTCGCCCTGATTCGACCGAGCGGCTGCTGGAGATCGCGGAGCGCTTTCGCGGCGATGGCCAGGTTGCCGAAAAGGCGACCGAGGAATGGCGGATGCTGCCCGTGCACAAGCGCCTGGAACATGCGCTGGTGAAGGGCCTCGACGCGTATGTCGTCGAGGACACCGAAGAGGCGCGGCAGCAGTTCGCGCGGCCGATCGAGGTGATCGAAGGCCCGCTGATGGCGGGCATGTCGGTCGTCGGCGACCTGTTCGGTTCGGGCAAGATGTTCCTGCCGCAGGTGGTGAAATCGGCGCGCGTAATGAAGAAGGCGGTCGCGCACCTCATCCCGTTCATTGAGGCGCAGAAGGACGAAGGCTCGCGGGCCAAGGGCCGTATCGTGATGGCGACCGTGAAGGGCGACGTTCACGATATCGGCAAGAACATCGTGGGCGTCGTGCTTCAGTGCAACAACTTCGAGGTCATCGACCTTGGCGTGATGGTGCCCTTTCAGACGATCCTGAAGACCGCGCGCGAACAGAACGCCGACATGATCGGGCTTTCCGGCCTCATCACACCATCGCTCGACGAAATGGTGACGGTCGCGGCCGAGATGGAGCGCGAGGGGTTCACCATGCCGCTCCTCATCGGCGGCGCGACGACGAGCCGCGTGCACACCGCGCTCAAGATCGAGCCCGTTTATTCGGGGCCGACGCTCCACGTTCTCGACGCGAGCCGCGCGGTTGGCGTGGCGAGCGCGCTCACCTCCGACAACATGAAGGGCAAGCTGGTCGAGGACACGCGCGCCGAGTACGCGATGATCCGCGAAGAGCGCGCGAGCCGGGGCGAGAGCAAGCTCGCGAGCCTTGCCGACGCGCGCGCCAACGGTTTTCCGGCGGATTTCGCGGCGCATCCGCCGGTGAAGCCCGCGACGTCGGGCGTCCGCGTGATCGACGACGTGACCGTGGACACGCTGATTCCGTACATAGACTGGACGCCGTTCTTCCGCGCGTGGGAACTCGCGGGCAACTACCCCGCCATCCTCAACGACGCGGTGGTGGGCGAAAGCGCGCGGTCGCTGTTTGCGGATGCGCAGAAGATGCTGGAGCAGATCGCCGGCGAACGCTGGCTGAGCGCGCGCGGCGTCGTCGGCTTCTGGCCGGTACGGCGCGAGGGCGACGATATCGTCGTGTACGCGGACGAAAGCCGCACGAACGCGATCGGCCGCTTCGCCATGCTGCGCCAGCAGATCGAGAAGCGCGCGGGCCGTCCCAACATGTGCCTTGCCGATTTCATCTCGCCCGAGGCCGACTGGATCGGCGGCTTCGCGGTAACGGGCGGGGAGGGAATCGACCTTCATTCCGAACGCTTCCGCCGCGCGCACGACGATTATTCGGACATCATGCTGAAAGCGCTCGCAGACCGGCTGGCCGAAGCTTTCGCCGAGTATCTGCACGAGCGGGTGCGTCGCGAGCTTTGGGGCTATGCGCCCGATGAGCGGCTGACGAACGAGGAACTGATCAAGGAGCGCTACGAAGGCATCCGCCCCGCGCCCGGCTATCCGGCGTGCCCGGATCACACGCTGAAGCCGGAACTGTTCCGCCTGCTCGGCGCCACGGCGGCGACCGGAATCGTGCTGACGGAAGGTCTGGCGATGCTCCCCACGGCGAGTGTTTCAGGTTTTTATTTCGCGCATCCCCAATCTTCGTATTTCGGCGTCGCGCGCATCGGCCGCGATCAGCTTGAGGACTATGCCGCGCGCCGCAGCATATCGGTTGAGGAAGCGGAACGCTGGCTGCGGCCCAATCTTTGAAACGGAAAACGCCGGCGGATCATTTGATCCGCCGGCGCATCCGGGATTGAGGACGGGAATCCGCCGAACCAGGTTCGGGCTTTATTGAGCGTCGGGCTTGCCGTCGCCATCAGCGTCGACCGCATCGGGTTTGCCGTCGCCGTTCGTATCCCACGCATCGGCCTTGCCGTCACCGTTCGTGTCCCATGCATCGGGCTTGCCGTCACTGTTGGTGTCGATCGTGGGCGGCGCATCCGCGCTTTGGGCGAACGCTGCCGCAGGCATACCGGCAACCATCACGGCGCCGAGCGCCACCCCAAGGAGCTTTTCGATTTTCATTCCAAATCACCTTTTGTCTGTCCGGTTCGCCCCCCGGCAGAGCAAAGGTTGGCCGGGTTCCCGGTTCAGACAACCGCCGCGGCGATGAACCGCCCCTTCGCGCGGACGGTTATGCGGTTCCCTTCGGCCTGCCGCATTTTCGGCACATTTCGTTCAGGCGAAGGTTTCGGACGCCTCCACGGACTTCCAGCCGCGCGTCGTGAGTCGCTCGATCGGGCGGAAGCGGGTCTTGTAGTTCATCCGCTCGCAGCCCTCGATCCAGTAGCCGAGATAGACGAAATCGAGCCCGGCGGCGGCGGCTTGCCGGATGTGGTCCATGATGATGAAGGTGCCGAGGCCCGAGCGCGTGGGGTGGGCGGGATCGAAGAAGCTGTAGACCATCGAGAGCCCGTCCGCCTGTCGATCCGTGAGACAGCAGCCGATGAGACGCCCCTGCCGGCCATCGATCCTCGGCTCGCGATACTCGATGACGAGGGTGTTGACGGGCGTCTGCTCGACCATCTCCGCATAGTCGTAGGCATCCATGCGCGTCATGCCGCCTTCGGGATGGCGCTGGCCGAGGTAGGCGCGCAGCAGATCGAACTGCTCGGGCGTCGTCCACGGTTCGCAGATGCTGACCTCGATATCGTCGTTGCGGCGCATGATGCGGCGCTGCGTCTGGCTCGGCGCAAAGCGCGGCGCGAGGACGCGCACGGAAACGCAGGCGTTGCAGCCCTCGCAGCTCGGTCGGTAGACGACGTTCTGGCTGCGCCGAAAGCCGATGCGCGACAGCGCTTCGTTCAGCTCGACGGCGTCCTCGCCGCGCAGTTCGGTGAAGACCTTGCGCTCCAGCTTGCCCGGCAGATAGGGGCAGGGGCTGGGGGCCGTCACGAAAAATCGCGGGAATCGGAACGTTTGGTCTGTCACGGCTGCGAATTATGGTGCGATGTTGCCGGTTTGGGAAGGCATTGCCTGCACGGCCCGTCGCGCGGCGCGCGGGGCGAGGGCGGGCGGTTCGTCGAGCAGGATGATCGTGATGCGCCGGTTCTCCGGCCGGGCGGGGGCATCGGGCAGCAGCGGCTGGCTCGCGGCGCGGCCCGTCACGGCGGCGAAGCGGTCCGCAGTGATGCCGCCGGCCGCGAGGATATCGCGCACGGCGACCGCGCGGCGTGCGGAAAGCTGCCAGTCGTCGCCTTCTCCGGTGCTGTCCGTGTGCCCCTCGACGGCAATGCGGTTCGGAAGGCTGCCGATCCGCGCGGCGACGGCGCGGAACGCGCGGGGGGCGAGCGGCACGGCGCTGCCTTCAGCGAACATCGGGCGCAGGGCGGTATCGGTGAGCTGGATGTGGATACCCTCCGCGGTGGGTTCGAGGAGGACATTGTCGGCAAGCGGCGCGAGATCGGGATCCGCGGCAAAGGCCGTGCGGATATCGCGGAGCAGGGCATCGGCCCGGGCGCGGGTCTTGTCGCTCGGCGCGAGCGAAATCGGCTCCGGGCCGCCGCTTGCAAACGCGACATCACCCTCGGCCGCCGCCCCGGCTGGCGGCGCTGCGACCGAGGGCGTGAAATAATCGGCGATGCCCTGGAGCGAGACCTTTTCCGAACTCGATATGAGCCAGAGCAGCATGAAGAAGGCCATCATTGCGGTGGCGAAGTCGGCGTAGGCGACCTTCCACTGCACGTTCACGGGCCGGACGCCGCGCGGCGCCTGGCGTGCACGCCGCCGGATGACGGGGCGCGTGTTCGCTGCGGTACGGAAAGGACGGCTGGCCATGGTGGGCCGAGTTTAGCGGGTGGAGGTTAAGCGGGCGCTAAGCGTGTCTGCGAAGAGTTTTCCGCCGTCCGGGGCGTATGACAGGAACAGCGAGGGCTCGATCAGCTCAAGCTCCATCAGCCGCAATGCGCCATCGGCGCCGCGTACCATGTCGATGCGGGCGTAGAGCGCTTCGCCGGGCGCGGCGCGGAGGGCCTTTTCGGCGACCGCGCGGGCCTCTTCGGGAGCCTCGACGGTGATTTCGCGCCCGCCGAACTGCTCCTGCACGCGAAAGTCGCCGGCGGACGGCACCTTGAGGATCGCATGGCTGAACGCGCCGCCGAAGTAGAACAGCGAGTATTCACCCTCCGTCGCGATCGCCGCCATCATCGGCTGGATCAGCATGGGCCTGCCCGCGACGTCCGCAGGTATGGGATCGCCGGGCGCCAAACGGTAGGTTCCATCGGCGCCACCTGACACCGGGGGCTTCACGATGACGGTGTCGCCGAAGCGGGTGCGGGCATCGCTGATGTCCGATTCCGAAAGCGCCGGTGCGAAGACTGTGGGAATCACCGGCACGCCCTTCGCTTCCAGATCGAAGAGATAGCGCTTGTCGGTGTTCCAGCGCATCAGCGGCACCGGGTTCGCTATCGGGATGCCTGCTGCCTCCCACGCGTCGAGCGCTGCGGACCATTCGCTGCCGCGCGACTGGTAGCCCCAGGCAAGGAGCGGCAGGACAAGCCCGTAGTCCGCAAGGAGCGGAGCCGTCCAAGGCTGAAAATGAACCGCGTCGCCAAGCCGTGCGCGCAGCTCTTCGGCAGCGCGCGACACGAACTCTTCGAACCGGCCGTCCGACGTGAGAACGCAGATCGATGCCATGGCGCGCCTCAGGCGATCTCGACCGAAGACACCTCGTAGCCGCTTTCCTTAAGCGTCTCGATCAAGCGATCGAGATGGTCGCGGTCGCGGGTCTCGCACTCGATGTCCGCATAGATGCCCTTCGCCGACAGGTTCGTGAACACGCGCTGGTGATACACTTCGACGATGTTGACCTGCATGTCGTCGAAGATGCGCGCCACGCCGAAAAGCTGCCCGGGCCGGTCGTTGAGCCGGATGCGCAGCCGTGCGAGACGCCCCGCGCGGGCGAGATCGCGCAGCAGCACGTTCGCAAGCAAGCGCGTATCGATGTTGCCGCCGGTGAGCGGCAGGCCGACAACGCGGCCCTTGAAGCGCTCCGGATAAGCGAGGAGGGCGGCGAGGCCCGCCGCACCCGCGCCTTCCACGACGGTCTTTTCGATATTGAGCAGCATCGCCGTCGCCTGTTCGAGCTTGGACTCGTCAACGAGCAGGATGTCTTTCACCAGCTGGCGAACGATGCCCTGCGTGATGGTTCCCGGTTCCTTGACCGAGATGCCTTCGGCGATGCTGTCGCCGCCGCAGGGCAGGGTTTCGCCCTTCATCTTCGCGGCCATCGAGGGGTAGAGCGCTGCCTGCACCCCGATAACCTCCACATCAGGGCGCATCGCGCGCGCCGCGATCGACATGCCCGAAATCAATCCACCGCCGCCGATCGGGACGACCAGCGTGTCGATCTTCGGCGCGTCGGTGAGCATTTCGACCGCAACGGTGCCTTGTCCCGCGATCACGAGCGGATTGTCGAAGGGATGCACGAAGGTGAGGCCGCGCTCGGTCTCAAGCTCGCGGGCGCGGGCATAGGCTTCGTCGAAGTTGTCGCCGTGGAGCACGATCGTCGCGCCGTGGCTTTCGGTCTGCTGCACCTTCACCACGGGCGTGTAGCGCGGCATCACGATCGTCGTGGGGATGCCGAGGCGGGTGCCGTGGTACGCAATGCCCTGCGCGTGATTGCCCGCTGACGCGGCGATCACGCCCTTCTTGCGCTGCGCATCGGTGAGCGAAAGGAGCGTATTGAGCGCGCCACGTTCCTTGTAGGCGGCAGTGAACTGAAGATTTTCGAACTTCAGCCACACTTCGGCGCCTAGGATATCGGAAAGCGTGCGCGATTTCAGGCAGGGCGTGTGGATGATGTGCGGCATGATCGCCATGTGCGCTGCCTCGATATCGGCAAACGTCACCGGCAAAGCCGTCACACCCTGAGAATCGCCCATCTGGTCATCCTGACATACGAAATTTGCACGGGCGCCATAGCCGATCTGGAAGCCGAGGCAAACAGCGGCTACCAAGCCGCGCGAACGGATTGAACAGGAGTCTGCCGATGGCGCGGGTCGCATTTCTCGGAATGGGTGTGATGGGCGGGCCGATGGCGCGGCATCTGAAGACGGCGGGCCACGACGTGACGGTCTACAATCGTACACGCGCGAAGGCGGAAAGCTGGGTTGCCGCAAATGGCGGGGCGCTCGCGGCAACGCCTGCCGAAGCTGCACAGGGCGCCGAGGTCGTGCTGACGTGTGTGGGTAACGACGACGATCTGCGCGCCGTGACGCTGGGGCCGGACGGCGCGTTCGCGGCGATGGCACCGGGCAGCCTCTACATCGATCACACAACGGTCTCCGCAGCCATCGCGCGCGAGCTTGCCGAGGCGGGCGCGGCGCGGGACATCGGCGTGCTTGATGCCCCGGTTTCGGGCGGTCAGGCAGGCGCGGAGAACGGCCGCCTGACGATCATGGTCGGCGGCGACGCGGAGAGCTTCGCACGCGGCGAGCCGGTGATGCAGGCCTATGCGCAGCGCATCGGGCTGATGGGGCCGGCGGGGGCGGGGCAGCTCACCAAGATGGTCAATCAGATATGCATCGCGGGCGTTTTACAGGGCCTCTCCGAGGCGATGAATTTCGCGATGGAAGCGGGGCTCGATGCCAATGCCGTCGTCGACGTGATCTCGAAGGGTGCGGCGCAGAGCTGGCAGATGGACGTCCGCGCGCCGACCATGATCAAGGGCGAATACGACTTTGGCTTCGCGGTGGATTGGATGCGCAAGGATTTGTCGCTCGTGCTCGGCGAAGCGCGCAACCTCGGCCTTTCGCTTCCGCTCACCGCGCTGGTTGACCAGTTCTACGCCGATGTCCAGAACATGGGCGGCGGACGGCAGGACACGTCATCATTGCTCCGGCGGTTCAGGGGATGAAGACCATGCGGATCGCGCTTGCGCTTGCAGCTCTCCTCTCGGCAGGCGCGGCGGACGCGCGCACCGTGATCGTCAATGCGAACGGCTACACGCTCGACGATATCGGTAGATTGCAGAAATTCGCCGGGGTCATCGTCGGCGACGACGGCCGCGTCGAGCGCCTGTTGAAACCCGGCGAGACGGCGGACGGTGAGGTGATCGACGCGGAGGGCAGGACGCTGCTGCCCGGCCTCATCGATGCGCACGGCCATGTCATGGGCCTCGGCTTCATGGCACTTCAGACCGACCTTTCGGACACAACGAGCATCGATCAGGCGCTCGCGAAGATCGCATCCGCTGCCGCAGCGGCGCCGGAGCGGAATTGGATCGTCGGCGGGGGCTGGAATCAGGTGAGCTGGGGGCTCGATCGTTTCCCCACCGCCGAAGACCTCGACATTGCCGTGGCGGACCGTCCAGTTTGGCTGACCCGTGTCGACGGCCACGCGGGCTGGGCGAATTCGGCGGCGTTGAAGGCAAGCGGCATCACTGCGAAGACGCTCGACCCCGCAGGCGGCCGCATCGAACGCGATGCGGACGGCGAGCCGACCGGCGTTCTCGTCGATACGGCGATGGCGCTCGTCGAGAAGAAGCTGCCGCCGCCGACCGCAGCGGAAAACGCCGCCGCGCTTGAAACGGCACTCCAGATCATGGCGTCCGTCGGGCTTACTGGGGTTCACGACGCGGGCATCGATCCGGCGACTTGGACGCTTTACGAGCAGTTCGCGAAAGACGGCAAGCTGACCGCGCGCATCTCTGCCATGGCAGGCGGCGCCGATGCGCTGCGCGCGATCGCGCCGAAAGGGGCGACCGGCTGGCTTTATGAAGATCGCCTCGCGCTGAACACGGTCAAGCTGGTCGCGGACGGTGCGCTCGGCTCGCGCGGCGCGGCGCTGCTCGAACCCTACAGCGACGATCCCGAGAACAGCGGGCTGACGATGATTGAAGGCGCCAAGCTACGCAACGTGATCGCATCCGCCTCGATGCGCGGCTTTCAGGTGAACGTCCACGCCATCGGCGACAAGGCGAACCGCGAAGTGTTGAACGCGTTCGCGGACGTTCAGAAGATGGGCCAGCCGCTGGTGCGCCCCAGCATCGAGCACGCGCAGATCATCGCGCCGGATGACCTCGCCCGTTTCGGCAAGCTCGGCGTCATCGCCTCGATCCAGCCGACGCACGCCACGTCCGACAAGGCTATGGCGGAAGACCGCGTCGGGCCGGAGCGGATCAAGGGCGGCTACGCCTGGAAATCGCTCGTGAACAGCGGCGCGCGTATCGCGGGCGGATCGGACTTCCCGGTGGAACCCGCGAATCCCTTCTACGGCCTCCACGCCGCCGTCACGCGGCAGGATCGGGGCGGAGAGCCGCCGAAAGGCTGGTATGCGAACGAGGCGCTCACCCGCCAGCAGGCGTTCGCAGCCTTCACGACCGGGGCTGCCTACGCCGGGCAGCACGAGCGCGCCGTCGGCACGCTGACTCCGGGCAAGTGGGCCGATTTCATCCTCGTCGACGGCGACATTTTCAAGATGCCCGCGGGCGACATCTGGAAGGTGAATGTGCTGGAAACGTGGCTTGCCGGCAAACGCGTCTACGTCCGGGATTGACCCAGTCTACTGTTGCTTCAGCACCGGGATGATGCTCGCGAAATCGTCGGTCCACGGTTCGAGGCCCGGCCTTTCGCGCAGCAGCGCCCAGCCCGCCGGCCCAGCGCCGCCGCCGTACATCAAATCCTGCATCCGCGTTTCTGTAGGGGTCAGCGCCACCCAGATCGAGCGCGAGTAATCGATGCCGGGAAGATCGGGATCGTAGGGCGTGTGGTCGCGCACGCGCGCGGTCCAGCCCATGTCGTTCGCAATGGCGGCGATCACCGGCTGCAGATCGATGTGGCGATTGGAGATGTGCACCATCAGCACGCCGTCCGGCTTCAGCGCGCCCGCATAAACCTTGAATGCCTCCTCGGTCATCAGGTGCATGGGGATCGCGTCGGATGTGAAGGCGTCGATGGCGATGAGGTCGTAGGTGTGCCTGGGCTCCTTCGCGAGCGACAGGCGCGCATCGCCCATCACCACGCGCAGGTCGGGCGTGCAGCGCGAGATATAGGTGAACAGCCGCGGGTCCCTCGCGATCCGCACGACCAGCGGATCGATCTCGAACGCGGTCCAGCCCTGTCCCGGCTGCGCGAAGCAGGAGAGCGAGCCCGCGCCCAGCCCCACATAGCCAACCTTAGCGAAGCGCCCCGCGATTTTCGGCAGTGCCGCGAACGCTTCGGCGACGCCGCTGCCCTTGGCGTAGTAGGACTGCGGCTCGCTCTGCAGGTCCGGGATCAGGCTCTGCACGCCGTGCAGCGTCGTGCCGTGCTCGAGCTGGCGGATGAGACGGGCGCCATCGGCCTTTATGGTGTAGATGCCGAAGAAGCTGCGCTCGCGCGCCAGTTCGATGCGGCTGATCGCGATCGCCTGCCAGCCGCCGAGGCCGAGCATCAGCGCGCCGAAACAGGCCGCGAAGGTGAGCCGCCGCCCGATCGACAGCACGGCGGCAAGCGCGATGATGCCGAGCGCGGGCGCGGCGGTCTCTGCGCGGTCGCCGAGGATCAGTTCGGTGTGCACCCACCAGGATGCGACAAGTGAGACGAGCGGCAACGCGATGTCGAGGATCAGCCCCCTGCGACCTTTCCAGAGCGCCCCGATGCGCTTCGTCAGCGGCTTCGCCGGGATCAGTGCCGCGGCGCAGACGAGCAGGATCGGGTGCTCGTACACCCAATCGAACACCAGCGGCGCGACGATCGCGGAGAAGAAGCCGCCGATGACGCCGCCCAAAGAGATCCATAGGTAGTAGTCGGTGAGCTGCGACGGCGGCGGGCGCCGCTCCGCGAGATGGCCGTGCAGCGCCAGTGCGACAACGAACAGCAGCACGAGATTGGTGAGCGCCATCAGCAGCGCGAACACGCCCTGCGCGAGGAACGTGTAGCCGCCGAGCAGCAGCAGGAGGATCGGCGCCGCCATCTTCGCCTGCTTCACGAAGATCGCCCCGCCCATCGAGAAAGCGACAATGAAGGTGACGAGGTAGAGCGCGAGCGGCACCACCCAGAGCAGCGGCACGGCGACGATATCCGTCGTCAGGTGCGTCGTCGTGGAGAGCAGCAGGCCCGATGGCACGGCGGCAAGCACCGTCCAGACCGCGCGCTCGCGCCATGTCGCGGGTGGTGCAGCCTCTGCGGCGGGCACCGGGTCACGCGCCGGGCGGCGGGCGCAGAAGGCGACGAGTAGCGCGAGCACCACGAAGCCGCCCGACCAGAGCCACGCCTGCTCCTTCAGCCGCAGATAGGGCTCGACCGCGAACGGGTAAGCGAGGAGCGCGAGCAGGCTTCCGGCATTGCTCGCCGCGTAGAGGAAATAGGGGTCCGCCGCCGCCGGATCATCGACGCGCGCGTACCACGACTGCATCAGGGGGGCCTGCGCCGCCACGACGAAGAACACCGGGCCGATCGAGGCGCCGAGCAGCGCCAGCAGCCACAGCATCGGCGGCAGCGTCTCGCGCCCACCGACCTCGGCGAGGCTGATCGGCAGCGTGAGCGCCGCGACGGCAAAGACCGCGAGGTGGACGATGGTCTGCCGCCGCTGCGCCATGCGGCTGATCGCATGGGCGTACACATACCCTGCGAGCAGCATCGCCTGGTAGAACAGCATGGCGACGTTCCAAACCGCGGGCGCGCCGCCCAGCGTCGGCAGCGCCATGCGGCCGAGCATCGGCTGGATGAGGAAGAGGAGGAAAGAGCCGAGGAAGATCGTCGCGATGAACAGCGGCCGCGCCGCCAATCCCCGCGACAGTGCGCCCTCGGCGGCTGTCATCCGAGCAGCCTTGCCGCGTCGCGTGCGTAGTAGGTGAGGATGCCCGAGCAGCCCGCGCGGCGGAACGCGGTCAGCGCTTCGATGATCATCCGGTCCCGCTCGATGAGTCCAGCCTGCGCCGCCGTCTCCAGCATCGCGTACTCGCCGGAGACCTGATAGGCGAACACGGGGATGTTGAACGCGTCCTTCACGCGGGCGATCACGTCGAGATAGGGCATCCCCGGCTTCACCATCACGCTGTCCGCCCCCTCGGCGATGTCGAGCGCGACCTCGCGTAGCGCCTCGTCGGCGTTCGCGGGGTTCATCTGGTAGGTCTTCTTGTCGCCTTTCAGGAAGCCGCCGGAGCCGACCGCGTCGCGGAACGGGCCGTAAAAGGCGGAGGCGTATTTGGCGGCGTAGCTCATGATCTGCACATCGTGGAAGCTGCCCGCCTCCAGCACCTTGCGGATCGCGCCGACGCGGCCGTCCATCATGTCCGACGGGGCGATGATGTCGGCTCCGGCACGCGCCTGCACCAGCGCCTGCCCTTGGAGCATCTCGATCGTCTCGTCGTTGAGGATGCGGCCGTCGTCCGAAAGCAGCCCGTCGTGGCCGTGCGTCGTGTAGGGGTCGAGCGCGACGTCCGTCAGCACGCCGATGCCGGGCGCGGCAGCTTTAATGGCCTTGATCGCGCGGCAGGTGAGGTTGTCGGGATTGAGCGCCTCTCGCCCGTCCGCCGTGCGGCGTTCGGGGGGCGTGTGGGGGAAGAGCGCGATGCAGGGGATGCCAAGGCTTTCGGCTTCCTTCGCGGCCTCGGCGACGAGATCGACCGACAGGCGTTCGACGCCCGGCATCGTCGACACCGGCGTGCGCTCGCCCGTACCCTCGGTGACGAACAGCGGCCAGATGAAATCGGCCGGGGAGAGCGTCACTTCCGCGAACAGCGCGCGCGACCAGGCGTGCGCACGGGGGCGTCTCAGGCGGGTGGCGGGATAGGCGGCAGCGGGTTTGAGAACGGGAGACATGGGCGGCATCTATGGTCGAAAACGCACGCCTTGAGAAGCACGGGCTTTACCGGGGTGCGGCGCGGGCGCTAAGCGCGGATCATGACGGGACTCACGATAGAAGCCGTGCTCACCGGCACCGCGCGCCCGCTGCGCGGCGAGGAGATGAGCGCAATCGCCAAGGCGCCCCGGCACGGCGCGGTTGTCGTGAAGCCGCTCGGCCTTGATGGCGATGAGCAGGCGGATACCGTCCACCACGGCGGCATCGACATGGCGGTCCACCATTATCCGCGCGATCATTATGCGTGGTGGTCGGAGCTGATGCCCGATCAGCCGCTGCTCGGCGCTGCGGGCGCCTTTGGGGAGAACATCTCGACGACCGGCCTCGACGAGCACACCGCCTGCATCGGGGATCGCTACCGGCTCGGCACGGCGCTCGTCGAAATCTCGCAGGGCCGCAAACCCTGCTGGAAACCGGCGCATCGGCTGGGGCGCCCGGCGCTCGTCGCCGAAATCGTCAAGACGGGTCGTTCAGGCTGGTACTACCGTGTGCTCGAACCCGGCGTCGTCGCGGTCGGCGACGTGCTGGCGCTCGAACGCAGGCCGTATCCCGAATGGACCGTAGCGCGTGTTTTTGGCCTGATCGTCGGCGGCGCGGGCAAGGCTGACCCAGCGTCGCTGAAGGCGCTTTCGGAACTGAAGCCGCTGTCCGCCGAATGGCGCGACCGGGCGCGGATGATGTCGTGACCTGCCCGCCCATTCTCGTTTTCGATTCGGGCATGGGCGGCCTCTCGGTGCTCGCGCCGATCCGCGCCGCGCTGCCGCAGGCGCCGGTGGTCTATGTGGCGGACAACGCCGGGTTTCCCTATGGCAGCAAGAGCGAGGCGGAGATCGCCGCGCGCGTGCCCGCGCTGCTCGGGCGGCTGACGGAACGCTACCGGCCCCGCCTCATCGTCATCGCCTGCAACACCGCCTCCACGATCGCGCTGTCACACGTCCGCGCCGCGCTCGACGTGCCGGTGGTGGGCACCGTGCCCGCCATCAAGCCCGCCGCCGAAGCGACGAAAGCGAAGGTAATCGGCGTGCTCGGCACGCCCGCCACCGTGCGGCAGGCCTATGTCGATAATCTCGCTGCCGAGTTCGCTTCGGACTGCGTCGTGCTCCGCCACGGCACGCCGGAGCTTGCGGCGATGGCAGAGGCAAAACTGCGCGGGGAGGGGGTTCCGGCGGAGGCCTATGCGGCGGTGATGGCGGGGCTGATCGACCAGCCGCGCGGCGAGGACATGGATATCGTCGTACTCGCCTGCACGCACTTCCCGCTCGTCGAGGAGGAGCTTGCCGCCGCCGCCCGCCGACCGATGCGTTTCGTCCACGGCGGGCAGGGGATCGCGCGCCGCGTCGCGCACCTGCTTCGCGATGCGGACTGGACAGGGTGCGAACCGGCTGGCCTTGCCGTTTTCACGGCAAGAGACGAAAAGGCCGCTGCGCTTGGGCCTGCGTTGGCCGAACGCGGACTCGACGTTGATTATCTGTAAACAAAGGGATGGCGGCGAATTTTATGACGACGCATGAGGAATTGCTCGCGCGCCTCAACGCCGATCTCCCCCCGAGCGGCATTTTGCTCGGCGCCGAGATTCTGGAGCTGGACCCATCCGGGCGGGTCCGCATGTCGTTTGTCGCGACGCCCGCGTTCTGCAACCCCAACGGTACTGTGCAGGGCGGCATCGTCGCCGCGATGCTGGACGACGCGGCGGAGATGGCCTGCGTCGCCGATGCGGGCAAGCGCATCTTCGTCGCGACGATCGAGATGAAGGTGAGCTTCCTGCTGCCCGCGAAGGCCGGGAAACTTTATGCGGAGGGGCGTGTCATCAAGCGTGGCCGCATGATCGCGTTTCTTGAGGCCGACCTTTTCGATGGCGAAGGCGCGCTGCTTGCGCGTATGACCTCCACCGCCGCGCCACGCGCATTCTGAACGACTTGAGGGGAGCTGAATGACCGACGACATTCTGTTCGAAAGGCGCGGCCGCGCCGGACTGATCACACTGAACCGACCGCAGGCGCTGAATGCGCTCAATCGCGAGATGTGCCTCGCGCTGCACCGTCAACTCGATGCGTGGGCGGGCGACGACGATGTTTCGGTGGTGATCGTTCGCGGCGCGGGAGAGAAGGCATTCTGCGCGGGCGGCGACGTCGTGGGCCTCTACCATTCCGGCAAGGAAGGCACGTCGGAGTGGGAAGGCTTCTTCGCGGACGAATACCGCATGAACCTTGCCATCGGCACGTTTCCGAAGCCCTACGTGGCACTTGTCGACGGTTTCAGCATGGGCGGCGGTGTCGGCGTCTCGGTCCACGCACCCTACCGCGTCGTCACCGATAAGACGCTTTTCGCCATGCCTGAAACCGGCATCGGCCTTATCCCCGACGTCGGCGGCACGCACGCGCTCGCGCAGATGCCGGGCGAAGTCGGCACCTATCTCGGCCTCACCGGCGCGCGCCTCAAGGCCGCGGACTGCATGTATGCGGGATACGGCACGCACCACTGCACGAGCGCGCAGATCGAGGCGCTGACCGACGCGCTTGCCGAGGGCAGCGATGTGCCCGAGACGCTGAACGCGTTCCATTCGGATGCCGGGCCCGCACCGCTTGAGGCGGTTCGCGACGAGATCGACCGGCACTTCGCGTTCGATACGGTGGAAGCGATCATGGAATCGCTCTCGCTCGGCAGCGACTGGGCGGTGGCGCAGCGCGACACGCTGATGAAGATGTCGCCGACGAGCATGAAGATCAGCCTCCGCGCGCTCCGCGAGGCGCGTGGCGACGACCTCGCCGGCTGCCTGCGCCGCGAATACCGGCTGGTTTCCGCGATCAAGTCGGGCCATGATTTCTTCGAAGGCATCCGCGCCCAGCTGATCGACAAGGACAAGTCGCCGCGCTGGCGTCCCGCCGCGCTCCGCGACGTGACCGACGAAATGGTGGACGGCTATTTCGTGCCTCCGGCTTGGGGAGATCTCAGCTTTTGAGCAGTAGCGCGCTTGTCGTCGGCCTTGGCCTCAATGGCCTCGGCGTCGTGCGGTCGCTTGCGGCGGCGGGCATCCGCGTGCACGCCTTCGACGACACGATGGGGCCCTACACCGCAACGCGCCACGGCACGAAGGCGAAGGCGCCGCTTGCAGGCGAAGGGCTCATCGAAGCGCTCGCGGCGTACCGCGCGCGGCTTGATCACGATCCCGTACTGTTCCTGACACGCGAGGACGGTGTGGCCACGGTGGCCGCGAACCGGGACCGGATTCCCGGTTACCGGATCGCGATGCCGGACCACGATGTTGTGGAAGCGATGGTCAACAAGGATCGGTTCATGCCGATCGCGGCGCGCGCCGGACTTGCCGTGCCGCGTACGGTGACGCTGCGCAGCGCCGATGACCTCGCGCTCCTTGAACAGCTGACGCCGCCGTTGATCGTGAAGCCGAGCGAGCATGTCGCCGCCTATCAGGTACGCTTCAAGAAGGCTTACGTGTTCGAAAGCGCCGCCGACGCCGCGCCGCTGATCCCGGACATGCTCGCCGCCGCGGGCGAACTCGTAGCGCAGGAATATGTGCCGGGGGACGACGGCAGCGTCTTCTTCTGCCTCGCCTATTTCGGCGCGGAGAGCGACATGCTTGCTGCCTATACGGGTTACAAGACGGCAAGCTGGCCGCCGCGCGTGGGCGGCACGGCGGGTTGCGCGCCCGCGCCCGAAGCGCACGCGCGCCTCGCCGCCGACACGCAGGCGTTTTTCGCCGCGGCGCGCTTTCAGGGCATGGGTAGCCTCGAATTCAAGCGCCACGCGGTAACGGGCGCGTTCATCATGATCGAGCCGACCGCCTGCCGCACCGACTACCAATCAGAGCTGGCGACGCTGAACGGCGTGAACCTGCCCGCGGTGCAGTTTGCCGACCAGATGCGCCTGCCGCTGCCCGACGCCCAGCCCCGGCACCGGTTCGGCTGGCGCGATCCCGGCGCGGTCGCATCGGGCGCGGTCGTGCCCAAATCGGGGACCGGCTGGCGAGCGATCGATGCGCTGTGGCGCGGCGACGACCCCGGACCGTGGCTTGCCTCCGGCCGCAACCGCATTGCGCGCAAGCTCGGTCTTGCCGCACAGCGATGAAACCTTAACCGACTCGCGCTAGGCAGGGCTCATGCTCAATACCTTGAAATCGCTCTATAACGACTTCCAGCTCGCCCCCGCCGAGCGTGAGGCCAAGAAACGCGACGCGGCCGGGCTGCCGTTCGCCGATCCCGGAATCGATGCCGCCGTCGCGGCTTGCACCGCATGGCTCGGCCGCGCGCAGGATTGCTCGGCGACCCCCGACGGCGGCGTCGCCCGCGACTATCACGTCGCGAAAGGCTGGGCGACGAGCTATCCCGAAACCACCGGCTACATCATCCCGACGCTGCTGGTGCTGGGCGAGGAAGCCCGCGCGCGGCGGATGCTCGACTGGCTCTGCGCGATCCAGCTCGAAGACGGCGGCTTCCAGGGCGGCAAGATCGATGCCGTGCCGGTGAAGTCCGTCACCTTCAACACCGGCCAGATCCTGATCGGTCTCGCCATCGGTGCCCGCACGCTCGGCGACGCCAAGTATCTGGATGCGATGCACGGCGCCGCCCGCTTCCTCCGGGATTCGCTCGACCCCGACGGTTGCTGGCGTTCGCACCCGTCGCCGTTCACGCACGCGGGCGAGAAGGCTTACGAAACGCACGTGTCGTGGGGCCTTTTCGAAGCCGAGCGCACCGCGCCGGGCGAAGGCTATGGCGCGGCCGGGCTCCGGCAGGTCGATTGGGCGCTCGGCAAGATGCAGGCGAACGGCTGGGTCAATGATTGCTGCCTGCAGCACAAGGACCGCCCACTCACGCACACGCTCGGCTACTACCTGCGCGGCGTGGTCGAGGCGCACCGGCTTTCGGGCGAGCAGCGCTACCTCGACGCGGCACTGAAAATGGCGCGCGCGCTCGTCGGCGCGCTTCGCAGCGACGGCGCACTTCCGGGCCGTCTCAGGTCGGATTGGTCGGCGGCGGTGGAATGGTCGTGCCTCACCGGCAACGTTCAGGTCGCCGAAAGCCTGTTCTATCTCGCCCCGCTCGGCGGCGGCGATGCGTTCGTGAAGGCAGGCAAGGGGCTCAACGCCTTCGTGCGCCGCACGATCGCTACAGAGGGCAATCCCGATCTCGTCGGCGGCGTGCGCGGTTCGTTCCCGATCGACGGCGAATACGGCCAGTGGGCGTACCTCAACTGGGCCGCGAAATTCGCCATCGACAGCTTTCTTGTCGAGAAATTGATCTAAGTCATTCCAGCCCCTCGTTAAAGTTGCGAAAAACTCGCAACAACTCCCTGCGACATAAAGTGGGGTGACGGCAATGCCACCTCCGATGTAAAGCGGAGAAAATGGCGGGCAGGACGGGTTAGAGAGCGTGGATTACAACCGCATTTTCCGGGACGCGATCGATCGGCTGCACGCCGAAGGCCGCTACCGCGTGTTCATCGACATCCTGCGCAACCGGGGCAACTACCCGAACGCGCGCTGCTTCGCCGGCCACAATGGCGCGCGCCCGATCACCGTCTGGTGCTCGAACGACTATCTCGGCATGGGCCAGCACCCGGATGTGATCGCCGCGATGGAAGAGACGCTGCACGATGTCGGCGCGGGCTCGGGCGGCACGCGCAACATCGGCGGCAACACGCATTATCACCTCGAGCTTGAAAACGAACTCGCCGAGCTTCACGACAAGGAAGCCGCGCTGCTCTTCACCTCCGGCTACATCTCGAATGAGGCGACGCTCTCCACGCTCGGCAAGCTGCTGCCGGGCTGCATCGTGTTTTCGGACGAGCTGAACCACGCCTCGATGATCGCGGGCATCCGCGGCGCGGGCTGCGAGAAGCGCGTGTTCCGTCACAACGACCTCGAACACCTCGAAGAGCTGCTTGCCGAGGCGCCAAGGGATGCCGCGAAGCTGATCGCGTTCGAAAGCGTTTACTCGATGGACGGCGACATCGCGCCGATCGCCGAAATCTGCGACCTCGCCGACAAGTATAACGCGCTGACGTATCTGGACGAGGTCCACGCGGTCGGCATGTACGGCGACCACGGCGGCGGCATTTCGGAGCGCGACGGTGTCGCGCACCGCCTCACCATCATCGAAGGCACGCTCGCCAAGGCGTTCGGCATCATGGGCGGCTATATCGCCGCATCGAAGACGCTGACGGACGTGATCCGCAGCTACGCGCCGGGCTTCATCTTCACGACCAGCCTTGCGCCGGTCCTCGTCGCCGGCGCGCTCGCCAGCGTGCGCCACCTGAAGTCGTCAAGCGTCGAGCGGGAGGGCCAGCAGGCCGCCGCCGAGATGCTGAAGACGAAGATGCGGGGCGCGGGTCTACCCGTGATGCCGTCCACCACGCACATCGTGCCGCTGCTCGTCGGCGACCCCGCGAAGTGCAAGAAGATCAGCGACATCCTGCTCATCGAGTACGGCGTCTACGTGCAGCCGATCAACTACCCCACCGTGCCGCGCGGCACGGAGCGGCTGCGCTTCACCCCCGGCCCCAACCACAGCGAAGCGATGATGGACGATCTCGTCCGCGCGCTCGTGGAAATCTGGGACCGCCTGGAAATGCGTATCGCCGCTTAACGCGATTTTTCGAGATACGGACGCGGGTCTACGGCAACGAACCCCGGCGTCGTTCCGGCGAAATGTTCCAGCCAGTATTTGTGGCCTGAACCCACGATCACCAGCACGCGCTCGCCCGGCTTCGCGATAAGGCCGATCTTGGCGAACATCTTGGCGTTTCGCATGTACCACATCGCGTTCAGCACGGCGCCGGGCTGGTCCTCGCCGTCGCCGAAGCGGAGGATGCCGTAATAGCCCTTGGCGTGTTCCGCCGTGTTGCGGGCGGGGTCGTTGATGGTGAGCAGGAGTTCGGGGATCGACTGGGTTTCCTGCGCTTTCGTCTGCGCGTCTGCCTGTTGCCGGAAATAGTCGAACACCGCATCGAGCTCGGCCTTCTGTCCTTGCGCCGCGGCGAAGGCTTCGACGGGGCCGAATGGGAAGTAGTCGGGCTCGCCGGGGCCGGGTTGCTCGTCGAAGCCGTAGACGTCGGTATGGCCGAGCTTCCGCGCCAACCGGAAACCGATCTGGATGACCTCGTTGGTCTTCGTCTTCAGGTCTTCGGGTTTGAACGCCCGGTATTGGGGCACCGTGAACGGCTGGGGATACTGCCATTCCACCAGCACCTTGTGGGGCTTCCACGCCGCAAGCGCGGTGGTCAGCCGTTCCAGCTCGGTCTGCCGGGCAGGGGTGGTTACGTCGTCCGCCTTCACGTTCGCCTTGTCCATACCGGCGTTCGAGAAATGGTAGGTGCCGAGCACCATGATCGATGTGTCCGCGGCGGCAGCCGGGAAGGCGATGGCGGCCCCGATGAGGGCAAGCGTGGTAATGCGCATGGAACCTCCCTGTTTGTGTATTATGTATGCAATACACTTCGTCGATAGGCAAGCCGCTCCGCGCGCGCTAAGCTCCCGTCATGGCGACGAAAAGCATCAACCTCGCGCTTCAGGGCGGCGGCAGCCACGGCGCGTTCACCTGGGGCGTTCTCGACCGGCTGCTCGAGGACAAGCGCATCGAACTCTCCGCGATTTCCGGCACGAGCGCGGGGGCGATGAATGCTGCCGCGCTCGCGCAGGGCTGGATGTCCGGCGGCCGCGAGGGCGCGCGCGAATGCCTCGACCGCTTCTGGAAGCGCGTGTCCGACGCGGCGATGTTCGTGCCCGTGCGCGATACGCCGTGGGACACGTGGTGGAACGCGTGGACGAGTAACGTCATGCGGTCGATGAGCCCGTATCAGTTCAATCCCGCCGGCATCAATCCGCTGCGCGATATCGTGGCGGACTCGTTCGATTTCGAGATGATCGGCAGCTGTAAGGCGCTGACGCTCTACATCGCGGCGACCAATGTGTTCACCGGCAAGGTCCGCGTGTTTTCGGGCAAAGAGGTCAACGCAGACGTACTCGCCGCCTCCGCGTGCCTGCCGCAGCTGTTCCAGGCCGTGGAGATCGAGGGCGAGCCCTATTGGGACGGCGGCTACATGGGCAACCCCGCGCTGTTCCCGCTGTTCTACCACCCGGGGCCGGAAGACATATTGCTCGTGCAGGTCAGCCCGATCGAGCGGCGCCAGACGCCCACCAGCGTCGAGGACATCGACAACCGCATAGACGAGATCGCCTTCAACGGCTCGCTGCTCCGCGAGCTTCGCGCCGTCGAGTTCGTCGACCGCCTGATCGAGACAGGGCAGATCGTCGCGGGCAAGCGCTACCGCAAGATCCTGATGCACCGTGTCGACGGCGGGGAGGAGCTTGCCGCCTATTCGCCTGGAACCAAGGTGAATGCCGACTGGCCGTTCCTCACCGCGCTGCGCGATCTCGGGCGCGTCAAGGCCGAACATTGGCTGAAGGCGAACTACGCGGCGATCGGCAAGAAGGCCACGCTCGATCTGCGGGGCATCTATACGTAACGCGAACGCCACAATTCTTGGTAGCGCCGAAGGGCTCGCTCCCCTAGAGAGTGCGCTCACGCGAATCGCACCCGCAGCTTGCATGAGGCCCGCCGCTCCATGTCCGTTATCGCCATTGGCAGCGACCACGCCGGTTACGTCCTGAAGTCCGCGGTTGCGGACTGGCTGAAGGAAGCCGGGCACGAGGTTCTCGACCTCGGCACGAACGGCGGCGAGTCCGTGGATTACCCGGATTTTGGCCGCGCGGTTGGCGAGGCAGTGGCTTCCGGAAAGGCCGAGAAAGGCGTTGTCGTCTGCGGCTCGGGCATCGGAATTTCGATCGCGGCGAACCGGGTGAAGGGCGCGCGCGCCGCGCTCTGCATGAACGGGCTGATGGCCCGGCTGTCGCGCCAGCACAACGATGCGAACATCCTCGCGCTCGGCGAACGCCTGATCGGTATCGAGACGGCGCGAGACTGCCTCAATGAATTTCTGAACACGCCCTTCGAGGGCGGACGTCACCAGCGGCGCGTCGACAAATTGTCGGCGTAGCCCACGAAGGAGATACGAGCATGAGCACCGCCGCCGCCACGCCGCTTGCCCAGGATGGGTTCTTCACGGACGGTGTCGCGACTGCCGACAAGGCGGTTTTCGACGCGATCACCAAGGAACTGACCCGCGAGCGCGACCAGATCGAGCTGATCGCTTCGGAAAACATCGTCAGCCGCGCGGTTCTGGAAGCGCAAGGGTCCGTGTTCACGAACAAGTACGCCGAAGGTTACCCCGGCAAGCGCTACTATCAGGGCTGCGCGCCTTCGGACGAGGTCGAGCAGCTTGCCATCGACCGCGCGCGCAAACTCTTCGACTGCGCCTATGCCAACGTGCAGCCGCACTCCGGCGCGCAGGCGAACGGCGCGGTGATGATGGCGCTGGTGCAGCCGGGCGAGACGATCCTCGGCATGAGCCTCGCCGCCGGTGGCCACCTGACGCACGGCGCGCCGCCCGCGCAGTCCGGCAAGTGGTTCAACGCCGTGCAGTACGGCGTGCGCGAGAGCGACCACCTCGTCGACTTCGACGAGGTCGAGCGGCTGGCGCTAGAGCACAAGCCGAAGCTGATCATCGCGGGTGGCTCGGCCTATCCGCGCACGCTCGATTTCCCGCGCTTCCGCGAAATCGCCGACAAGGTGGGCGCTTATCTGCTCGTCGACATGGCGCATTTCGCCGGCCTCGTGGCGGCCGGCCTGCACCCGAGCCCGCTGCCGCACGCGCATGTCGTCACCACCACCACGCACAAGACGCTGCGCGGCCCGCGCGGCGGCATGATCCTGTCGAACGACGAAGCGCTCGGAAAGAAGTTCAACTCCGCGGTGTTCCCGGGCCTTCAGGGCGGCCCGCTGATGCACGTGATCGCCGCGAAGGCGGTGGCGTTCGGCGAGGCGCTCGACCCGAGCTTCAAGGTTTACGCGCAGGCGGTGATCGCCAACGCGAAGACGCTGGCGGGGCGCCTCAAGGAGCGCGGCTGCGACATCGTGGCGGGCGGAACCGACACGCATCTGGCGCTCGTCGATCTGCGCCCGAAAGGCATCACCGGTAAGGATGCGGACGAAGCGCTGGAGCGCAGCCACATCACCTGCAACAAGAACGGTGTGCCGTTCGATCCGTTGCCGCCGACGAAGACGAGCGGCATCCGCGTCGGCTCGCCCGCGGGCACTACGCGCGGCTTCGGGCAGGCCGAGTTCACGCTGATCGCCGACATGATCGCCGATGTGCTCGATGGTCTTGCCGCGAACGGGGAAGCGGGCAATGGTGCTGTCGAGGCGGACGTGCGGGCGCGCGTGAAGGCGCTTTGCGACCGCTTCCCGATCTATCCGGGGCTCTGACGCACAAGGTCGGGGAAGGGGGGACGAGCGATGCGCTGCCCGTTTTGCGGAGGCGAGGATAGCCAGGTCAAGGACTCGCGTCCGACCGAAGATGGCAGCGCGATCCGTCGCCGCCGCCAGTGTCCGGCGTGCGGCGCGCGCTTCACGACGTTCGAGCGTGTGCAGCTTCGCGAACTCGTCATCCTCAAGAAATCCGGCGACAAGGAAGTCTTCGAGCGCGACAAGCTCGCCCGTTCCATCGAGATCGCCTGCCGCAAGCGACCGATTGCGCCCGAACGCATCGAGCGGCTGGTGTCCGGCATCGTCCGCCAGATGGAGGCGATCGGCGAGGCGGAGATCGAGGCCGAGGTGATCGGGCAGGCGGTGATGGAGGGGCTGAAGAGCCTCGACGCCGTCGCCTACGTGCGTTTCGCCAGCGTCTACCGCGATTTCCGGGAGGCGAAGGACTTCGAGGAGTTCATCGGCGCCATCGAGACCGTCGCGAGGACAGGGGCGAAGTGACCGGCGCGGCGGCCGGCCCGCCGCCGCCCGCCATCGTGCTGGTGCGGCCGCAGCTTGGCGAGAACATCGGCAAGGCCGCCCGCGCGATGCTCAACTTCGGGCTCGCCGAGATGCGTCTCGTGTCCCCGCGCGACGGCTGGCCGAACCCCGATGCGGGTCCGGCGGCGAGCGGCGCCGACATCGTGCTCGAAAACGCCCGCGTCTACGAAACCGTCGCCGACGCCGTGGCGGACTGTGCATTCGTCTACGCCACCACCGTGCGCAAGCGCGGTCTCACCAAGGAAATCGTCGGTCCCGAAAAGGCCGCGCAGGACACGCGCGGCCGCGCAGGGCGCACCGCGATCCTGTTCGGCCCCGAACGCTCGGGCCTCGAAACCGACGATGTCGCGCTCGCGCAGGCGATCCTCACCGTGCCCGTGAACCCGCAGTTCGCTTCGCTCAATCTCGCGCAGGCGGTCATCCTCTTCGCCTACGAATGGTCGAAAGCCGGTGTGGGCGAGGCGGCTACATTCGACAACTACGAAGGCCCCGCCCCCCAAGCCGACCTCGAAGGCCTCATCGCCCAACTTACCACCGCGCTCGATGCCGTCGACTACTTCCGCGTCGAAGTGCGCGCGGCAACGGCCCACCGCACCCTCAGGAACATGCTCACCCGCCCGAGCTACTCGGCAAAGGAAGTCCGCACGCTAAGGGGCGTCATCACAGCACTGACGAAAGAGCCGCGTTAGGGGACGTTGGCTTTCAGGAACGCGCCGATCCGTGTCAGCATGTCGATGCGGGCCTTGCTGTCGATAAGGCTGTGTTCCAACCCATCGTACTCAACGTAATCCACGGTCTTGCCTGCCTTGCGAAGCTCGCGTGCCATAGTCCGGGATTGTTTGACATCGACGTTAAGGTCCATCGTGCCGTGAAACATCAGCACGGGTACGCGGAAAGCGGCCGCGTGCTGGGCGGGGGACCCGGCAGCGCGCTCCGGTCCTGCGCCCACGAAATCCTTGACGAGGCGCGCATCCATGTAGAACCGCGCTTCACTCACGAACTGTTCAAAATCCGTAACCGGGGCGATCGCGACGGCGGCTTTGTAGAGCGCAGGATCGAGAACATTCGCTTGCAGCGCTGCGTAACCGCCGTAGCTCCAGCCGACGATGCCGATGCGGTCCGCGTCAGCAAGCCCGCTTGCGACAGCCCAGCGCGCGCCATCGTTGATATCGCCGATCGCCTGCCGCCAGCCCTGGAACCCATTCTCTCCGAGCCAATCCTCTCCATAGCCCCCTGACCCGCGGTAGTTGGGCTGAAGAACGGCGTACCCGTTCGCGGCGAGAAACTGGGCGATCCAATCGAAACCCCAAGTATCCCGTGACGATGGGCCGCCATGCGGCATCACGATGAGCGGGAGGCGTTTGCCGTCCCCACCGGGCGGCAGGGTGAGATAGCCGGGAATCGACGTCCCGTCTGCGGCTGGATAGTTGACGGGCTTGGTTTTGGCGAGCGTTCGACCCGCAAGTTCATGCCTTACCGGTGTAATCAGCATCAGTTCACGGTTTTTGCGATCGAATACATAATAGGTGCCGGGATCGTCGTCCGCCTGTGCGAAGAGCAGGATGCGATTCTCGTCCCATGATGTGTCGAGCAGGGTAATGGCCTTCCCCGGAAGGGCCTTCGCGATGCTGGTGCCCAGCTTTTTCAGACCCTCGTCGAAATATTCGAGGTGCTGGTACTCGTCATAATAGTACACGCCGACCGGGCGCTGTTTCGCGCCAAACCGGACAAGGTCGGTAATATCCACCTTGTCATGCGCGAAAACGGTTTCTTTCTGTGCGCTACCATCAAGGCGCTGTTTGACAAGCGCGTCTCGGCCGTTCACGGGTTCCAGCGTATAAATGCTGTCACCGCTTTCATCAAAACCGACCATCGAAGCATCATCGGCAAGCGAGACTTGCTTCCATCCGCGGTCATCCTGACCACGATACGCGTGGATTCTCTTGCCGCTGTAGTTGTTGTTACCGTCAACATCCCTGATCGTGCGAAACCGAACTTCCCCTTTTGTATCGGTGACATAGCGGCTCGCGTTTTTGTTGGGCCGCTCCTCCATTGTCCATTTGCCATTGTAGATGTTGTACCGCTTCACACCGAGCCCGGGTTCCGGGCTGAGCAGGCGCGAGCCGGTGTTGGTTTGTTCGAGAAATGGCACCTGCATCAGCACGTTTTCGGCGTCCGCAGGGAGCGTATCGATGAGGGCACCTGAAAACTGATTGAGTTCCAGCGTGCGGTCGTTGCTGCGTGTCCCAAGCATGCGCAGGTTGGTGCCATCCCGTCCGATCGCGAATGTGCGGGTGAAGCCGAGCTTGATGCCCTCAAGGCTGGTTTCGCCCACGACAACGCAGATCAGGCGATCATTCTTCACCCAGCCGCAATCCGAGATGCGCGCCTGTTCGAATGATGAATTCGCAATGAGATTTTCCTTCCCCGTCGCGATTTCAGCCACGACGAAATTCGTGTCGCGGGGACCGGCAGGCGTTTTGTAGACGACGAAATCGCCGAGCGGAGACAGGCCTACGCTTTCGATGTTTGCGCGGGCGCCAAATAGAGTGGCGAGATCTGTTGTTTCCGCGGAAACTTGGAAAGATAGGGAAGATGAAAGAAGTATTGCAGAAAATGTCCGGCCCAAAATACGCATGAAAGCCCCCCGTTGCTTCGGCGAAACTATCTTTGTGTTAAAAGGTGATTGCAAGTCCTTCGTTGTTGTCTTTGCCATCTTCCGGCCTAGCAAATGCGTTGACAGTGCGCGGGGGCAGCGCTAGACGCGCGCCTTCGCAATTGGCCCTGCACGTCCGGTGAAGCAGTGGCCGCGTCCCGCGTTTGGCGGGGCGGTGCGGTTCCGGGCACTTTTGAACGCGAATTGAAAGGATGGCGCATGTCGAAGCGCAGCAGTGCAAAGTACAAGCTCGATCGCCGCATGGGCGAGAATATCTGGGGTCGTCCGAAGAGCCCGGTGAACAAGCGCGAATACGGCCCCGGCCAGCACGGTCAGCGCCGCAAGAGCAAGCTTTCCGACTTCGGTATCCAGCTCCGCGCCAAGCAGAAGCTGAAGGGCTACTACGGCGACGTCACCGAAAAGCAGTTCCGCAAGGTCTATGAGGAAGCCGTCCGCATGAAGGGCGATACCTCGCAGAACCTGATCGGCCTGCTCGAGCAGCGCCTCGACATGGTCGTATACCGCGCCAAGTGGGCGCCGACGATCTTCTCCGCGCGCCAGATCGTAAACCACGGCCACATCGACGTGAACGGCGAGAAGTGCAACATCGCCAGCCGCCGCATCAAGCCGGGCGACGTGCTTTCGCTGCGCAAGAAGGCGCAGGAGATGGCGCTGGTTCTTGAGGCGCAGGGCCTCAGCGAGCGCGAAGTTCCCGAGTATGTCTCGGTCGACGGCGACGGCAAGGCGACCTATGTGCGCGTGCCGACGCTCGACGAGGTTCCCTATCCGGTTCGTATGGAACCGAACCTCGTCGTCGAGTTCTACTCGCGCTAAGCCTCACGGCTTTTCGAGAAATAGGGGCGCTGCCGGAAGGCGGCGCCCTTTTTCTATCTGCGCCCTGCAAGCGTCAGGTAGAGCGCGACAGGGACAACCGACAGCAGCCCGTAGATGAGCAGCGTCGAAAGCTGGACGATCCAGAGCGCGGGCGAAGTGATCGTCATCGACTGGACGATCGCTGCGACCTGGTGCGGCGTCTGCGCGGCGTGAAAGACGACGAAGCGGACAGCCATGATGACCGGCGTCAGGGCGAGCGCGATGAGGATGCACAGCGCAGAGAGGTGCCAGCGATTGCCACGTGTGAGCTCCGCCGAGCGCTGAAATGCGAGCATCGGCCATTGCCGTTCGTGGAGCGCCGCAGGGATGGCGAGCACCCACAGGGCGAAGACGGCGATGCAGGCGACCACGAAGAGCAGCGAACTCATCTGCCCCAGCTGCAGGAAGCGCGAGACAAGCAGCAGGATGATGCGCAGCGTCATGAGGCCGATGCCGATGATGAGCGCGACGACCAGCCCCGGCTGGAGCCGGCTGAGCCCCGCACGCATGAACGCACGCGGATCGCTCGTGCGGGCGAGAACGCCGCCGGTGACGGCGCAGAGAAAGATCATCACGAGGAGCCAGCGCATCGTTTCGGCGATGGTCCCGAGCGCCGGATCGGGCGCGGCGGTGGTGGCGAGGCTGAACGTGCGGAGCGCGATAGCGGGCAGCGTGAGGAAAATGAGGCCGAGAAAGATGATCGGCGCGAATTGCCGCCAGAAGATCGTGAGCGCGAGCCGGAGGACGGCGACGAGGTCGAGCGGGGCGGGAGGTTTCATGGTGTTATGGTACGCGTTCGCCCCCGACCCACAATATGGAATTCACTGCCGCTGACGACGAGCGCGACGTCCGCAAGGTCGCTCGCCGCAACGAGTTCGAGTGGACCGGCAGGCAGCGCGATGTTCCCCGCGGGCCAGCTCGGCGCGCCCTTCCTGAGCGAAACCAGCCGGTCGCCGGATGCGCCGCGCAGGTGAATGTAAAGCGTGTCCCGGCCGGCCTTTGCAGCGATGATGCGGAAACCCGCGGGTGGCGTGTAGGCAAGCTCGGGCAGCGTCTGGCTGGCAGGGCCGAGCAGCGGCGCCATCGGATAGGCGACGAGACTGCCCGGCGCATGGCGGCCCTCGGGCGTCATCCAACCGCTGTCGCCGAGGACTGCGACGGCGCGGCCTTGAAAGAAGTCGAGCAGGCGCGCGTCCGTCGGCAACTGCGAGCGGCGGAAGTTCTGTGCCCAGCCGAAGTGATACAGTTCATGCGCGCCGCTTGCGGTCGTCACCTCGGCGGCGTGAAAGAGGCCACCCCCCGACAGCGAGAAGAACGGACGGATGCCGCGCGCATCGAGCGGGGCTGCAAGGATCGTTGTTGCGGCATAGACGGGCTGGCCGCGCGTCCAGAGCTTGAGGAGGCGCGGCACGCCCGCGCTCGTCAGCGAGCCCGGCCCGGTGTTGGCGGCAATGAGGATGCGGCTGTCATCGTACCAGATCGCCTGCGTCGGCCCCGGCGGCATCGCGAAACCATTTGGCGCGAAACCGCCTGCCTGCGCGTCGTATTCGCGCAGCGTGACACCCGGCTTGCCGGTTTCAGCAAGGAACAGCAGGCAGCGCGCGAAGGTGGGCGGCAGGCAATCGGCATCGACGAGATGCCACGACTTCTTCTCGGCTTTGCCGAGCGCGGCGATGTCCGCCGTCACCGACCAATCCGGCTTGCCGCGCAGCAGCGGGGTGAGAGGGCTGCTGCGCAGGACGCGGGCATCGCCGGATTCGCTGTAGAGCGCGAGGTTGTCGTCCTGAAAGCGCGCGACCGTGGCTGCCGAGGCGGGGAAGGCCGCCGCGACAATCAGAAACGCCAAGCAGATTTTGATGCGCGACCCCAACGACATGGCCGCTGGTAACCATGACTTCGCGGGCGGCGCAACCGTGCGCCCGCCCGGATGCCGGAAATCAGCGTTCAGCCGTCGGTGTTCAATTCCCCGTGCGGGCCACCGCAGGAAGCTCGCTGCGGCCGCGCTTCACGATCAGCTTACCCAGCGCATTCGCATAGGCCTTCGCCGAGGCGACCATGGTATCGACATGCGCGCCGGTGCCGCGCACGGTGCGCCCGTCTTCGGCGAGGACGACACTGACCGTGGCCTGCGCGTCCGTCCCCTCGGTTACGGCATGGACCTCGTAGAGCGTCAGCTGCGCGTCGTCGTGTGGCACGATCTTGCGCATCGCCTTGAACACGGCGTCGACAGGGCCGTTGCCGCGTGTGGTGACGGTCTGCTCCTCGCCGTCAACCTCCAGCGTCAGAATGGCGCGCTGCGGGCCGTGAGAGCCGCAGTAGATTTCCAGCTCCTTGAACTGGATCGCCTGATTGTCGCGCATCGTCTCGTCATCGACGAGGGCGATGATGTCTTCGTCATAGACGTGCTTCTTGGCGTCGGCGAGATCCTTGAAGCGCTTGAACGTGTCCTGGAATTCGTTGTCGCCGAGCTTGTAGCCCAGCTCTTCCAGCTTCTGGCGGAAGGCGTGTCGGCCCGAGTGCTTGCCCATGACGAGGCTGGATTCGGAGAGGCCGACCGATTCCGGCGTCATGATCTCGTATGTGCTCGCGTCCTTCAGCATTCCATCCTGATGGATGCCGCTTTCATGCGCGAAGGCGTTGGCGCCGACGATGGCCTTGTTGGGCTGCACCTGAAAGCCGGTGACGGCCGAGACCAGCCGCGAGGCCCGCGTGATCTCGCGTGTTTCGACGCCAGTATCAAAGGGCATCACGTCGTGGCGCACGCGCAGCGCCATGGCGATCTCTTCGAGCGCGGCGTTGCCCGCGCGCTCGCCGATGCCGTTGATCGTCGATTCCACCTGCCGCGCACCGCCCGCCACGGCCGCCAGCGTGTTGGCGACGGCGAGGCCGAGGTCGTTGTGGCAATGGGTGGAGAAGATCGCCTGATCCGCGTTGGAAACGCGCGAAATCACGTCGCGGAACATCGCGCCGTAGGTTTCGGGCGTCGCGTAACCGACCGTGTCGGGCAGGTTGATCGTTGTGGCGCCGGCGCGGATCGCGGTTTCGACCGCACGGCACAGGAAGTCGAGATCGCTGCGCGTCGCGTCTTCCGCCGACCACTCGACATCGGGGCAGAGGTTGCGCGCATGGCTCACCGACGCGCGAATCTTCTCCAGAACCGCCTCAGGCTCCATCTCCAGCTTCACGCGCATGTGGAGCGGCGAGGTGGCGATGAACGTGTGAATGCGGGGGTTCTTCGCGTCCTTGAGCGCGGCCCACGCACGGTCGATATCGCCGGTCGCGGCACGCGCGAGGCTGGCCACCGTGGCTCTCTTCGCCTGACGCGCGACAGCCTGCACGGCCTCGAAATCGCCTTCGGAAGCGATGGCGAAACCGGCCTCGATGATATCGACGCCAAGCGCTTCCAATTGTTCGGCAACGCGCAGCTTTTCGGCGAGGTTCATCGAACAGCCCGGAGACTGCTCGCCGTCACGCAGCGTGGTATCGAATATCTTCACATAGTTCTGACTGGACATGGCACACCTTCAAAATCTCGGGAAAACGGGTGCGAACCTTCGCGGTTCGGTTCGATCGAGACCCTTAGGCGGCGGCGCGTCCAGAGCGCCAGACAGCGTAACCCGCGCGCCTAAGGGCGCGTAAGTCGAAGGAGCGCGAGCAGGGCGCGCTGAGAAAGGGCGAGGCTGTTGTGCCGCATCATGGGCGGCAGTCTATGTGGCAAGCGGCCGGGTTTGTCCAGCCCCGAACGGCGTCAGATGACGTTCGCGGGCAGCGGCACCTTGTGGTTCGCACTGGCGGACGCGGGCTTGAGTTCACTCACCACGCATTCGAGTTCGATATCAATGGGCCCCTCGATTTGCGCCATCGCATCCGCATCGAGAATGGCGCCGTCGATGTCCACCGCCCAGCAGCGGCCGTCGAGATCGGAGAGAAGCGCCGCGACCTCCGATCCGTTTTCCACGGGTTCGGCAGCGAGGGGCGCGGCCGCCAGAAGGGTTGCCAAGGCTGCGATGCCATACCGAACGATCATTGCCGGTGTCCTCTCCATCATTTCACAGAAGATCAAATGCAAAAGTGGTGCCAGCGTTCCCACAGCCTACGCGATCAGAGGTTTCGATGGTTAAGGCGTGGAACGCCGATATCGAATTGTAAAAGCCAGCGACAATCGCTTGTGGAGAAAAAGAAAAAGGGCGGCCCGAAGACCGCCCTTTCCACCCGGTACGGAAGCTGTTCAGGCCTTGCGGCGACGCGCGGCAGCAAGGCCGATCGCGCCGAGACCGAAGAGGGCGAGCGCGCCCGGTTCCGGCACATCGGTGATCGGCTTGTAAGCCAGCGCAACGTTATCGAACTCGAACGAATAGCCCGAGCTGGAGGCGACCACCTTGTTGAAGGCCGTGTCCGAATTGATGTTCACATAATAGGTGCCGGTAGCGCCCTGATCGCCGTTTGCGGCCGCTGCGACGTCCGACCCCGAGTAGGTGAACAGCAGCGTATCGCCCGCATAGAAGGCGAGTGAGTTGTAGGCATCGACCGATCCCCACAGGATACCGAAATACTGGTGGTTATCACCAAGGTCGAGCGTGACGCTGCCGATGCCGGTCGTCAGATACTGGGTGACGTCCTGACCATCCGCCTGTGCGTTGCCGAACAGCGTGCCGTTGCCGCCCGAAACGTAGGGCGCCGCATATTTGCCGCCGACGTTCGGAAGCGCAGCCGTGCCCGCGGCCGTGCCGGCGAACGAGACGGTGATGCCGCTCGCGGTGGTTCCGCCGGGGCCGATCGCGTCGAAGCTCTCATAGACGTTGGCGCCGACGGGAACGCCGCCTACCGATGACGAAATCACAGCAGCCGACGCGCTGGTGGAAGCGAGCATGGCGGCAAAAGCGAAAGCATACTTCATGACATTATCCTCTGATCAAACCGTGTTCGGTCCATCAGATGCAGGGACGATGCCAGAATTGGTGAGTTCAGCTTTTGCAGGATAGACGATAGTTAACAGCGCGTTAGCTATAATCGTTATGTAAGTTTGCCCGACACGCCGCCCACGTTCAGGGGCGGCGTTCGAAAGCGGCGGTGATGTGCAGGCTGACCTCGTCGCCGAGCACGGGGAGCGCATAGGTGATGCCGTAGTCGCTGCGCTTGATGGTGGCGCTCGCCTCAAAGCCCACGGTTTCGATCTTGCTCATCGGATTGGGGCCGGCACCGGTGAAGCGCGCGTCGAGCACCACAGGCTTGGTGATGCCCTTGATCGTGAGGTCGCCGGTGATCTTCGCCTTGAGGCCATCGACGACGACCCCCGTCGATTTGAACGTGGCGGTCGGGAACTTCGCGGTGTCGAAAAAGTCGGCGCTCTTGAGGTGCGCGTTCAGTTTTTCGCTCGTCGTCGTCACCTTGTCGACGGGGATGGTCAGCGAAACGCTCGCGGACGCCGGTTTCGCGGGGTCCAGTGTCAACGTGCCGGTCGTGCCCCCGAAGATGCCGTAATAGACATTGAAGCCGAGGTGGTTGATGCCCCACGCGATCTGCGTGTGATCGGTATCGACGGTGTAGGTGCCGGCGGCGACCTTCGCGGCGGCCTCCGTGCCCGGCTGGCCCTGTGCGAGCGCTGGGGCGGCAAGGCCGAGAAGGGCAAGGGCGACGAACTGGGCTTTCATGGCGAGGGCTCCTGAAACGGGAAACGGCGCCCGCAGCCTGTGCCGCGCGCGCCGTTCCTGTCAACCGAAGCTCTTATGACGGAGCGTGTTAGTTCACCGCTTTGTCGACGAGCTTGTTCTTGCCGATCCACGGCATCATCGCGCGCAGGCGACCGCCGACCTCTTCGATCTGGTGCGCGTTCTGGTTCTTGCGGGCAGCCTTGAGTTCCGGGTTGCCGGCGCGATTGTCGAGGATGAAATCCTTGACGAAGCGGCCCTGCTGGATGTCGGCGAGCACGCGCTTCATTTCCGCCTTGGTCTCTTCGGTGACGATGCGCGGGCCGGTCTTGTAGTCGCCGTATTCGGCGGTGTTCGAGATCGAATAGCGCATGTTGGCGATGCCGCCCTCGTACATGAGGTCGACGATCAGCTTCACTTCGTGGAGGCACTCGAAATACGCCATTTCGGGCGCGTAGCCGGCTTCCACCAGCGTTTCGAAGCCCGCCATGATGAGGCTGGAAAGGCCGCCGCAGAGCACGGCCTGTTCGCCGAAGAGGTCGGTTTCGCACTCTTCCTTGAAGGTCGTCTCGATGATGCCCGAGCGGCCGCCGCCGACGGCGGACGCATAGGAGAGGGCGACATCGTGCGCGTTGCCGGTCGCGTCCTGCGCGATGGCGATCAGGCAGGGCACGCCGCCGCCGCGCTGATATTCGCTGCGCACTGTGTGGCCGGGGCCCTTCGGCGCGATCATGAACACGTCGATGTCGGCGCGCGGCTCGATGAGGCCGAAGTGGACGTTGAGGCCGTGCGCGAAGGCGAGCGCGGCGCCTTCCTTCATGTTCGGCGCGAGGTCGTTCGCATAGATCGCGGCCTGATGCTCATCGGGTGCCAGCACCATGATGACATCGGCCCACTTGGCGGCATCGGCATTCGAGAACACCTTGAAGCCGGCGGCTTCGGCCTTCTTCGCGGTGGCCGAGCCTTCGCGGAGCGCCACGCCGACTTCGGCGACGCCGCTGTCGCGCAGGTTCTGCGCATGGGCGTGGCCCTGGCTGCCATAGCCGACGATCGCGACCTTCTTGCCCTTGATGAGGCCCAAATCGGCATCGGCATCATAATAAACGCGCATGATTTCAGGACTTTCTCTGTTCGAATTGGGAGGAGATACGAAGAAAAATTCAGCTTGGGTCCTTGCCGCGCGAGATGGCGACGACGCCGCCGCGCGCGACCTCGACAAGGCCGACCTCGCGCATCAGCGCGATGAACGTGTTGACCTTCTCGGTGGACCCGGTGATTTCGAAGATGAAGCTCTCGATCGTCGCGTCGACGACGCGTGCGCGATAAATGTCGGCAAGGCGCATCGCCTCGAGGCGCTTGTCGCCGCCGCCCGTGACCTTGAGCAGCGCCATTTCGCGTTCGACGTGCGGCCCAAGCTCGGTGAGGTCGCTCACCTTGTGGACGGTCACGAGCCGATCGAGCTGCGCTTCGATCTGATCGATTACCTCCTGGGAGCCGGAGGTGACGATCGTGATGCGGCTGACATCGTGCAGTTCCGTGATGTCCGCCACGGTCAGGCTCTCGATGTTGTAGCCGCGCGCGGAGAACAGGCCGACGATCTTCGCAAGAACGCCGGACTCGTTATCGACGGTGATGGCGAGCGTATGCCGCCGGATGGGGCCGAGATCGCGCATCAAACGAGCGCCTGCGCGTCTTCGTCGAGTTCACCCTTCACGTCGGACGAATTCAGAAGCATTTCCGTATGGGCGGCACCGGACGGGATCATCGGGAAACAGTTCTCCAGCTTTGCAACGCGGCAATCGACGAACACGGGGCCGTCATACGCCAGCATCTCGGCGATACCGGCGTCGAGACCGTCGACATCGTCGATGCGGATGCCCTTCCAGCCGTACGCCTCCGCGAGCTTCACGAAATCCGGAAGCGCCTCGCTATAGCTTTCGGAATAGCGGCTCTCGTAAGTGAGCTGCTGCCACTGGCGGACCATGCCCATATACTCGTTGTTGAGTACGAACACCTTCACCGGCAGACGGTATTGAATCGCCGTGGACATCTCCTGAATGTTCATCAGGATCGAGGCCTCGCCCGCGATGTCGATGACGAGCGCCCTGGGGTTGCCCATCTGCGCACCGATTGCGGCGGGTAGCCCGTAGCCCATCGTGCCGAGCCCGCCCGACGTCAGCCACTTGCGCGGCGATTCGAAGTGGAAGTGCTGCGCGGCCCACATCTGGTGCTGGCCGACCTCTGTGGTGATGATCGGTGCCTTCGCCTTCGTCGCCTCGTAAAGGCGCTCAATCGCGTATTGCGGCAGGATTTCCTTGCCTGTCTGCCGGAAGCCGAGGCTGTCCTTCGTCCGCCACGCGTCGATCTTCGCGAACCACGCCTTCTGGTCGACGGCCTTGTGGGCGCGCGCCTTCCAGATCTTCAGCATGTCTTCAAGGACATGGCCGACATCGCCGACGATGCCGAGGTCCGCTTTCACGTTCTTGTTGATCGAGGAGCGGTCGATATCGATGTGGATCTTCTTCGAATTCGGCGAGAAGGCGTCGAGGCGCCCGGTGACGCGGTCGTCGAAGCGAGCGCCGATGCACAGCATCAGGTCGCATTCGTTCATCGCCATGTTGGCTTCGTATGTGCCGTGCATACCAAGCATACCGAGCCACTGCGGCGAGGCGGCGGGGAAGGCGCCGAGGCCCATCAGCGTCGAGGTGACGGGTGCACCCGTGACACGGGCCAGTTCACGCAGCAGCTGCGCGGCGCCGTTGCCGGAATTGATGACACCGCCGCCCGTGTAGAGGATCGGACGCTCGGCCTTCGCCAGCATTTCGACGGCGGCTTCGATGTCCTTCAGTTCACCCTTCAGCTGCAGCTTGTAGCCGTTATGCAGCGCCGAGCGCTTGCGGTAGCCCGCGCGCGCGACCTGAACGTCCTTCGGGATATCGATGACGACGGGGCCGGGGCGGCCCGAGGTGGCGATGTGGAACGCCTCGTGGACGATGTCCGCAAGCCGCTCCGGGTCTTTCACCAGGTAGTTGTGCTTGGAGCAGTGGCGCGTGATGCCGACCGTGTCGCACTCCTGAAAGGCATCCGACCCGATGAGGTGCGTGGCGACCTGTCCGGTGAGCACAACGACCGGGATGGAATCGAGCAGCGCGTCCGTGATGCCCGTGACGGCATTGGTCGCGCCGGGGCCGGAGGTGACGAGCACGACGCCGGGCTTGCCGGTCGAGCGTGCATAGCCCTCGGCCGCATGGACCGCGGCCTGCTCGTGGCGGACGAGGACGTGCTTGATCACCGTCTGTTGGAACAGTGCATCATAGATCGGCAGCACGGCGCCGCCCGGATAGCCGAAAACGGTATCGACGCCGAGCTCGGTCAGCGCTTGGATGAGATTTTCCGCTCCGGTTTTCTGTTCGTTCACAGCCATGGTTTCCTTGATTCGGCCCGCGCATGTACGAGATTAAAACGTTCAGGGCAACCCCACCTCTTGTAATATTCGTACAATTTGAATTTTATTAACGCATGATAGATGCAAAAACGAGATTGTGCTTTGAGGGTCTCGCGTTCGATCGCCAAGTTCGGCAAGATGGTCCAGATGGAAGACGCTAACGTTTCCACCGGGTTCGAGGATAGCCGTGCCGGGACCAGGACCTGGCATTTCGTTGTCGGAGTCTTTGCGCTGCTTGCCGCGCTCATCGGCATCGGTGCGATTTCGTTCGCCGCGTTCCAGCGCGCGGTCGACATCGAACGCACGCGCACCGAAGCCGTGGCCCGCACCAGCGAGGGTTTCGAGAGCCTTGTCGCGGCAGAGCGGGTGATCAACGCGCTGCAGGAGGCGGAACGCAGCCAGCGCGGTTTTGTGCTCACAGAGAACCCGGTGTTCCTTGAACCCTACGAAGCCGCGATCGCGCGCAGTTCGTCGGTTCTCGACGAGCTGCAGCGACGGATCGGTGAGGGCGACGAGCGGCAGACGGCGCGCTTCGTCGTCTTGCGCCGCCTCATCACGCTCAAGCTGGAGGAGATGGCGCGCTCGGTCGAAATGACCCGACGGGGCCGCATGGAGGCGGCGCGGATCGATGTCGCCTCGGGGTATGGCCGTCGCCTGATGGACGAAATTCAGGCGATGATGAACGAGATTGTCGAGGAGCAGCGGGCTGTCCTCGACCGGCGGCAACAGGAGGTCGTGAAGCGCGACCAGCTTGGCGCGCAGTCGCTCTACCGGCTCGCGGCGCTCGGCGTCGCGCTGCTGGTGGCGGCGCTCATCTCCATGATCGCGCTCGCCTACATGGTCTATCGCACCAAGCTGGCGTTGGAGCGCGAGGAGGCGGGCGAGATCCGGCGCAACGTGCTGGAGGCGGCGGTCGCGGCGCGCACGCACGAACTGACCCAGGCGAACGTTGCGCTGCGCGCCGAGATCGCCTCGCGCGAGGCGGCGGAAAACCGTTTGCGGCAGGCGCAGCGGATGGAGGCCGTCGGCCAGCTCACCGGCGGTATCGCGCATGACTTCAACAATATGCTCGCGGTCATCATCAGCAGCCTCGACCTCCTGAAACGGCGGATCAGCGCGGATGATGCACGCGTCGTGAAGCTGATCGACAATGCGCGCGAAGGTGCGAACCGCGCTGCGTCGCTTACCGCGCGGCTGCTCGCGTTCTCGCGGCGCCAATCGCTCAACCCGCAGACGGTCGACGTGAACACGCTGATGACGGGCGTTGTCGAACTGATCGGCCGCACGCTCGGCGAGCGGATCAGCGTCGAAACCAAATTCGGAGACAATATTCCCCCGGTATTCGTCGATCCCGGCGAACTCGAGAACGTGATCATCAACCTCGCCGCCAATGCGCGTGATGCGATGCCCGATGGCGGCGCACTCATGATCGAAACGAAGCGCTACGTGCCGGATGGCGAACCACTTTCCGAGGGCGAGGCGGCGAGCGCCTATGCGCTGATCAGCGTTACCGATACGGGGCAGGGTATGCCGCCGGAGGTCGCCGAGCGCGTATTCGAACCCTTCTTCACGACAAAGGCGGTCGGCAAGGGCACCGGCCTCGGGCTCAGCCAGGTCCATGGCTTCGTGCATCAGTCCGGCGGTCATATCTCGCTCGAATCCACACCGGGTGAAGGCACACGCGTCGATATTTATCTGCCGGTGCAGATCATCGGGCGGGTTGTTGCGTCTGCCCCGCGCGCTGAAGGGCCGCTTGCGCGCGGCAGCGCGGACGAAACCATCCTCGTGGTGGAGGACGAGGACCAGCTCCGCATGGTGACGGTCGAGAATCTGCGCGAGCTCGGTTACACGGTGCGCCATGCCGAGAACGGCAAGGAAGCGCTTGAAATCCTTGACGAGCATCCCGGCATCCGGTTGCTGTTCACCGATATCGTGATGCCCGGAATGTATGGCGACGAGCTTGCGCGCGAGGCGCTCTCGCGCTGGCCCGACCTCGGCCTGCTCTACACCAGCGGTTTCGCCCGCACGGGCGTTGACGGCGAGCCACTCGATCCGCCGGCCGAGACCGTGCGCAAGCCTTATACGATGGAGGGCCTCGCCCAGAAGGTGCGCGAAAGCCTCGATCAGGCGTCTAGGGCCGAAGCCGCGGCCAGTCGGGCGTCTGGTTCCTGAACCACGTGCGCTGGCGCTTGGCGTAACGCCGCGTATCGAGCTTTGCGCGCAGGATCGCGGCTTCCAGCGCACACTCACCCCTGAGATGCGCGATGAGCGGCGGGACGCCGATCGCCTTCATTACCGGGAGCGCCGGGTCGAGGTGCCTGGCGAGTAGCCGGGCCGCCTCGTCGAGGCCGCCGTCTGCCAGCATCGTATCGAAGCGCGCGTCGCAGCGACGGCCGAGTTCATCCCGGTCGATCTCGACGACAGCGGGCTCAAGCGCCACCGTGCTAAGCAGCCCGCCCGAAAGTTGCGCTTGATGATCGCCGAGCGAAACGCCCGTGCTGCGCATCACCTCCAGCGCCCGCGCCATGCGCTGTGTGTCGTTGGGATGGAGGCGCGCGGCCATCGCCGGATCTTCGCGTGCAAGCGCCTGCGCGAGTGCGGTGGTATCGAGCGCACGGACCACGGCGCGGACGTCTGGGTCGATCTCGGGCACCGGCGCGATGCCGTGGAGCAGCGTGCGCAGATAAAGGCCGGTGCCGCCGACGAGAATCGGCAGCAAGCCCTGTTCGTGCGCGCGTGCGATTTCGCGCCGCGCCAGATCGGCCCACCCGGCGGCACCGAGCGGAGATTCGGCCTCCAGGAATCCATAGAGCCGGTGCGGCGCGCGTGCCGTCTCAGCAGAGGAAGGGCGGGCGGAAAGAACGCTGAGGTCGCTGTAACACTGGCTCGCGTCCGCATTGATGATGACACCGCGCCGCGTTTCCGCCATGCGCAGCGCGAACGCTGACTTGCCGCTGGCAGTCGGTCCTGCAATGACCGCCAGCGGCGGCAAGGAAGGCGAGGTCATGAAGCTTGTTACAATCGTCGGATCGGAGCGTCTATCCGCGGGCGATGTGAGCGCGGCGCGCGATGCCGCTGCCGCTGCCGGCATGGACGCAGGGGCAGCGCGCTGGACGGAAGCCGAAGCTGTCGCCGAGTTTTCGGGCACGGGCCCTGCCGCGGCTGTACGCGACGCCGTGGAGGCCGCGGTTCCGCACGCTGACGTTATCGTTCAGGCGGCAGCGGAGCGCAGGCGGCGGCTTTTCATTGCCGACATGGATTCCACGATGATCACGGTCGAGTGCATTGACGAGCTTGCGGATTATGCGGGCCTCAAGGCCGAGATCAGCGCCGTTACCGAGGCGGCGATGCGTGGAGAGATCGACTTTATCGGCGCGCTCGAAGGCCGCGTTGCACTGCTTGCCCAGCTTCCGGTGGTTGCCATAGACGACTGCCTGCGCGACCGTGTGCGCCTCTCGCCGGGCGCGCAGACGCTGGTGCGAACGCTGCGCCTACACGGCGTGTACACGCTGCTCGTCTCAGGCGGCTTCACGCGCTTTACAGGTCCGGTCGCGGAGATGATCGGGTTCGACGAGGCGCGCGCCAACGTGCTCGAAACGCACGGTGACGTGCTGACGGGCAAGGTCGTGCCGCCGATCGTGGACGCGAACGCCAAGCGCGACGCGCTGACCGGTGCGGCGCAGGAGAGAGGCATCGCACTCGCCGAGACGATCGCGATCGGCGACGGCGCCAACGATCTGCTGATGGTGGAAACAGCGGGCCTCGGCGTCGCCTATCACGCGAAGCCCAAGCTTGCTGATGCGGCGGACATGCGGATTCGGCGCGGCGATCTCACGGTGCTTCTGCACGCGCTCGGCATTCCCCGCGCTGACTGGATCTCCGCCTAGCGCCTTGCGTGGTCCCGCCGCGTGGCGATCAGCACACGGGCGCCGATCGCGCCTTCGCGGATGAGTTCGATGCGGTTCAGCCAGCGTTCGCCTTCGGCAAGGAGTTGCGGGATCAACGCTTGACCTGCGGCCGTGCGGTGCATCGCCCGAATCCGGTCGATAGCGCCGCCCCAGCTGTATTCCACCTCTGCGGCATAGTCCGTGGAAATGTCGCTGACCGCGACGACGGAGAGCCGTGCATCTTCCATCAATCGGGAAAGCGTCTCCACGGAGCGCAGGCGCGGCCGCACGGGTTCGGCGTCTGCCCATTCGCGGTACCGCGGCGATGTCGTCTGGCGTTCGTCGGTAAGGACGAGGCTGCGCACCGCCACCTGGCCGCCGGGTACCAGCGTTTCGCACTGGCTGCGCAGCAGCGTCGTCAACGGCTCGCCGCGCTCGGCGAGTCCGTCGACGAGGACGAAGTCTGCGTCTGAAAGCAAAGCGCTGTCGGCGGCGCGGAGCAGTCTCACGCGCCCATCCGAAGCGTCGGCGAGCGGCTTCTGCGTTTCGGCGGCGAGCACGGTGCAGCCGATCGCCGATTGGAGTTCGCTTGCAACGCCGCCGAGTTCCGCGCCGAGATGCAGAATGCGGCTGCGCTGCCCCAGCCCGGCACGCGCGGACAGCGCCCTCAGCTGCGACGTACCCCGGGGTGTCAGTGAGCCGTGACCCCACACGATCTGTGCGGCGGCCAGCCGCTCAGGCGTCCAGTTCGTGGCTTCGGAAGGCTGCGAGGGGACCGCTTGCGCACGGGCCAGCGGCGATGGACGGGGGGAGGGTGCCGCATCCTCGTTGGCGACACGGGCGGCGAGGCGGCGTTTCAGCTCGGCAAGGTCATAGCCTTCCCACCACGCGCGCAGGCGTTGCCGCAAAGGTCCTCGCATCGGGATGCTGTCAGGCATTCAGGGCGTGATCGGCGGCCGACGTCATTCCGGCGCAGAGCGAGGCGAGCGCGAAGGTCGCCGCATCCTCGCCCGCAAGAAAGCGCAGCGCCGCGCCATCCCGGCCGACGCGGACGACCTGCGCGCGAATCGCCCCGGCGAGCGGGTGGGAGAGCACGACCGCTTCATCAATGTGGAGCGCGTGATCGGTTTCGATGAAGGCGCCCGCGGCGGATACATCGCGGAGCGCGGCGCTGACGCCCACGCCCGCGGCGTGGAGTGTGCAAAACCTGCCGCTGCGGACCGCAGCATGTCGCCGTGGGAATTCGCTGATGTTGTTGCTGATCATTCGCCGTCTGTCCCGCACCAAAGCAACTCTCGGGACATACGGGTCCCGCGGGTATCCAGAGCTAGCGCAAAGCCGTCGATGAAAGGTTAATTGGTGTGGACCGCGAAGCACGGCCTGCCGGAATCGCGTAGGCGCTGGCAGACGGCGTTGGCATCGCCGGGGTTTGCAAAGCGCCCGGCCTGCAGGCGAACCATGGCGCCGCTGGCCGCATAAGCCGGTTCCAGACCCGATACGATCGCCGGATACTCGCGGCGCAGCGTCGTCCAGGCCTCGCGGGCGCGGGCTTCCTGGGAGAACGCGCCGAGCTGAATGCGCCATTCGCCGCCGCTCGCGGTGTTCGGAGCCGGTGCGGCAGCGCGCGGCTGCGGAATATCGGCGTTGGCAACCACCGAGCGGCCCGGCACAGTAGCCAGCTGCGCGGGTTTGGGCGGGGCGGCTTGCGGCTTGTCCAGAGCAACGGTGTTGGCGAGCTTACGCGGGGCAGGAGCAAGCACGGGCTTGCCGCTTGATGCTAGCTTGTCCCCCGCCGTCATCGCCGCGGCCATCTCGCTGCCGGCGGCCCGGTCGGCGGGCGACAGGCTTGCCGTCATGGTGGCAAGCGCGCGCCCGGCCTGCGGAAGGCCGGCGTTGTTTGCCTGTGTCATGTAAGCATAGGCCAGCGGCCAGTTCTTCGGCAGTGTATCGCCATTGAAGTGGAGCACGCCGAGCATGTATTGCGCGCGGGCATCACGCTTTGCGGCCGCATTCTGCCAGAGTTCCGCTGCCCGCGCCTTCTCGCCGCGCTGGGCGAGCAGGATGCCGAGGTTGGACTGGGCGGGCGCGTGGCCCTTGTCCGCAGCGCGGCGGTAGAAGTCTTCCGCCTTCGCCTTGTCGAGCGGGACGCCGCGGCCGAGCTTATAGGCCTGCCCCATATTGAAGAGCGCGTCCGGGTCGCCCTTTGCCGCGAACGGCATCCATTCGACGACCGCGCCCTTGTAGTCGCTCGCCTGCCATTTGACGACGCCTTCCTTGACGCCGCCAAGTGCCGGAACCGAAACGAAAAGGGCAAGAAACGCAGTCGCGGTGATGAGGCCGTGTCGCATGGTGGCGTTCTCTAGAGCAGTCTTTGAGGTAAGGGAATCCCCGACAGTGGTTACGATGCCGCGCATGGAAATTCCCCGCGGCATTTTTCGCACGCAATCATCAGAGAGTTTTCAAGAAATAACCCCAAGGCTTTACCGAAAATTAGCTTTGTGCGTGCGATCCATGCCCTGCAATTCGCAGAGTCTATGGGGAAAAGCCAATGCGCGTTCTCGCGTTAGCTTCACAAAAGGGCGGTTCGGGCAAGACCACGCTCAGCGGCCATCTCGCTGTTCAGGCGCAGAGGGCCGGTGCGGGGCCCGTCGTTCTCATCGATATCGATCCCCAGGGCTCGCTTGCGGACTGGTGGAACGAGCGTGAGGCCGAAATGCCCGCATTTGCGCAGACGACCGTCGCGCGTCTCGTTACCGATCTTGAAATGCTGCGGCAGAAGGGCTTCAAGCTCGCCGTGATCGACACGCCGCCGGCGATCACCGTCGCCATTCAGAGCGTGCTTTCGGTTGCCGAACTCGTCGTCATCCCGACCCGCCCGAGCCCGCACGACCTGCGCGCCGCGGGCGCTACGGTCGAGCTGTGCGAACGGGCGGGCAAACCGCTGATCTTCGTCGTGAACGCGGCGACGCCGCGCGCCAAGATCACCTACGAGGCCGCCGTCGCGCTTTCGCAGCACGGCACGGTCGCGCCGGTGACGCTGCACCACCGCACCGACTACGCGGCATCGATGATCGATGGCCGCACGGTCATGGAAATCGAGCCTGAAGGCAAGTCCGCTCAGGAAATCGTGGAACTGTGGACGTACATCGCGGACCGCCTTGAAAAGAATTTCCGCCGGACGGTGTTCAACGCGCCGGGCCAGCATGTGCCGACTCCTGCCGT
The DNA here is from genome assembly GCF_963974575.1 of uncultured Sphingosinicella sp. Classification (NCBI taxonomy): domain Bacteria; kingdom Pseudomonadati; phylum Pseudomonadota; class Alphaproteobacteria; order Sphingomonadales; family Sphingosinicellaceae; genus Sphingosinicella; species uncultured Sphingosinicella sp. The sequence goes on along the minus strand of NZ_CAXBBQ010000002.1, from coordinate 210,681 downwards.
GCGGGCCGCCGGCGGGTTCGGTCGGAAAGCCGCAGGGTAACAATAAGACGCAAGGGGCCGTTCCGGGGAAAGGTAAGTTATGAACGAGGCCAACTATGCTTCTTTGACCGCCGGTCTGCTCGCGCGGAAGGGACAAGCGCGTCCGGCGATGCGGCCGCAAGGCTACGGCTTTGCGTCCGACGACGATCTCGGTTGGAACGATATGGGCGGCACTGACATGCTGACCGCCGAACAGCGCGCTGCGCTGATGCCGGCACAACCGATGCATTTCCAGCCGCGTCCGGTGGTGGATTTCGAAGAGTCCGTGCCGTCTCCGGTTGCCGCGCAGCAGCAGGCGATCGCCGACGAGTTCGCGGCCGCAGCGGCGGCTGTCGTTCCCGCGTCGGAACCGGAAACGGTCGAGCTTCCCGAGGTTCCCGTGTCTGCGCCGGTCGCGGCGCCGATCCCTTCGATCAACGTGGCGCCTGCGCAACCCGTGCATCGCCCGCGTGCGGCGGCCGGCTCCAAGGCGAAGGCCGCGTTCACGCTGCGACTCGATCCGGAGCGTCACATGAATCTGCGCCTCGCGTGCGTCTATGCGCACCAGTCCGCGCAGCAACTCGTGACCGCGGCGCTCGACGAATATCTGTCCACGCATTTTCCGGACGCGTTGAAAGACGTGAGGAAGACCGCCGCCAACTAGGGGCGAACGACGGGGTGAAGGGGCCAAGACCATGCAGACTCAGCGCAATACGGTGCTCAAGCTGGCCGCGAGTGCATTCACGCTCGGGGTCTCTCTGACGGCGTGCCAATCTTCAAGCAGCCCTGTGGCGCACGTGAACACGGCGATCGGTTCGGTCGATGCCCCGCAACCCTCGGTCGTTCTCATCAAGCAGGCGGAAGCCGCGCGGCTGGCCGGCAATCCGGTGGCGGCAATCAGCTTCGCCGAGCTTGCCGTTACCGCTGATCCGCAGAACGCCGACGCACGCTTCGCGCTTGCAAAGGCCTATACGGCGGCGGGGCGTTATCGGTCTGCCGCGGAAGCCTATGGCGACCTGTCGGCGATGAACCCTGCCGATCCGAGCGTCCGCTTCCGCGCGGCGCTTTCGTCGCTTGCGGCGGGCAACCGTTACACGGCGCTGTCCTCGCTCGATGCGCTCGCGTCCGAGCCCTCGCTTGCCGCCGACGTCGGTCTCGCGCTCGCGCTTTCGGGCGAGACGCACAAAGCGATCAGCCTGCTTGAGACGTCGGTTCGCGCCGGCAATTCGACCCCGCGCCTACGCCAGAATCTTGCGCTTGCTCAGGCGCTTGCCGGCGAATGGGCCGCCGCGCGCACGACCGCTTCGATGGACCTGTCGCCCGATGCGGTCGATGCCCGCGTTGCCGAATGGGCCGCGATCGCTTCCAATACGGATAGCTCGTGGCGCACGGCTTCGGTGCTGGGCGTGGAGATGGCTGCGAATGATGCCGGCCGCCCGGTGGCGCTCGCCTGGGCGAAGCCGCAGGCCGAAGTCATGGTGGCGGCTGTTGAGGCGCCTGTCGTGGAAAGCGCGCCGGAGCCTGTGGTTGTTGCCGCTGTCGCGGAACCCGCGCCGGCGGTCATCGCCGAGGCCGCGCCGGTCGTTCGGGCCGAGCCTGTCGCCATCGCGCGGGCCGAGGTACCGGTTGCGGCCGAGCCTGCGCAGCCGATCGTGAAGATCCGGGCGGTTCAGCCTGGGTTCGAGACACCGAAAGCTGTGTCCGCCGTGAAGCGGGAGATCCGTGCGCTGCAGAAGCCGACGCACGGCGCGTGGGTCGTCCAGCTCGGTTCCTACGCGAAGCCCGAGTTTCTGAACGCCGGATGGAAGGCACTGACCCGCAAAAACAGCGCGCTTGGTGAATTCGATCCGATCCGGAGCCAGATCGCGGTCAACGGGGCGACATATCATCGCCTCGCTATCGGCTCGTTCGCGAACGTCACCGAAGCCGTCGACCTCTGCCGGAATCTGAAGTCGGAAGGCTACAGCTGCTTCGTCCGCAAGGGCGCGGGCGCCCCCGAAGCGACCTCGGCCAAGAAGGCCTGATCAGCCCGCGAAGGCGATTTCCCCGCCTTTCACGGTCCATTTCACACGGCCCTGCACGGGAAGCCCGTCGAACGGCGTGTTGTCGCCGGGCGACACGAATTTCGACGCATTGATCCGCCAGGGCGCGCCTGCATCGAACAGCACGATGTCGGCTGGTGCCCCCGCTTCAAGCGTCCCGCCCGGAACCCCGAAGATCGCCGCGGGTGTCGCGCTCATCATCGCGACGAGGCGGGCCAGCGGCACGCCTGCGTTCTCTCCGGCCGAAATCGCGAGCGCGAGCAGCGTTTCCGCGCCCGACATGCCCGGCGTCGCCTGCGCGAAAGGCAGCCGCTTTTCGTCCTGACCGCGCGGATCGTGCGCGGATGTGAGGCAATCGATCGTGCCGTCCGCCAGCCCTGCGAGCAAAGCGCGGCGGTCGTCCTCGCTGCGCAGCGGCGGGGAGAGGCGCGTGAAGGTGCGGTAGCCGGTGACGGCCTCGTCATTCAGCAGCAGATAGGCGGGCGCCGTGCCGCACGTGACGCGCGCGCCGCGCGCACGGGCCGTGCGGATGACGTCCAGCCCTTCGGCGGTGGTGACCTTGTGAACGTGGAGACGCGCACCGGCCGCTTCGGCGAGCCGCACATCACGGGCGATAGCGATGGCTTCGGCGATCGCCGGGGCGGACGCAAGACCGAGACGGGTCGCGGTTTCCCCCGTGGTCGCCTCGGCACCTTCGGTGAGCGCGGCGTCTTCGGCATGAACCACGGTGACGAGATCGAAAGCGGCGGCGTATTGCAGAAGCCGGAACATGACCGCTGACGACGCGATCTGGCGACGGCCGGTCGCGATGCCGACCGCGCCCGCCAGCTTCATCAGGGCGACCTCGGCAAGCTCGGTTCCGGCAAGGCCGCGCGTCGCGGCGGCGAGCGGATGCACCCAGACATGCGGCTTGCCGATGCGCTGCGCGCGTTCGGCGAGCGCCGGATCGTCGATCACCGGCGACTGATCGGGCATCAGCAGCGTGCAGGTAATGCCGCCCGCGAGGAACGCGGCGGGTTCCGACTTGAACACGCCCGCATCGACGAAGCCGGGCGCCGCAACGAGCCCCGAGGCGTCGATGCGCTGCGCGTCCGAGGGGATATCGGGTTTGCCGACGGCCGCGATGGTGCGGTCGGTGACAAGAATGTCCGCAGCAGCGTCCGTTCCGTTCGCAGGGTCGATGACGCGGGCGCCCGTGATTGCAAGCGGCCTCATGCGCGTGTCTCCCATCCCGCAGCGCCCCTTCGGGTGCGGGTCAGGACGTCGAGGCACGCCATGCGGACGGCGACGCCCATCTCGACCTGCTCGGTGATCGCGGAGCGGGCAATATCGTCTGCGACCTGCGATTCGATCTCGACGCCCCGGTTCATCGGGCCGGGATGCATGACGAGCACGTTGTCGCCCGCCGTCGCGAGGCGCTTCGCTGTGAGGCCGTAGAAGTGGAAATACTCGCGCTCCGAGGGAAGATAGGCGCCCGCCATGCGCTCCCGCTGAAGCCGGAGCATCATGATGACGTCGGCGCCTTCGAGGCCCGCATCCATGTCCGTGAAGGCGGTGACGCCGAAACGCTCGATCCCCGCGGGCATCAGCGTCGGTGGCGCGACCGCGCGCACCTCGGCACCGAGCGCGGCGAGCAGATGGAAGTTCGAGCGGGCCACGCGGCTGTGGAGAATGTCGCCGCAGATCGCGACCTTCAGCCCTTCGATCCGGCCCTTGCGGCGGCGGATGGTGAGCGCATCGAGCAGCGCCTGCGTCGGATGCTCGTGGCGTCCATCGCCCGCGTTCAGCACCGGACAATCGACCTTGGACGCAATGAGTGCGACCGCGCCCGAGGCATCGTGGCGGATGACGATCACGTCGGGATGCATGGCGTTCAGCGTAAGCGCCGTGTCGAGCAGGGTTTCGCCCTTCTTCATCGAGGAGGACTGGACGGACATGTTGACGACGTCGGCGCCCAGGCGTTTGCCCGCGATCTCGAACGACAGCAGCGTGCGCGTCGAGTTTTCGAAGAAGGCGTTGATCTGGGTGAGGCTCGCCAGCCGCTCATCACGTTTGTGCGCGCTGCGGCTGAGTTCCACCCAGTGTTCGGCCTCGTTCAGAAGGAAGCCGATTTCCCAGGGCTTCAGGCCTTCGATTCCAAGCAAATGTGCGTGCGGGAAGGGATGCACGCCCGGCGGCACGGCCGGTAGCGGAGCGGGTTGGGCTGCTGATGTCATTAAAGCCAAGCCTTTAGTCTTGCATACGGCAACGGGCAAGGGGCGAAACCGGCCGCCTGTCACATCATCTTGCGGGCTTGACGCTGCGGCCGGTGCGGGGCACGCCCTCGACCAAGGGGAGCGCCATGAAGCACGAAGAAACCGCCGATCTGCCGTATCTGAAGAAGGTGGTTGCCGCCTCGATGGCCGGAACGGTCGTCGAATGGTACGAATTCTTCCTCTACGGCACCGTCGCGACGCTGGTGTTCGGCAAGCTGTTTTTCCCCGATACCGGCAACGAGCTCGACGGCATCATCGCCGCGTTCGCAACCTACGCGGTGGGCTTCCTCGCGCGGCCGCTCGGCGGGATCGTCTTCGGGCATTTCGGGGACAAGGTCGGGCGCAAGTCGCTGCTGCAGTTCAGCCTGATTCTGATCGGCGTTTCCACCTTCCTGATGGGTTGCCTGCCTTCGTTCCACCAGATCGGTTACTGGGCGCCGCTGCTGCTGGTGACGCTGCGCTTCATCCAGGGCTTCGCGCTCGGCGGCGAATGGGGCGGCGCGGTGCTGCTCGTCACCGAACACAGCCCGAACCACAGCCGTGGCTTCTGGGGCAGCTTTCCGCACGCCGCCGTACCGCTCGGCAACCTTGCCGCGACGGTGGTGCTGCTCGTGCTGTCGGCCACGCTTTCGGAAGAGGCGTTCCTGTCGTGGGGCTGGCGCGTCGGCTTCTGGCTGTCGGTCGTGATCGTCGGCATCGGCTATTACATCCGCACGCAGGTGTCGGATTCGCCGATCTTCAAGGCCGCCAAGGCCGAAATGGAAGAGAAGGCGCACGCCGGCTACGGCCTCAAGGAGGTCTTCCGCCTCTATCCGCGCCGCGTGTTCACGGCGATGGGCCTGCGCTTTGCCGAGAACATCCTTTACTACATGGTGGTGACGTTCTCGATCACGTACCTCTCGCACCGTGGCGGCGACACCACGGGTATCCTGACGCTGCTGTTCTTCGCGCACATCATCCATGCCTTCATCATCCCCGCCGTGGGGCACGCCACCGACCGGTTCGGGCGGCGGCCGCTCTATATCGCTGGCGCGGCGCTGACGATGGTGTGGCCGTTTGCGGCGTTTCCGATGCTGGATACCGGGGCGACGGGGATCGTGCTCGCGGCGATCATCACCGGCATGATGGTCCATTCGCTGATGTACGCCGCGCAGCCCGCGATCATGACCGAGATGTTCCCCACGCGGATGCGCTATTCGGGCGTTTCTCTCGGCTACCAGCTGACCGCGATCGTCGCGGGCTCGTGGGCGCCGCTGATCGGCACGGCGCTGCTGCGCGAATATGAAACGTGGTGGCCGATCGCCGTTTACATCATGTTCGCAGGCGCGGTGAGTTTGATCGCGGCGATCGTGATGCGCGAGACGAAAGGTGTTTCGCTGGTCGCCATCGACCGGGAGGATGCGGCGCGAAGCTAGGCCGTGAGCGCCAGCGCGTCGATGGCGGCTTGCAGGATGTGCGCGGCGGCGAGGGCGTCGACGCGTTCGGCGCGTTTGGCGCGGCTCATGTCCGCAGCGATCATCTCCCGCGTGACGGCGACGGTGGAGAGGCGCTCGTCCCACAGGAGGACGGGGAGGGTGAATTCGGCCTCAAGCGACCGGGCGAAGGCGCGCGTCGCCTGTGCGCGCGGGCCATCGGAGCCGTCCATGTTCACGGGATAACCGAGCACGAAACCGGCGAGCGCGCGGCTCCCGATGAGGCGGCGAAGCTCGGCGAAATCCTGCGTCTGCTTGCGGCGGACGATCGTTTCCGCAGCGGTCGCGAAGCGCCATTCGGCGTCGCAGAACGCGACGCCGATCGTCTTCGTGCCGAGATCGAGCCCGGCGAGAACGCCGCCCGAAGGCAATTGCGCGGCGAACTCCGAGGCTGAATGTGTGCTCACTTCTTCCGCCCGGCGGCCGCGACGGGCGCGGTGAGCGCCGCCTGCGTGCGACGCTCCGCATCCGTACGCAGGTTCGCCCAGAACAGGGGGTAATCGTAAACATGGTAGTTGTTGCCTGGCAGCACGTAGGAACGCAGCTCAGATGGCGGCTTCTCGCCGATGCTGAGATAGCCCTTCTCCATGCATTTTGCGCCGACGACGCCGGGTTCGAGGCGGGCATCGGAATAGGTCTCGTCGAAGGGGATCAGCGTGCCGAGATTGCGCGCCGCGCCGTAGGGATCATCCTCCGCCGCGGCGGCGGTTTCGGCGGTGGTATCTGCCGCCTCGCTTTCGGTGCTTTCGGCTTCGGCGGTTTCGGGCTGCGCCTCCGCCGCGGGGTCTGCGCCTTCTAGCGGCGTTTCCGGCCCTGCCAGCGGATCAGTACAGACGAGGTGCGTGTCCTTGCGCGGCGCACCCGTCAGCCCTGCCGTCGTGTAGAACGGATCGAAGATCGATTCCGGCTGCGCCGGCTCCGCATAGCTCTGGAACGCGATGATGCAGCGGGTCTGCTCCGGCGTCTCGCACGGCTTGAGGCCGAGCGCGGGGAGGTCCGCCTCGATCGAGATCGGCCAGCCGATCAGATAGGCCGCGACGATCCGGTCCGCCACGGGCGTGTCGGCGATCTTCTGCGCGAGCAGCGAGACGAGATGCAGCGATCCCTGGCTGTGACCGGCAAGGATGATTTTCCGGTCGGCCGGAATTTCGCGCAGGAACAGTTCGAACGCCTTTTCGATGTCGCTGTAGGCGACGGCGAACGCCTTCGCCGAATCCGGCTCGCCGAGCGAGAGGAACGCACCGAAGGTTGCCTGGCGATATTTTGGCGCCCAGATTTCTCCAATGCCGTTGAACACGCTCGCCTGGCTTTTCAGGAACACGGTCTGCCGGAAGCGCGGATCGCCGGTGAGCGCGATGGGTGCATTCCAGCGGTCGCCGCGCAAATAGGTTGTCGGATGCACGTAGAACACCGCGACGGCGGGCTTCGGCGCCGGGGTATAGCCCTCGGGCGTCCAGCGCACCATGTCGGCCGGAAGGCCCGGGCGGGTGAGCCACGCATCCGCGCGATCATAGAACGTGGGCGGCGGTTTCGGGCTTTCGGCGAAACTCACATCCGGCACGAATGCCGCGCGCATCAGGTAGGGCGCGAACAGCCGGTACGCGACCGTGCCTACGATCGCGAGGAATATGAGTGCGGCGATGATGGCGAGAAACCGACGTGCGGCCAAGTTGCTGGACTCCTTTGTCCGGGCGCTTAGCATGGTGTCCATGCAACGAGAATACAGGGGTTAACACCATGCGTATCACCAAGGTTCCTTTCGCCATTTGCATCACGCTGCCGCTGGCCGCCTGCGCTGCGGGGGCCTCTACGCCCGCGCTTCACGACCTCGTGATTCGAGGCGGCACCATCTACGACGGCTCGGGCGGTGCGGCGCAGATCGGCGATGTCGCCATCGACGGCGACAAGGTGGTTTCGGTCGGTCCCGCCGCGCGCGGGCGCACCGAGATCGACGCAACAGGCCTCGCCGTGGCGCCGGGCTTCATCAACACGCATAGCTGGGCGACCGAATCGCTGATCGTCGATCCGCGCGGTGTCGCCGACCTCAAGCAGGGCGTAACGCTGGAGGTGATGGGCGAAGGCTGGTCGATGGGGCCGCTGAACGACGAGATGAAGCGCCTGTCGGCAAGCCGCATGGGCGACGTGAAGTACGATATCGAGTGGACGAGCATTGGCGACTATCTCTCGTATCTCGAAAAGCGCGGCATTTCCCCGAACGTCGCGAGCTTCGTGGGCGCGGCGACGGTGCGCATCCATGAACTCGGTGAAGGCGATGTCGACCCGAACCCGCAGCAGCTCGCGCGGATGCAGGGGCTGGTGAAATCCGCGATGAACGAAGGCGCGCTCGGCGTTGGCTCGGCGCTCATCTACGCGCCCGGATCGTTCGCGGAGAAGCCGGAACTCCTCGCGCTCATGCAAGCGGCCGCGCCGTGCGGCGGGCGCTACATCAGCCACATGCGTTCCGAGGGTGACAACATCCTCGAAGCGGTGGACGAACTGATCGACATCTCGCGGCAATCGAAGGCGCCCGCGATCATCTATCACCTGAAATTGGCGGGCAAGGACAACTGGAGCAAGCTCGACACCGTCATCGCGAAGGTGGAGGCCGCACAGAAGGAAGGCCTCGACATCACCTCCACCATGTACACCTACCCGGCGGGCGGCACCGGCCTCGACGCCTCGATGCCGCTGTGGGTGCAGGAAGGCGGGGAGGAGGCCTGGTTCAAGCGACTGCAGGATCCCGCCGTGCGCGCCAAGGTCGCCGCGGAAATGAAGACGCGCGGCGACGGCTGGGAGAACCTTTACTATCAGGCGGGCTCGCCTGAGCGGCTCGTTCTCGTGGGATTCAAGAACGACAAGTTGAAGCCGCTAGCGGGCAAGACGCTCGGCGAAGTGGCGCGGGAACGCGGCAAGAGCCCCGAGGAAACCGCGATGGACCTCGTGGTGGAAGACGGCAGCCGTGTCGGCACCATCTACTTCCTGATGGACGAGAAGAACGTCGCGAAGCAGACGGCGCTGCCGTGGATGAGCTTCGGTTCGGATGCGGAAGCGCCCGCCACGGAAGGCGTTTTCGTGAAATCGCCGACGCACCCGCGCGCCTACGGCAACATCCCGCGTTTCCTCGGCAAATACGTTCGCGATGAGAAGACGACCACCCTCTCGAACGCCGTGCGTCAGCTCACGTCATTCTCGGCCGAGCAGATGGGCATCGAGGGACGCGGACGTCTGGCACCCGGCTACTTCGCCGACGTGGTGGTGTTCGACCCCGCGACGATCGCCGACAAGGCGACCTTCGAGAAGCCGCACCAGTATTCGGTGGGCGTGCGCGACGTGTTCGTGAACGGCGCGCAGGTGCTGAAGGACGGCGAGCCCACGGGCGCGCGACCGGGCCGCTTCGTGAAGGGGCCGGGCACGGGGAAGTGTCCGGCGTAACGCCGGGCTTGGGGGCGTCATGGTCGGTCTGGAGAACAGCCAGCGGCGTCATCTCGTGCTGACGGCGGCTGGGGCGCTGTGCGGGCTCGTTGTGTGGCTGCTGACGCGCGGGAGCGGACCCGTCGGGGATATCCGGACGGCGACGGCGACCGGAGTCTGCATCGCCGGGGCGGCGTTGGCGTTTACGCTTTCGGGAGTTCGACCGCTGTGGTCCACCGGTTTCTCCGCTGGCTGCGGCGCGGTGGCGGCCGGTGTCGTGTACTGGAACCTCGTGGCCGGCCCGCAGGCGGATAGCAGCGGTGGTTATGATCCCGGGTTCGCCTGGCAATATCTGTGTCTTGCGGCCGCGCTCGGTATCGCCCTGCCGGTGTTCCAGACCGTGCGCGATGAGGGCGGCTGGCGCCTGCCCTATGCAGGGCTTCATGCGCGTAGCTGGGAGAATATCGTGGTCGCCATCGGCGCGGGTGGCTTCCAGCTCGCGGTGACGCTGCTGTTCGCGCTCTGGGCCGGCCTTTTCGAGCTGATCGGCGTAGAGTTCTTCGCTGACCTGTTCGAAGAGCCCGCGTTCACCACCGTGGTCGGCGGCGCTAGCATCGCGCTCGGCATCTCGCTGGTGCGCGACTGGCCGAGCGTAATTGCAACGATGCAGAAGGCGTTAATGGCGGTGCTTTCGGTGCTCGCGCCGCTGCTCGCGCTCGTGCTGTTGTTGTTCCTCGCGTTCCTGCCGGTGACGGGCTTGTCGAAGCTGTGGGAGTCGACCCGGCACGCAACGCCGCTGATGCTCGGCGCGGTGCTGTTTGCGCTGCTGCTTGTGAACACGGTCATCAAGGATGCGAACGATCAGCTCTCATCCGCGCGCGTGGTGAGGTTCGGCGCTGTGGGACTCGCGCTCGCGATGCTCCCGCTCGCTATCATCGCCGCGGTTTCGACCGGCATTCGCATCGACGCTTACGGGCTGATGCCGGAGCGCATCTGGGCAATGATCTTCACCGGCTTCGCGATTGCTTACGGGCTTTCCTACCTTTGGCCGCTTGCCCGCCGTTTCGAAGGCTGGGCAGACACGGTGCGCACCGCGAATGTCCGCCTTGCGCTCGCCTTGGGGACGATGTTCCTGCTGCTCGCCACGCCGCTGATCGATTTCCGTGCGATCTCGGCGAAAAATCAGGTGGCGAGATTGCTGAGCGGCAAGGCCGCGCCCAATACCTTCGATTTCGCCGCGCTGAAGTTCGATTTGGGCGCGCCGGGCCGGGACGCCCTGACCGACCTGCGAGGCATGGGGGGCAGCGTGCGCGCTGACGCCATCGCGGCGGAGGTAGCCCGTATCGACAAGACCCGCTCGCGCTGGGATGCCCGCACCGGTAGCGAGGCGAAGGCGGCCGGCGCGCGCGTGCGAGAGGCGCTGTCCCGGATCAGGATATATCCTGCCGGCAAGACGTTGCCCGCGAACCTGGCTGGCTACCTGACCGAAGAGGCTGTCCAGTTCCCGGGCCCGGTCGTGGACTGCGGCGAGGAAAAAGTCCTGCGCTGCGCGGCCGTGGTGGCCGACCTGACGGGTGACGGGCTGGACGATGTGGTTTTCTTCCGCGAGACCTGCCCCAAGGTGAATGGCAGTCCGCGATGCATGAACAGCAGCTATGGCTATCGCCAGACGGCGACGGGGTGGACGGAGGGGCTGCGCGGCGAGGGCGTGTTTTTCTCTAACGCGGATGGATCGCTGCTCGATGCGCTGGCTGAGGGCAACATGACCATGGTGCCCCGCCAAGGCCTGGACCTGCGAGTGAAGGGGAAACGCGTAGGGGGGCTTGACTGAGCGACACGGTTGGTGGGGCGGACAGACGCTTGCCCGCGCACGAAGCCGCGTGCTAACGGCTCGGGCTCAATCAATCCGGGGTGTTTTTGCATGTCCGTTGACGCCGCAACCGTCAAACGCGTCGCGCATCTTGCGCGTATCAAGATCGACGATGACAGGTCCGCCGTGATGGCCGAGGAGCTTTCGAAGATTCTCGGCTGGGTGGAGATGCTGGGCGAGGTGAATACGGACGGCGTGGAGCCGCTCGCGGCCGTGATCCCCAATACGCTGCGCTGGCGCGAGGATGTCGTTACCGATGGCGGCATTCAGGACAAGGTGCTGTCGAACGCGCCGAAGTCCGAATACGGCTTCTTCGCCGTGCCGAAGGTGATTGAATAATGACGGCGCTGACTGACCTGACGCTTGGCCAGATGCGCGACGGACTGCGCGCAAAGGACTTCTCCGCGAAGGACCTTGCCGAGGCGCATGTGAAGGCGGTGGAAGCCGCGCGCGTGCTGAATGCGTTCACGGTGGAAACCCCGGAACTGGCGCTGAAAGCGGCAGAGGCGGCGGATGCAGCGCTCGCGAAGGGCGAGGCGAAGCCGCTGTCGGGTATTCCGCTCGGTATCAAGGACCTGTTCGCGACCGAAGGCGTGCAGAGCGCGGCGGCTTCGAACATCCTGAAGGGCTTCAAGCCGCCCTATGAATCGACCGTGAGCGGCAAGCTCTTCGCGGACGGCGCGGGGATGCTCGGCAAGCTCAACATGGACGAGTTCGCGATGGGTTCGTCGAACGAGACGAGCGCATTCGGCACGGTCATCAATCCGTGGCGCGGCAAAGGCAACGAAAGCCTCGTGCCGGGCGGCAGCTCGGGCGGTTCGTCGGCGGCGGTCGCGGCGCGGCTGGTCGCGGGGGCGACGGGCACCGATACCGGCGGCTCGATCCGTCAGCCGGCGGCGTTCACGGGGATTTCGGGCATCAAGCCGACCTACGGCCGCTGCTCGCGCTGGGGCATCGTGGCGTTCGCAAGCTCGCTCGATCAGGCCGGGCCGATGGCGCGCGACGTGCGCGACTGCGCGATTTTGCTCAAATCCATGTGCGGGTTTGATCCGAAGGATTCGACAAGCCTCGACCTGCCGGTGCCGGACTTCGAGGCGGCGCTGACGGGTGATCTCAAAGGCAAGCGCGTCGGCATTCCGAAGGAATATACGGTCGAGGGCATCCCGACCGAGATCGAGGCGCTGTGGAAGAAGGGCGCGGACATGCTGCGCGACGCGGGCGCGGAGATCGTCGACATCTCGCTGCCGCACACCAAGTACGCGCTGCCGACCTATTACATCATCGCGCCTGCTGAGGCTTCGTCCAACCTCGCGCGCTATGACGGCGTGCGCTACGGCCTGCGCGAAACGCCCGAGGGCGGCAGCCTCATCGACATGTACGAGGCGACGCGCTCGGCGGGGTTCGGCGCCGAGGTGCAGCGGCGCATCCTGATCGGCACCTATGTGCTCTCGGCGGGTTATTACGACGCTTATTATCTGAAGGCGCAGAAGGTGCGCGCGCTCATCCAGCGCGATTTCATGCAGGCGTTCGAACGCTGCGACGTGATCCTCGCGCCCACCGCGCCGAGCGCGGCGTTCGGTATCGGTGCGAACGTCGACGACCCGATCGCCATGTACCTCAATGACGTGTTCTGCGTGCCCGCGAGCCTTGCGGGGCTGCCGGCGATGTCCGTGCCCGGCGGGCTTTCGGATGACGGTCTGCCGCTCGGCCTCCAGATCATCGGGCGTCCGCTCGACGAAGAGGGCGTGCTGAACGCGGGCTATGCGATCGAACAGGCTGCGGGGTTCACCGCACGACCGGAAGCGTGGTGGTAAGATGAGCGACCACAGCTTTCCGTTGGCAATGGCTGCAATCCATATGTCGCTTCATTCTCTCAGAATTTTAGCTCAACGGGGATTGGTCTCTCCTGAAGATGCGGATGAATCGCTGGATGGCGTGTTCGAAACCTTAGAAAATCTCGAACCAGAACGGCTTGTTGTCGTTCAGCGGCACCTCGATCCGCTATTTGCAGAGATTAAGCAGATCGCCAGTGCGAAATGGAAGCCTGCAGAATGACTGATTATCGCATCAAAGGCGAAACCGGCGAATGGGAGGTCGTGATCGGCCTCGAAGTGCACGCGCAGGTCACGTCGAACGCCAAGCTGTTCTCGGGTGCCGCGACCGAGTTTGGGGCGGAGCCGAACACACAGGTGAGCCTTGTCGACGCGGCGATGCCGGGGATGTTGCCGGTGATCAACGGCGAGTGCGTGAAGCAGGCCGTGCGGACCGGCCTTGCGCTCGAAGCGCAGATCAACACGTGGTCGCGGTTCGACCGGAAAAACTATTTCTACGCCGACCTGCCGCAGGGCTACCAGATCAGCCAGTTCCAGCACCCCATCGTGGGCGAGGGCACGGTGCAGATCGAGCTCGGCGAGGGGCGCAGCAAGACGGTGGGGCTGGAGCGCATCCATCTGGAGCAGGACGCGGGCAAGTCGATGCACGACCAGTCGCCGCGCTATTCCTACGTTGACCTAAACCGGTCGGGCGTCGCGCTGATGGAGATCGTCTCGCGTCCCGACATGCGCTCGCCCGAAGAGGCGGGGGCGTATGTGAAGAAGCTGCGCTCGATCCTGCGTTACGTTGGCAGCTGCGACGGCAACATGGAGGAAGGCTCCATGCGCGCGGACGTGAACGTCAGCGTGCGGAAGCCCGGCGACCCGCTCGGCACGCGCTGCGAAGTGAAGAACGTGAACAGCGTTCGCTTCGTACAGGCGGCGATCGAGTATGAGGCGCAGCGGCAGGTGGAGATCATCGAAGGCGGCGGCAGCATCGTGCAGGAAACGCGGCTGTTCGACCCGAGCCGGATGGAAACGCGCGCGCTGCGTTCCAAGGAAGACGCGCACGATTACCGCTATTTCCCGGATCCCGACCTGCCGCCGCTGGTGTTCGACGATGCCTTCGTCGAAGCACTGCGCGCCGAGCTGCCGGAGCTGCCCGATCCGAAGCGCGCGCGCTATGTGCGCGACCTTGGCATCAGCGATTATAACGCGAGCGTGCTGACTGCCGAGAAGGAGGCCGCCGACTGGTTCGAGCGGATGCTGGCGCTGAGTGCGGCGAAACAGGGCAAGCCACTCACCGAAGTCGCGCGCGCCGCCTCCAACTGGGTGATCTCCGACCTGTTCGGCGCGCTGAATGCGCTCGGCAAGGACATCATCGACAGTCCGATCAGCCCCGAACACGCCGCAACGCTGCTCGCGCTGATCGGCGACGGGACGCTTTCAGGGCGGCTCGGCAAGGACGTGTTCCAGATCATGCTGGAAACCGGCGACGATCCAGAGAAGATCGTGGAGGAGCGGGGCCTGAAGCAGGTGTCCGACACCGGTGCGCTCGACGCGGCGATCGCCGAGGTGCTGGCGAAGAACGCCGACAAGGTCGCGCAGTACAAGGCCGGTAAGGAAGCGCTGTTCGGTTTCTTCGTGGGCCAGACGATGAAGGCGACCGGCGGCAAGGCGAACCCGCAGGTGGTAAACGAACTGCTGAAGGCGGCGCTGGCGGGGTGAGGTATGGGTGCGAGGCGTCGGTTTGCCTCGTTGGACGGCGACGCCTCTTAATCCTGCGGTATGGAGGCTGGGCTTTCAGCGGCCACGGGCTGTGTCCCGGGGGCGCTTTCCAGTTCCAGCGCCCCGGATAGACGGGTGGCCTCGGCAAGAAACGCGATTCCGGCCTCGCGACTTACAATCCCGGTGTAGCGCCCCAGATTGCCGCAGAACATGCCTACACGGCCGGTGCGTTCGACCTGAACAGCGATCGGCGCACTCTGTAGAGATCCGTCCTTCGTCCGGAACGCGACATGGCCGGACAGTGAGGTGCGATTCTTGCAGAAGCCCTTGAAATCGCTTTCACCAAGGCACCGGTGAAGGCTCAAGGCCTTGGTCAGATGAACGGTCAGATCGGCGTCGGTTGCATCAGCCTCGGCCAGAACGCCGTCGTCGTCATACGCCGTGACCAGTTTCCGCATCAGGACGCTGATCGGATTATCCACCTTGTAGGCTTCGCAGTAGATGCTGACATTTTTCATGACATGATCGACGCCGGGGGTAACGACGAGTCCGATGTTACGAATGCCACGCGAAGGGTCCGGAGAGAACGGGCCCTCAATGCCCTGATCGTTAGCGGCGGCCTGAATCGCCTGCAGGTCGATACTGTAGTCAATGCTGCGTGCCGAAGCCGGAGCAGCCAGTAAGGCGAGAGCCACTCCGGCAATCAGGGCGCCCGCCGAGCAGGCGTTCATGGCTGTGTCAGTCGGTCGAAGCGACATTGCTCGCCTTCTGCGCTTTCTGCTTTTCCTTGAGCCGCTTCTTCCAGTCCTTCTTCGTGCTGCCGGTCAGGACGCGGGCGCTTTCAAGTGCGAATTCCTCGGCCAGCCTCTCCCGAATGCCGCCGCCGCGAATGAGCATGCCTCCCCATCCCGAATGCGCGTTGAGCACGTGCACATAAAACGAGCCAATGTTCGCGCCCGTTGCGGGATCCACCACATCGATAAGTCCGGCAAGTTCATCGGCGCTGCCGATCAGCATGGCGACTGCGGCGTTGGCGGTGCGGATGGTTTCGATGGTGATCTTCAGATCGACGGCCTTGCCTTTGGACTCGTCGAGGCCCCATTCGCGCGTCACGTCGCGCATCACGAGCGGCAGCATGGCGGAGAACGGCAGGGTATCGTATGTGTCGGCGGCCGGCTGGACATCGGACGGGTTGGCGGGGTCGTAAGGCGTAAGACCCGCTTCAGCGCGTTTGGCCAGCGCCTTTTCCTCGATCTTGTCGAACTTTTCGCGCGCGGAATCGGCAATCGTGACAGTCACGGCGGCAACATAATTGTTGTCCACGATGTCCGCAGGCAGTTCTTCTATGACTTTTCGCTGTTTTGCCTCTGCGGCAGGGGCGGCAATCAAGAACAACGCAAGAAAAATGTAACGAATCATGACGCCCCCTAAGCAATGCTACGGCGCCAGTAATGCAAAGCGGAATTATTTCGGAAAGATAATAATATGGATACCGGAAAGCCGTCAGGCTTCGCCCACTGTGTCGATCAATGCGGCGTCGAGCGCTTCGCGCGGGGTTTTTCCGGCCCAGAGGATGAACTGGAAGACGGGGTAGTAGCGTTCGCACTCGTCGACGGCGGCTTCGACGAGCGTTTCGGCCTGCGCGAGCGAGAGGCCGCTGTCGTCATCCGCGGCATCAAGCATGGAGGCGTGGCGGAAAAGAAGCGTGCCGTCTGCCGACCACATTTCGAAATGGCCGAGCCAGAGCTGCTCGTTGATGAGGCTGAGCACTTCCCACACAGCGGCGCGGCGGTTTTCCGGCACGCGGATGTCGGGCATGGCGATGAACTGGAGGACGCGTTCTTCTTCGCGCCAGAGCGCGCGGAGCTGATAGGTCGTCCAGCTGCCCTCTACTCGGGCGATGAGTTCCTCGTCGCTGGCACGCTCAAAAGACCAGCCGTGCGCGCCGAAATAATGCTCGAGCATGTCGAGCGGCGCTGCCGTGGCTTGGGCCATTTCAAGTTCGAGTTCGGTCAATAGCGGGTCCAGTAGAAGTCATCCGGCACCACATATGGTGCGACGTCAGCCGTCGGCACGCAAGCCGCTGTGCGCCTGTGTTCCGAATTTGCTGTGGATATCAGGCGGTGGGCGCTGATTTTCCGGCCTTCTTCGCTGCGGGCTTGCGCGCCGCGGTTTTCGCGGGCGCGGTTCCCGCTGCAGCTTCAAGCTTTGCGATTCGCGCTTTCAGCTCTTCGTTTTCCGCGCGGGCGTTCGCCGCCATCTGCTTCACGGCCTCGAATTCCTCGCGCTTCACGAGATCGAGGCCGCCCACGAACTCCTCCATACGCGCGCGGAATCCCGCCTCCATTTCTCGGCCCATGCCGGCGAGCGAGCCCATGGCGCCGGTCGCCATGCGCGAGAAATCGTCGAAGAAGCGGTTTTTGGACTGCATGGACGGGGCCTTCGCTGTGTTGTGGGCCTAATATGGCGGCGCGGCGCCCGGATTCAACTGCCAGATGCGGAAGGCGAGCCCGGCGGCGAAGCAGAGCCACGCGAGATAGGGGACGAGCAGCCACGCGGCGATCCGGTCCAGCCGGGCGAAAGCGAACGTCGTGGCGAGCGCGGCGGCGAGGATGACGAGGATGAGCGCGAAGCTGGGGCCAAGCAGGTGCAGCTTGAAGAACAGCGTCGACCATATGAGGTTGAGCACGAGCTGGGCGGCGAACAGCAGGGCCGCGCGCTGCAGGTCCCGCCCCGGTGGACACGCGAGGACGCGGGCGATGGCGACGCCCATCAGCGCGTAGAGAAGCGTCCAGACAACGCCGAACACGAAACCGGGCGGATAGAGCGCAGGCTTTGCGAGGTCCGCGAACCAGGGATTGTCTTCGCCCGACCCCGCCACAACGCCGGACAGCGAACCGAGCAACACCACGCCCGGAACGGTCAGGATGGCGATACGCAAGGCTTTGGGCAGTGCCATGTTTCCTACTCCGCCGGTGCGGGGGCTGCGCCGCGCTCCTCATCCAGCTTCCGCGAAACCGCGAGCGGCGAGCCTGTACCCCGGGCAAGGCGCCGATAGAAGACGGGGATGACGAACAGCGTCAGCAATGTCGCGAGGCTGACGCCCCAGACGATGACGGTGCCGATCGCCTGACGCGAGGCGGCGCCCGCACCGCTCGCCAGCATCAGCGGCACCGCGCCCGCGACGGTCGCGATCGAGGTCATGATGACGGGACGCAGGCGGCGCACGGCGGCGCGGCGGATCGCATCGTCGAATGCGACGCCCTGATCGCGCAGCTGGTTCGCGAACTCGACGATGAGGATGCCGTTCTTCGCGGCAAGCCCGACGAGCATGACGATACCGATCTGGCTGTAGAGATTGAGCGATTGGCCCATGACAACAAGGCCGAGCAGGCCGCCGCCGACCGCGAGCGGCACTGTCAGCACGATGACGCCGGGATGCACCCAGCTTTCGAACTGCGCGGCGAGCACGAGGAAGACGAGCAGGATGGTAACGCCGAGCACGCCCCAGATCGCGCCCCCCGTCTGCTTGAACGCGCGGCTTTCGCCGTCGTAGCCGATCGCCGCGACTTCGGGCAGCGTCGAGGCTTCTGCTTCCAGCCAGTCGAGCGCCTCTCCGAGCGAGTGGCCCGGCGCGACCGTGCCTTCGAGCGTGATGGCGCGGAGCTTGTTGAAATGGCCAAGCTCGCCCGCGTCCGCGAAGCTACGCAGAGACACGAGGTTCGACAAAGGAATGACATCGCCCGTGCGCGAGCGGACATAGACGTTGGAGAGGTCTTGCGGTGTCAGCCGGTCCTTGCCCTCGGCTTGCACAATGACGCGGTATTCCTCGCCGCGATCAATGTAGGTGGTGACGCGGCGCGAGCCCATCATGGTTTCAAGCGTGCGGCCGATCTCGTTGACGGACACGCCAAGGTCGCCCGCGCGCGTCGTGTCGATATCGACAAGGAGCTGCGGCTTCGTTTCCTTGTAATCGGCTTCGAGGTTCTCGATGCCCGGATAGGACGCGGCCGCATCGATGATCGCGTCGCGGGCGCGGGCGAGTTCCTCGAACGTCGCGCCGGCGATGACGAAGCGGATCGGGCGGCCGCCACGGCTGCCGATGGTCTGGCCTCCCGAGGCGAAGCTGCGGACGCCCGGGTAATCCTCCAGCGTCTTTTGGATCATCTGCGCGGTTTCCGCGGTCGTTTCTTCCCGTTCGGACCAGGGCTTCAGGAAAATCACCATGCGGCCGGTGGAGAAATCCTCCGTCGTGCCCCAACTGCCGGGCGCGCGGACCATCAGGCGGCGGATGGGACCTTCGTTCACCATCGGCAGCACGCGCGCCTGCAAGTCCTCCATATAGCGGACCATCTGGTCGTAGCCGGTGCCTTCCGCTGCGGTGACACTCACTTGCAGGTTGCCGGTGTCTTCGGGCGGGGCGAGTTCGGATGGGAGTGTTGTCGCCAGCACAATGCAGCCGACGACCACGGCGGCCGAAACGCCGCCGATCAGCAGCGGCCGTGTGAGCAGCCGGCCGAGCATGCGGTCGTAGGCGGCGGACACGCGATCGAAACGCTGATCGACCCATTTCGTCATGCGGTTCGCGCCGGTTTCCGGCTTCAGCATCTTCGAGCAGAGCATCGGCGTCAGCGTCAGGGCGATGAAGCCCGAGAAGGCGACCGCGCCGATCATCGCGGCCGCGAGTTCGCGAAACAGCAGCCCGGTGTTGCCGGCAAGGAACATGATCGGCACGAACACGGAACAGACAACTGCCGTTGTCGCGACCACGGCGAAGGCGACCTGGCGCGCGCCCTCATACGCGGCGACGAGCGGGGTTTCGCCGTGTTCGATACGGTAATAGATGTTTTCGAGCACAACGATCGCGTCATCGACGACAAGGCCGATCGCAAGCACGAGCGCGAGCAGCGTGAGCAGGTTGATCGAAAGTCCGAGCGCCCAGAGCACGGCGAAGGTCGCGATCAGACAGATCGGCACCGTGACGGCGGGAATCAGCGTGGCGCGCGCCGAGCCCAGAAAAATATAGATCACGAGAATAACGAGAACGGACGCTTCGGCGAGCGTCTTCCACACGTTTTCGATGGCGGCTGAAATGAATACCGAGCTGTCGTTCGAAATGTCGATGCTGAGGCCGGCCGGCAGCATCTTGCGCGTATCGTCTATCCGCGCCCTGACCTCTTCGGCGACGGCCAGCGTGTTTGCGCCGGATTGGCGGACAATGCCAATGCCGACGCCGGGTTTGCCGTTCGATCGGAAGAAGCTGTAAGGATTTTCAGGCCCGATTTCGATGCGCGCGACATCGCCGAGCCGAACCAGATGGCCGTCTGCGCCGCGTGAAATGACGAGATTGTTGAAGTCTTCCACCTTGCTGTAGGCGCGGGCGACGCGAACCGTGAGATTCTGCGATTCCGCCTCCACACGTCCCGCGGGCAATTCGATGTTCTGGGCACGAAGCGCAGTCTCGATGTCACCCGGCGTAAGTTGGTAGGCGGCGAGTTTCGCCCGATCGAGCCATATACGCATCGCGGGGCGCGAGAGGCCGCCAACCATGACGCGCGCGACGCCGTCGATCGACGAGAAGCGGTCGACGAGGATGCGGTCGGCATAGTCGGCGAGCCAGAGCGGGTCGCGCTCCTCGCCGGAGAGGTGCATCCAGAGGATCGGCTGCGAATCGACGTCCACCTTGCGAATCTCCGGCGGAATCACCTCGTCGGGGAGATCGTCTGCAAGGCCGCTGACACGGTCGCGGATGTCGTTCGCCGCATCGTCCACATCGCGCGTCGCGGAGAATTCGATGGAGACGTCGGACACGCCGTCACGCGAACGCGAACGGATCATGTCGATGCCTTCGATGCCGGCGATCCGGTCTTCGATAAGCTGGGTTATGCGCGATTCGACGACGCTGGCAGCCGCACCGGGATACACCACCTCGACCGAGACGATCGGCGGCTCGATGGCCGGATATTCGCGCACCGGCAGCGAGAAGAAGGCGATAACGCCGGCGAGCACGATGATGAGGCTGATAACAGCCGCGAACACCGGGCGTTTAACGGAGACATCAGAGAGGATCACCGAGACTTCCCTGCGCCCGCTGCGGCGCCGGAGAGGGCTCCGGTGGTGGATTTTTCAGGCTCCCCCGGAAACACGGGCCGCACCTCCGCATCGTCGCGCACCTTCACGACGCCGTCGGCAACGATGCGGTCGCCGCGATTGAGGCCGCCGGTAACTTCCACCATGCCGCCTGACCGCATCCCGACCTCGACCGGAACGCGGTTCGCGACGTTCTTCTGATCAAGCCGGAACACGAATTGGCGATCGCCCTGCGCGACAAGCGCAAGTTCGGGAACGGCGAGCGCTTCGCGCGGATTGGTGACGATGGATACGGTGAGCAACATGCCGGGGTGCAGGCGCCGGTCAGGGTTCGGGAGCAGCGCACGAACGGCAACCGAGCGGGTGATGGGGTCGACCTGCGACTCGATACCCTCCACGGTGCCGCGAAACACTTCGCCTGGCCAAGCCTGCGCGCGCGCCTCGATATTTTGGCCGGCCTTGACTGCCGAGATGAAACGCTCGGGCACGGTGAAATCGAGCTTGATCGAGCTGATGTCGTTGATGGTCGCGATCTCGGTGCCCGCCGTAACGACGCTGCCCGGCGAGATGCGGCGCAGGCCGATGACGCCCGCGAAGGGCGCACGGATGATACGGTCACCGATCTGGGCACGGATCGCGCCTGCCTCGGCCCGCGCCTGATCGCGCGCGGCGGTCTGTGCGTCGATGCTGGCATTGGTGGCGAAGCCGCGCTGCTGGAGTTCGCGAAGGCGGGCGAGTTGCTGCTGCGCTTCGCGCGAGCGCGCCTCGGCGCTGGCAAGGTCCGCATTCTGCTCGACCGTGCGCAGCACGGCGATCACGGTGCCGGCCTGTACATAGGCGCCATCGGTGAAACGCAAGGATTCAACACGTTCGGTGACGGTGGAGGTCAGGGTCGTGGATTCGCGCGCAAAGGCCGTGCCGACGGCATCGATGCTGTCGACGAAGCGCATGGGTTCAACAACGCCGCCGACCACGGTCGGCGCGCGGTCTTCACCGCTGCCTTTCTGTCCGCCGCAAGCGGCCAGCGAAAGGGCGAGCGCGAACGCAACGTGCCTTGATATCGACAATTCAAACTCCGATCAGGCGTACGCCGCTCACTACGGCTAAAAATCGCCTATACAGGCCGCAAAGTCCAATGCTTTACGAAACAGCGTCGGCAAATCCCGCGCGGCGGATGCATCCGCTGCTCGCCAATCCCCCGCTGGTTTCGTTATTCCTGACAGATCGCCCGAAAATACGGTCAGATGCAACTCGAAATGCGTGAAAACATGGGTAACGCGCCCGTCGCCACGCGACCAGCGCGCGGGGGCAGGGGCGCCGGGATGCGCGCCGTTGGCCACTGGGGCGTCGGCGATGTCGCTCATCGGTAGCCCGAGCATCCCGCCGAGAAGCCCACGCGGCGGGCGGCGCACCAGCAGGATCTCGCCGCGGTCGCGCAGCACATAGACGTTGGCGTAGCGCACCGGGCGCGGCGCTTTCTGCGCCTTTTTCGGGAGTTGGTCGGCGATGCCGCGCCGCGCGGCGTCGCAGGAGGTTGCAACGGGGCAGACGAGGCAATCGGGAGAGCGGGGACGGCAGACCGTGGCGCCGAGGTCCATCATCGCCTGCGCGAAATCGCCGGCGCGCACTTCGGGCGTGATCGTGTCCGCAAGCGCGCGAAGCGTCGGCTTCGCGCCGGGCAGCGGCTCCTCAACCGCGAACAGCCGCGCGACGACGCGCTCGACGTTGCCGTCCACAACGACCGCCCTTTCGCCGAAGGCGATCGCCGTGATCGCGGCCGCCGTATAAGCGCCGATGCCGGGAAGGCCGAGCAGCGCGTCTTCGGTGGATGGGAAGCTGCCGCCATGATCGTTCGCCACGACGCGCGCGCAGGCGAGGAGATTGCGGGCGCGGGCGTAGTAGCCGAGGCCCGCCCATGCCGCGAGCACGTCTCCGTCTTCGGCGGCGGCGAGCGCTTCCACGCTCGGCCAGCGTGTCGTGAAATGTTCGAAATAGGGGATGACGGCCGCAACGGTCGTCTGCTGGAGCATGATCTCCGAAAGCCACACCCGATAAGGATCAGCCGCATTGGCCCCGGGCGATGCGCGCCACGGCAGGCGTCGGTGCGAGCGGTCGTACCAGGCGAGCAGCGGTGCGGCGATTTCCTTGGCGGGCATGGCGCGCCTATGGCATGGGTTTCACCATGAGGAAACCGGGTGACAGAAGGGGCGGGAGCCGGTCGGTGGCCGAGCTTGTGCCGCTCGTGGGGCGCAAGGCGTTCCGCCGCTTCGGCTTCGTCGACAGTGCGGTCGTTGCGCGCTGGCCGGAGATCGTGGGGCCGGACTATGCGCGCCATTCGACACCCGAATCGCTGAGCTTCCCGCACGGCAAGCGCAGCGGCGGTACGCTCAACCTTTCCGCCACCGGCTCGCACGCGCTGATGATCCAGCATGTGGCGCCGCAGATCATCGAACGGGTGAACCGCTTTTTCGGCTACGATGCTGTCGCGCGCATCGCCATCCGGCAGGGACTTGCCGTGGAGCGCGCACCGGCAGGCGAGGGCGTGCATACCCCCGGCGAGGTGCCGGAAGACGTGGCGGGCAGCCTGAAAGCCATAGCCGACGACGGGCTTCGGCAGAGCCTTGAAGACCTTGCACGGCAGATGAGCGGGACGAAGGGTCTGCCCGTCATTCGATAGCTGCAAATGCGCTGATCGGCTTTGACTTGGGTTGCGGGCCTCGCCATAGTGCCCCACCCGCATCTGTGGCAGGTATTGGGCTTCTTTAAGGGTGGACTACCAGATGTTGAGAAAAGCGCGCTTCAAGGCCGTGTGTTTGTTCGGAGCCGTCGCAGTGCTTTCCGCCTGCGGCCAGGAATCATCGGAAGCCGCCGGCAACAAGGTTGCCAGCGCGACCAAGGCAGAAGCGCCCGCTGCGTCCGCCGGAAAAGGCAACTGGCTCGAAACCGTAAAGGCGACTCCCGAGGGCGGCTTCAGCATCGGCAATCCGGATGCGCCCGTGAAGCTCGTCGAATTCGCCTCGCTCACCTGCCCGCACTGCCGCGATTTCCACGAAATGGCGATGCCGACCATCAAGGGCCAGTATGTCGCGACAGGCAAGGTGCTCTACGAATTCCGCAACTTCGTTCTGAACCCTGCTGACTACGGCGCCACGATGCTCGCGCGCTGCCAGGGGCCAAGCGCGTTCTTCGGGCTGGCCGACGCCTTCTTCAAGAACCAGCAGGCGTGGATCGAGCCGTTCACGAAGCTGACCGAGGCGCAGACCGCGCCGTTGCAATCGATGTCGCCGGACGATCAGGTCGTCACCTACGCGAAGCTCGGCGGGCTCGACGGTTTCGTGCGCGCGCGCGGGATTCCCGAAGCGAAGTTCAAGGCCTGCCTCACCGACGAAAACCAGCGCACCCAGCTTGAGACGATCCGCAAGACGGCGGTCGAGCAGTACAAGGTGACGGGCACGCCCGCGTTCGTGCTGAACGACAAGACGCTTGAGGGCGTGCACAGCTGGGCGGATCTCGAACCGCTGCTGAAGGATGCCGTCAAGTAGCGTGAAGCGTTTGGGCGTGAGAGAGCGGGGGGCGCGTGCATTTCAGGCGGATTAGACTCGCCGGATTCAAATCCTTCGTCGATCCTGTGGACCTCAGGATCGAGGACGGGCTGACGGGCGTCGTCGGCCCGAACGGCTGCGGCAAGTCCAACCTCCTTGAAGCCATCCGCTGGGTGATGGGCGAATCGAGCGCCAAATCCATGCGCGGCGGCGGCATGGAGGACGTGATCTTTGCCGGAACCGACCGTCGCCCGGCGCGCGATGCCGCGCACGTCACGCTTCATCTCGACAACTCGAGCCGCCGCGCGCCAGCGCAGTTCAACGATTCGGACGATCTCGAGGTCGTTCGCCACATCGAACGCGGTCTAGGCTCGGCGTACCGGATCAACGGTCGCGACGTGCGCCAGAAGGACGTGCAGCTGCTGTTCGCGGATGCGGCGACCGGCGCGCATTCGCCCGCGCTCGTCAGCCAGGGCCGCATCGGCGCGATCATCGCCGCGAAGCCGCAGGACCGGCGCCTGCTGCTCGAAGAGGCGGCGGGGATTTCCGGTCTGCACGTGCGCCGCAAGGACGCCGAGCAGCGCCTGCGCGCTGCGGAAACCAACCTGACGCGCCTCGATGATGTGCTGCAGGGCCTATCCACGCAGGCCGCGAACCTGAAACGTCAGGCGCGGCAGGCGGAGCGCTACAAGAAGCTCTCCGAGCAGATCCGTATCGCCGAGGCGATGCTGCTCTACGCGAAGGCGGCCGAGGCGAACGCCGACGCTAATGCTGCGAAGGCCGAGGCCGAAGCGTTGCGAGGGAAGATCGAGGACGCGACGCGGCTTGGCGCCGCCATCTCGGCGCGGCAGGCGGATGCCGCGGCGAACCTGCCGCCGCTGCGCGAGGCGGAGGCCGAAGCCGCGGCGATCCTGCAGCGCCTCAAGCTTTCGCGTGATTCGCTGAACGCCGAACTCAACGAGGTCGAGCGCCGCCGCCGCGAGGCCGAAGCCCGGCGCGAGGCGGCCGAGCGCGACATTGCGCGCGAGGACGCGCTGCACCACGACGCGCACGCCGCGCTCGAGCGGCTTGCCGCGGAAGACGCGGCCATCGCCGCGCGGCTCGCCGAGGCGCAGGCTGCGCTTGGGCCGGCAGAAGCGCACATTACCGATCTTGAGGCGGTCGTGGAGGCCGATCAGCGCACGCTTGCCGATGCACTCGCCGCGCAGGCCGAGGCGCAGGGCCAGCGCCGGGCGATCGAAGCCGAACTTTCGGCGCTGCGCTCGCAGATCGCCCGCGCCGAATCCGAAAAGACCCGCACGCTCGCCGCGCAGGCCGCCGCCGCGCAGGGCGATGACGCGGGCGAACGCCTGATTGCCGCCGAAACGCGCGCGAAAGAGGCCGAGGCGGAAGCCGAGCGCGCGTCCGTCGCCATCGCGACCGGCGAGGAGCGACGAGCCGGGGCGGAGACTGCGCGCGATGCGGCGCAGGCGAAGCGGGGCGAGGCGCAGGCCGCGCTCTCCGCGCTCACCGGCGAGCGGCAGTCGCTCGAACGGTCGCTCGCGGCGAGCCGCGGCGGCGATGCCGAGCCGCTGATCGACTGTGTGCGGGTGACCAAGGGATTCGAGGCGGCGTTCGCGGCCTCGCTCGGCGACGACACGGCGGCGCCCGTGGGCGGCGAAAGCGGACGCCGGTGGGGCGGGGCGACCAAGGGCGAGTGGGATCCTGCGCTTCCGGCGGGCGCGCGTCCGCTCTCCGACGTGATCGAGGCGCCCGAGGAACTCGCACGCCGCGCCGCGCAGATCGGCGTCGTTGACGACGAGATGCTGGACCGGATGGCGGCGAAGCTTTCGGTCGGCCAGCGACTGGTGACCACCGAAGGCCGCATGGTCCGCTGGGACGGCTTCCGTACCGAGGCGGGTGACGGCAGCGCTGCGGCGGAAAAGCTGCGCCAGCGTAACCGGCTTGCCGAGGTGGTGGCGCTGCTGCCCGACGCCGAAGCAGCGGTGGAAGCGCTCGATACCGAACTTGCGGCCGCGCGCGCGATCGTGGCTGAAACCGCGTCCGCGATCGACGGCGAGCGTCAGGCGCTCCGCCGGGCGGAAGCTGCGCGCGCGGATGCGGCGAAGACGATGTCGCAGCTCGCGGGCGAAGTGGAGCGCCGCGCCGCGCAGCTCGAAGCGTTCGCGGCAGCCGTGACGCGCGCGAACGACCAGATCGCCGAAGCCGGTGAGAAGGTGCAGGGGCTTGAAGCCGCGCTGCTCGAAGTGCCGGGTGCCGAAGGGCTGACCGAGGCCGTGACGGCGGCGCGCAACACCGCGGACGCACACCGCTCCGATCTCGCCACCGCACGCGCCGAGCATGTGGCGCTCCAGCGCGGCCTGCAAAGCGATACCGCGCGCCGTGATGCGATCACCGCCGAGCGCGAAGCGTGGGAACGCCGCATTTCCGGCAGCACGGCACAGCGCGAAGAGCTTGCCGCGCGAATCGCCGCGGCGAACGCGACGATCGCCGAAATCGCCGACGTCCCGGCCGCCATCGCCGAACGGCAGGCGCGGCTTGCCGGTGATCTCGCCGATGCCGAGGCCGCGCGTCAGGCGGCGGCGGATCGGCTCGCCGAAGCCGAAGGCGGGCTCCGCACCATCGACGGCGAGGCGCGCGAGGCGACCGAAATTCTCTCCACGCTGCGCGAGGAGCGCGGGCGCATCGAGGTGCGCGTCGAAACCTGCGAGCATCGACGCACTGAACTCAATCGCCTGTCGGTGGAGCGTTTCCAGTGCTCGCCGCAGATGCTGCCCCAGCGCTTCGAGTTCAGCGACGAGAATATGGAGGACGCGGAAACGCTGACCTCCGGGCTCGACCGCCTGACCGGCGAGCGCGAGCGTATGGGGCCGGTGAACCTGCGCGCCGACGTCGAACTCGAAGAGATTGAGACGACGCTCACAACGTCGACCTCCGAGCGCGAGGAGCTGGAAACCGCGATCGCCCGCCTGCGCGGCAGCATCGGCTCGCTAAACCGCGAAGGTCGCGCGCGGCTGCTTACGGCGTTCGAGGAGGTGAACCGCCACTTCGGCGACCTTTTCACCAGCCTGTTCGGTGGTGGCGAAGCGCGGCTCGAACTCATCGAATCGGATGATCCGCTTGAAGCGGGTCTTGAGATCATGGCGCAGCCGCCGGGCAAGAAGCTGCAATCGCTGACGCTGCTTTCGGGCGGTGAGCAGGCGCTGACGGCCGTGGCGCTGATCTTCGGCCTGTTCCTGACGAATCCGGCGCCGATCTGCGTGCTCGACGAGGTCGACGCGCCGCTCGACGACGCGAATATCGAGCGTTTCTGCGATCTTCTCGACCGTATGACGACGCTCACCGACACGCGCTTCCTCATTGTGACGCACAATGCCGTCACGATGAGCCGGATGCATCGCCTCTACGGCGTCACCATGGGTGAGAAGGGCGTCAGCCAGCTTGTTTCTGTTGACCTCGGGCGCGCCGAAACGCTGCTCGCGGCGGAGTAGACGTGCCGTTGCGGACACCATGCCGCAGTGCGGCACGGCGAGCGTTGACTTGGCGAAAACCCGCCACTAAACGTGCGCTCGCGTTCGGGGTTTCGGCTCCGGCGTCTCGTCGCTTGCCGGAAACGGCATGTGTTTCGGGTGGACCGTTCAAACTGTCCTCAAAGGCATGGAGATGATCGTTGGCTGATGACCGGCGCATCGAACCCGACGACCTCGGTCGCCGGCTTGCCGAGGCCAAGGAGCGTGCCAGTCCGAAGCGTGACGGGCTTAAACGGGAAGAGAACAGGGGCTGGTCGATCGCCATCGAGTTCATCGGTGCGATCCTCGTGGGTGCCTTCTTCGGCTGGCTGATCGATGGCTGGTTCGGAACGGGGCCTTACGGAATGATCCTGTTCTTTTTGCTCGGCTTTGGGGCCGGTCTGCGCACGGTGATGCGCAAGAGCGGCGACTTCGACGGCAACCCGGACGACAACAACTAAGGTTCAGGAGCGCGGGCTTTCAATGGCGAACCCGATGGAACAGTTCGAGATCAAGACGCTGAGCCCGATCGCGCTTGGCGGTTACGACGTCTCGTTCACGAACTCATCGCTGTGGATGATGATCGCGCTCGTCACGGTCGCGGGTTTCCTCTTCATCGGCACGGCAGCCCCGAAGCTCGTTCCTGGGCGCTGGCAGGCTTCCGTCGAGTATCTTGAGGAATTCATCCGCAACATGCTGGCGGAAAACGTCGGGCCGGAAGGCCGCAGATACGTGCCGCTGGTCTTCGCGCTCTTTATTTTCGTGCTCGGCTGCAACCTGCTTGGCCTGCTGCCCTTCGTGGGCGCCTTCACGCCGACCAGCCATATCGCGGTGACCTTCGGCCTTGCCGCGCTGGTTTTCATCGTCGTGCTCGGCGTCGGCTTCGCGCGCCACGGTCTGCACTTCTTCTCGCTTTTCATTCCCAAGGATTGCCCGATCGTGCTGCTGCCGCTGGTGACGGCGATCGAGTTCGTCTCGTTCCTGTCGCGGCCGTTCACGCTGGCGATCCGGCTTTTCGCGAACATGACCGCGGGCCACGTGCTCCTGAAGGTGTTCGGCGGCTTCGTCGTCAGCCTCGGTGTGTTCGGCCTGCTGCCGCTCGGCGTCAACGTCGCGCTCACCGCGCTTGAAGTGATGATCGCCGTTGTGCAGGCCTATGTGTTCGCGCTGCTGACGTCGATCTACCTGAACGACGCGGTCAATCTTCACTAGTTTCAACGTAATCCCAACAGCTTAGTTAAACGGAAGGGTTTCAACATGGATATCGCATCAGCCAAGCTCATCGGTGCCGGTCTCGCTGCTGTCGGCGCGGGCATTGCCGCCATCGGCGTGGGCACGATTTTCGGCCAGTTCCTCCAGGGCGCGCTGCGCAATCCGGCCGCTGCCGACAAGCTCGGCGGCCGTCTGATCTTCGGCTTCGCCGTGACGGAAGCGCTCGGCCTGATCGCCGCCGTCGTCGCGCTCGCACTCGCGTTCGGTTGATCCGCAAGGGCTTTGCACCGGCGCGACATTCGTGCCGGTGCGCGCCCTTCTGATCGTTCAGCCGGATTCGCATCGGGGTAAGTCATGCCACAGTTCGACCCGTCCAATTTTCTGCCGCAGATGTTCTGGCTGGCGATTGCATTCGCCATCCTTTACTTCGGCGTCGTCCGCTTGACGCTGCCGAAAATCGGCAAGGTCGTCGACGAACGGGCCAGCCTCATCGCGGCCGATCTTGCGGCGGCGGAAGTGGCGCACACGGCTGCCACGAACACGGGCGAGGCTTATAATGCCGTGCTCGCCAAATCCCGTGAAGCCGCGACAGGCGTCGTGGGCGAAGCGAAGGCGATCACGGTTCGCGAAAACGAAGCGAAGCTCGCAGCGCTCGATGCCGAACTGAATGCGCGTCTCGCATCGGCGGAAGCCCGCATTTCCGATGCGCGCGCCAAGGCGCTGGGCGAGATCGACGCCGCGGCGAGCGAAGCGGCGGCCGATGTTGTCGAACGTTTGACGGGTGTTCGGCCCGGCGCGTTGGAAGCCAGGGCCGCGGTCGACGCGAGCATTTCGTAGGAAAACGCCATGCAAGTTCCCGCCGGTGATGTGACCCCTGTTGATGTGCCGCCGAGCGCGGGCGAGGTCGATCAGACGACCGCGACCGTTGCTCACGAGGCCGCGCACGACGAGCATCCGGTCATGCTCGGGCTCGATGCCGAGGGCTGGGTTTACGTCAGCATCACGATCTTCTTCCTGCTCGCGATCTTCGTGATGAAGGCGCCGAAGCTGATCGCGCAGGGCCTCGATGCCCGCATCGCGCTGGTGAAGGCACAGCTTGCCGAGGCGAAGACGCTGCGCGAGGAAGCCGAGAAGCTTCTCGCTGAAGCGAAGGCGCGTGAGGCGCAGGGCGAAAAGGACGCCGCTGCGATCATCGCCCATGCGAAGCAGGAAGCCGAGCAGATCACCGCCGCCGCGCAGAAGAGCGCCGAGACGATGGTCGCGCGCCGTACCGCGATGGCCGAAGCCAAGATCGGCGCCGCCGAGCGCGCCGCCGAAGCCGAACTCCGCGCCCGCGCTGCAACGCTTGCAACCGCCGCCGCATCGCGCATCATCGCCGAAACGACCGACAAGGCTACGAAGACCAAGCTCACCGACGCTGCGATCAGCGAACTGGACCGGCGCCTCCACTAGAGCGCGGTTTCAGAGGAATATCGAAAGGCCGGGGCGCGAACGCTCCGGCCTTTTTTCGTTCTGCTATCCGGCTGCGTAACTCGGGCGCTCCGTGACCTCGGCGTGCCAGCGTAGCGTGTTCGTGTGATCCTCCGGGACGCGCGCCTTGATCCAGCGGGCGAAATCGAGCGCGACCGTCGCGGTGATGTCGGCGATCGTATAGCGGTCGCCGGCGATGTAGGGGCTTTCGCCGAGGCGGGTGTTCAGCATCGCGAAGAAGCCGGGGAGCAGCAGCCGCCCGCGTTCGGCAAGATCGGGGATCTGCGCCGTGTCCGGCCCGCCGCCGGGCTGCGCGCGGTTCGCGAACAGCGGCTGCGTGTTGCGGTAGACCGACGCAATGGTCGCCAGCCCGTCGAACTCCATGCGGCGCTGCCAGCATTCGATGACGGCGGCTTCCTTCGCGTCGCGGCCCATCAGGTTGGGCTCGGGGTGCAGCGTCTCGAAATAGCGGCAGATGGCGATCGATTCGTCGATCACCGTGCCGTCGTCCAGCACCAGCGCGGGGATGAGGCCGCGCGGGTTGACCGCGAGATATTCAGGCGTGCGGTTTCCGCCCTCGGCGACGTTCACCTCTTCGATTTCGATCGGGATGCCTTTTTCGGCGAGGAAGATGGTGACGCGGCGCGGATTGGGTGCGCGGTTCATGCCGTAGAGCTTCATGGTCGATTCCCCTGTTTCGTAAACCTGATTGCACGAGGCCACGTTCTCGTCTATGCGCGCTACCCGCAACAAGGAACAGGGTTCCCGATGACTTTCGAGGTTCGAGGACTACGACGAGGATAGACGCCGCTGGGAAAGCGGCGCGGATGGCGCGTGGCCATTCTTCATCCTCCTGTCACTCGAATGCTTGAAAGTTCCGCACATGATTATCGTGCCCGCCAGCGCCCGGTACGGCGCTGCCATTGAAGCGCTTCTCGACGACGTTTTCGGCTCCGACCGGCACGGCCGCACGGCCTATCGCCTGCGCGAAGGCGTGCGCGCGTTGGATGGTCTCAGCTTTGTGGCGCTGAATGCGGATGGCGCGCTTGTGGGCTCGATCCAGCTCTGGCCGATCGAACTCGCGACAACGAACGGCGTTCATGCCCTGACGCTGCTCGGCCCTGTTGCGGTCGCGAAGAGCCTGCAGGGCACGGGCATAGGCGCCGCACTCATGGAAACCGCGATCGCGGCGGCCGATGCGATGGGGCGGAGCGCGATCGTGCTGATCGGCGATCCCGAATATTACGGCCGCTTCGGCTTTACGGCGGAGGTGACGGCGGGCTGGGCGGTGCCGGGTCCGGTGGAGCGGCACCGGCTGCTTGCGCGGGGGTTCGCGCTGAACACGGCGGGCACGCTACGCCCCGCCAAGGCGCTCAGCGCCGCTCGCGCCACCACGCCAGCACGAAAAGGCCCGCGGCGAGCAGCAGCGCCAGCGGCGGCATGAGCAGCGGCTTTTCGTCGACGGCGACGAGTGATCCGCTGCGGTTCTCGACGAGGCCGAGCCAGCCGGTGCCCGCAGCCGTATCGCCTGGGCTGACGCGGCGGACCTTCGGCATGCCGTCCCGCAGCCAGTAGCTGCCGCCGCCCGAGGCTTTCACGGGAGCGGCGAGCGGGGCCTCGCGGGGGCGCACCTCCGCGAACTCGGCGGTGTCGCCCGCGAGGACGTAGCGGATGCGGTCTCCGGCAGCGACGCGGTAGAGCCCGTCCGTGCCGACCGAGACGCTTGCGCCGGTGATGCCTTCGCCGCGCGGTTCGAGCGGAACGCCGCGATCGTTGTCGCCGGGATCAGTGAGGATCGCGGCTTCGGGCGGGGTGAGGCCGCGCGCGGTGATATCGATGCGGCGTCCCTTCGCGGCAACGTCGAGGCGGTTCTCGTCGAGATCGGGCTCCTGCATCAGCCAGTGCGCGATGCGGCGCAGAAGCTCCGCGTGCGGCCCCGCGCCATCGACCCCGCGCGACCACCACCAGACGTTCGTGGAGGCGATGAGCCCCACGCGCCCGCGCCCGACACGGTCGAGCATGACGAGCGGCTTGTCCCGCGCGCCCGACATCAGCACCTCGCCAGAGGTGGGCGCCATGTCGCTCTGCGAGGCCCAGCGGCCCCACGCATCGCTGCCCCACAGCCTAGGCAGTTCGGCGGTGACGGGATGGCGGCGGCCGACGGACGTGAGCGCCGGACGGAACGGCATCTCGATGCCCGGCCCCGCAGTGCGCGCCGGAAGCACGGGCCCAAGCTCTGTCGCGGCGAGGCCGCCTTCGGCCGCGAACTCCTCGCCCGTGACGACGAGCAGCCCGCCGCCCGCCTTCACGCGCGCGCCGAGATCCTGGAAATAGATCGGCGAAAGCAGCTCGGAGAGGCTGAAGCGGTCGAAGATGATGAGATCGAAGTCGCCGAGATGCTGCTCGAACAGTTCCTCCACGGGGAAGGGGATCAGCGACATTTCATCAGGCGGCGTCGTGTCGAAACTCGTCGGCAGACGCAGGATCGTGAAATGCACGAGATCGATGTTCGAATCGCTCTTCAAAATGTCGCGCCACACGCGCCCGCCGGGGTAGGGCACGCCCGAGACGAGCAGCACGCGCAGCCGGTCGGTGACGCCATTCAGGCGGACGAGCGCGCGGTTGTTGACGAGCGTCGCCTCGCCGCCCGCAAGCGCCGCGACCGACAGCGCCATCTCGATGGTGCCGCGCCGCGTGACGGGCACGGAGAGGCGCACCGGCTCGCCGGTCGGCACAGTGCGCTCGGTGGTGCGCCCGCCCGCGATGGATTGCGTAAGCGTCGCCGTGCCGCGCGGCGCATTCGGGCCGTCGTCGATGCGGATCACGACCTCGGCGGGCTGGCCGACGACGCTGTAGCTCGGCACGCGCTCGACGATGAGGCGGCGGTCGGGCGTATCGGGATCGCCCGCGATCAGGTGATGCAGCGGCACGTTCGCGGGGAGCAGGCGCGGGTCCGGCGCATCCGCCGAAATGCCGTCGCTGAGGACGACGACGCCCGCGAGGCGCCCCGACGGCGCGTCCGACGCGGCGCGCTCGATGGCGGCGGCGAGGCGCGTCGGTTCGCCGGGCACCTGCGGCACGGTGACGACGCGCCATTCGACACCGGGCGCCTGTCGGCGAAGCGCGGCGAGCGCTGCGTCCGCCTCGCGCGTGCGGTCCGCGATGCCCATGCTTGCCGAACGGTCGACGACGGCGAGCGCAACATCGGGGCGCACGGCGCGGCGTTCCTGCAGCCATACCGGGTTCGCGATCAGCAGGAGCAGGATCGCGGCGATCAGCGCGCGCGGCCAGAACAGGCGCGGCGCGCGCCACAGTACGAGCCCAAGCCCGGCTGCGAACAGCACGCCGATGAGAATGAGACCCCACCAGGGCACGAACGGCGCGAAGCTGATGACGCGCTCCGTCATCGCGGCTTTTCGCCCATGCGCTCAAGCAGCGCGCGCGTGTGCACCTGATCGGCTTTGTAGGTGCCGGTGAGCGCATACATCACGAGATTGATGCCGAAACGCATCGCCTGCTCGCGCTGCTGCGGGCTGACGGCGCGGTCGCCCGACCAGAGCGAGGCCCAGTCACCGCCGCCGATGACGACGCCGGAGACACGGCCGTCCGCGCCCTCGCTGCCCGCCTCTGCCCACACCGCGCCCCCTGCGTGGTTGTGCAGAAGGTAGAAGCTGCGCGAGAGCACATGCTCGCTGCCGACCTCGCTGAGCGCGGGCAGGCCGAGCGGTTCCAGGAGTTCGCGCGCGCCGCTGCCCGCGCCGAGCGGCCGCCCGAAATCGAAGAGAACGAGGCCGCCCGCGGCGATATAGGCACGCAGGCGGAGCGCGGTCGCGGGAGACATGCTGCGGACGTTCGCGGCGGGCCAGTACAGCACCGGATAGGCGCCGAGCGGATCGCGCGCGGGATCGACCGCGGCGGGCTTGCCGGGAGAGACGGAGGTGCGGCGCGTGAGCGTCTGCCCGAGCGTTTCGAGGCCGCGCGCGATGCCTGCGTCCGCTGCGGCGCTGCCCGTACGCACATAGGCGAGCTGAAGATCGGCGGCTTCGGCAGGCTTCGGCGCGAACATGAAGAGCAGGGTGGCCGCGACAGCCGCGAGCGCGCCGCGTAGGCGAAGCGCGACGAGGATGTCGACAAGCGCAAGCAGCATAGCGGCCAGGATCAGCCACGCGCCGATATCGACCGGCGGCGCGGCTTCGGCGGCGGGGCGAAGGCCCTCTGTGCCCAGCGGTTCGAAGCTGAAGCGCGGGCCGAGCGCACCCGCGAGGTTGATGACCCGGCGCGCGTCGCCGCTACGATAGAGGCCGGGCGGTGTCGCCGCGCTTGCCGTTGCGGCATCGAAGCGGTCGGCGGGGATCGTCGCGGGCCGCGCCGGTTCCTGCCATTCGCCGCGCGCACCGAGCATCCTCTCGAGCACCCAGGGTTTCGCGCCCGCGATATCGATCGAGGCCGGGTTGGTGCCGAGCGGCAGCAGGCGGCGCAGTATCGTTTCGAACAGACCGCTGAGCGGGAGTGTGGACCATGACGGATCGGCGGCGGTGTGGACGAGGATGAGGAGCCCCGCGCCGCGCCGCGCGGCGCTGACCATCGGTGTGCCGTCCGCAAGCCATGCCCAGCGCATCGCGTCAGCGTCGGACGCGGCAAGAAGCTGGCGGGAGATGCGCGCGTCTTCGGGCACCGGTAGGCCCGCGAGCGGCCCGGCGGCTTCGAATCCGCCGATCGCCTGCGGCTGTTGCCACGAGAGCACGCCGCCGAGCGCGCGGGCGCCTGCACGCAGCGGCACGGGCGAAAGCGCGCTGCCGTTCTCGGCGATGCGCGGCCCGGCGAAGAGGATCGCGACGGCGCCTTTCTCCACGCGCTCCAGCAGCGGCCTCGCCTGCGCGGGTTCGGCGGCAACGTCGGTGAGCACGAAGAGCGTGGCGGGGTCTTCAGCGGCGGTGGCGAGCGCTCCGGTCACGACCTCGGCGTGCGGTTCGAGCGCGCGGCGCACGTAATAGCCGCCCGATTCGAGCGGCGGGGCGTTCGAGGGGCCTTCGATGACGACGATGCGCGGGCGCGCTGCGCTGCCATCTGCAAGATAGATCGCCTGCGCGCTGGTGCCGACGGTGAGGCGGCTTACGTCCGCGCGCTCGGCGGCGTCGAGACGCACGCGGAAGGTCGCGACATCACTCTCGAACGTCAGCGGCTCGCGCGACAGAGTCTGGCCGCGTCGGCTGCGGAAAGCGAGCGCGGCCGATGGGAGACCGGAAGGCGCAATCACCTGTCCGCTCCAGCCATCGTTGGTGCGCCCGGCAACGCGGATCGCAGGCTCGGCGGGCGGTACGGCAAGACTCTCCCCGCCCGCAAGCGCGCGGCGAAGGGCAGGCGCGCCTGCATCTTCGATGCCGTCCGAAACCCAGAGGAACGCCGCGTCCTGCGGCAGCGCGGCGGCACGGCGCGCGCGGTCAGCGGGCCAGGGCAGCGGCGAGAGCGCGGCGAGCTGCGCCTTTGCGGTCGGCGCGTCGACCCAGTGCGTGTCGGAAGCCGGGCCATCGAAGGCCGTGGGCAGGATGGTGAAGCGCGTCGTCGGCGGAAGCGCCTCGATACGATCGGAGGCTGCCGTGACAAGCCGGTCCCACTGCGAGGCGGCGGACCAACCGTTGTCGATGACGATGGCGAGGCGTGCGGGCGGCGCTGTTGCGGGTGTCGGCTTCCAGACCGGCCCGGCGAGGCCGACGAGGAGCAGCGCGACAATGCCGATCCTGAGCAGCACCAGCCACCACGGCGGCGTCGCGGCGGGCGGCGGGGGGATTTCGGCGTCGCCGAGCAGCACGATCGAGGGAAGACGGACGCGGCGCACGGCGGGCGGCAGGCGGCGGAGCAGCAGCCAGAGGAACGGCAGCGCGAGACCGGCGGCCAGCAGCCACGGTACGGCGAAGCTGAACGCGCCGCCCATCAGACGGCGCGCAGCCAGCCGGCGATGCGCGCCGCGTGCGCGGCAGCATCCTCACCTGTCACAACGTCGACAAGCAGCCAGCCGGGGCGGTCGCAGGCGGCGGCAAGCCGGGCGCGGTGCGCTGTCCATGCGGCGGCGTAGGTCTCGCCGAGCGCTTCGGCACGGCCCGCCTCGAAGGGGCGGTCGCCGGGTTCGACGGCATCGAAATGCACGCGGCCCGAGAAAGGAAAGGCGATCTCGGCGGGGTCGGCGACGGCGATGACGACGCCCTGCGCGCCGGCGGCGGCGGCGGGCGCGATCCAGTCGAGGGACTGGCTCCCAAGGAAATCCCCCGCTGCGAGCACGATGTCGGCGGGGCCGGGGGCGGAAAGCCGGGGCGCATCGCCCGGCCCATGCGGCGCGAGCAAGGCGTCACCGCGCAAGGGGCGCGGGTCGGGCGGCGCGCAGCAGGTTTCGCCCGCCTCGTAGGCGGCGAGGCCGAGCGCGGCGACGAGCGTGTCAGCGAGCGTTTTCTTGTGCGGCAAGGCTTCATTGGAAGCGTAGTCCATCGAGGCGCTCGCATCCGACCAGAGCCAGAGACGCACGGGGTCTTCGCGTTCGCGTTCGCGCACATAAAGCTCGTCGCTGCGGCCCGATCGGCGCCAGTCCACCTTGTCGGCGGCCTCGCCGGGTGTGAGCATCCGGTACTGCCAGAATTCCGAGCCCGGACCCGCGACGCGGCGCGGGTGGGCGCCCGCCTGCCGCGCTACGCGGGCGCGGGCACGCGTCAGGCGCAGCGGGCCGAGCATGGCCGCGATGCGTTCGGCGTCAAGCGGCGTGCTCACTCCAGACCGGATTCGATCGTCCGGATGAGATCGGCGACGGTGCGGCCTTCGCTCCGCGCGGCAAAGCCGAGCTGGACCCGGTGTCCGAGCGCGGGCTGGAGCAGCGCCGCGACGTCCTCCAGTAGCGGCACGGCGCGTCCCTGCAGGAAGGCACGTGCGCGCGCGGCCGTGATGAGGGCCTGTCCGCCGCGCGGCCCCGGGCCCCAAAGCAGTCCGGGGTTCTCGGGGCCGGGACGCAGTGTCCTGACGGCGCGGAGGATCGCATCGACCACGCCTTCGGGCACCGGCATGTGCGTCAGCAGCATCTGTGCTTCGATCAGGTCGGCGGCCTTGAGGACAGGTTCAGGCGCTGGGTCTTCCGCGCCCGTGGTGGCGACGAGAACCCTGCGCTCGTCCGCCAGCGAGGGGAAATCGATGTCGATCTGCAGCAGGAAGCGGTCGAGCTGCGCTTCGGGCAGCGGGTAGGTGCCTTCCTGCTCGATCGGGTTCTGCGTGGCGAGCACGTGGAACGGGCGGGGCAGGGGCCGGGCGGCACCCGCGACGCTCACCTGCCGCTCCTGCATCGCCTCCAGCAGCGCGGACTGTGTGCGTGGGCTGGCGCGGTTGATCTCGTCCGCCATCAGAAGCTGCGTGAACACGGGGCCTTCGATGAACCGGAACGCGCGGTCGCCTTCGCGCGACTGTTCGAGCACTTCGGCGCCGAGAATGTCCGACGGGACGAGATCGGGCGTGAACTGGATGCGGCGCGTATCGAGGCCGAGAACCGTGCCGAGCGTCTTCACGAGGCGCGTTTTCGCAAGGCCGGGCAGGCCGACGACGAGCGCGTGGCCGCCCGCGAGCAGCGCGATGAGCGCTAGATCGATGACGCGCTCCTGCCCGATGATGGTGCGCGCAATCTCTGCGCGGGCGTCGGCGAAAGCAGCGGCAAGCGCATCGAAGCGCGCTTCGGCCTGCTTGACGTCGAGGGGAGGCTTGGGTTCGGTGTTCACGGCACTCTAATACGTCGGGGGATCAGGGTTACAATCATCGCTGCGCGCGATAAGGGTGGCAAGCCATGATCGACACACGTCCTACCCTCGACAGACCGGCGTCGCTCGCCGAAATCGCGCAGGCGGCGGCGGAGCTGAAGCTGCCGCCGGTGGAAAGCTGGCATCCGGAGCGCACGGGCGACAGCGAAATGCGGATCGCGCGGGATGGAACGTGGTTCCATCAGGACGCGCCGATCCCGCGCCCGGAGATGGTGCGGCTGTTCTCCACGATTCTCCGCCGCGAGGCCGATGGCCGTCATGTGCTCGTAACGCCCGCCGAAAAGCTCGACATCGCAGTGGAAGATGCGGCGTTCATCGCCGTCGCGGTGGCGAGCGAGGGCGAAGGCGAGGCGCGCCGCCTCGGTTTCACGCTTAATACCGGCGATCCGGTGGTCGCGGGGCCGCAGCATGGAATTTCGCTGCGGGACGGGGCGCCCTACCTCCACGTGCGCGGCGGGCTGGAGGCGCGGATCGCGCGGCCGGTCTATTATGAACTCGCCGAGATCGCGATCGCCGAGGGCGGCGATCCGCCCGGCGTGTGGAGCGAAGGCGTCTACTTCGCGCTGATGGATGCCGCATGAGCAGCGATCTCGACTGGATACGCGCGCGCCTGCGCCGCTACGAGCGCATCCCCGGCCATCTGCCGCAGTTCGGGGATGACATCGACAATTTCGACACGGAGCTTTTGGGCGCGCTGACGCCAGCGGCGGTGCTGGTGCCGGTGATCGCGCGCCGCGAGCCGACGCTGCTGTTCACCAAGCGCAATGCCAACATGCGCCGCCACGCCGGACAGGTCGCGTTTCCGGGCGGTCGGCTCGATCCCGGCGAGGATGCGGTGCGCGCGGCGCTGCGCGAGGCCGAGGAAGAAACGGCGCTGCCTCCGGTGCATGTCGAGGTCGTTGCCCCGATCGACGACTATGCGACCGGAACGGGTTTCCGCGTGACGCCGGTGGTCGGCATCATCCCACCGGACCTCGCGCTGATGCCGCACGAGGCGGAGGTCGAGAGCCTGTTCGAAGTGCCGCTAGATTATGTGCTCGACGCGTCGAAGCACGAACGGCGCACGGGCGAGTGGAAGGGTCGAGAGCGCACCTTCTACGTGATCCCCTGGCGCGACGGCGACATATGGGGCGCGACGGCGGGCATGGTCGTCAACCTCGCGCGAATCCTGACGCAATGAAGCTCCCGCCGCAGGCATGGGCGGAAACGCCGGGCGGCAGCACGGTGCTGCACGCGCTCGACGCCGAAAGCGGCACGACGCGGCTGGTCGGCGGCGCGGTGCGCGATGCACTGCTTGCGCTACCGGTGACGGACGTCGATCTCGCGACCGCGCTCTCACCCCAGGAGGTGACGCAGCGGCTGGAGGCAGCGGGCGTGCAGGTGGTGCCGACCGGCATCGCACACGGCACGGTGACAGCCGTAACCCCCGACCTCATCATGGAGGTCACGACACTGCGCCGCGACGTTTCCACCGACGGGCGCCGCGCGACCGTAAAGTATACAGCTGACTGGCGCGAGGACGCGGCCCGGCGCGATTTCACAATCAACGCGCTCTATGCCCGGCTCCCCTCGGGCGAGATCGACGACTGGTTCGGCGGACTAGTTGATCTACATGCAGGCCGCGTCCGCTTCATCGGGGAGCCGCTCCAGCGCATCGCCGAGGATCACCTGCGCATCCTGCGCTTCTTCCGCTTCCACAGCCGCTTCGGCCGCGGCGCGCCGGACGCGGCGGGGCTTGCCGCCTGTGCGGCGCGGGCGAACGACCTGATGGCGCTGTCGCGCGAACGCATCCGCGACGAACTGTTCCGTATCCTTGCGCTGCCCCGCGCGGCGGAGACGATCGGGCTGATGCTGTCGCTCGGCGTTCTGAAGCCAGTGCTCCCGGAAATCACGGCGGAGCGGGTTTCGAGTCTCGCAGCGCTGGCGGCGCGCGAGGCGGCGTGGGGCGTTGCGCCCGATCCGGTCCGACGCTTTGCCGCGCTGCTACCGCAGCGTCCCGGGCTGGGCACGGCGTTCGGCGCGCGGCTTCGGCTGTCGCGGCGTGATACGGCGCGGCTCGATGCACTTGGCCTTCCCGACCCGGCGCTCCCCGGTGATCCCTACGCCGCTGCCTATTTCAGCAGCGTGGAGACAGCGCGGGATCGCCTGCTGCTGCTCGGTGATGAGGGCCATGCGGCGTGGACCGCGCTCGAAGGCTGGGAGCGTCCCGCAATGCCGGTGAGCGGCAAGGATATCATCGCGCGCGGCGTTGCGCCCGGCCCGGAGGTGAGCCGCCGTCTTCAGCGCTTCGAACGCGATTGGGTGGCGTCAGGATGCCCGCTCGACGCTTTGCGCATCGATGCTCTGCTCGCCGCCGCTCTCTCCTGACGGACCGCAAACGCCCTTGTTGATGAACGCTTCGGCTTCCTTCGCCGCCATGGGCCGCGCGAAGTAAAAGCCCTGCGCGGAGTCGCAGCCGAGCGCGCGAAGACGTTCTGCCTGGCTATATTCCTCGACGCCTTCGGCCACGGTCGTCATGCCGAGATTGCGCGCGAGGGCAATGATCGTGGTGACGATCTTGTGGCTGTCGTCAGACTTCATCATTCCGGCGATGAACGACTGGTCGATTTTCAGAACGTCGATCGGCAGCTGCTGCAGGTAGCTGAGCGATGAATAGCCGGTGCCGAAATCATCCATCGCGATGCTGATATCGAACTGCTTGAGCTTGGTGAAAATCTGACGCGCCAGCTCCGGGTTCTCAACGATGGCGCTTTCGGTGAGCTCAACCTTGAGCGCACCGCCGGGAAGGCCGGATGCGACGAGTGCGGCTTCGACCGCGCCGACGATATCGTCCTGCGCGAGCTGTAGCCCCGAAACGTTGACGCCGACGTTGAGGTCCATCGCGCCCGGGCATCGCTTGCGCCAGTCTGCGAGCTGCATGCATGCGGTTTCGATCGCCCAGCGTCCGAGCGGGACGATGAGACCTGAATCCTCGGCAATAGGGATGAAGTCGGACGGGGAAATCATGCCGCGTTCGGGATGGTTCCAACGGGCGAGCGCCTCGAAACCGCCCAGGCGTCCCTCGGCGAGGTTCACATAGGGCTGGAAGGCGAGTTCAAGTTCCTTCCGGTCGATTGCCTTCCGAAGATCGGCTTCGATGCGGAACATGTCGCGCGCGACGCTGTGCGCATTCGACTGGTAGATGGCGATGCCGCCGCGCCCGCGCGATTTGGCGGTATGCAGCGCAAAATCGGCATCGCGGATCAGGTCTTCCGAATAGCGGCGGGACGAGAAGGTCGTTGCGATGCCGACACTCGCCGAGACGAAACACTCGCCGCCGGTAATGACGAAAGGCGATTTGAGCGTGCTCTGGATGCGCTCGACGACGCGGATCGTATCTTCGGGCGCGTCGATGTTCTTGACGAGCACGGCGAACTCGTCGCCGGAAAGGCGCGCGAGGCAATCGTTGGCACGAATACAGGGCAGCAAGCGACGCGCCATGGCAGCGAGAAGCTCGTCGCCGACGATATGGCCGAGATTCTCGTTCACGCGCTTGAAACGGTCGACGTTGATGACTGCGACGGCGAGGTGCGACTTCAAGCGACCTTCAAGAGCATCCTCTAGCTGTTCGATGAACAGAACGCGGTTGGGGAGGCCGGTGAGCGCATCGTTCAGCATCGTCTGCCGGAGATTGCGCTCGGCCTGGATCTCCGGCGTGCGGTCGCGTACCGCGATAACAACGCGGGCCGGGGCGTCGCCTGTGAGTGGCAGCGGCGAGATATGCGCGGAAAGGTGGCGCTGTCGCGGGCTTTCCGAAACGGTCCAGTCGATCTCCCGCTTGGCGCCGCGCGGATCCTGCAGCAGCGATTCTACGGCGACCCCGATACGCGGGTTCTCGTTCAGAAGGCGGATGCGCGGGAGGCCGAGCCCGATCACCTGATTGTGTGGATAGCGCGCCCAGCTTTCGAAGGTGGCGTTGGACGACAAGCACACGGGAATGCCGTCGCGGCCGGCCTGGAAGATGAGCACACCGACGGGCAGCGTATCGATGACACCTTGAAGTATCGCTTCGGCGGCGGCCTCGGCTGCGGGTTCAATGCCGCCGATATTATCTGCCGCCGAACCTGCCGCTCCTATCGCGCGTTTCGACTGCATCTTTCCCTTCACTCGCGACTCTGCCCGCTGTTTCCCGGCCTCAGATCACGCGAAGGCCGGCACCGGTTTTGAAAGGAATGGCACGCATGAAATTAAGGAGCCGTAAAGCGCAGTTATGCTTTGGAAATAAAGTTAACTTGCAAAACGGGATTATCAGTCGAAGCGATTGTTCCGCGGGAAACCCATCGGCGGCAGGCGGCCGACCTGTGCGCGTGCGCCGAGCCAGTTGGCGAGGTCGGTTTCGGTTCTGGTGCGGCCTTCCTTGCCGCCCATCGTCCACGAAAGCCCGTCCGCAAGGCGGAAGGGAAGGACGTCCGAAAGCCCGCCATCGCGGTATTTCTGCAGCGCGACACCCTGACCGCGTGCCATCACGGGGATTTCTCCTATCGGCACGATGAGCAGCTTGCGGTTCTCGCCGATGAGCGCGAGGTGGTCGTCCGTCGCTGCGATCGGACGGATGCTGTGCAGCTTTGCGCCCTTCTTGAACGTCACGACCTGCCGCCCCTTGCGGGTTTCGCCGAGCAGATCCTCGTTCGTGGCAATGAAGCCGCGCCCATCACTCGATGCGAGCAGTACGCGCATTTCGGGGCGTGCCGGGAGAACGGTCGCGATCGCGGCGTCGCCCTCGATATCAACGAGGAGCCTGAGCGGCTCGCCGAAACCGCGCCCGCCGGGGAGCTTGTCCGCGCCCACGGTGTAGAAACGGCCGTTATCGGCGGCGATGAAGATCTTGTCGGTCGTTTGCGCATGGAACGCGAAGGCGGGGCCGTCGCCCTCCTTGAACTTGAACGCTTCCGGGTCGCTGAGGTCGAGATGGCCTTTCATCGCGCGCGCCCAGCCCTTGGCCGAGACGACAACGGTGATCGGTTCTTTCTCGATCATTGCTTCAAGCGGGATTTCGCGCGTTGCCGAGGCCTCTTCGATCCGCGTGCGACGAGCGCCGAGCACGGTTTCGAAGCCATAGCGTTCGCGAAGCACCGCGAGGTCGCGCTTCAGGCGCGTGCGCTGGCGTGCCGGGCTGTCGATTAGCGCGACAAGGCCTTCGCGTTCCTTCGCAAGATCGTCGCGTTCCTTGCGGATTTCCATCTCTTCGAGGCGGCGGAGGCTCCTGAGGCGCATGTTGAGAATGGCTTCGGCCTGCCGGTCGTTGAGGCCGAATTCCGCCATCATCACGGCTTTCGGCTCGTCCTCGGTGCGGATGATCTCGATGATGCGATCGAGATTGAGGTAGGCGATCAGGTAGCCGTCCAGCAGCTCGATCCGGTCGTCGATCTTCGC
The DNA here is from genome assembly GCF_963974575.1 of uncultured Sphingosinicella sp. NCBI lineage: Bacteria > Pseudomonadati > Pseudomonadota > Alphaproteobacteria > Sphingomonadales > Sphingosinicellaceae > Sphingosinicella > uncultured Sphingosinicella sp. Next base: position 167,055 of record NZ_CAXBBQ010000002.1, on the reverse strand, counting down.
CAGCCGGTGGCGCGAACGGCGCAGGAGCACGGCGATCTGGTGGCTGAGCCACTGCGTGAGCACGTCTTTCAAGCTCATCACGCGCGGCGTGCGCTCCGCATCAAGTACGTTGAGGTTGAGTGAGAAGCGGGTTTCAAGCTCGGTGAGGCGGTAAAGGCTCTCCACCAACACCTCGGGCTCGACGTTGCGGCTCTTCGGCACGATGACGATGCGGATCGCCTCGTCGCTCTCGTCCCGCACGTCTTCGAGAATGGGCAGCTTCTTGTCGGCGATGAGCTGCGCGATCTGCTCGATCAGCTTGCCCTTCTGCACGCCATAAGGGATTTCGGTGACGATGAGCTGCCATGTGCCGCCGGAGAGCTTTTCCGGCTCCACCACCCACTTGCCCGTTGACGGGTCTTCGCGCCCGGCAAAGCGCGCCCGGACGCGGAAGCTGCCGCGGCCGGTGGCATAGGCCTCGCGGATGCTGGCCGGGCCATCGACGATGAGTGCGCCGGTGGGGAAATCGGGGCCTTTCACATGTTCGAGAAGCTGATCCAGCTCGGCCGCGGGCTGATCGATCAGGAGCACGGCGGCGTCGATGAGTTCGGCGGCATTGTGCGGGGGGATCGAGGTGGCCATGCCGACGGCGATGCCGCTGGCGCCGTTCGCGAGCAGGTTCGGGAACAGGCCGGGCATCACCTCCGGCTCTTCATCCTCGCCGTTATAGGTGGGGCGGAAGTCGGTCGCGTCTTCGTCGAGGCCGGCCATCAGATCGATGGCAACCTGCGTCAGCCGCGCCTCGGTGTAGCGGTAGGCGGCGGCGTTATCGCCGTCGATGTTGCCGAAATTGCCCTGACCGTCGACAAGCGGGTAGCGCAGCGAAAAGCTCTGCGCGAGGCGCACCATCGCGTCGTAGACAGCGACGTCGCCGTGCGGATGGTATTTACCGATCACGTCGCCGACGACGCGCGCACACTTCTTGTAACCCTGACCCGGATCGAGCTTCAAAAGCCGCATCGCCCACAGCAGCCGGCGGTGGACCGGCTTCAACCCGTCGCGGACGTCCGGCAGCGAGCGCGCGGTGATCGTGGAGAGCGCGTAGACCAGATAGCGATCGGCGAGCGCGTCGCCGAAAGGTGCTTCGATGATGTTCGATTCAGGGTCGAGAAGTTCGGTCATGGGAGGGCGATAGCAGGCCGAACGAAGCGATGCGAGCCTTCCGTCAGGCGCGTGCGGCGGGATACTCGTAGTTGCCGAACGGATCGCTTGCCGCCTCGCGCGCAGCCTCCGCGAGAAGCCATTCCCGGAACGCCTTCACCTTGGGCCGTGTGCCTGTGTGCTCTGGATAGACAAGCCAGTAGCTGCGGTGATCGAACACCGTCTCCCCGAAAACGGGGACGAGCCGTCCGGCGGCAATATCGTGCGTCCAGAACAGCGGATTGAGCAGGCCGATGCCATGCCCCACCATGATCGCCTGCATCTCCATGATCTGGGAATCGAGCCGAAGTCCGGGCGCGGGGCGATCTTCGATATGCGCGGCATCGAAACACCCGCGCCAGACCGACCACCATTCGTCGCCCGCGCTGATGCGCGGCAGACGGAGCACGTCGTCGACGCTCCGGATCGGTGGATGCGCGGCGAGGAAAGCGGGGCTCGCAAAGGCGCGGAGGGCGTCGCGCATGACAAAATGCGACGTGAGACCCGGCCAATCGCCATGCCCGAGGCGCAATGCGACGTCGACATCCTCGCGCGCGAAATCGACGAGCTGGTTCTGGCTCTGCAGGCGAACGGCAAGCGACGGCCGCGTCACCTGAAATGCGCCGAGCCGGGGCGCGAGCCAGTTTGCCGCCATGGAGACGGTACACGAGATGGTGAGCACGCTTTCCGTTTCCTGCCGCACGGCGCGGAATGCCTCCTCCATCGTGTCGAAGGCGCCCGACAGCAAAGGCGTGATGCGTGCGCCGATATCGGTGAGCCTCACGCCGCCGCCGGTTCGGAAGAAGAGCTTATGGCCAACGCGTTCCTCAAGCAGACGCACCTGATAGCTGACGGCCGCCTGCGTCATGCCGAGTTCTTCGGCGGCGCGTGTAAAATGCCCGTGACGTGCCGCAGCCTCGAAGGCGCGGACGGCGGCAAGGGGCGGTAGGCGGCGCATAGGCCTATCATAAGTTTAGCTTATGAATGGCGTCCATCGTTTTGTTGGTTTCAGAGGTGACGCACGGGCACAGTCCACGCATTGAAACACGGAGACTTGCGATGCGTGATGAATTCGACATGCGGCTGATGACCGAGCACCGCTCCGCCCTCTACGGCTTCGTGGAAGGCGTTGTCGTTTCGCTGGTTAGGGTGATGTGTCAGCTGAGCGCCATCCAGTGGCGCGCGCCCTGGCGGCCGGAACAGCCGCGCTGCCGCTGACGCCCTACCGCTTCAGCCGCGCTTCGATCCTGTCGCGTGCGGCGGTGAGGTTCGCGGCGCGGCGGCCGGTGAGGAGATCGCGTTCGATGAAATGGCGGGCGATGCGCAGGGCTTCGGCGATGTCGTCCTCGCTTGCCGCGCCGCCGTTCGCGATGAAGGCGGGCAGGCGGAACAGGCGGTCCGCATAGGGCGCGCCTGCGATTGCGCTTACCGCGCGGCCGGTTTTCGGGGACACGAAAGCGAGATCTTCCGTCTGCCCTGTCGCGGCGCAGGTGGAAAGATCGAGGCCGAAGCCCAGCTCGGCGAGAAACAGCAGCTCGAAGCGCGCGAGCGCCGCGAGCGTGACGAGCGGATCATCCTGAAGCTCTGCGAGGTCGAGCACCGATTCGAACGTTTCGTGGACGCGCGGGTAGGGGTGGCCTTCGGGGAGCAGCGTGGCGGCGAGGCCTGCCAGCCACTCGACAAGCGCCAGCGCCAGCGGATCGAAGGCGAGCGCGGCGCGGGAGCGCACGATCTCCACGCCTGCGCGCGCAAGCTGCGTTTCCGTACGCCCATCGAGTCGAAGCCGCACGCGCGTGCCAGGCGAAAGCGCCGGACGCAGCCGCTGCGAGCGCCCGCCCGGCACATAGGCAGCGACGAGTCCCGCCTCTGCGGTGAGGAAGCGCACGACCGCCCCGTTCTCGCCGTGAGCAATGGCAGCGCAGACGAGGGCTTCGGCATCGAGGTGCATTGGCGGATCATCGCCGAGGCGCTAGAGGCGCGTCAAACGATATACGGGCCTTACTCTTATGCTGACCGAACTGACACCTGAACAGATGGACCGCTACTGCGCACGCATCGGCGTGTCGCGTGAGGGCACGCCCGATCGCGATCGCCTTGCCGCCTTTCAGCGCGGTCACGTGCACAGCTTCACATGGGAAGTGCTCGACGCGTTCATGGGCTGGCCGAACGCGATCGACCCGGCGGCGGCGTTCGACAAGATGATCGACGGCACACGCGGCGGCTGGTGCTACGAGATGAACGGGCTTCTGGGCGCTGCGCTTTCGGCGGCAGGCTATCGGGTGACACGCCTGTGCGGCGGCGTAAACCGTGCCGCGCTGGGTGACCTTGCGGTGGGCAACCACTTGACGCTGCGCGTAGACCTTGATCGGCCCTGGTTGGTAGAGGGCGGCCTTGGCGACGCGCCGGCGCGGCCGATCCCGCTCGCGATCGGCGATCACCGCGAGGACGACCACGACTTCGGTATCGAAGCGGCGGACTCGGATTGGCTACGCTTCCGCAACCAACGCTTCGGCGCGGCGCCGAGCTTCGACTTCAAGGCCGACTACGCGGACGAACCGCAGCTTGCGGCACAGCAGGCGTGGCTGATGGCTGACGACGGCTCGCCGTTCCGAAACAACCTCGTCGTGATGCGGCACTTCGATGGCCGTATCGAATCGATCGTCAACCGCACGCGGCGCACGGTGACGGCGAGCGGCATGACCACGGAAACGATGACGAGCGCTGACGACCTCGCGGCGGCGCTCGGCGGTGTGTTTGGGCTTCAGGTGCCGGACGTCGCGGCGGTGTGGGCGAAGGTGGAAACGTTGCCGAAGGGTGAGTTCGAGTAGCGGCTTACGCGGCGCCAAGTACGACATAAATGCCGACGCCAATGACGAGTGCGGCGAAAATACACTCCAGCAACGCCTTGCGGCAGGAGAGGCGCGCGGTCGACCGCGACAACCGAACATCCGGATCCATCTCGCGCCGGCCTTCGGATTATTGCCTTTTTGGCTGGAGACCGGCGACCAGCTTCCCGAATGCCCGCGCCGTTTCCCCGGCCGCGCGATCGGCTTCCTGGGTAACGGCGGTTTGCTGGAGGAAGCCGTGCGGCAGGGCCGCATACTCCATGTAGACGGTGTGTACGCCCGCCTTTTTCAAAGCCGCTGCGTACGCGCGGTCTGAATCTCTCAGCGGATCAAAGCCGGCAGCGGCAACGAGCGTGGGCGGCATTATCGTGAAGTTGTCGGCCAAAATCGGCGAGATCTCGGGCTGAGACAAATCCATCTCCGGAAACACACGCTGGTGCACATAATTCGTGAAGGGCTCGTCGAGACCGAAGCCGTTCCAGAACAGGCGCGCAGAAGCGTAATGGATACGCATGATGGGCACGCTGCGGTTATCGACGGCAGCGTAGTAAAGCAGCTGACACGCGGGTTTCGGCTTTCCAGCCTTGTGGGCCCTGGCAGTCACCACAACCGACATGTTGCCGCCAGCGCTGTCGCCGCCCACGCAAATGCGCGAGGTGTCGCCATTCAATCGGCCAGCATTTTCCAATGCCCAATAGTAAGCATCTTCAGCATCGTTCCATGACGCGGGATACGGGTTTTCCGGCGCGAGCCGGTAATCGGTCGAAATGATCATCACCCCGGCTTCGTCCGCCAGCCGTCGCATGGCGCGGTCCACAGCCTCGATGTTGCCGAACAGCCAGCCGCCGCCGTGATAGTAGACGAGAACCGGAAGCGGGCTTTCCGCCCTGGGCCTGTAAATGCGGACAGGAATGGGCTTGCCGTCCCTTGCCGTGACGGTTTCGTTCGTTATCGACGCGAGTTCTGGCCCCACCTTTGTGCGCCGAATCCAGCGCTGGTTTGCGTCCTCGCGGGTCTCCATGGCGCTTTGCGGCTCATCAATGGGGTCCGCTTCCGGTTTTTCGGGCCGGTCTTTCGCCTCTTGCGCTTCTGTTTCCGCCGCCACCCGTGCTTTGTGGAAAAGATACTGCATTCGAAGGTCGAGTGTCTGACCATCAAGAACGATCCGCTCGCCGCCAACCTGCTCCAGAACCCAGCTGTCGGGCTTTCTGGCGAGATCGGCGATTTCCTGATCCTCCGGGTGGGCGATGCGCGCCGCGCTGCCTGCCGGAACGGGTGCGTCGAGCGGCTTTTGCTGTTCGCACGCCGAAACAGCGAGGGCGAAAGCGGAAATGGTGCATAGATGGCTGCGGATCAACATGGCCTCCCTTGAAAGCCGGTCAATCGTGGCAGGCATACATCAGGGAGCAATGCTGCAGGCGGGCAATTTCCCGTCCAGATGGGTAACGCCGGGGCGGTCGCCCTCAATCCACCCAGCCGAGGCCCATGTCCCGATAGGTTTCCCGGTCGTCTGCCCAGTCGGGCTTCACCTTAACATTCAGGAATAGGTGAACGCGACGCTCGAGCAGCGTTTCCAGTTCGGCGCGGGCGGCGGAGCCGATGGCGCGGATGCGGGTGCCGCTTTTGCCCAGCACGATGGCTTTCTGCGTGTCGCGCTGGACGAGAATCTGCTGGTGAATCTTCACGGAGCCGTTCTTTTGCTCTTCCCACAGCTCGGTTTCCACAGTGGAGGCGTAAGGGAGTTCCTCGTGGAGCTGGCGGTAGAGCTGTTCGCGCGTGATCTCGGCCGCGAGGAGTCGCGTAGTGATGTTGGAGACCTGATCTTCCGGGAAGTGCCACGGGCCTTCGGGGAGCGCGGCGGCGAGCGTGCGGCGGAGATCATCGATGCCATCGCCGGTGACGTTGGAAACCATCAGCGTTTCGGCGAAGTCGACGCGGCGGTTCGCTTCGGCGGCGATGGGGAGCAGGCGCTCTTTCGCAGCGATATCGACCTTGGTGATGGCGAGCATCTTGGGCTCGGGCCGGTTTGCGAGAACTTCGAGTATAGCGTTCGTCTCCTCGGAGATCGCGCGCTTGCCATCGATGACGAGGAGCACGATGTCCGCGCCCGCGGTGCCTTCCCAGGCGGCGTGGACCATCGCGCGGTCGAGGCGGCGCCTCGGCTGGAAGATGCCGGGCGTGTCGACGAGGAGGATCTGCGTCTCGCCCTCGATCGCGAGGCCCATCAGGCGCGTGCGTGTCGTCTGCACCTTGGGGCTGACGATCGCGACCTTCTGGCCGACGAGCGCGTTCACAAGGCTCGACTTACCCGCGTTCGGCGCGCCGACCACCGCAACCACACCGCAAAAGGTCTTCTCGCTCATTCACCCGTCTCCCGCGCGAGCAGCGCGATTGCCGCCTGTTTCTCCGCTTCCTGCTTGCTCGAACCGTCCGCCTCTGCTGGCGTATAGCCGCGCACGGTGACACGAACGCGGAAACTCGGCGCATGATCCGGGCCGGAGCGACCAACGACCTCGTAAACGGGTATCGGCAGGCGCTTCGCCTGCGCCCATTCCTGAAGCGCAGACTTGGGATCGCGCGGCGCTGAGGCCGGGCGATCGAGGTGAGCGGCCCAGGTGGCGCGGATGAAGGCTTCGGCGGCGGGGAGGCCACCATCGACGTAGAGCGCGCCGATCAGTGCCTCGCAGATGTCGCCGAGCACATTGTCCGACCGGTGCACACCCGCCTGCCGCGCGGCGGTATCCATGCGGATCATCGGGGGTACGCCCACGGCGCGCGCGACCTCCGCGCAGGTTCCTTTGTCGACGAGCGCGGCGAAGCGGCGGGCAAGCTCGCCCTCTGTCTCGTCGAAACGCTGATAGAGCCATGCGGCGACGACACAGCCAAGCACGCGATCACCGAGGAATTCGAGCCGTTCGTAATTGCGTTTGCGCCCTCCACCATGCGTGAGCGCGGTTTCAAGCAGCTTTGTATCGCTGAATTCGTGGCCGAGTGCCTCTCGTGCCCACGCCGTGCTGTCCATCAGAAGAGGCGCCCGATGCGCTCCCAACGCGCGGCGGAAACCCATGTCCACGGCATGACCCAACTTGCCGAGCCGTCGGTCGAGAAGAACATGATCTCGGCACGGCCGACGAGATTTTCCGCAGGCACGAAGCTGATGCCACCCTCGGCGAAGCTGAAGCGGCTGTCAGAGCTGTTGTCGCGGTTGTCGCCCATCATGAAATAATGGCCTTCAGGCACCACGAACGGGGCCGTATCGTCGCCCGCGCTCATCGGGTCGCTGTCGAGCACGAAATAGGTGCGGCCGCCGGGTAGCGTTTCTTCGAAACGCATGTAACGGCACATGCGCTCGCCGCTCGCGTCGACGAACACTTCGCCCTTGAGGCAGGCCATGTTCGGGCTCTGCGGCACGACGAAATCGGCGACGCGGCGCTTGGGCACGGCATCGCCGTTCAGGTAAAGCGTACCGCCGCGCATCTGAACGATGTCGCCGGGCAGGCCGATTACGCGCTTGATGAAATCCGTGCGGTTGTCACTCGGCGTCTTGAACACAGCGATGTCGCCGCGCTCCGGCGCGCTGCCGCCGATGCGACCTTCGAAGATCGGCGGGCCCATCGGGAAGGAATAGCGGCTGTAGCCATAGGGCCATTTCGCCACGAACAGATAATCGCCGACCAGCAGACGCGGCAGCATCGATTCGGACGGGATGTTAAAGGGTTCGTAGCCGAACGAGCGTAAGAACAGCGCGATCAGCACCGCGCCGACGATGGTTCTGAGGCCTTCCTTCATCGAACCGAGCATCTGTTCACCGCGCGCCTGATGGACTGCGCGGGCGGCTTCGGTAGAAGGGTCTACGGTTTCGGGATCGCTCACAGGGCGGCACTATTGGCCCCGGTCCGGGGTGTCAAGCAAGGAGCGGAGGGCGGATGGACGAGCGAAGTGCGGCCTGGGCGGCGGCAACGGAGGCAGCGAGCGAGGTTCCGACGCTGAGCGCGCTATTCGCGGCGGAAGCGGATCGGGTAGGGCGGCTTTCGGTGGACGTCGCCGGGCTCCATTTCGACCTTTCGAAAATGCATTTGTCGAAGGCGGCAGAGGCGGCGCTTACGGGGCTGCTGGGGGCTTCGGACTTCGAATCCCGGCGTGCGGCGCTGCTTTCCGGCGCGATCGTGAACCCGAGCGAGGTGCGCGCGGCGACGCACACGGCGGAGCGCGGTTCAGGCAGTGGGCCAGCGGTTGCGGCTGCAGCCGACGCGCGGCACGCGATGCAGCGGCTGGTGGACCGCGTGGAGGGCGGGACGTTCGGCGAGATCCGACATATCTTCCACATCGGCATCGGCGGCTCGGCGCTTGGCCCCGCATTGCTGGTGGATGCGCTCGGTGGTGAGGGCGCGCGCTATGATACGCACATCATTTCCAACATCGACGGCGTGGCGCTGGAGCGTGCGATGCGTGCCTGCGACCCCGCGCGGACGCTCGTGGTGGTGGTGTCGAAGACATTCACGACCGTCGAGACCATGACCAATGCCGAGAGTGCGCGGGACTGGATCGGTAGTGCGGAGCGCTTCGTTGCGGTGACAGCGGCGCCTGAGAAGGCTGCGGCATGGGGCGTGGCGCGCGAGAATGTGCTCGGCTTCGCGGAAAGTGTCGGCGGCCGCTATTCGCTGTGGTCGGCGGTGGGCGTGACAGCAGTGCTCGGTCTCGGATGGGTGGCGTTCGAGGCGCTGCTGGCGGGGGCGCGAGAGATGGACACGCATTTTGAAACCACGCCCGTCGCGGCGAACGCGCCGGTGCTCGCGGCGATGGTGGATGTGCTCTACGCGGCCTTCCTTGGTGCCGAGACGCGCGCGGTGTTCGCTTATGACGAGCGGCTGCGGCTGCTGCCGTCGTTCCTCCAGCAGCTTGAGATGGAAAGCAACGGCAAGCGCGTGGATACGGCGGGGAGGGCGCTCCAGCACCCGAGCGCCGCGATTACGTGGGGCGGCACGGGCACGGATGCACAGCACGCGGTGTTCCAGCTTCTGCATCAGGGCACGCATCTGGTGCCGGCCGAGTTCGTGATGGTGAAGACGCCGGGGCACGGGCTGGGCGCGGCGCATCACCGGCAGCTGCTGGCGAATGCTGTCGCGCAGGGGGCGGCGCTGATGCGCGGGCGGACGACCGAAGAGGCATTGGCGGTGAGCGGCGGTGATGCGGGGCTCGCGGCCGCGAAGACGTTTCCGGGCAACCGGCCGTCGAGTGCGATCGTGCTTGAAACGCTGGACCCGCACACGCTCGGCGCGCTCATCGCTTTCTATGAGCACCGCACGTTTACGGCAGCGGTGCTGCTCGGCATCAACCCGTTCGATCAGTGGGGGGTGGAGCTCGGCAAGGAGATGGCCCGCGCCGCTTTGGAAGGCAGCGCGGGGGAAGGGTTTGATGCATCCAGCCGCGCCTTGCTGGCGCGGGTGCTTTAGGCCCCGGCGGCCACCAGCGCCTGTTCGATGTCGGCGATGATGTCGTCAATGTATTCGAGGCCGATCGAGAGTCGCACGTAGCCCGGGGAGACGCCGGTGGCGATCTGGTCAGCTTCCGAGAGCTGCGAGTGCGTCGTCGAAGCGGGGTGGATGGCGAGGCTGCGGGCGTCGCCGATGTTCGCGACGTGGTAGAGCAGCTTGAGGTTGTCGATGAAGGCGCGGCCGGCCTCGCGGCCGCCTTCAAGCTCGAAGCCGAGCAGGCCACCGTAGCCGCCAGAGAGATACTTGTCGGCGTGGGCGCGGGCTTCGCTATCCTGAGCTGAAGGATGAATAACCTTCGTTATCCCCTTGCGCTTCTTCAGATAGTCGGCAACCGCCTGCGCGTTGCTGCAATGGCGTGGCATCCGGAGCGGCAGGGTTTCGAGGCCCTGCAGAAGCTGGAAGGCGTTCATCGGCGACAGCGCAGCGCCGAGATCGCGCAGCAACACGGTGCGGGCGCGCAGGATGTAGGCGATGGGGCCGAGCGGCTTCACCGCCTGCGTCCAGACAGCGCCGTGGTAGCTCGGGTCCGGCGTATTGAGCGTCGGGTGACGCTCAGGCTTCGCTTCCCAATCGAAATTGCCGCCATCGACGATGAGGCCGCCGATCGAGGTGCCGTGGCCGCCGATATACTTCGTTGCCGAATAGACGACGATGGCGGCACCGTGGTCGAACGGGCGCGCGAGCAGTGGCGCGGCGGTGTTGTCGACGATGAGCGGAATGCCGAGCCCGCGACCGAGTGCGGCGACCTCACCGATCGGGAAGACACGCAGCTTCGGGTTCGGGAGCGTCTCGGCGTACCAGGCGCGGGTGCGCTCGTCGCTGGCGCGCACGAACGCCTGCGGATCGGCGGGGTCGACGAAGCGGACGTCGATGCCCTGATCCCGAAGCGTGTTCGCAAACAGGTTCCACGTACCGCCGTAAAGATCTGTGGAACTGACAATATTGTCACCGGCGCGGGCGAGATTTTGGATCGCAAATGCCGACGCCGCCTGACCCGACGCGACCGCGAGCGCCGCAACGCCACCCTCGATCGCGGCAATGCGCTGCTCGAGGATGTCGGTCGTGGGGTTCATGATGCGCGTGTAGATGTTGCCGAGCTCGGACAGCGCGAACAGGTTCGCGGCGTGCTCAGTGCTTTTGAACTGGTACGAGGTCGTCTGATAGATCGGAGGGGCCACCGCGCCCGTCGTCGGGTCCGCGCGCCAGCCGGCATGAAGTGCCAGCGTTTCGGGGTGCAGGCTGTTGGTCACGGGCGATCCTCCTTGTTGGTTTTGAAGCTCTAATCGGGTGACGGGGGCTTCGCCAAGAGGTGACACGCCTTGCTGCGATGCAGCAGGTGCTGTATGCGCGCGCCAAATCCGTTTCCTCGAATCTGAAAGAGACCCCCATGGGCCTTCGCAACGTGGCAATCATCGCCCACGTCGACCACGGCAAGACAACGCTCGTTGACCAGCTGTTCCGCCAGTCCGGCACCTTCCGCGATAATCAGCGCGTTGAAGAGCGCGCGATGGACTCGAACGACCTCGAAAAAGAGCGCGGCATCACGATTCTCGCGAAGTGCACCTCCGTCGAGTGGACGCACGGCGGCGAGACGACGCGCATCAATATTGTCGATACGCCCGGCCACGCCGACTTCGGCGGCGAGGTGGAGCGAATCCTCTCGATGGTGGACGGCGTGATCCTGCTCGTCGATGCCGCCGAGGGGCCGATGCCGCAGACGAAGTTCGTCACCGGCAAGGCGCTCGCGCTCGGGCTTCGTCCGATTGTCGTCGTCAATAAGGTCGATCGTTCGGACGCGCGCGCCGATGAGGTGCTCGACGAAGTGTTCGAACTGTTCATGGCGCTCGACGCGAGCGACGAGCAACTCGACTTCCCGGCGCTGTTCGCCAGCGGGCGTGGCGGTTATGCGGGGCTTTCGGCGGACGTGCGCTCGGGCGACCTGACGCCGCTGTTCGAGAAGATCGTGGAGCACGTGCCGGCGCCGGATGCCGATCCGGCAGGGCCATTCGCCATGCTGGCGACACTGCTCGACCGCGACAACTTCCTTGGCCGTATCCTCACCGGCCGCATCACCAGCGGCAAGCTTTCGGCGAACATGCCGATCCGCGCGCTCGACCCCGAGGGCAAGGTCGTCGAGGAAGGCCGGGCCAGCAAGGTGTTCGCGTTCCGCGGGCTTGAGCGCGTGCCGGTGGAAAGCGCCGAGGCGGGCGACATCGTCGCCATCGCCGGGCTTTCGACGGCAACCGTCGCCAATACGATTGCCGAGCCTTCGGTGACGGCCGCGCTGCCCGCGCAGCCGATCGACCCGCCGACACTCGCCATGACCTTCGCCGTCAACGACAGCCCGTTCGCAGGCCGTGAAGGCAGCAAGGTGACGAGCCGCATGATCCGCGATCGCCTGCTGCGCGAATCGGAGGGCAACGTCGCCATCCGCGTCACCGAAAGCGCCGACAAGGACAGCTTCGAAGTGGCGGGACGCGGCGAGCTTCAGCTTGGCGTGCTCATCGAGACGATGCGCCGCGAGGGCTTCGAGCTGGGCATCTCGCGTCCGCGCGTGCTGTTCCGCGATGGCCCGAACGGCCGCGAAGAGCCCTACGAGACCGTCGTGATCGACGTCGACGAGGAGCATTCAGGCACGGTCGTCGAGAAAATGGCGCTACGGAAGGGCGAGATGACCGACATGCGCCCCTCGGGCGGCGGCAAGACCCGGCTGACGTTCATCGCGCCGTCGCGCGGGCTCATCGGCTACCACGGCGAGTTCCTGTCCGACACGCGCGGCACCGGCATCATGAACCGGCTGTTCGACAGCTACGGCCCCCACAAGGGCCAGATCACGGGCCGCCAGAACGGCGTGCTGATCTCGATGGAGCAGGGCGAGGCGGTCGCCTATGCGCTGAATGCGCTCGAAGATCGCGGCATCCTGTTCATCTCGCCGGGCGAGCCGCTGTATCAGGGCATGGTGATCGGCGAGAACGCGAAGCCTCAGGATCTTGAGGTCAACCCGCTGAAATCCAAGCAGCTGACCAACTTCCGCGCATCGGGCAAGGACGATGCGATCCGCCTGACGCCTCCGAAGCGCATGACGCTGGAACAGGCGATCGCCTACATCGACGACGACGAGCTGGTTGAGGTGACGCCGAAGTCTATCCGCATCCGCAAGCGCTTCCTCGATCCGCACGAGCGCAAGCGCGAATCGCGCAAGGCGGCAGCCTGAACGCGCGGCGGCTAGACTTCTAGCCGCCGTCCGCCAGTCGCGCGAAGGTGATGCCGCGCACGCGGTCCGTGCCGAGCGTGAAGCTGGCGCGGTCATCCGAGAATTTGAGCGTCATCCCATCCCCGCGATAGACACCGTCCGGGGCGAGCGTGAAGTTCAACGGTGCGCCTTTCGTGGTGTAGGGCGAGGTGATCGCCGCCGTCAGCGCGGGGCCTTTTGTGCTGATATCGTAGGTCGCCTGTAGCTCGTCCGAATAATAGCGGCCGCTGGGCGACGCTGTGTTGGGCGCCAGGATATTGCCTTCGATAAGTTCGAGGATGGCGTCGGCCTTTTCCACGGGATTCCAGTCGCTTCGATTGCAAAACACCGCAATGCCGAGGCGGCGGTCGGGCAGGCGCTGATACTGGTTGAGAAAGGCTTCGGCGCCGCCGCTGTGCTGGACGAATTTCTGCCCACGGCGTTCGCCGATCATGAGACCGCCGGCGTACGCCTGCAGGCTCGGCTTGCGGACGGCGGGTTCGCCGTTCGTGAAGCGCCCCGGTTCGAGCATGATGGCGCTGACGGCGGGGGTCCAGACCTTGTGGCCGATCTCGATATCGTACTCATAGCGCGCGAGGTCGTTGATCGTGGTCATCAGCCCGCCCGAACCGCTGATCAGCGGATAGGTGTCACGAATCTCGAAGCCGCCGTCTTTGGCCTTGTAGCCGTGCGCGACCTTGCCCTCGGGGCGGGCGCCGTTCATGAAAACGCTGTTCTTCATGCCGAGCGGTTTCAGTACGGCCTTCGCGGCATAGTCGCTGAAAGGCATACCGGAGACGCGTTCGACGATTTCCGCAAGCAGCAGATAGCCGCCGTTCGAATAGGTGAAATCGGTGCCTGGGGTGAAATTGGTGGCTTTCTGGCGCAGCAGCAGATCAAGCGCTTTGGCCTTGGTGAACGTCGCCGCATCGTCGCTGCCCGACCAGCGCGCCAGCGCCAGCCAGTCCCGAACCCCCGAGGTATGGTGGATCAGCATCTGGACGGTGACCGGCACTTCGTAGACGGGCAGTTCTGGAAGGTATTTCCGAATGTCGTCGTTGAGGCCGAGCTTGCCTTTTGTGATGAGGGTCGCGGCGGCAAGGACCGTGAACTGCTTCGAGACCGACGCGGCATAGATCAGCGTGTCGCCATCGAGCGGCCGTTTCGCCTCCACATCCGCCATGCCGGATGCAGTGACGAACAGCGGCTTGCCGGCCTTGAACGCGCCGACCGCGCAGCCCGGCGCCGCAGCGGCGCCTGAATCGGAAACGAGCTTCCTGACGGCATCAAGATCGGTCGCCGCGGCTGGAGACGCAGCCGTCGTGGCAATGAGTGCAACAAGAACACAGGACCGTTTCATGAATACCCCTCCAACTGAACGAACGGAGAGGGAAGGGCATCAGGCCCTACGCCGCAAGAGCGTATCTCGAAGGCTCGCTATAACCGCCGGTTATCTGGCGACGTGCGCTCTCAGGCTGCGACCAGTACGCCGAGATCGGTGAGAAAGTCTGCGCCGCCCGTCTGCTGGAGCGGCAGCGCGGTTGCGCAGAAGGCGCACTCGGCAGAGCTGCGGCCGATGTACCAGTTCGTGTGCCCGCAGCCGGGGCAGCAATTGACCTTCGACGGGCGGTATACAAGCCGGTAGCCCTGCTTTGAGCCATCATAGGCGCGCGTGTCGAGCATGGTCCTCGTCCTTTCAACTCGGCGCCGATAGAGGGCGCCTTGTCGCTGGAACACGCAAGGAGGGTGCCAGTTCCGCATGTGGCGGAAATTGCAGCGTTCTGAGGATTGGAGGTCACAGGATTGTAAGGTTTCTCGACCCGTCTGTGCCGCAATGGGACAAGTCGGCGCGTCGATGCGAACCCGTAACGTCTTGATTTCGTGCTCAGCCGCTCAGCACGTGAAGCTGGCCAGGCTGCGGGATGAGCATACCGTACCATTCAAGGAACTTGCCGTTGCCGTCGCGCACCGCCGCGCCGGTGGCGCTGAATGTCGCGTAGGCGCCGTCCCGCTGCAGCATCCGCATGAGCGCACCGCGCGGCACACCGCTCTGAATCGCGAGCGCGAGGGCCGATTTGATGTTCGCGACATCTTCCGGATGCGTGAAGCTTTGCCAGCCGGCGCCCAGCGCGTCCTCGGGCGGGCGGCCTGTTAAACGCGTGAAGCTGTTGTTGATGTAGGTGACATCACCCTTCGAATTGCACGCGAAGATGATGACGGGAACGGCTTCGACGATCGATTCGAAGCGCTGCTTGATGATCTGCAGGCATTCGACCTCCGCGCGCAGGCGGCGGATTTCGCTCTCCTTGCGGGTGAGTGCGGCCTCAGAGCGAATACGGACGTGATCGACCGCCTTGCGGACGAAATCCAGTTCCTCGGAACTGGGCGAAAGACCCGGCCGTTCTATCTCCCGGCCCATGACCATTCTCCAGAAAAATATCACTCGTGCAAACATACTGGCATGTGAGGGTTAATGCGCTGTATGCGCCGGGCCGAAAGGGGCTCTTTGTGACATCGAGGGAAACGGAACTGGACACGGCGCTTGGTGCGCTCGGCGTCGCTTTCACAAAGCACGAGCATCAGGCTGTGTTTACCGTGGGCGAGAGCGAGGCGCTGCACCATGCGATCGCCGGCGCGCACACCAAGAATCTCTTCCTGAAGGACGAGGCGGGCGCGTTCTTCTTGGTGACGATCCCGGCCGAAGCGCGGGCGAACCTGAAGGCTCTGCCGGCCGTGATCGGATCACGGCGGCTGAGCTTCGGTAAGGCGGAGGACATGGAGCGTCTGCTCGGCATTACGCCGGGATCGGTGACGCCGCTCGCCGCATTCAACGATGCGGGCCGCGTGGTGAGTGTGGCGCTGGATGCGGCCCTCGCGGCGGCGGAGACGGTGAACGTCCACCCCTTGCGCAACACGGCGACGGTCGGCATGTCCGGGCCTGACCTTGTGCGAGCGCTCGAAGCGTGGGGCCACACACCGATCATCGCCCAAATTCCTGTTCTGGAGGACAAATGACCATCGAAACCGTTTCGACGAACCGCAGCTTCGGCGGCACACAGGGCGTCTACAAGCACAGCTCGCGCGAAACCGGTACGCCGATGGTGTTCAGTGTGTTCGTTCCCGATCATGTCCCGGGCACGAAGCTGCCGGTCGTGTGGTATCTTTCGGGACTCACCTGCACGCACGCGAACGTCACTGAAAAGGGCGAATTCCGGCGCGTGTGCGCTGAGCTCGGCCTAATCTTTGTGGCGCCCGACACGAGCCCGCGTGGCGATGACGTGCCGGACGACGAGGCCTACGACTTCGGCAAGGGCGCAGGCTTTTACGTGGACGCGACCGCCGCGCCCTGGGCGGCGAACTTTCGGATGCGCAGCTATATCGAGCGCGAACTGCCAGAAGTGATCGGCGCACACTTTCCGGCGGACATGTCGCGGCAGGGCATCATGGGCCATTCCATGGGTGGCCATGGCGCGCTCACCATCAGCCTGCGCAATCCGGGCCGGTTCCGCGCGACGTCAGCCTTCGCGCCGATCGTCAGCCCGCTTCAGTGTGCGTGGGGCGAAAAGGCGCTTGGCGGCTATCTGGGGGCGGACCGTGCGGCCTGGCGCGAATACGATGCCTGCGCGCTGATCGAGGACGGCGCTCGCGTGCCGGAGCTGCTGGTAGACCAGGGCGGGGCGGACAATTTCCTGAAAGAACAGCTGAAGCCGGAGCTCCTCGAAGCCGCGTGCGCGAAGGCGGACATTCCACTGATGCTGGGGATGCGCGAAGGCTATGACCACAGCTATTACTTCATCTCGACGTTCATGGAGCCGCACCTGCGCTGGCACCATGAACGGCTGACGCGTTAGCTGAGGCTCTCTTCCTTTTCGCTTCGCAGAGCATCGCGGAAGGATTCAAGGCGCGCGCGGTAGCCCTCGGCATCGCCGTATTCCAGGAAGGCCTGGTAGCGCTGGTGTGCTCCGCTGACCCTGATCGCGTGCTTGATCGGGCACCAGTATTGCTCGGTGCGCGCGGCGATTTCGCGCACATAGCTGACGACGCCGTTGCCGTAGCTGCAATAGGCGCAGTTCAACGCCTCGATCCAGTTGAGGTAAGCGAGGTGTCCGCGATCGAAAGCGATATGGTCGCTACGGCGAACGCGCGGGATGCCGTAGGCGCGGAAGCAGATCGCCTGATAGATGCTGACCCAAATGTCGATCAGCGCGAACGGCACGATCATCGAGTAGATCACCGGCGCCGTCACGATCGTGCGCCACGAGGAGCGGGCAATGAACTGCGTGAGGTCCATGCGCAGACGCCGATGCTCGGCGACAATGCCCTGCTCGAACTCGACGAAGCGCGCCTTAAGCGACCAGCCGAGCGCCTTGCGGCGGCGCTCGATCTCGCGGTCCAGCTCCTGTTGCAAGCGGACGATCTCGTGCGCCAGTTCCTCGATACGCCCCGTCATGTACTTCCCCCGGCAGCCGATACGGCACGATGGTAATCTGACGCATTGCACGACTCCAGACGGCAGGTCACGTTTGGCCGAGGAGAAACGACGATGGCGATCATGCGCGCGGCTGAGCTTGCCGGGCCGGGACAGGCTTTGAGGATCGTGGAGCGTCCCGTGCCTGTGCCGGGTAGGGACGAGGTGCTTATCGCCGTATCGGCTTGCGGCGTGTGCCGCACCGATCTGCACGTGATGGATGGGGATATTCCGGCGCGTTATCCGATCGTGCCGGGGCATGAGATCGTCGGGCGCGTGGTCGACATAGGTGCGGGCGTGACTGGGTTCTCGATCGGGCAGCGCGTCGGCGTGCCGTGGCTGGGGCACACGTGCGGCCACTGCCCCTATTGCGCGGCGGAGCAGGAAAACCTCTGCGACCATCCTGAATTCACCGGCTGCACGCGCGACGGCGGCTATGCAACGCATGTCGTGGCGGACGCGCGCTATTGCTTCCCGATCCCCGAGCGCTTCTCCGACGTGGAGGCCGCGCCGCTGCTTTGCGCGGGGCTGATCGGCTGGCGCGCGCTGAGGATGGCGGGGGAGGGGCGGCGCATCGGCCTCTACGGATTCGGCGCTGCGGCGCACGTGCTGGCGCAGGTCGCGGTGTGGCAGGGGCGCGAGGTCTACGCGTTCACCAAGGCGGGAGACGCGGAGGCGCAGGTGTTCGCGCGGTCGCTCGGCTGCGTGTGGGCGGGATCATCGGAAGAGGCGCCGCCCGCGGAGCTCGATGCGGCGCTGATCTTTGCGCCGGTCGGGGCGCTCGTGCCTGCTGCGCTCAAGACGGTGCGCAAGGGCGGGCGCGTGATCTGCGCGGGCATCCATATGAGCGACATTCCGGCGTTTCCCTACGCCGACCTGTGGGGCGAGCGGGTGATCCGATCGGTTGCGAACCTGACGCGTGAGGACGGAACCTCGTTCTTCGAGGTCGTGGAGAAATCCGGGCTGAAGACGGTGACGGAAACGTTCAGCCTCGAACAGGCGAACGTCGCACTCGAACGGCTGCGGGCGGGCAGGCTTTCCGGCGCTGCGGTGATCGTGCCCTAAGCGGGAACGCGCGTGTAGCGGCCATCCACGTAAAGCAGCGGATCGACGACATCGCCAACGGTGACGGACTGCACGCGGCCGATCACGATCGTGTGCGTGCCGTAGGCGAAAAGGCCATCCTGCTTGCAGACGACATTCGCCTGCGCGCCGCCGAGCAGGGGAAGGCCACCCGGACCATCGCGCCAGTCGCCGCAGGCGAAGCGTTCAGCGCCCTTGGCGCCGCCGCCGCAAATGCGTGAAATATCCTCCTGATCGGCGGAGAGGATGTTGATCGCAAAGTCCGCGCCCGCCGCGAGGGGCGCGTGCATCGAGGCTGATCGGTTGACACAGACGAGCATCGACGGCGGGTCCATCGACATCGCTTCAACAGCGGTCGCCGCCATCAGGAAGCGCTCGTCCTCGTGGCGGGTGCTGATGACGCAGACCGTTGTGGCGAGTCGACGCAGCGCCTGCTTGGTTGCACCGACGAGATCGATTTCATCCAATGCGCTTCTCCTGCTCCCCGCGTTTGCGCCGAGCCTATGACACAGGAAGAAACGCCGCGTCTAGCCGATGGCTGGGAGATCGAGGCCCTGATCGCGCGCGCACTGGAGTGCGATGTCGTAGCCCGCATCGGCGTGGCGCATCACCCCGGTGGCGGGGTCGTTCCAGAGAACGCGCTCGATGCGGCGCGCGGCCGCCTCTGTGCCGTCGCACACGATGACCATGCCCGAATGCTGCGAATAGCCCATGCCGACCCCGCCGCCGTGGTGGAGCGAGACCCACGTGGCGCCGGACGCAGTGTTGAGGAGCGCGTTGAGGAGCGGCCAGTCCGACACGGCGTCGGAGCCGTCGCGCATCGCCTCCGTCTCCCGGTTGGGGCTGGCGACCGAACCGGAATCGAGGTGATCGCGGCCGATGACAACCGGCGCCTTCAGCTCGCCGGACGCGACCATTTCGTTGAAGGCGAGACCGAGCCGATGACGATCGCCAAGCCCGACCCAGCAGATGCGCGCGGGCAGGCCTTGAAACTTGATGCGTTCGCGCGCCATTTCGAGCCAGTTGTGGAGGTGCGGGTTGTCGGGGATGAGCTCCTTCACCTTCGCATCCGTCTTGTAGATGTCCTCCGGGTCTCCCGAGAGCGCCACCCAGCGGAACGGGCCGATGCCGCGGCAGAACAGCGGCCGGATGTAGGCGGGCACGAAGCCGGGGAAGGCGAACGCGTCTTCGACACCCGCATCCTTCGCGACCTGCCGGATGTTGTTGCCGTAGTCGACCGTTGGGACGCCTGCCTTCTGGAAATCCAGCATGGCGCGAACGTGCACGGCCATCGAGGCCTTTGCGGCCTCGGCGACGATGTCCGGGTTCTGCTCGCGCATCCCGAACCAGCGCTCGAGGCTCCAGCCCGCGGGCAGGTAACCGTTCACCGGATCGTGCGCGGAGGTCTGATCGGTGAGGAGATCAGGCCGGATGCCGCGCTGGAAGATTTCTGGGAGCAGTTCGGCGGCATTGCCGAGGAGGCCCACCGAGACGGGCTTTGTCGCCGTGGTGACGAGACGCACGGCCTCGTCAAGCGTCTCCGCCGCGTGATCGAGATAGCCGGTGCGAAGGCGCATCTCGATCCGGCTCGGCTGACATTCGATGGCGAGGCACGATGCACCGGCCATCACCGCCGCGAGCGGCTGCGCGCCGCCCATGCCGCCAAGCCCCGCCGTCAGCAGCCATTTCCCAGACAGATCGCCGCCGTAGTGCTGGCGACCCATTTCGACGAATGTCTCGTAGGTGCCTTGCACGATGCCCTGCGTGCCGATGTAAATCCACGAGCCCGCCGTCATCTGGCCGTACATGGCGAGGCCCTTGCGGTCGAGCTCGTTGAAGTGCTCCCACGTTGCCCAGTGCGGCACGAGGTTGGAGTTGGCGATGAGCACGCGCGGCGCCTGCGTATGCGTGCGGAACACGCCCACGGGCTTGCCGGATTGGATGAGCAGCGTCTCGTCATCGTTCAGGCGGCGCAGCGTTTCGACGATCTTGTCGTAGCTTTCCCAATCGCGCGCGGCGCGGCCGATGCCGCCGTAGACGACAAGCTCTTCGGGGCGCTCGGCGACGTCGGGGTGCAGATTGTTCATGAGCATCCGCAAAGGGGCCTCGGTGAGCCAGCTTTTGGCGCTGAGCGCGGTGCCGGTGGCGGGGCGGATGATGCGGGTGGTGTCGGTGCGAGTCATGCGTGGCCTTTGGCAAATGCGATGGCGGCTTCCAGAACCTCGCGGAGCGTGGATTGCAGCGGCGCGGCGCGGGCGGGATCGTAGTCGGCGGGCCAGTTGCCCCATGCCGTCACGGGCGGCTCGGCGAGGTAGGTACGCATCGCGAGTTCCATCTGGACCGCGTGGATGCCGGCGCTGGGGTTGCCGTAGTGGCGCGTCGTCCAGCCGCCCTTGAAGCGCCCATCGAGAATATGCGTGTAGGGCGAGCGGGCGCAGGCAGCCAGCACGGCGTCCGCAAGCGCGGGCGCGCAGGTTGTGCCGCCGTTGGTGCCGACATTGAGGTCGGGAAGATCGCCAGGGAACAGGCGCGGGACGTGGCCGCGAATGGAATGTGCGTCATAGAGCACAACATGCGTGTGGCGACGGCGCAGGCGGGCGAGCTCTTCGGAGAGAACGCGGTGATAGGGATCAAACCATGCCGCGCGGCGGCGCGCGATTTCGGCTTCATCCGGTTCCTCGCCGGGGCGGTAGAAGGGCTCGCCGTCGAAGGTTTCGGTGGGGCAGAGGCCCGTTGTGATCTGCCCCGGATAGAGCGAGACGCCGGACGGGTCGCGGTTTACGTCGATGACCGTGCGCGACATGCCGGTGCGGATCGTCGTGGCACCGAGATCGCGCGCGAAGGCGTAGAGCGCATCCACCCACCAATCGGTGTCCTTGAGCGCGAGCCACGGCGAACGCAGCGTGTCCTCGATTTCCAGCGGGATCGTGGTTCCGGTGTGTGGGAAGGTGACGACAAGCGGCGCGTCGCCCTGATGCACCATCAGCCATGTCATAAGGGAAGCTCCACGAGTGCCGCGAGCGTGCCCGCGTTCACAAGCCGTGTCGCTGCGACGATATCCGGGTGGAAATGGCGGTCGTCATCCAGCGTGGGGACGTCGGCGCGGAGCGCGGCGCGGGCGGTTTCGAGCGCCGGGCTTGAAGCGAGCGGCGCGTGAAAATCGCAGCCCTGCACGGCGGCGAGATATTCGATGGCGAGCACGGCAGCAAGGTTTTCGGCCATCGGCAGCAGGCGGCGCGCACCGTGCGCGGCCATCGAAACATGGTCTTCCTGATTGGCAGAGGTGGGGATCGAATCGACGCTGGCCGGATAGGCGCGCTGCTTGTTTTCGGAGACGAGCGCCGCTGCCGTCACCTGCGGGATCATGAAGCCCGAATTGAGGCCGGGTTTCGGCGTCAGGAACGCGGGGAGGCCGGAAAGGGCGGGATCGACGAGCATGGCGATGCGGCGCTCGGCGATGGAGCCGATCTCGCAGAGCGCGAGTGCGATCATGTCTGCCGCGAAGGCGACTGGCTCGGCGTGGAAATTGCCGCCGGAGAGCGCTTCGTCTGTATCGGCGAAGATGAGGGGGTTGTCGGAAACGCCGTTCGCCTCGTCGATGAGGGTTTCGGCCGCCTGCCGCAGGATGCCGAGCACGGCACCCATCACCTGCGGCTGACAGCGCAGGCAATACGGATCCTGTACGCGCGCATCGCCTTCGAGATGCGAGGCGCGGATCGCGGAGTCCTGCATCAGCGTGCGGAGCGTATCCGCCACGTCGATCTGGCCGCGATGGCGGCGCAGCGTGTGAATGCGCGGGTCGAACGGTGTGTCGGAGCCCTTCGCGGCTTCGGTGGAGAGCGCACCGGTGACGAGCGCGGTGCGGAACAGGCTTTCGGCCTCGAACAGACCGGCGAGCGCGTAGCTGCAAGAGAATTGCGTGCCGTTGAGGAGTGCGAGGCCTTCCTTCGCGCCGAGCGTGAGCGGAGTGAGGCCCGCCTTTGCCAGGGCTTCGGCTGCGGGAATACCGTCGATCTCGCCGACGCCGATCATGGTGGCGGCCATGTGGGCGAGGGGGGCGAGGTCGCCGCTGGCGCCAACCGACCCTTGCGCGGGGATCGTTGGCATCAGGTCTTTCGCCAGCATGGCTTCGATGAGGTGGACCGTTGCCGTGGAGACGCCCGATGCACCGTGGCCGAAGCTTGCAAGCTTCAGTGCCATCATCAGCCGTACGATCGCGCGCGGCATCGGTTCGCCAACACCTGCGGCGTGGCTGAGCACGATGTTGCGCTGGAGGGTGGCGAGATCAGCGGCATCGATACGGACTGAAGCGAGTTTTCCGAAGCCGGTGTTGATACCGTACACGGGATCACCGCGATCGACGATGCGCGCGACAGCGGCGGCGCTCGCTTCGATGGCGGGAAAGGCTGCCGCGTCGAGCGCTGCCGCTTCGCCGCCATAGATGGCACGCAGGGCGTCGAAACCGATGGCGCCGGGGGTGAGCGTGATCGTCACTGTCCTCTCCAGATGCGCGCATGGAGCGGATTGAAGCCCATGCGGTAAACGAGTTCGGCGGGCTCGCCGATGTCCCAGATTGCCAGGTCGCAGGTCTTGCCCGGCGCGAGCGTGCCGATGTCGCTGTGCCCGAGCGCACGCGCGGCTTCGCAGGTGAAGCCGGCGATGCATTCCGCAACGGTCAGGCGGAACAATGTTGCCGCCATGTTCATCGCGAGCAATGGCGAGGTGAGCGGCGAGGTGCCTGGGTTGCAATCCGTCGCAAGCGCGATGGGAACGCCGTGTGCGCGGAGCGCGGCGACGGGCGGGCGTTTCTCCTCCCGCGTGAAATAGAAGGCGCCGGGGAGCAGGACGGCGACGGTGCCGGAGGCGGCCATCGCGGCGATGCCCGCCGCATTCAGATGTTCAAGGTGGTCAGCAGAAAGGGCGCTGTGGCGCGCGGCGAGCGCTGCGCCGCCGAGGTCCGAAAGCTGCTCGGCGTGGAGTTTCACGGGCAGGCCGAGCGCTTCGGCGGCGGCAAACACGCGCGCAACTTGATCGGGCGAGAAACCGATGCCTTCGCAGAACGCATCGACCGCATCGACAAGGCCTTCTGCGGCGAGAGTGGGCAGCATCGCGTCGCAGACGTACGCGACATAGGCGTCGCGGTCGGAGAATTCGGGCGGCAGAGCGTGCGCGCCGAGGAAGGTGGTGGTGACAGCGACGTTGCGTTCTTCGCCCAGGCGGCGGGCAGCGCGGAGTTGCCTGCGTTCATGCTCCAGAGAGAGGCCGTAGCCGGACTTGATCTCGACCGTGGTGACGCCCTCGGCAATGAGCGTGTCGAGGCGGGTCAGGGAGGCCGCGACGAGATCGTCTTCGCTCGCCGCGCGCGTCGCCTTCATCGTCGAGACGATGCCGCCGCCGGCGCGGGCGATCTCCTCATAGGACGCGCCCTGGAGCCGCAGTTCGAACTCGCGTGCCCGGTTTCCGCCGTAAACGAGATGCGTGTGGCAATCGATGAGGCCGGGCGAGATCCAGCGGCCTTCGCAGTCTATGCGCTCGGCGGCTTTCGGCGCGCCCGCGCTCGGCCCCGCATAGGTGATGATGCCGTCTTCACACGCCACGGCACCATCCTCGACGATGCCGAGACCGCGCCCTTCGAGCGTCATCAATCTTGCGTTGTGCCAGAGGCGATTCATGCGTGCCATTCTCAGCGCGATCGGCTATTATGTCTAGACATAATATCGAGGTGGCGATGCAAAGGCTTTGGTTCTCGCAGGCAAGACTGAACGACGGCTGGGCGACGGACGTGAGGCTCACGCTCTCCGGCGGGTTGATCGAAAGCGTCGAGACGGGCGTTCCGGCAATGGCTGAAGACGAACGTCACGGCATCGCGATTCCGGGGCTCTGCAACGTACACAGCCACGGTTTTCAGCGGGGCATGGCGGGGCTTTCGGAGCGGCGCGGGCGTCCTGACGACGATTTCTGGTCGTGGCGCGAGGTGATGTACCGCTTCCTCGACCGCATGACGCCCGACGACATCGCCGCGATTACCGCGCTC
Source organism: uncultured Sphingosinicella sp. (assembly GCF_963974575.1). Lineage (NCBI taxonomy): Bacteria > Pseudomonadati > Pseudomonadota > Alphaproteobacteria > Sphingomonadales > Sphingosinicellaceae > Sphingosinicella > uncultured Sphingosinicella sp. The sequence continues at coordinate 142,718 of NZ_CAXBBQ010000002.1, read as the reverse complement.
GCCTATGCCGAGATGCTGGAGAGCGGCTACACGCGCGTCGGTGAGTTTCACTACCTCCACAACGACGTCGGTGGCGGCCGCTACGTGGACCCTGCGGAAACGGCGGGCAGCATCGTTTCGGCTTCAGCAGAAACGGGCATCGGTCTTACGCTGCTACCGGTGTTCTACGCACACGCCGATTTTGGAGGTGCTCCGCCCGCGCAGGGGCAGCGGCGGTTCATCAGTGACATTGATGGCTTTGCGCGGCTGATGGACGCGAGCCGCGCCAAGCTGCGCAAGGGTGACGTGATCGGAATCGCGCCGCATTCGCTGCGTGCGGTGACGCCGGAAGAGCTGGCCGCGATCCTGCCGCTGGCGCAGGATGGACCTATCCATATCCACGCCGCCGAGCAGACGAAGGAGGTGCAGGCCTGCCGCGCGTGGTCCGGCGCGCGGCCCGTGGAATGGCTGCTCGAAAACGCGCCTGTGGACGAGCGTTGGTGCCTGATCCATGCAACCCACATCGATGATGCCGAGGTGATGGGCCTTGACGCCTCGGGCGCTGTCGCGGGCCTATGCCCGGTGACGGAAGCGAACCTTGGTGACGGTGTGTTTCCGGCCGATGCCTATCTGTGTCTCGAAGGCCGCATCGGCACCGGCACCGACTCCAACATCCTCGTCGATGCGGCGGGCGAACTGCGCATGATCGAATACAGCCAGCGGCTTCACCATCGCCGGCGCAACATTCTCGGCTGCGAAGAAACGCCGTCGGTCGGCGAGCGGCTGTTCGGCGCGACGCTGGTGGGCGGCGCACAGGCGCTGGGCGTGAAATGCGGGCTCGCGGCTGGGATGCCCGCCGATATCGTTGCGCTCGATGCTTGCCATCCGGCATTCGCCGCAAGAGAAGGCGATATGATTCTCGATAGCTGGATATTCGCGGGCGGCGCGGGCTGTGTGGACAGCGTCTGGGCCGGCGGTGTGCTGCAGGTGAAAGACGGTCGCCATGTCGCGCGGGAAGCGATCGCGGCGCGTTATGCCGTCGCGCTGGAGCGCCTCACCGCGTGAAGCCCGGCGAGCGCATCCGCGCCGATATCGAGGGACGAATCCGCTCGGGCGACTGGAAGCCGGGTGACCGTATCCCCTTCGAGCACGAACTCGTCCGCAGCTACGGCTGCTCGCGCGCCACGGTGAGCAAGGCGCTGGAGATGCTAGCGCGGGCAGGGCTCATTGAACGACGGCGCAAGGCCGGATCGTTCGTTGCACACCCGCGCGTGCATTCGGCGGTTCTGGAGGTGCCCGACCTTGCGAAGGTCGTTGGCGAACGCGGTCTTGCCTATCGCTGGCAGCGACTGAAGCGGGAGGTGCAGGACGGCAATATCACCGTCACCGGCCTCCACCACGCGGGCAATGAGCCTTATTGCATCGAGCAGCGCGAAATTTCGCTCGCCGCCGTGCCCGAGGCCGAAGCCGAGTCCTTCACGGATGAAGCGCCCGGCACATGGCTGTTAAAACGCGTGCCATGGAGCGAAGCGCGGCACAGGATCAGCGCCGTGATGCCCACCGCCGCCGAAGCCCGCCTGCTCGGCATCCCGCGTACCGCCTGCCTGCGCATCGAACGCTGGACTTGGCGCGGCGGAGATCCGGTGACGAACGTATCGCAGCTCTTCCCCGGCGATCGCCACGACCTCATCGCGGACTTCGCGCCGGGCGTCTGAATTCAGGTTTCGGGAGGGGGAGAGTGGTGGATGCACTAGGGCTCGAACCTAGGACCCGCTGATTAAGAGTCAGCTGCTCTACCAACTGAGCTATGCATCCACACCGGGCATGAGATAGGCGCCGGGGCGCCGCTTTCAACCGCGAGGCGGGGGCTATAGCGCGGGGTATGCGGGGTTGCAAGGCCGGAATTGATGCCGACGCGCTAGAATGACGACGGACCTTCGCCGATCATGCTTTCCTCGCGCTGGCGATCGATCGAAAGCAGGATGCCGATCAGGAGCATCGCGGTCATCATCGCCGATCCGCCATAGGACATCAGCGGCAGCGGAATGCCGACCACCGGCGCGAAGCCCATCACCATCGCGAGATTGACAAACACATAGAAAAACAAGGTGCAGGTGAGGCCCGCCGCAGTGAGCCGCGCGAACTGGTTACGGGCTCGTAGCGCCACCGAGAAGCCCCAGCCGAGGATGATGACGTAGCAGGCGAGCACGAAGACCATGCCGAAGAGGCCCCATTCCTCAGCCATAGTCGCAAAGATGAAGTCGGTATGCAGCTCCGGGAGATACTGAAGGTGGCTCTGCGTACCCGACAGGAAGCCCTTGCCCGAAAGCCCGCCCGAGCCGATCGCGATCTTCGACTGGGTGATGTGGTAGCCCGCCCCGAGCGGATCGGCATCCGGATCGAGGAAGATGAGGATGCGCCGCCGCTGATAATCGTGCAGCAGGCTGACGGCGATTGGAATCGCCGCGACCAGCGCAGCGCCGCCACCGACGAACAGCGACATGCGCGCGCCCGCCAGAAACACGATCACCACCCCGCCGAACGCGATCGAGAGCGCTGTGCCGAGATCGGGTTGCAGCATGACGAGCGCAACGGGCAGGCCGATGAGGATCGCGGGTGCGACGAGGCTGCCCCAGCGCTGCGTTTCGACACGCGGCAGGTAGTGAAAGAAGCGCGCCAGCGCGAGCACGATGGCAATTTTCATGAGCTCCGATGGCTGCAGCCGGATGATGCCGAGATCGAGCCAGCGCTGGCTACCACCGCCCACCTTGCCAAGAATCTCGACCCCGAGAAGCATCACGACGACAATGCCGTAGGCAGGATAGGCCGCGCGCAGCCACCAGGACAGCGGCACCTGGCTCATGGCGAGCGCCATCATGAAAAACAGCGTGAAGCGTATACCTTGATTAAACGCCCACGGGCGCACGTGCCCGCCAGCGGCCGAATAGAGTACGGCCAGCCCGAACCCGCCGAGCGCGAGCAGCGTCAGCAACATCCGCCAGGGCAGCGCCTGCAGCCGATCGGGAAGCGCGCTGTTAAGCATCCGGGATGGGCTCTGTGGGTGAAGGTGGGGCGGCCGCCTGCGCCGCTGCGGCAGCTACGGCAGCGCGCTGCGCGGCCTCGCGGCCCCAGCCTTCCTCCAGACGTTCCAGCGCGGCCATCGCGACCTCGGGCGCGAACAGGAAGGTCATCACATCCTTGGCGATGGGCGCCGCGGTTATGCTCCCGCCGCCGCCGTGCTCGATGACGACGCTCACGGCGTAGCGCGGCTCCTCGACCGGCGCGAAGGCGATGAAGTGGCCGTGGTCGCGGAATTTCCAGGGGATCGACTTGTAATTGGCGCCGCGCGTCGCGCTGGTCAGCGCGCGCACCTGCGCGGTGCCGGTCTTGCCCGCCATCTGTATGGGGATTGGCAGGCGAGAACGTCCGGCGGTGCCCTGCGGGCCGTTCACGGTGAGACCCATCGCATAGCGGATGCGCGCCAGATGCTCCGGATCGACGTCGAGCGTGCCAGGCGTACTGCCGCCAGAAACGAGGCGCGGCACGACGCTCCGGCCTGAAGCAATGCGCGCCGACATCACGGCAAGCTGCAGCGGCGAAGTAAGCATGTAGCCTTGGCCGATCGCGGTGTTCAGCGTCTCGCCGGTCAGCCACTCCTTGTCGTAGCGGCGGCGTTTCCATTCAGGCGTGGGAACGAGGCCGTCGCGCTGCGCGGGCAGCGACAAACTCTCATACTCGTGTCCGAGCCCGAGGCGCTTCGCCATGTTGGCAATGCGCTCGATGCCGATCTCGCGGCCGCGCGTATAGTAATAGACATTGCAGCTCTGGAAAATGCTCTTGTCGAGGTTCACGGTGCCGTGCCCGCCGCGCCGCCAGCAGCCGAAGCGGTGGCTGCCGAGATAATAGGCGCCGGGGCAATGCACCGTCGCCTCCGGGTCGATGCCGTATTCGAGCGCGGCAAGCGCTGTGACCGGCTTGAACGTCGATCCGGGCGGATAAAGCCCCTGCACGGTCTTGTTGATGAGCGGATTGTGATCATCCGACATCAACGCGTTCCATTCCTTGTGGCTGATGCCGTCGGAAAAACTGTTGGGATCGAACGCGGGCATCGAGACGAGCGTCAGCACGTCGCCGGTCCACACGTCGATCACGACGACGCTGCCCGATTCCGGTCCGAGCCGCCGCGCCGCGAAGGATTGGAGATCACGGTCGATGGTGAGCTTCACCGTCTGGCCCGGCGTGTCGTTCACCGTGGAAAGCTCGCGGATCACGCGGCCACGCGCGTTCACCTCCACGCGGCGCGCACCGGCCTTACCGCGCAGGGGCACGTCCAGTACCTTCTCGATGCCGTCCTTGCCGAGCTTGAAGGCTGGGTGGAGGTAAAGCGGATCGCGGTCCGCGGCGAGATACTGTTCGCGCGTCGGTGCGCCGACATAGCCGAGCAGATGGCCGACCGCCTCGCCATCGGGGTAATAGCGCGTAAAGCCGCGCACCGGTTGCACACCGTCGTAATCGGGCAGGCGCACGTTGATCGCGGCGAAATCGTTCCAGCTGATGCCGGCAGCGACCTGAATGGGGAGGTATTTCGGCTGCGTCGCCGCCGCCTCACGAATCCGCGCGACCTCTTCGGGCGGCAGCCGCAACAGGCGGGTGAGATCGGCGAGTGTTTGTTCGAGATCTGTGATCTGTTCGGGGATCATCTCCAGCCGGTAATCGGGCTGATTGACGGCAAGCGGCTTGCCGTTCCGGTCGACGATCCAGCCGCGCCGAGGCGGGATCAGCCGCACGGAAACGCGGTTGTCCTCGGCAAGGAGCTTGTATTTCTCCTGCTCGAAGATCGAAAGATAAGCCATGCGCCCGCCGAGCAGCAGGCCGAGGCCGCCGGTCGCTGCGCCCACAAAAAGCGTACGGCGCGTGAACATCTGCTCGCGTGCGGCTTCGGAGGTGAGCTTCACGGCGCCCACCTACGCTGGATCCGTGCAAAAAAGTGCGCGGCGAACGGGTACACAGCAATCGTCGCCGCTGTCTGCGTTGCGAGCGGAAGGAAGGGGAACGGGTCCGCAACGAGGGCGCAAAGTCTCCACAGCGCCAGATGGTACACGAACAGCATGGGGATACTGAACAGCCAGTCGCCGATCCAGCTCGCGCGGCGAACATGTGCGTCGGCATAGCGCACGAGCATCATGAATAGTGGCAGCAGCAGCCCGTTCGCGCCGACCGGCGTTCCGAGCAGGATATCTCCGGCAAGCCCCATCGGGAGCCCCGTCCATTCCGGCATCTGCTGTGGGCGATAAAGCGTCCAGAGCAGCACGAGCAGCAGCGCCAGATTGGGCATCACGGGTAGCGGTGCGAACATCGGCAGCGTCATCACCATGTAGGCGGTGACAACGACGATCAGTGGGATCGCCAGCTTCCAGTGGTCGAAGATCCAGCGCGCCCGCTCGCGCGTGGTCATCTGGTGCCACGGCGTCGTGATCACTCGGCGGCCTGCTGCTGGATGACGGCTTCGGGGTGGGATTCGCGGTCCCGCGGCGTCTCTTCGGGAAGCGGCATCGGGGGCATATAAGGACGCTCGACGATTACGTAATCGAGCCCGTCCGGGGTCGTCGCGGGGCGGGCTTCGGGCATGTCGCCGGAAACGCGAACGACGGTTGCGACAGCAAGTCCAGGCGGGAAGAGCCCGCCGTCACCCGATGTGACGAGCCGGTCGCCGACACGGACTACGGAATTCGAGGGACCCGAGAGGTCGACATCCAGCAGCGGCAGGTTCTTGCCGATGAGCAGCGCGGGCAGCCCGGTGCGCACGACGCGGACGGGTACACGGCTCGATACGTCAGTCAGCAGCATCACGCGCGTGGCGCGATTGCCGACATCGACGGTGCGCCCGATGAGGCCCGCAGCCGCGAGCACGGGCTGACCGGGTTCGATGCGGTGGCGTGCGCCGCCGCTGATCAGTGCATAGCGGACGTAGGCACCCGTGCTGGAGCCCGAAATCGCGAACACGCCGATGCGCTCTCGCGACGGTTCTATGACCTTGAGAAGTTTCTTGAGTTCGCGGTTTTCATGCAGCGCCTGCAGGTGCCGCTCGCGTTCGATCTGATACATCCGGTCACGGCCTTCGAGCAGGCGCACCTTCTCGACCGCCCGGAAATAGTCGGCGACGGAGCCTGCGGCGGCCTGAACCTCTGCCAGCGGTACGAGAATAACGGCCCACAGCGGTGCAACGAGATCGGCCGCGCCGCTCCTCAGCGCCGAATATCGGTCGGGGCTGGCGCGGCTCAGCACCAGCAGCATCGCGGCGATGGCGACAGCGGCGATCGTCGCCGCACGTCCCAGGAGCGCGATGTTGCGTTGACGGCGCGAACTCCGCCCGCTCGATCTGCGGGGTGGCCACGCCATCCGCAGTAACTCCCTAGAGTGCGGTGGTCAGGACGCCGCGAAAAATCGGCTCTTCGAGCGCGCGGCCCGTGCCGAGCGCAACGCAGGTCAGCGGATCGTCAGCAACGGTGACGGGTAGGCCGGTCGCATCGCGCAGAACTTCATCAAGTTGTCCGAGAAGCGCGCCGCCGCCGGTGAGGACGATGCCCTGATCGACGATGTCGGCGGCGAGCTCTGGCGCTGTGTTTTCAAGGGCTTGGCGGACTCCTTCGACGATCGCCGACACCGGCTCCGACAGCGCTTCGGCGATCTGCGCCTGGTTGATGGTTATTTCCTTCGGGACGCCGTTCATCAGGTCGCGGCCCTTGATTTCGAGCGTCACGCCGACGCCATCGAGTGGTGGCTTCGCGGTGCCGATTTCCTTCTTGATGCGCTCGGCGGTGGCTTCGCCGATCAGAAGGTTGTGATTGCGGCGCACGTAGCTGACGATCGCATCGTCCATCTTGTCGCCGCCGACGCGCACGGAGGTCGTGTAGGCGAGGCCGCGCAGCGAGAGCACGGCGACTTCGGTGGTGCCGCCGCCGATGTCGACGACCATCGATCCGATCGGCTCCGTCACGGGCATTCCCGCGCCGATCGCGGCCGCCATCGGCTCCTCGATCAGATAGACCTGGCTGGCGCCGGCGTTGTTCGCAGCGTCGCGGATGGCGCGGCGCTCGACGCTGGTGGAACCCGACGGCACGCAGATGACGATTTCGGGATAATTGCCGAACTTGCGCGTGTGCACCTTCTTGATGAAGTGGTTGATCATCTGCTCGGCGACGTAGATGTCGGCGATCACACCGTCGCGTAGGGGGCGGATGGCCTCCACGTTGCCCGGTGTCTTGCCCATCATCATCTTGGCGTCGTTGCCGACAGCCTTCACCATCTTGCGGCCGTTGATCGTTTCGATCGCAACCACCGACGGTTCGTTGAGCACGATGCCCCGGCCGCGCACGTAGACGAGCGTGTTGGCGGTGCCGAGATCGATGGCCATATCCTGGGCAAGAAAACCAAAAAGGCGGCTGAGCATGGAGTTCTTCTCTTCTATGCGTGAGGACGCGCGTTAGCCTGCATATGCAGCGTTGTCGCAGGGAAGTGCAAGGGGCGCATTGGCGTCGATTCCGTGGTTAACGCGGCTTTCACCACGCAATACGCGACGAACCGCTAACAAAGCCTTGCGATCGTTGCTAGGAAGACGCGGTCATGCCGATCCGCCGCTTGCCTGAAGACCTCGTTAATCGCATCGCCGCCGGTGAAGTCGTCGAGCGGCCTGCGAGCGCGGTGAAGGAATTGGTCGAAAACGCGCTTGATGCAGGCGCCACGCGAATCACGGTCGAACTTGAAGGCGGCGGCCTCGATCTCATTGCCGTCACCGACGACGGCTGCGGGATGAATGCGGACGACCTCCGCCTCTCGCTCGAACGCCACGCCACCTCGAAGCTGCCGACCGGCGACCTCGAAGCCATCGCCACGATGGGCTTCCGCGGCGAGGCATTGCCCTCCATCGCCAGCGTCAGCCGCTTTCGCATCACCAGCCGCACCACAGGCGGGGAGGGATGGGAGATCGAGATCGACCACGGCGTCATCCAGCGCGACGGTCCCGCTTCACTGCCGCCCGGCACGCGCGTTTCGGTCGCGGACCTGTTCGGCAAGGTGCCCGCACGCCGCAAGTTCATGAAAAGCCCCCGCGCCGAGCTTGCCGCTTGCCTCGATACCGTGCGCCGCCTCGCCATGGCGCGCGCCGACGTGGGGTTCGGCGTTGCCCACGAAGGCCGCCGTATCCTCGACGCGCAGCCTTCCGCCGACCTCCTCGAAAGTGCCCGCGTTGCGCGCCTCGCGGCGATCCTGGGGCAAGAGTTCACCGATAACGCCGTCGCGATCGATCTGGTGCGCGATGGGCTTCGCCTTGGCGGGCTCGCGGCGGTGCCCACCTACAGCCGGGGCGCGGCGGACCATCAGTATCTGTTCGTTGGCGGGCGTCCGGTGAAGGACCGGCTGCTGCTCGGTGCGGTGCGCGGCGCCTACCGCGATCTCCTGGCGCGGGACCGGCATCCCGTGCTCGCGCTGTTCCTCGACGTGCCGTTCGATTTCGTGGATGTGAACGTCCACCCCGCGAAAACCGAGGTGCGCTTCCGCGATCCGGCGCTGGTGCGCGGGCTCATCGTCTCGGGGCTCCGTCACGCGCTCGACACCGGCAGCGGTCACGCTGCGACGACGGTTTCGGATGCTGCGCTTGCAGCATTTCACGCCGAGCCGCTGGCGCCCGCGCCGCAGTCGCACCGCTCAGCGTCGATGTTCGGCGAGCACAGCTTCCGTTTCAACGCTCCGCCGCAGGCACGCGCCGAAGCGCCGTCGCCCGTCTACGCGGAGAGTCGCGACACCGACCTGACGGCGTTCCCGCTCGGCGCGGCGCGCGGGCAGGTGCATGGCAGCTGGATCGTCTCGGAGACGGCTGATTCTCTCGTCATCGTCGATCAGCACGCCGCGCACGAGCGGCTGACGCTTGAGAAGATGAAGCGCGCGATGGAAGGCGGCGGCGTCCGCGCGCAGGCGCTGCTGCTGCCCGAGGTCGTCGAGCTTGACGAAGCCGAATGCGACGGCCTGGAAGCCCACGCCGCCGAGCTTGCCGAAATGGGGCTGGAGATCGATCGCTTCGGCGCGGGCGCCATTCTCGTGCGCGCCACGCCCGCGATCCTCGGCAATGCCGACGCGAAAGCGCTGGTGCGCGATCTCGCCGACGACATCACCAGCCTCGGCGCGGCGCACAGCCTGAAGGAACGGCTCGACGAAGTCTTCGCAACCATGGCCTGCCACGGCTCGGTGCGGGCAGGCCGATCGCTCAGCGTCACCGAGATGAACGCGCTGCTGCGCGAGATGGAGGCGACGCCGCATTCGGGCCAGTGCAACCACGGGCGCCCGACCTATGTGAAGCTCGCGCGTGGGGATATCGAGAAGCTGTTCGGGAGGCGGTAGCCATGATGCGATCGGTGCTGATGTCGATGATGCTGCTTGCCGCGCCCGCGCTGGCGCAGGACGCGACGCTTTCGGAACGCACCTACGGCACGTGGAAGAACCCGAAGAACAGCGTTCACGTCGAGGCGCAGGAATGTGGCGGCAAGATGTGCGGCGTCGTGGTGTGGGCGAATGACAAGGCCAAGGCCGACGCCCGGCGCGGCGGCACGGATCAGCTTATCGGTCGCCAGCTCTTCCAGGATTTCGAGGAGCAGCAGGAAGGCCGCTGGAAGGGGAAGGTCTTCGTGCCCGACATCAACCGGACCTTCCACGGCACCGTCACGATCATCGATGCCGATACGCTCGAAGGGAAAGGCTGCCTCATCGGCGGCATCGGCTGCAAGTCGCAGGTGTGGACGCGGGTGAAGTGAGCGGAAGCCGCCTATTGCGTCGTGCTCACTGCGCTTAGCCGGTTGAGCCGGAACATCACGGCACGAACGACAAGGCCGATCGCAAGCAGCACCAGACACCACAGGCTCGCTTCGAGGCCGATGCCGTAGGTCGCGAAGGCGATGAAGAGGACCGCGCCCGCGATCAGGAGACGCTGGGCAGGGGCAGGGCTGCACCGCCACGCCGCGAGCGCCGACGTCAGATAGACGAGCACCATCGCGGCGGTTGAAAGCAGAATAATGAACGTGAAGAGATGCGCCGTCGCGCGGCTGCTGTTCGCAAGCAGCAGAATGACGCTGAGGACGGTGGCTACGATCTGCGCGACGACGGGCGTGTTGCTTCCGCGCGTTTTTGTCATGGCCTTAGGCATTTCGCCGCGCAGTGCCATCGCATAACCAAGCTCGCCGGTGCCGAGGATCAACCCGTTCAGGCATCCGATCGCCGCGACCGCGAGGGTGAGCGCACTCACGGTTGCGGCTGTGTTGCCCCAGCGCGACACCAGCGCATCGGCGAAGGGCGCTGGTGAAGCGACGATGGCGCTGGTCGGCAGCAGCATCTGGATCGCGGTTCCGGCGATGAGATAGAGCACAACGACAAAGGCCGTGCCGCCGATCAGCGCGCGAGGGATCGTCCGCTCGGGATCGCGGACCTTGCCGACCGGAGTCGTTGCCGTTTCAAAGCCGGTGAAGGCGAAAAAGGTCAGCGCCGTCGCCGTTGCGATATTGGCGAAGTTGACCGGCAGCGGCGCGAGCGGTTCGAAGGTGCCGCCTGTGACGCCGCGTTCGGCAAAGAGGAAGACGACCGCCAGCAAGGGGATCAGCTTGATCGCAACGGTAACGATCGAAAAGCTGCCTGCCGCGCGCACACCCGCTGCGTTGATCGCCGTGAGCAGCACCAGCCAGCCGATTGCCATCGGGACGATCGCAGCCTCACCGCCGAGCGCCGGGCTGACAAACGACAGTGCCGCCGCCGCGGCCACGGCCACCGCCGCCTGCGCCACCCAATTCGACACCCAGAAGCTCCACGCGACAAGGAATGCGACCGTCGGCCCGTATTCCTTTTCGACATTGGCCTGAATGCCGTCGCCGCCAAGGCGCGACAGGCGCGCGAGACCATAAGCGATACACAGGATGCCAACCCCGCTGATCACCCAGCCGATCAGCGCGTTGCGGCCGAGGGGCGCAAGGCTGACCGGAAGCATGAAGATGCCTGAGCCGATAATGGTGCCGACAACGAGTGCAGCCGTCATCCAGAAGCCGATCATCTGCGGCTTGGCGCTTGCGGTCATGGTGCCCCTCCATCGACCGGAACGGCAGAATCACCGCCAGGTCGATGCGAACGTTAGACGAACTGTGGAGGGTGTGTGCGATTTTATCGCTTCAGCGTTTCAACCCTCGTTGCGGGCTTCCGCGATCGCCTTTTTCAGCTCGTCATAGCCCACCGCGCCCGAAAGGACGCGGTTGCCGACCACGTAACTCGGCGTGCCGGTGAGGCCGAGTGCGTTGCCGAGGCGGAGGTTTTTGTCGATTTCGCGTTTCAGGCGTTCGCTTTTCATGTCGGTCGCCGTGCGCGCCTCATTGAGTCCGGCCTTGCGGACGCCTTCGATCGTCTTTTGTGTGGAGACGCGCGCCTTGTCCGTGAACATCCAGTTGTAGAAGGCGCGGTATTTGCCCTGCTCGGCCGCCGAAAGACTGGCAAGCGCGGCTTCGCGGGAGGCTTCGCCGAGCACGGGAAGGTCTCGGTACACGACCTTAAGTTTCGCATCCTCCTTCAGCAGTCGTTCGACGTCCGGGTGCGAAAGGCGACAGTAGGGGCAGTTGAAATCGAAGAATTCGACGAGCGTAACGTCAGCGTTCTTGGCGCCCGCCCATGCGCTGCCGAAGGGCGTTTCGATCTCGTCGCGGTTCTGGGAGACGAGGGTGGAAATCTCGCGCGCCTGCAGGCGGTTCACCGCTTCGGGGATGATCTCCGGGTGCGCGAGGATATAATCGTGGACGATCTTCTCCACCTCCTCGCGCTGCGCCTTCGTGAGCGCGCCGCCGTTCGCGACGGAAGGCTGGCGTCCGGTGAGCAGCATCAGCAGGCCGCCCGCGAGCAGCAGCAGCGCAAGCGCGCCCGCGATGTTGGCCGCAAGCGGCCAGCGCGCACGCAGGCGTTTGTAGAAATCGATCATAAAGCCCCTAACGACGTTTCCGCTTGCCGTTCTCGTCTTCGACGGCGTGTTGGCTCACCATGTAGATATCCTGCGCGCGAATCCAGTCCGGAGTGCCGGGACTGAGGCCCGCCATCGCCGTGCGCGAACTGGCGAGCGCAAGCTGCGCGTTGCCGGTGAGATTGTTCTGCTCGGCGGTCGCGAGTGCGGCGCGCGCTTCGTCGCCGCCGCGCGCATAGGCGATGCCGAGCTGATACCAGGCGAAGGGGTTGCGGTTGTCGCGCGCCACCGCAGCGCGCAGCACGCGCTTCGCTTCATCGGTGTTCTCGGGCTTCTCGGTCGCGATCAGCGCATGGCCGAGCATTCCGGCGATCAGCGGCTGATCGGGCGCGAGCGCCACCGCACGGCGCAGTGGGCCGATCGCATCGCCGACCTTGCCGGATTCGAGCAGCACCTGACCCTTGAGTTCAAGGAAGAAGGGGTCGTCCGGCGCATCCCTGAGCAGCCAATCGATCTCGGTCTCCGCACGGTCCGGGTAGGCATTCTTGTGCCAGGCATAGGCGCGGGCGTAGCGCGCGGGCACTGACGTATCGGTATCGGGATACTTCTGGAACGTGCGCGAGGGCTCCTCGATATAGCCGTAGAGCTTCGCCTTGATGCGCAGGAACTTCGCCTGCAGCGCAGGCTCGATGGGTTTTTCCCATGCCGCGTCGGTCTTGTATGTGTTTTCCAGCGCGGCAATGCGATCGCCTGTTAAAGGGTGTGTGCGCGCGTAACCATTGTCCTGCGGGATCGCCAGGCGGAATTCCTGATTCTGCAGCTTCTTGAAGAAGTTGATCGACCCTCGTCCCGAAATCCCGGCCTTGTGGAGGAAGGTCGCTCCGGCTTGGTCCGCTGCCGATTCCTGCGTGCGTGAGTAAGCGAGGAATTTGCCGAGAGCGGCCTGTTGTCCACCTGCGAAGATCGCCATGCCCGCTTCGCCCGCGCCCGCGGCCATTGCCGCTGCGCCGAGCAGCATCGAGAGGAGGGTGATGGACGTCGCCGCCTTGGCGCCTTCGCTGAAGCGCACGACATGGCCGCCGGTGATGTGGCCGATTTCGTGGGCGATGACGCCTTGCACTTCATTGACGTCGTCCGCGGCCATGATGAGGCCGCTATGGATATACACCGCCTGTCCGCCCGCAACGAAGGCGTTGATCGAGGAATCGCCGATCAGGATGACGTCGAGCGAACGGGGATTGAGCCCGGCAGCTTCGGCGAGCGGCGCGGAGATTTCGTGGAAGAAGGCTTCGGTTTCCGCGTCGCGTAGGATGCTTTGGGCAAGCGCGGGGCGGATCGACGCCGTAATGGCGAGGACAGCGGCGAGAAGAAGGCGCAGGACCACCGAAAAAGGCTTCCGGGCTGAAACAAAACGGGATGTCATCGCCGCCCTATCACCTTTCGCGACTGAACCCCCGCTGAGCGAAACTAGGGCGGCGGCGGGCGATTGCAAGCCCGCCGCCGCCAAGTCTCTGGAATGCCGGCGTCTCAGTCGCCGAACGTCCGCTGCCACCAACCCTTACGCGGCGGTGCGGCGTCTTCCCCCGTATCGTTTGCGGCGGCCTCGACCGTCTCAGTGGCCTCCACGGCCTCCGACACGGTTTCCGCTGCAGGCGCGTTTTTGGCGGCGGCCTTGCGGCGCGGCGCGCGCTTCGGCTTTGCGGGGGCTTCTGCGGCAACCTCTTCAGCCGGTGCGGCGGGCTCCGGTTCGGGCGCGGCTTCCACCGTTTCCGCCTTCTTGCGCCGGGTCCGCTTGGGCTTGGCTTCAGCCTCGGCCGCAGGCGCTTCAACGACAGGCGCTTCGACCGTTTCCGGTTCGGCCGCGTCCACGGTTTCCGCGGTTTCAGCCTTCACGGCCTTGCGACGGCCACGCGGCTTGCGGGCAGGGGCTTCGGCTTCCACGGGCTCCGCGGGTGTTTCCTCCGCAGCCGGCTCGGCTTCCGGCGCGGATTCACCATCCGAACCGCCTTCGCCTTCGCTGGCTCCGCCCTCTGCGGCTTCGCCTCCGACCTCGTCACCGTTCCTGCGACGGCCACCACGGCGACCACGGCGACGGCGGCGGCGCTTGCTGCCGTCCTCATCCCGATCGTCGCGCGATTGTTCGTGCGTTTCCGCGCTCTCTGCGGCTTCGTCCGCATCTTCGCTTCCAGCTTCGACAGCCTCCGCACCGTCCTGCGGCGCGGGACGGCGTTCGTCGTCGCGCTCGCGATCCTTGCGGCCGCGCCCACGGCGGCGGCGGCGCGGGCGGCCACCCTCGTCGCGGCGCTCATCGCTGTGCTCACGGCGGTCGGAGGCTTCGGCCTCGACCTCTTCTTCCTCTTCTTCCTCGTCCTCGACGATATCGTCGTCGTCATCTTCTGGGGCGAGGGCGACGGGCGCCTGCAGGTTGACGCGGGCGACGGGCGGCGGGCCGCTGCCGTCGATCTCCTGATCGCCGACATTGAGGTCGCCGTTCGGCGCGATCTCAACCATGACGCCGTACAGATCCTCGACGCGCGAGATCTGGCTGCGTTTCACGTTGAGCATGTAGATCGCCACCTCGAACGGCAGGCGCAGTGTGATGCGGCTGTGTTTACCGCGCAGCGCCTCGGCCTCCAGCACGCGCAGCGCGCCGAGCGCGGCGGACTGGATCGTGCGGACCATGCCCGCGCCTTCGCAAACCGGGCAGACGTGCGTCGAGGCTTCGAGCACACCCGTGCGCAGCCGCTGGCGGCTCATTTCCAGGAGGCCGAACGACGAGATGCGTCCAACCTGAATGCGCGCGCGGTCGTGCTTCAGCGCTTCCTTCAGTGCTTTCTCGACCTTGCGGTTGTTCGAATGCACGTCCATGTCGATGAAGTCGATGACGACGAGGCCCGCCATGTCGCGCAGGCGAAGCTGGCGGGCGATCTCGCGCGCCGCCTCAAGGTTCGTCTTGAGCGCGGTTTCCTCGATATTGTGCTCGCGCGTCGATTTGCCCGAGTTGATATCGATCGAAACGAGCGCCTCGGTCGGGTTGATGACCATGTAGCCGCCCGACTTCAGCTGCACCACCGGATGGTACATGGCCGCGAGCTGTTGTTCGACCTGAAAGCGCTGAAAAAGTGGAACAGGATCAACGTATTGCTGAACCTTCTTCGCGTGGCTTGGCATCAGGAGCTTCATGAAGTTCCTGGCCGCACGGTATCCCTCGTCTCCGTCCACCAGCACTTCGCCGATGTCGCGATTGTAGATATCCCGGATCGCGCGCTTGATGAGGTCGGAGTCCTCGTGGATCAGCGCCGGCGCGGATGAAGCCAGCGTCTTTTCACGGATCTCGTCCCAAAGGCGTGTGAGGTAATCGAAGTCGCGGCGGATTTCCGCGCGCGTGCGCGACAGGCCGGCGGTGCGGATGATGCAGCCCATGCCCGTGGGCAGCTGCAGCTCCGATACGATCGACTTCAGCCGCTTGCGGTCGCTCTGGTTCGAAATTTTCCGGCTGATGCCGCCGCCGTGGTTGGTGTTCGGCATGAACACGCAGTAACGGCCAGCAAGGCTGAGGTACGTCGTGAGCGCCGCACCCTTGTTGCCGCGCTCTTCCTTGACGACCTGCACCAGCAGCACCTGCCGGCGCTTGATGACTTCCTGGATCTTGTAGCGGCGGCGCAGGTTCTGGCGCTTCGCCCGCATGGCGTTGTCATGGTCGTCGTGATGATCGCTGCCGACCGTGGTCGGCGCGGGCGGCTCGCCGTCTTCGCCGTCGTCGGACGGCTCTTCGGCGCCCTCCGCGTCGTCGTCATCGTCTTCGTGCTCGGCGTCCATCTCGGCGCGGTGCGCCTCGGCGGCCTCGCGCTCCTCGCGGAGCAGCGCGTCACGATCCTCTTTCGGGATCTGGTAGTAATCCGGGTGGATTTCCGAAAAGGCGAGGAAGCCGTGCCGGTTTCCGCCATATTCCACGAACGCCGCCTGCAGTGAGGGTTCGACGCGTGTAACTTTGGCGAGGTAGATATTGCCCTTCAGTTGTTCCTTCTGGGCGGATTCGAAGTCAAATTCTTCGATCCGGTTGCCTTCGATGACGGCGACCCGGGTCTCCTCCGGGTGGCGCGCGTCGATGAGCATGCGCATTGACATTTAGTGTTCTCCGAGGCCGCGGCACCGCTGCTGCTTCAGCCGCAGGCGATGGGGCACGTGTTACGGGAGCGTCGGGCAAGCCCGCGCTCCGATGGTTTGGAACTGTGGCGAGCCGCATATCGCGCGCCGAGGGGAAGGCCATCGCCTTCATCGTCTCCTCATGGCATCGCATTGCCGACATGCGTCAAAACCTCGATCTTAGCGGCAGCATCTCCCCGTCCGGCAGAATGCCAGTGCCGTTTCGCGCGGGAAGGCGTGAAACCATCGACCCGATAGAAGAGTAGACGGTTTGGACACTGTCGAAGGACCGGACATTGGCCGCTATTCGGTCTGCTAGCAGCTATGCGTGGCATGAACAACACAAAGCGTTACGGAAATGTGCAATTCACTTGAACACTGCCAACCTTAACCATAAGATTCGGCAGAAGTTCGCCATTTCCAGGGTCTTTTGGGGCGAACAAAAGGGCTGTTGCGGGGGAGAGGAAATGTCGCGCTGGTTGAGGCGGGGAGGGCAGGCGCTTTGCGCACCGCTGGTCGCGGTGTGTATTGCCCTTTCCGCGCCTGCCATGGCCGCGCGGCTTGGCGATGCGGTGGTTGCAGTAAGCGGCGATGGCGTTTCCATCACCATTGGCACGGAAGGCGCCGGACGGATTTCGGCTTTCGCACTGTCCGGCCCGCCGCGACTTGCCATTGATCTCGACGGCATGACGGCGCCGGGCGGCTCCAAACCGGGTGAGGGACTTGTCGCCAAGGTGCGGAACGCTCAGTTCGACGCCGATACGGCGCGGATGGTTCTGGATCTCGCATCGCCTGCGCGGATCACATCGAGCACATTTTCCGGCGGGAAACTGCGACTGACCGTGGCCCCGACGACCGAAGCGGCCTTCGCGAAGCTTGTTGCGGCGGGGCGCGAGACGTTGATCGCGGCGCCCGCAACGACGGAAAAACCGGTTGTTGCATCGGTGTCGCCCTCGGCGCCACCGCCCAAATCGGTTCTGAAGCCCGCTGTGCCTGACCCCGCCAAGGTTATCCCGGCGGTCGCAAAATCTGCTGCGGTCCCGCCCGCCAAGGTCGCGGCGGCTCCGCCGCGCCCCCGCCTGACAGGGCGGCTGCCGGTCGTCGTGATCGATGCAGGACACGGCGGCAAGGACGTCGGTACGATCAGCGTCCTTGGCGCCAAGAAATACGAGAAGGATGTCGTTCTCGCGATCGCCAAGGCGATCAAGAAGGAACTCGACGCTTCGGGACGCGTGAAGGCAATCCTGACGCGCGATGGCGATACGTATCTACGCCATCGCGACCGGTTCGGTATCGCGCGGCACAGCAATGCCTCGCTGTTCATTTCCGTGCACGCCGACAGTGCGCCTGTACCGAACGCGAGCGGGGCGACGGTTTACACGCTCTCGGAAACCGCGTCCGACGCCGAAGCCGCGCGTCTCGCCGCCAAGGAAAACCGCTCGGACATTATCGCCGGCGTCGATCTCGCGGTTGAAACCAACGAGGTGACCGACATCCTCATCGACCTCGCGCAGCGGGAAACGATGAACACCTCTGCCGAGTTCGCGGCGATCCTCCAGCGCGAGATGCGCGAGGACATCAAGGTGCGCAGCCAGTTCCATCGCTTTGCGGGTTTCCTGGTGCTGAAGGCGCCGGATGTGCCCTCGGTGCTCTTGGAGACAGGCTATCTTTCGAACGAGGAGGACTCGAAGTTCCTCTTCTCCTCGTCAGGCCAGCAGCGCATCGCCAAGGCTGTGCGCCGTGCGGTCGAGGCGCATTTCCTGCGGCGGCTCGCTCAGCGCTGAACCGCGTTCGCCGAGGATCGTCTCGGCAATATGCAGCGTGCGCTCGTTGTCGACATCGATGGCAAGCGCGCCGTCGGTGACGAGGACGGGATGGATGGTGAAGCTGAACCGCCGTGAGAAGCCGCGGAATGCGCCGCTGAGCGTCGCAAGACCATAGCGGAAGCGGATGAGGTTCAGGAGGCCGAACGCCTTCACGATCCGCATCGGGAATTTTGCGAACTGGCCACCGCCCCGGAAAACTTCGGCGGCCTTCAGCGCTTCGCGCGAGCCGATCACATAAGTGTTGCAGTTCGAATACTCGCCGCAGCGGAAGCGGTAAAAGCGGCGCTGCCCGTCGGGATGGGCGGCGATAACGTGCTCGCGCCGGGCGAATGCGACGGCGGCGTCCGCGCCTTGCGATGCAGCGAGGATTTCGGCGACGCTCGCGGGTGTCAGGTTCACGTTGTCGGCAGTGGTGACGAGGAAGGGCGGAGTGGATGCATCCGCGGCGCCGATCACGCTGTCGACCAGATTGGGCGCGGAGCGCTCCACGATGATGCGTCCGCTGCCGAGATGCCGGACGAGCGGCGCGAGAATTTCAGGCGCGTCGATCGAAACGACGATCCGGGCAACCCCTGGGGAGCCGTCCAGTGCTTCGAGGACGTGGAGGAGCATCGGCTTGCCGGCGACGGGCACGAGGCACTTGTGCGAGACGCCTGCGTTCGCGGCGAGCGGATCGAGGCGCCCGTCGCGCTTGCCTGCAAGGACGATCGCGGAAAAGCCGGCGCTCATTTCAGGCGACAAGCCGGTCCGAAGCGGCGGTTATCAACCCCTGCCGCCACAGGCTGTGCGCGACGATGGACTCGACGAGCTCGTGATGCTCGATCCCAAGCGTCGCGGCGGAGCGGGAGATGCTCTTTTTCGACCAGAGATTGCACGAGAGGTTCACTTCCATGAACCACACGCTCTCGGTCGC
The DNA here is from genome assembly GCF_963974575.1 of uncultured Sphingosinicella sp. Lineage (NCBI taxonomy): Bacteria > Pseudomonadati > Pseudomonadota > Alphaproteobacteria > Sphingomonadales > Sphingosinicellaceae > Sphingosinicella > uncultured Sphingosinicella sp. The sequence goes on along the minus strand of NZ_CAXBBQ010000002.1, from coordinate 123,880 downwards.
GGGATCGTAGCGAAATTCGAAGCGGCCGTAGTCGAACGGCCAGAGTTCGCGACACAGCGCGCGCGTCATCGCATAGAGCCGCTCGGCGACGCGCGAATTGGCGAGCACCTCCAGCGGGTCGTCCCGCTGGTCGGTCAGCGCGCGCTTCTCCTCGTAGCTGCGAAGCGCGTCGGGATCGGCGGGGATGTAAGCCATCGCGGGCAGCAGCCATGGCTCCTCCGAACGCCCGCCGACAACCGGGACGGCGACATCCAGCAGGGGCAGCCACGGCTCGATGATCGCGTCGTGGCCCGCGGTGTGGAGGTGCGCGGCGTGGGCGAGTGCCCCCGACCAGCATTCGCTGACACCAATCCCCCAGGAGGCCGAAGAGGCATTCGGCTTGATGATGTAGCGCGCTGCGTCCAGCGCCGGGACGACGGCAAGATCAGTGCCGCGGCGGAGGATGCGCCAGTCTGACGTCGGGACGGCGTGCTGCCGGGCCACGAGCTTCATCAGGTGCTTGTCGTCCGAAAGCCCGCGCAGGATCGGCGAAGCGCCGAGATATGGGATGCCGAGACGCTGGAGCAGCAGAGGCGCCAGCATTTCGCTGTTCAGGAACCCGGCGCGGTTCAGCAGCGGAAACACGAAATCGACGTCGGGCTCCGCGAAGAGCGCGTCGAAGCTGTTGGCGGCCACGACATGGAGGCCGATTTTCTCGAGCGTGCGGCGCAGTTCATGGTGATACTGGGCATGATTGCCGTCCACCATGTCGGGACTGCCATCGCCGCAGGCATGCTTCGCAAGCAGCATGATTCGGAGCGAAGCCTTCAGATGCGCGGGGACCTGAAGGCAGTGTTCGTGAGGAAAATCCGTATCCATGGCGGCCGGTTAGCAGCGACAAGCGACGGTTCAATGCAAGTCCTGTTGCGAGACGATGACGGTTTGAGCGGGCGCGGATATTCTTGTCGTTACGAACCCGATTCATTGTTGTTGGGCAATGATCGTCAATATAAGCTGAGAAAACGGTAGGTGAGGCCAGGGGGCTGCAAGGTTTATGAAAGTAATACGCGCGCCGAATGCGCAGTCTCAGTCCGCTTGGGGTCAGGTTGTGGCGTTGGAGCCGCGTTTCGCATCCATGATTGCCGGCCTCGAGGCATCGGCGCGTGTAAACCCCGGCAGCTACCGCCGCAAAGTCGTGGCGGCCGGATTCTTCGGCTATGCGGTGATCGGTAGTCTGCTCCTGCTGCTTGTCGGACTCACGCTGCTGATGCTCTGGCTGATACTGACGACGCGTACCGGCGTTGCCGCAGAATTGAAGGGCGCCTTTGTGTTCGGGCTGCTCTCGTTTTCGCTGATTCGGGCCCTATGGGTGCCGCGGCCGGAACCCGTCGGCGTGGAGGTGCGCCCGGAGGACGCCCCAGCCCTATTTGCAATGCTGGAACGCGTGCGGATGGGGAGCGGCGGGCCCAGGATCCACCAAGTCCGCATAACCAATGAACTGAATGCCGCCGTCAACCAGGATGCGACATTTCTGATTTTCGGTGCGCGTAACACGCTCTATCTTGGGTTGCCGCTTCTGATGGCGATGCGCGCCGAGGAAGTCGAGGCGGTCATCGCGCATGAACTTGGCCATTTCGCGGGTGCACACGGTCACACTTCGGGGTTTGTGTACCGAATCCGGGTGCGTTGGGGGCAAATTTCCGAACGCCTTCCGCAAGGATTCGTCGCGGGCTTATTACGCCGCTTTTTCGGGTGGTACGGGCCATGGTTCGCAGCCTACAGCTTCGTGCTTTCCCGGCAGCACGAATACGAGGCGGACAGGGTTTCTGCCAATGTCGCGGGCACCTCCGTCGCAGGGCATGCGCTGAAACGGATTGCGGTCCAGTCTGAGCGGTTTTCCGCTACCTGGTCCGACATCTGGCGCAACGCGGGCAAAGATTCCGAGCCGCCCCTGTCGCCCTATCATTCCCTTGCCGAGGCGTTGCAATCAAGCGCACCCGCCGATCCCGAAGCGCTTGATCGGGCGCTTCGGGAACTGGCGGGCATCGGCGATACACACCCCACACTCGAACAGCGTCTTTTGGCGCTTGGCGAGGGTTTCGACCTGCCGCCGCCCCTCGATACCTCGGCAGCATTCCTGCTCGGTGAGAAACTGGAAGCGATTCAGAGCGGTTTCGATGGGGAGTGGCGTGCCTGGGCCGCGCCGATCTGGGCGGAAACCTTCGCACAGCGTCAGGCGGATATCGCCGAGCGAGCCGTGCTCGCGGAAAAGACCGCCAGTGAAGAGGCAACCTCCGACGATTTGTTACGTCTCGCTCTGCTCGTCGAGGGCATTGATGGCCCAGAGGCGGCGGTCGGCGCGTTTTCGGCTGTTCTTCAACACTATCCGGATACGCACGTCGCGCGCTTTCGCAGGGGGGACGTCCTGCTTGATCTTGGAAACGAGGAGGGCGTTGCAGACCTACTAGACGCTGCGGCCGCGGAGCGGGTGCTTGAAGCGCCAGCCTACAGGCGCCTTGTCGGTTATTTTCACGCCGTCGCACGGCCTGAGGAAACGCAGCGCTACATGTCGCTTCTGGAAGATGCCGAAGCGATGGAGCGCATAAGGAACGACGAGTCTTCAACGATCGACGAAAATGCAAGGCTGCGCCCGCTCGATCCGGCGACGCGCGAGCAGCTTGTCGCGCTGGCGGCTTCAGTCCACGGTGTTCGGACGCTGCGCGCAGCGTTTCGCGATCTCGTTCATTCGAGTAAGCCCCAGATCGTGTTCGTGTTTACGGTGAAGGGCGGGGTGATCGCCTCCGAAGTGCTGGACAAACTTATAGACGCGTTCCTGCCGGCCGGAGATGTGTTCGGCATCCAGGAGGCACGGGACCATCGTTGGCTGGCGAAACGGATCGCTGCGCTGCATCACAGCAAGATTGTGAGCTAAGATGTATGAATGTCCAGCCCATGCTGGGCCGCAAACGTCGGTCTTCTGCGCTTCCGGTGCTCACGCGCCTTTCATACGCTGCGCGCCGGTTCTCAAATTTCACCGTTTTCTCTCCACGCTGAACGGTATCCTCACACACCCTCATTCGGTTGAAGGAAATTCGCTCATCCTGTCGCCAGCAGGTTTCCTCATTCGCAAGCAGCGTCTATAGGCTCGGGCAATGGCGCGTATTGCCGAGATAGTAGCCCGGCTGAGGGCCCAGTTCCGTGCCCTGCCGGGTTGGGCGCGGGCGCTCAGCTATGTCGTGTGTGGTGGCGTGCTGTTCGGCGTCCTCGTCGTGTTCGTCGCCTGGCTTGTTTTTGCGCGCGGGCTTCCCGATGCGGCGCAGCTTGCCGAATACGAACCGCCGCTGCCGAGCCATGTGCGCGCGGCGGATGGGACGCCGTTTACGTCGTTCGCGCGCGAACGACGTATTTTCCTCGATTACGAACAGACGCCGAAGCAGCTCGTGGGCGCGTTCGTGTCCGCCGAGGACAAGACGTTCTTCACGCACCCCGGATTCGATCTGCCCGGTATCTTCCAGGCCGCGATCACGAACTTAAAGGCGATGGGTACAGGCAAGCGGCCCGTCGGCGCTTCCACGATCACGCAGCAGGTGGCGAAGAACCTGCTGCTGACGAATGAAGTTAGCTATGTGCGCAAGGTGAAGGAGATTTTCCTCGCCCGGCGTATCGAGCAGGCGCTGACCAAGCCCGACATCATCGAGCTTTACCTGAACCAGATCTTCCTCGGTCGCAGCGCATACGGCGTGCAGGCCGCGTCCTTCGCTTATTTCAACAAGCCGGTCGACGAGCTCACGCTGGCGCAGACGGCGTTCCTCGCTGTGCTGCCGAAGGCACCCGCCAACTACAACCCCTCCAACGAGAAGGGCCGCGCCCGCGCCTTCGCGCGCCGTAACTGGGTGCTGGGGCAGATGGCGGAGAACGGCTATGTGACCGCCGCGGAAGCGCGTGCCGCCGCTGCCGAGCCGATCGTCGTCGTCAATCGTGCAGAAATCCCGCGTGACCGCACCGGCGACTATTTCATGGAGGATATCCGCCGCGAGCTCGTGGAGAAGTACGGCGAAGAGGGCGAGCACGGCATCTATACGGGCGGGCTTTGGGTTCGCTCCACGATCGACCCGGAAATGCAGCGCGCCGCCGAAATGGCGCTGCGCGATGGCCTGGTGAAATACGACCGTCCGCGCGGCTGGCGCGGAGCGACCGACAAGATTGAGCTTGGCGAAGGCTGGCCGCAGCGCCTGCGCGCCGTGAACCTGCCTGTCGGCTATGATGACTGGCGCGCGGCAGTGGTGCTCGAAAAGGCGGGCGGCGTGATTTCGCTCGGCTTCGAGGACGGCACGAACGGCCGCATGTCCGCACAGAACGCTTCGCTTCCCGTGCGCGGCGTCGGCGTGCCGGCGTTCCAGCGGCTGGCGCCCGGCGATGTCATCCCCGTGAAGCGCATTTCGGGCAGCGATTATACGCTGCGCCAGATCCCGGACATCGGCGGAGGCATGGTGGTGATGGAGGTCTCCACGGGCCGCGTGCTCGCGATGGTCGGCGGCTTCGACGCCCGCCGCTCTCAATATAACCGCGCGACGCAGGCGATGCGGCAGCCGGGATCGGCGATCAAGCCGTTCGTTTACGCAGCGGCACTCGAAAACGGCTACACGCCTGCGTCTGTCATCGTCGACGGACCGTACTGCGTGTTTCAGACGCGCTCGCTCGGCACCAAGTGCTTCAGGAACTTTTCGGGCGGCTACGCGGGCCCGCAGACGATGCGCTGGGGTCTTGAACAATCGCGCAACCTGATGACGGTGCGCCTTGCCTACAACACGGGCATGGACAAGGTTGTCGAGACGATCGACCAGATGGGTATCGCCAAGCTGGCGCCGGTGCTTTCCATGTCGCTTGGCGCGGGCGAGACGACCGTGCTGAAGCTTACGAACGCCTATGCGATGCTTGCGAACGGCGGCAAGCGGCAGTCTCCGGTGCTTTACGATTTGATCCAGGACCGACACGGCCGTACCATTTATCGCGCCGACGCGCGCGACTGCGCGGGCTGCAACACGCCGGATTGGGATGGCGATGCAATGCCGCGCCCCGCCGATGCAAGGCCGCAGGCAATCGACGGCAAGACCGCCTATCAGGTCGTGCATATGCTGGAGGGCGTCGTTCAGCGAGGCACCGCCGTCGTTCTGCGCGACCTCAATCGCCCGATGTTCGGAAAAACAGGCACGACCAACGGCCCGACGAACGTATGGTTCGTGGGCGGCACGCCCGATGTCGTGGCGGGACTCTACCTCGGCTTCGATGAGCCGAAGAACATGGGCGGCTACGCGCAGGGCGGCACGCTTGCCGCGCCGGTTTTCAAGCAGTTCGCCATCGCCGCGCTGAAGGATATGCCCAAGAGGCCGTTCGAGATCGCGCCGGGCGTGCGCATGGTGCGGATCGATCGCCGGTCCGGCAAGCGCGTGTATGGCGGCTGGCAGGTCGATACCGATCCGCGTGCGGCCGTGATCTGGGAAGCATTCAAGCCCGAAAGCGAACCGCGCCGCCTCGCGGCTGCCTATGACCCATTCGAAAAGCGCGAGATCGTGCGCTCCGACAGCGACTTCTTGCAATCCACCGGCGGCATTTACTAGAAGCCGCAGCCTCCAATACGAAGGACAAGTACCATGCGCGCCGAAGCGCTCAACCATGTCGACCGGATCAAGCAGGCGCTGGCCCTGCTGAGGAGGTTTCTTTGACTGGGATGTCGCCCTCAAACGCCTCGAAGAACTGAACGCCGAGGCCGAGAACCCCGAACTCTGGAACGACCCCAAGGCCGCGCAGAAGCTGATGCTGGAGCGCAGACGCCTTGATGAGGCGATCCAGGCGACGCGGAGCATCCAGACCGAACTCGACGACACGGTCGAACTGATCGAGATGGCCGAGGCCGAAGGCGACGAAGAGCTTGTCGACGACGGCGTGAAGGCGCTTGAAACGCTCGCGAACCGTGCCGACAAGGACAAGGTCGCCGCGCTGCTTTCGGGCGAGGCGGACGCGAACGACACCTATATCGAGATCAACGCCGGCGCCGGCGGCACCGAGAGCCAGGACTGGGCTTCGATGCTGCAGCGCATGTACCAGCGCTGGGCAGAGCGCCGGGGCAACAAGGTGGAGCTGGTCGACTATCACGGCGGCGAGCAGGCGGGCATCAAGTCCGCGACGCTGATGGTGAAGGGCGAGAACGCCTACGGCTACGCCAAGACCGAGAGCGGCGTGCACCGGCTGGTGCGTATCAGCCCCTATGACAGCGCGGCACGGCGGCACACGAGCTTCGCGAGCGTCTGGGTCTATCCGGTGGTGGATGACGACATCGCCATCGAGGTCAACGAAAGCGATCTCAAGATCGACACCTACCGCGCCTCGGGCGCCGGCGGGCAGCACGTCAACACGACGGACAGCGCCGTGCGCATCACGCACGTTCCCACCGGCATCATCGTTGCCTGCCAGAACCAGCGCAGCCAGCACAAGAACCGTGCCGAGGCGATGAAGCAGCTGAAAGCGCGCCTCTACGAAGCTGAGCTGCAGAAGCGCGAGGCCGAGGCGAACGCGGTGAACGCGACCAAGACCGACATCGGTTGGGGCCACCAGATCCGCAGCTATGTACTGCAGCCCTATCAGCAGGTGAAGGACCTGCGCACGGGCATCGTCAACACGAGCCCCGACGATGTGCTGGACGGCGATCTCGATGACTTCATGGCGGCGGCGCTTGCGCAGCGTGTGACGGGCGAGAAGGTGGTCGTTTCCGACGACGACTAAGCGTCTGCCTGCTTTTCTGGCGGCGGCGCGACCATGTGAACATGGACGTCGCGCTGGGGAAACGGAATTTCGATGCCTTCGGACTGGAACAGGTCCCAAAGTCTGTTGAGGATCGCGCTTCTTACGTTTCCGGTGCCTTCCTCGGCATCGGATATCCAGATCAGGATTTCATGATCGACCGCGCTGTCTCCATAGCCCTTCAGCCATACGTTGGGGGGCGGATCGCTGAGGACTCGTGGCGTTTCGCTGGCTGCGCGAAGCATGAGTTCCTGTGCCTTGCGGATATCTGACTTGTAAGACACGCCGACCGGAATGTGGACGCGAACGTTGCGGCTGGAATAGGACCAGTTTTCCACCTGCTCCGTCATCAGCTTTTCGTTCGGGATCAGGAATTCCTTGCCGTCGCGTGTGAGCACGGAAACGGCGCGGACTCCGATCTTGTTGACCCAGCCGAACGTGTCTCCGATCACGATCACGTCACCAGGCTTGATCGATCGGTCCATCAACAGAATGAGCCCGGCGAGCAGGTTGCCGAAGGTTTTCTGCATCCCGAAGCCGATCGCGAGGCCAAGCGCACCCGAGAACACTTTGAGCGCGGTCAGATCGATGCCGAGGAGGTCGATTCCCACGAAGACGCCGACGGCCAGGATGCCAAGCCCCGATACCTTCTGGAACAGGACACGCTGCGACCCATCCAGATGGTGGGCGCCATCGATCCAGTGCGTGGAGACGCGCATCAGGAAGCGGATGAGTGCGAAGAGGGTTCCGAGGATGATAAGCCCGTTCAGGACACCGAGCAGGCTCAGCGAATATTTGCCGATGTCGAGTTTTGCAGTCCCCAATACGTCTATCAGCGGCTGCAGACCGCCGAGCTTCGCGGCGACAACCGCCACGAGCGTCGCCGTGACCAGAAGTGCCGCGATGAGAACGCCGACCTGAGCGGTACGGCAGAGCTGGAAGACAAGATAGGCTGACGTGATCCCCATCGCCGATGCCAGCACGAGGGTGCTGAACGGGTCCGGCTCGGCGACGTTTCCGGCGATAAAGAGCAGGAGCAGCGCCAGTATCGCACCGAGCGAATGGGCGGCCCGCAGGCCGATTCCGCCCGGGATGAACGTAAATCGAGACCCCGCCCGCTTCTGGATGTACGGAGCGGAAAACCGCGCCAACACATACCCGAGGCCCCAGGCGATGATGACGGCCGCGACCGGGAGCATCCTCGCTTCAAGCACCGCATCTGCCGGGAGACCCAGAAATTGTGCGATGTCGAAGGTCCGGCCCATGGTCGCTATCCGGCGTAACGATCGAGGGCGTCTGTCATATCGGCGATCAGATCGTCTGCGTCCTCCAGACCGCAGTGGATGCGGAGCATGGGCCCTTCGGTCTGCCACCGGGTCGCTGTGCGCTGCGGCTTCACGGGCAGTACGAGGCTTTCATAGCCGCCGAAGGAGAAGCCCATGCCGAAATGGCGGAGATTGTCCACGCAGGCGGCAAGCGCCTCGCGGCTTCCCGGTTTCAGCGCGATGGCGAACAGGCTGGCGTAGCCGCTGAAATCACGCGTCCACAGCGCGTGACCGGGATCGCCCGGGAGGCCGGGACAGATCACGCGTTCGACGGCGGGGTGCGCGGCGAGCGCCTGCGCGAGCGCCAGCGCAGTTTTGCCGTGACGTTCCATGCGGATGGCGAGCGTGCGGAGGCCCCGCAGGGCAAGGGCGCAATCATCGGGCGCGGCGGTCTGGCCGAGGCGCAGCGCGGTGTTGCGGAGATTCTGCCACGCATCCGGCGCGGCCGTGACCGATCCCATCAGCGCATCGCTGTGGCCGACCACGTATTTGGTGAGCGACTGCACCGAAAGGTCGACGCCGTGGCGGATCGCCGGGAAGAGCAGGGGGGTCGCCCACGTGTTGTCGAGGATGGAGATGATGCCGCGTTCGCGGGCGAGCGCCGCGATGGCGGGCACGTCCTGCACCTCGAAGGTCAGCGAGCCGGGGCTTTCCATATAGATCGCCTGCGTGTTCTCGCGGATCCGCTCGGGCAGGCTATCGTGGTTCGTCGGGTCGTAGAACTCGGTCTCGATGCCGGACTGCGCCAGAATCGATTTCGCCATCAGGCGCGTCGGTTCGTAGACATTGTCGGCCATCAGGACATGACCGCCCGATGATGTTGCCGCCAGCAGCGCCGTAGCGATCGCGGCGACGCCCGAGGGGAACAGGTGTGTGCCCGCCGCGCCCGGCTCCATCTCGGTCAGCGCCTCGGCGAGCGCCCATGTCGTGGGCGTGCCGCGGCGGCCGTAATAGAGCCCCGCATCGGGATTGCGCGATGCCGCCTCATAGGCATCCAGCGTCTCGAAGAGGCACGTCGAGGCGCGGTAGACCGGCGGATTGACGACGCCGTGCGTCCATTCCGGGCGGCGCCCGGCGTGGACGAGCTTCGTGGCTGGGGCGTCTTCGCCGCCGCTCACGCCGCTCCGGTCACGACGGGCGTATCCGCCTCGCCGCCCCACTCGGACCATGAACCGTCATAGAGCGCGGTCTTCTTCGCGCCGAGCAGGTGCAGCCCGAACGAGAGCACGGCGGCCGTGACGCCTGAACCACAGGTGGTGACGACGGGCTGATCCGGATCGACGCCGACCTCGCGGAACGCGCCGCGCAGCGCCTCACCCTGCTTGAACGTGCCGTCCTCGTTGAAAAGCTCGGTGTAGGGCAGGTTGAACGAGCCCGGGATGTGGCCGGGGCGGACGCCCGGGCGGGTTTCCGGCTCGTCGCCGCGGAAGCGGGCTGCGCCGCGCGCGTCGACGACCTGCTCGGCCTTGGTCTTCAGGTTTTCCTTCATCTGCGAAAGATCGCGGACCTGCGCCTTGTCCGTCCAGACGGTGAAGTGCCGGTGGCGCACGACGGGCTTGCCCGATTCCATCGCACGGCCTTCGGCCTTCCACTTCGCGAGGCCGCCATCGAGGATCGCGACTTCGTGCGCGCCGAACAGGTTCAGCAGCCACCATGCGCGCGCCGAGGAGCGCAAGGGGGAGTTGTCGTAAACGACGATGCGGCTGCCATCGCCAAGGCCGATGGCCTGCATACGGCTGGCGAACTTCTCCGCGCTCGGCACCATGTTCGGCAGGCTGGAGCTGGTATCGGAGAGTTCGCCGAGGTCCATGAACACGGCGCCCGGGATATGCGCAGCCTCGAACTCGGCGCGGGCATCGCGCGCATCAAGGAAGTAGGAGGCATCGACGATGCGCAGATCGTTTGCGCCAAGCTCTTTCGCGAGCCATTCCGTCGTTACCAGCGAATCCATGCGTTGCTCCTTGAACCTGTGTCTCAATCCACTTCCTGAATAGTCGGACGCCCCGATATTGCCAATGGCGTATGGGCGCTCTAACGCGAAACCCATGGAAACGACGCATCTCGGCAAGGTGAGTGCGCTTCCGGCCTCTCCCGAGGCCGCGAAGCTCGACTACGTGCCCAATCCGCGGCCCGAAAGCCGCTACCTCGTGCGCTTCGCGGCGCCCGAGTTCACATCGCTGTGCCCGGTGACGGGCCAGCCCGATTTTGCGCATATCGTGATCGACTATGTGCCGGACGCGCGCATCGTGGAATCGAAGTCGCTGAAGCTGTTCCTCGGGAGTTTCCGCAATCATGCGGCGTTTCACGAGGATTGCACCGTCGGCATCGGCGAGCGGCTGTTTCGCGAGATGGCGCCGCATTGGCTGCGTATCGGCGGCTACTGGTATCCGCGTGGCGGCATTCCGATCGACGTGTTCTGGCAGTCCGGCGCGCCGCCTGCCGACGTGTGGGTGCCGGACCAGGGCGTCGCGCCGTATCGGGGGCGGGGTTAGGGAGCCACGCAAGGCTTGATGATCGCGTTGATTTTTGTTCCGTAAGCCTCCCACATTTTCACCTGAGCAAGAGCCAAATCAAGCGCTTGGCGAGCGTCCGCAGGACGCCGTGGCAAAGGGGCTGGTGTCTCCGGAAGACGGGATGTCTGTAGGCATGGCGTTGATACGGGAACAAGAATGTCCCGGAGTGGTTTCTGATTTAAATTTTGAACAATTTTATTTTCTGGATCTTTTATTACGTCTGCTCCAATAAGAAATCTTAAATTTCGCTCTGCAACATCAGCATTTTCACTAGAAATTAATTGAAGTATCGCATCTCTGTTGGTACGAATTTCTTCTATTCTTTCTGCTCGCTTGTCGTTGTTGTTCGATATAATAGTGTTCCCTATTAGACCGGTCACAGCAACAAACGCAGCTACGACAAGAGGGTGCGATAATGTGCTCATGCTTGTCCCCCGTTACGGCAATCCGATCAGCTTGTGCGTCTGGAGCGACAGGCGCCATTTCGGATGGGTGAGGCAATAGTCCGTGGCGGCGGCGATGTTCCGCGCCTGCGCGGGGCCGTCCATCGGTTGCAGGAAGAAGTTGCGGAAATCGAGCTGCTCGAACATCTCCGGGCTGTTGTTCGGCTGTGGGTAGACGAGCTTCAGTTCATCGCCCGATGTTTGCACCAGCTCGGCATCCGCCTTGGGGCTGACGCAGATCCAGTCGATCCCGGCGGGCGCGGGGAGCGTGCCGTTGGTTTCGATGGCGATCGAGAATTCGCGCGCATGGAGCGCGTCGATCAGCGCGCGGTCGAGCTGCAGCAGCGGTTCGCCGCCGGTGCAGACGACGAGGCGATGCTCGGCGCCCGTGCCCCACGCCGCCGCGACGGCATCGGCGAGCGCTTCGGCATCCGCGAACTTCTCGCCGCCGGGGCCGTCCGTTCCGATGAAATCGGTGTCGCAGAAGGTGCAGACGGCCTCGGCGCGGTCGCGTTCAAGGCCCGACCAGAGATTGCAGCCGGCAAAGCGCAGGAACACGGCGCGGCGGCCGGTCTGCGCGCCTTCGCCCTGCAGCGTGAGGAAGAGTTCCTTGACGGTATAGGTCACGGCGCGGCGTAGGCGGTGGGGTCAGGGAGGCCCGCCTCCTCGAAACCCTTGTGGCGGAGGCGGCAGGCGTCGCAGCGGCCGCAGTGGAGCGGCGTGCCGTCCGCGCCCGTGGCGGGGTCGTAGCACGTCCACGTTCCGGCGATATCGACGCCCAGCCGCGTTGCCTCGCGCGCGATCCCGGCCTTGTCGAGATCGATGAGCGGCGTGTGCACCTTGAAGCGTTCGCCCTCGCTGCCCGCCTTGGTAGCGGTGGCGGCCAGCGCCTCGAACGCCGCGATGAACGCGGGGCGACAATCCGGATAGCCGGAATAATCGAGCGCGTTGACGCCGATGAAGATGTCGCGCGCGCCGATCGCCTCTGCCCACGCCAGCGCGACCGACAGGAACACGGTGTTGCGCGCGGGCACGTAGGTCGGCGGGATGACGCCGCTGTCGATGGGGCCGTCGCCCTTGGGCACGGCGATGTCGCTGGTGAGCGCCGATCCGCCGAACGCGCGCAGATCGAGCGGCAGAACGATGTGCCGCACCGCATAAACGGATGCCGCCCGCCGCGCCGCCTCCAGCTCCACGCGGTGGCGCTGGTTGTAGTCGACGGTGAGCGCGTGCACGGCATAGCTGCCTGCGCGCGCGATCGCGGCGCACGTAACGGAATCGAGTCCTCCGGAAAGAAGAACCACTGCCGGTTGCGAAGTTGTCATGGTGGCGCGATAGTCAATTCGCCGATCAGGGGCAAGTTCAGGGGTATTTATGCGCGGGCACATCTTCGCGGCGATTGTCGGGATTTGTCTTACGTCTGCAGCGGCGCAGGCACAGAAGCTGCAGGAGCGCTATGACGCCGCTGAAAAGGCGTTTGCAGCCGGGGAATACGACAAGGCGGCTACGCTGTTTGCCGAGGTGCAAGGACGCCTCGCAAAATCGCAGCGCGGCAGTACGGTGGAAGCCGATCTGCGGCGACGCATTGCCGAGACGGATATCGCGCTCGGGCGACAGGAGCGCGCGATTGCCGTGCTGGCGCCTGTCGTGTCCATTTATGCGAAGGCGCCGGGTCAGCCTTTTCTGATGGAGACGTATAGTCTTCTCGGCCGCGCCCATGAAAAGCTCGGCGAAATGCAACGGGCGACGGAGAATTATCAGGCGGCGCTGCGGCTGAACACCGATCCCGCCCGCAAGACGGTGCTGTCAATTCCGCTCGCGCGACGCCTTGTCGATGCGATGATCGAAGATTTCAAACCGATGGAAGACAAAAAGCGCAGCGGCGAACTGCTCGGCGAACTCCAGTCCTTGCGCGGACGCATAGAGCTGAATGCCGGAAATCATGCCGAGGCGCTCGACTGGTTCAAGAAGGCGGCCAAAAGCGCGGGCGGCGTTGGCATGCGGGTTTCGCTCTCCGACGTCGCGATCAGGTCCGATCTCGCGGTGGCAAGTCATCTCACCGGCGATGACGACAAGGCTTTTTACTACATCGCGATGACAGGATTGGGGCGTATGGGCGGCAAAGGGCCGCAATTCCCGGACGGAAGAGCTTTGAAACTGCCGGATTGCTCTCCGGCGTTCGGTATCGGTCCCGAGGATCTCGTCGTGCTCGATATCGCGCTTGGTGAGGACGGCCGTGTCATCAGCGCCGCGCCCATCTATTCGACGAAGCCGGGCAAGATCGAGGCGGAGTTCGTGAAAGCGGCGCGGGCATGGCGTTGGTCTGCCGAGGAGATAGAGAAGACGGAACCGTTCTGGCGGTTTTCCATCCGCATCGCGACCCGCTGCACGTTCAATACCGACCGGCGCTGGATCGGTGCCGGCTTTCTGCGTGAGCTCATAAAGGAAGCGAACGCAAAGAAACCCTTGCAGGATATCTATAGCCGCGTGGGCACCGACGCACTTCGCGCCGAGCTTGCAAGGCGCGAGGCTGCCGATGGGCCGGATGCGATGAGTCTCGTCCCGGTTCTTGCAACGCTTGCCGAGGAGGACGAGGACGGCGTCTACATCGAGCGTGCGCGGCAGATCATGGAGGCGAACGGGATTTCTTCGCGAGCGCAGGCCATTCTGGGTGTGCTTGTAGCGCGTAGCCTGATGCAGCGCGGCGGCGAGGCGCTCCAGATGCAGCCCGACGCCGGGTGGCCCGCCGATATCGTCGACTGGTTCCGTGTCGAACAGGGCCTGCAGCTCGAAAAGCGCAAGCGCAGCGATCGGGCGATACCGCTTTACACGGCGGTGTTCGAACGCGGCAATGCGAAGACTGACACACTTGCCCAGTTTGCGGCGCTGCGGCTCGCCTCGATCGCCTTTGAACGAAAAGCGCAGGAGCGCGCGTCGGGCTACCTCGCGGCAACGGGGCTGCGACCCGATCAATGCGCCCTCGTGGATGCGAGCCCCATTCCGGCAAGCACCGGCGCCAGTTCGAGCGACTACCCGCACGAAGCGTTGAACTGGGGCTTCGAGGGCTACATGGTTTCGAACTATGACATAGGCACCGACGGGAAGACGAAATCGCCGCGTATCGTGTTCGCCTATCCGCCGTTCGTGTTCGAAGAGACGATGGATCGGATCATCAGCCGCTGGCGGTTCAAGCCGATCTACCGGGAGGGCGAACAGATCGGCTGCACCGGCGCGCGCCAGACGTTTCGATTCCGCATCCCCGGCAAGAGTTGATCGGCCCAAAAGAAAAAGGCCGCCGGATACGACCGGGCGGCCTTTCAAAAAAACAGTCGGCTGGACATCCAGCTAGGGGAGGTAAGGTGTGCCGCGAGGCACAGGCCCCGTTTAGCGTGCTTATGGTAAAATTCGGGTTAACCGTGATTTTTCGCGTTTGATCGCCCGGCGCGCGCCCTGTAATCGTCGCGGCCATGAAGCGGACCCTGCTCCCACTCAACGCGCTGCGTGTCTTCGATGCGGCGGCGCGGCATCTGTCGTTCACCAAGGCGGCGGATGAGCTTGCGGTGACGCCTGCCGCCGTCGGCCAGCAGATCCGCACGCTGGAAGACGTGCTCGGCACCGTGCTGTTCCGGCGCATGACGCGGAACCTCGAACTCACCGACGAGGCGGTGCGCAGCCTGCCCGCGCTGCGCGAAGGCTTCGCGAAGCTGGAAGAGGCCGTGGCGATCATGCAGGCGGGGCAGGGCGAGGAGCGGCTGACGATTGCGGCGCCGCGCGATTTCATCGGCAAATGGCTGGCGCCGCGGCTCGGCCTCATCAAGGCATCGACGACCGCGCGGCAGGTGACGATCCTGCCCACGGAAGGGCCAGTCGATTTCAACGCCGCCAATCTCGATGCCGCGATCTTCTTCGGCGCGATGCCCGCCGAGGAGGAACTGAGCGGCAAGCTGATCGCGCCGGGCACGGTCGTGCTGGTGGCGACGCCGGAGATCGCCGCGAACGTGAAGATCGTGTCGGAAGTCGCCGCGCAGCCGCTGATCGAGCACCCGTCCGCCGACTGGCGCGGCTGGTTCGAGGCGCACGGCGTTCACATGACGGACCGCAGCGCCAGCCTCGGAGTCGCCGACGCCGGGCTCGCCATCGACAGCGCCGTGGCGGGCTACGGGATTGCGCGCGTGCCGCGGGTGCTGGCCGAGGCGGACATCGCCGCCGGGAAGCTCGCTGTCGTCATGGAGCCGAAGGTCTCGGACGAGGCATACTGGCTGATCGCGCCGAGTGCGCAGTGGCGGCAGAAGAAGGTGCGCGATCTGGTGGCGGCGCTTTCCGACTAGGGTGTGCGGGGATTCAGTCCATGGCGGGCTGCAAACGGCGGCTTTCTGCGCTTCCGGTGCTCACGTACTGTAAGTACGCTGCGCGCCGGTTCTCGAAATCCACCATTTTCGCTCCGCCCTGAACTGAATTCCCACACACCCTAAACGTCGATGGCGTCTTCTGAAACGCCGGCGGCGCGTTCCTGGATGAAATTGAAGCGGTGCTCCGGGTTGCGGCCCATCAGGCGATCGACGAGATCGACGACGGGTGCGCGCTCCTCGTAAGTGTCAGGCAGCGTCACGCGAATGAGTGTGCGCTTTGCCGGGTCCATCGTGGTTTCACGAAGCTGCATGGGCGACATCTCGCCGAGGCCCTTGAAGCGGCCGATCTCCACCTTGCCACGCCCGGAGAAGTCGCCCGCGAGCAGCTCATCCTTGTGTGCGTCGTCGCGCGCGTAGGCGACCTTGCCGCCCTGCGCGAGGCGGTAGAGCGGCGGCTGTGCGAGGTAGAGGTGGCCGTTTTTCACGAGGCCCGACATCTCCTGGAAGAAGAAGGTCATCAGCAGCGTGGCGATGTGGGCGCCGTCCACGTCGGCGTCGGTCATGATGACGACGCGGTCGTAGCGGAGCGCATCGGGGTCGAAGCGGTCGCGCGTGCCGCAGCCGAGCGCCTGGATGAGATCGGCGATTTCCTGATTGGCGCCGATCTTGTCCCGGTTCGCCGAAGCGACGTTCAGGATCTTGCCGCGAATGGGCAGGATCGCCTGCGTCTTGCGGTCGCGCGCCTGCTTGGCCGAGCCGCCCGCCGAATCGCCTTCGACGATGAAAATCTCGGTGCCATCGGGTGCGTCCGCCGAACAATCGGTGAGCTTGCCGGGGAGGCGCAGGCGGCGGCCGCTCGTTGCGGTCTTGCGCTTGATCTCCTTTTCGGCGCGGCGCTTCAGCCGCTCGTCCATGCGTTCGAGCGCGAAGCCGAGAAGCGCGCGGCCGCGCTCCATGTTGTCGGAGAGGAAGTGGTCGAAATGGTCCTTGACCGCCGCTTCCACGAACCGTGCAGCTTCGGGGCTCGTCAGCCGGTCCTTGGTCTGGCTCTGGAACTGCGGCTCGCGGATGAACACGGAGAGCATGATCTCACCGCCCGAGAGAACATCCTCGGCGGTGAGGCCTTCGCCCTTCTTCTGGCCGATCAGCCCTGCGAAACCGCGTATGCCTTTTACGAGCGCCGTGCGCAGGCCGGCCTCGTGCGTGCCGCCCGCCGGGGTGGGAATCGTGTTGCAGTAGTAGCTCGCGGAGCCTTCGCCGTAGAGCGGCCAGGCGACCGCCCATTCCGCCGAACCCTGCGTGTCCGGGAATTCGGCGCGGCCTGCGAAGAACTCGTTCGTCGCGCAGGCGCGGTCGCCGAGCTGTTCGGCAAGGTGATCGGCAAGTCCGCCGGGGAACTGGAACACGGCGGTTGCGGGCGTGTCGTCGCTGATGAGTTCCGGGTCGCACGACCAGCGGATCTCGACGCCGCGGAAGAGATACGCCTTCGACCGCGCGAGGCGGTAAAGGCGGGCAGGGCGGAACGTCGCCTTGTCGCCGAAGATTTCGGGATCGGGGTGGAAGGCGATGGTGGTGCCCCGCCGGTTGGGGGCCGCGCCGACCTTTTCGAGTTTCGATGTGGTGTGACCACGCGAATAGCGCTGGCGGTAAAGCTCGCGGTTGCGCGCGACCTCGACAACGAGCTCGTCGGAGAGCGCGTTCACCACCGATATGCCGACGCCGTGGAGACCGCCCGAGGTGGCGTAGGCCTTGCTCGAGAACTTGCCGCCGGAGTGCAGCATCGTGAAGATCACCTCGAGCGCGGACTTGCCCGGATATTTGGGGTGCGCGTCGATCGGTATGCCGCGGCCGTTGTCGGAGACCGTCAGCGTGCCGTCCGACGCGAGCGAGACCTCGATGCGGTTCGCGTGGCCGGCGACCGCTTCGTCCATGCTGTTGTCGAGCACCTCGGCGGCGAGATGATGCAGCGCGCGCTCGTCCGTGCCGCCGATATACATGCCGGGGCGGCGGCGCACGGGCTCCAGCCCTTCGAGAACTTCGATCTGGTCGGCGGTATAGTCGGTCGGGTTGGCGGCGCCCGTGAAGAGATCACTCATAGCGGCCTTATAGGCAGCGCCGGGGCAGGGGTGAAGGGTTTAGCGCGGCCGCTTGAAAAGCGCTGAAATCGTGTCGTTGTCGAGACGCCGCTCGGCGGGGTGGATGATCGCGGACAGAGATTCGATACGCCTGCGCACCTGCTCCGCCAGCGCCGCGCGCGCGTGGTCTGCGGCCTCGCCCTCAAGCGGGCGCAGATCGGCAAGGCCGTTCAGGATGAACGCCGAAAGATCGCCGCTGAGACGGTCGAAGCGGCGGCGGACGGAGGCGGGGGAGAGCGCATAGGCTTCGATGACGAGTGCCGAGTCGCGCAGATGGCTTGCCTCGAAATGTTCAACGTAATCGCGCGGGAACCAGGCGTCGAGCTCGCGGCGGAGCGCGGCGTCGTGGCCGGCGACGTCGATGAGCATGAGCACTTCGTTGAATTGATTGAGAAAGTCGCTGGCAAGGCCGGTGTGCGGGTCTATGCCGGTAATGGCTTCGGCGGCGATGTCCGCGATGCGCGAGGCGAGGGCTTCGGTCATGTCGGGCGGAAGCGCGGCGACGTTCCGATAAGGCTCGCTCACTGTCCAACCGCCTGCGTCTGCGTCCATCATCCCTGTCTCTTAGGCGGCAGGCGTGAAAAACGCCTTAAACGTCAACACCGTCGCTTTTTTCACAGGAGATGAATTTTTGCGTTGCAACATGTCGTGCTGCGATGCAATATGATCATGCCTATATGGCAATCCTCCCCAAGGATTTGACTAGAGGGTCGGCGGTGACGCCGGCCCTTCTTTCTGTCTGGATTCAGACTGTTGCGTGAAAGCATCAGCTGCGTTGCAACTTTGTGACCACGGGGGCGAAACCGCTTGTGCGTCGCCGCAGCGTGGTCAACACTCTCCCTTGAAGCACGTGCTTCGGAACGACCCCTCCCAGGGCGAGCAGCGATCACAGCTGAAATGAAGGTGGAGGAATGATGAAAAAGGGAATTGGCAGCCGCGCGATCTCGACGACCGTGCTTGCGGCTGCAACGCTTGTCGGCAGCCTCGCAGTGGCGGCTCCGGCCTTCGCGCAGGACGCTGAAGCGACCAGCGATTGGGAAATCTCGGGCAACGCGGGCGTTTTCTCGCAGTACCGCTGGCGCGGTATTTCGCTTTCGGATGAAGAAGTGGCCTTCCAGGGCGGTATCGACGTCGCGCATTCGAGCGGCTTCTATGTCGGCACGTGGGGTTCGAGCCTCGCAGGCTATGGCACCTACGGCGGTGCGAACGCTGAAATCGACGTCTACGCGGGCTATGCCGGCGAAGCGGGCGGCTTCGGCTACGACATCGGCGCGATCTGGTATCTCTATCCGGGCACCAGCGGCACGGACGTGGTGGAAGTCACGGCCTCGCTGAGCAAGGAACTCGGTCCGGTCGGCGCCACGGTCGGCGTCGCCTACGCCCCGAAGCAGGATTCGCTCGGCAACGACGACAGCTTCTACCTGTATTCGGATTGGTCGGCCGCGATCCCGAACACGCCGGTCTCGCTGAATGCGCACGTCGGCTACACCGACGGTTCGCTTTCGATCGACCGCGGGTTCTCGACCGACGGCGACTATCTCGATTGGTCGCTCGGCGCGTCGGTCTCCTACGACAAGCTGACGCTCGGCGTCTCCTACGTCGATACGGACGTCAAGGGCGGTGACCCGTCGATCAACACGATCACGGACGCAGCCATCGTGGTCTCGCTAACCGCGGCGTTCTGATCCGATACTCTAATCGTCACGGGGAAAGCCCCGGAAGTCTCAGGACTTCCGGGGCTTTCTTTTTTGGGAAGACGCAGGTGCCGCTTTTTTTCGTCCCTCTATCGGCATAACGGCGAAGGCCGATATCCATGCAACCGTGGTTATGGGCCCCGGCCTTCGCCGGGTGACGGTGGGTTGCTGCCTCGCTTGCGGTTGATTGCTAGCGTATGCAAAATGCGGTCAGGGAGAGGCGTTTTGCGGTCCGGGCGAATAGCATTGGCATTGGGTGCGACAATAATTGTCGTTGCGGGCACGCTTTTGTTCACGGGCAGCGTTGTATTCTTCGATCCCAATCGCGAGGTCGTGTCCGCTCAGATCGTGGATGGTTTTGGAAGACGGCAAAATCTGATGAGTGTTGGTTTCGCCTATGTTGGATTGCCAAAATTCGAAGGCTCAGTGCAACTCAAATGCGCGCACGGTAAGACCGTTCGAATTGGCTACGTCACTCCGGGAGCGCCGACGTGGCAACGAATGGGGAAGAACGGCGAGTGTCTACCGCGACCAACCATATTTCCCGCTGAACGGCTCCCTGAGCCGCAAAACAACAGTACCCCAAAATGAAAAGGGGCCCGCGCTTTCGCGCGAGCCCCTGAACGGCCCAAATCCCCCGATCAGGCCGAATAGTACATGTCGAATTCGACGGGCGACGGCGCCATTTCCCAGCGCTGCACTTCGTGCATCTTCAGGTCGATGAAGCTGTCGATCATCTCGTCGGTGAATACACCGCCGCGCGTGAAGACCTTGCGGTTCTTGTCGAGGTTGACGAGCGCCTCGCGCAGCGAGCTGCACACGGTCGGAACCTTCTTCAGCTCCTTCGGCGGAAGGTCGTAGAGGTTCTTGTCCATCGGCTGGCCGGGGTGGATGCGGTTTTCGATACCGTCGAGGCCGGCCATCAGGATCGCGGCGTAGCAGAGGTACGGGTTCGCCGTGGCGTCCGGGAAGCGGAACTCGACGCGGCGGCTCTTCGGGCCCGTGCCGTAGGGAATACGGCAGGAGGCCGAACGGTTGCGGCTGGAATAGGCCAGCAGCACCGGCGCTTCGAAGCCCGGGACGAGGCGCTTGTAGCTGTTCGTCGAGGGGTTCGTGAACGCATTCAGCGCCTTGGCGTGCTTGATGACGCCGCCGATGAAGAACAGCGCGGTTTCCGAAAGACCGGCGTAACCGTCGCCCGAAAACAGCGGCTTGCCCTTCTTCCAGATCGAGATGTGCGTGTGCATTCCCGAGCCGTTGTCGTCCTTGATGGGCTTGGGCATAAATGTTGCCGTTTTGCCATAGGCGTGCGCGACGTTGTGCACGACATACTTGTAGATCTGCATCCGGTCGGCGGTCTGTACGAGCGTGCCGAAGGTGAGGCCAAGCTCGTGCTGCGCTGCAGCAACTTCGTGATGGTGCTTGTCCATGGGCAAGCCCATTTCGAGCATCACGGAGACCATTTCCGAACGCAGATCGTGGCACGGATCGACCGGCGCGACGGGGAAGTAGCCGCCCTTGGCGCGCGGACGGTGGCCCATGTTGCCTTCGTCGTACTCGCGACCGCTGTTGGTCGGCAGCTCGATGTCGTCGATCTTGTAGCCCGCGCCGGCGTAGCCGTTTTCGAAGCGCACGTCGTCGAAGACGAAGAATTCGGCTTCAGGACCGACATAGGCGGTGTCGCCGACGCCGCTGTTGCCGAGGAACGCTTCGGCGCGCTTGGCGACCGAGCGCGGATCGGAGCCGTAGAGCTCGCCCGTCGCCGGATCGACGACGTCGCAGAACACGATCAGCATCGGCGTCGCCGAGAACGGATCGACATAGACCGCGTCGAGGTCAGGCTTCAGGATCATGTCGGACTCGTTGATGGCCTTCCAGCCGTCGATCGACGAGCCGTCGAACATGATGCCGTCGGTCAGCATGTCTTCGTCGATCACGCCCGAGCACATCGCCATGTGGTGCCATTTGCCCCGGATGTCGGTGAAGCGGACATCGAGCCACTCGATCTCCTGGTCCTTGATCATCTTCAGAATGTCGGCTGGTTTGTTCGCCATTACTCGCCTTCCTTTTTTAACCCTGCTGCTGTGGTTGTGTTCGAATGATGCTTCAGATGGCTTCGCTGTCGCGCTCGCCGGTACGGATGCGGTAGGCCGACTCGATCGTCGACACGAAGATCTTGCCGTCGCCGATGCGGCCGGTTTTGGCGGCACCCGCAATGGCTTCCACGGTGCGCTCGACAATGCCGTCGTCGACGACGACCTCGAGCTTCACCTTGGGGAGAAAGTCCACGATATATTCGGCACCGCGATAAAGCTCGGTATGGCCCTTCTGGCGGCCAAAACCCTTGGCCTCGACAACGGTGATGCCCGACACGCCGACTTCGTGCAGCGCTTCCTTCACCTCATCAAGCTTGAAGGGCTTGATGATCGCCTCGATTTTTTTCACCTGGCTTTACCCCTTGAACGAATTCGATCTGCCCCGGATGGGGTATTGCCTTCGCGTAACGCATGATCCGTGCCAGATGCCGCAGCGCGGCAAAGCGCATTTTCAGGCCGTCTCCTGATCGAATGCTGCACGACTTCCGGGCATCTTGCCTAAAAATTCAGCAGGGGCATGTGCCTCGCTTGACGGCAGGCCGGGGCGCCCGTATGTGCGCATCCTCATCGCGCGTGGCGACCGTAGCTCAATTGGTTAGAGCGCCGGTTTGTGGTACCGGAGGTTGCGGGTTCAATCCCCGTCGGTCGCCCCAGTTTTCTTGCTTTTCGGCGCTTTTCAGAGATCTCAATAATCCTTCGACCAGCGCAGGTTGACGCTGGTGCCGCCGAGCGTCGCGACCGACGAGAGGATCGAGAGCGCGCGCGTCAGCTCCACTTCGAGCTGCGTCGCGGTGTAGCCCTGCGCGTCGGTGGCGACCTCCACGTAGACGCGGTCGGTGAGGTATTCGCCCGCCGCAACGGCGGTTTTCTGGCCGGTGAGCTGGTTCGCTTCCATGATACGCAGCCGATCGAGCCCGACAGCGCGGCGCACGGCGTTGATCGGGTTGATACCGCCGCCGCCGCCCTGCAGCGAGGCGACCGCGCCTGCAAGCTGGAGCGCTTCGGGTGCGGAGAGGTTCGAGATCGAGGTGCCGAAGAGCACGCGCGAGAGCACCTCGTCCTGCGGCAGCGCCGGGATCGACGAGAAGGCGATCTCGGGACGCTGACCGGTGCCGCGGATGGTGATCGTAGCGGTGAGGCCTTCGACGCGCGCCTCGGCGGCGATGTCCACCACCGGATCGGGCGGATAGGTGCCGGTGAAGCGCAGTTCGCCGCGTGTCAGCCGGAAGGTCTTGCCTGCGAACTCGTAGTCGCCGCGCACGAGTTCGGCGACACCGCCGATGCGCGGCGCGGTTGCCGACCCCTTGATATCGAGGTCCGCCGACCATTCCGAATCGAGGCCCATGCCGCGGACCATGATCTCGTTGTTGCCCTTTGCCTTCACGTCGAGCTGCCAGACGGTGGGCTCCGCCGCGCCTTCGGCGACGACGGGTTCCGCCCGCAGGAGCTCCGCGTTCTTTTCGCGCACGCGGAGCGTGGGAACCTCGACTTGCGCGGTCTGCCCGATATTGAAGCGGGCACGGTCGATATTCACGTTGCCCGAAATGATGGCGCCTTCGGGACTGTTGCTGATCCTCAAGGGTCCGCTTGCTGTCGCCCGTAAGTCGTCGCGATTGAGGATCAGTGCCGATTTCATCACCATCGCGATCTCGATGGGGAAACCACGCGCAAACGAAAGGTCGATGCCGCCGCTGCCGGAAATAGAGCCCGTACCCGCAGTTCCCGAAAACTCGGTGAGTTCGAGGCGCGAGCCCGTGAAACGGCCCGCGAGGCGAATATTGTCCACGACCGTGCCAGTGATCGCGCTTTCGATGCGTGATGCCCGCGACCGTACGATGCCGGTGAGCGAGGGGTCGCCAAGCTCGCCGTTGATCTCCAGCGCCACCGCGATGTTGCCGCGTACGCTGAGCGCGCCGACGCCGGTCAAGGGCCAGAGCATCTCGGCGGGGCCGCGCCAGCGGAGCTGGCCGGAGATCGGCGCCTTCATCAGGCGGTCGAGCCAGGGATCGTCGATACTGCCGGGGATTGAGAGCAGGCGCCCCTGCAGGATGCCGAGGCGCTGGCCGTTATCGAGGAAGGCGGCGCGCATCACCGCCTTGTTGGCCTCGAGCTGCGCGACGACGGCGAGATCGACGGGCTTCGAGAAAGCCTCGGTCGCGCGCGTGAAATCGGTGACGCGCAGCTTTGCCGTGCCGCGCGGGAGGCCGCCCGACGGGAAGATCATGTCGATGCGGCCGCTCGCAGTGCCTGTGAAGTTCATGCCCGGTAGCGCGAGCTGAAGCAGGCCGAGACCGGCGGCATTGAGATCGGTGGTGAGGCTGATCGTGTCGCCGAACGTTCCGCTGATCTTGGCCGAGCCCGACGGCAGGTTGAGTACGACGGACGCGAGGTGCCAGCCGTCTTCCGTGCGATCAAGACGCGCGGGGGCGGCGAGCGCGAACGCCTGGCGTGCGATCGTGCCCTGGCTGGTGATGATGATGCTTTCGGGATCGAAGCTCGCGGCAAGATCGAACGTGAAGGGGGCGCCGCGCTCGCCGGTGGCGATGAGCGCGGCGGTGCCTTCGCCCGCCTGCATTTCAAGCGTGCCCTTCAGCGTTTTCAGCAGCAGCGCCGACTGCTTCAGGCCTTCGATATCGAAGCGTCCCGAGATTTCGGCGCCGGCCTCCCGGAGCACGATGTTGCCGTCCACCCAGCCGCGCCGGATGGTGGTGCCGCCGCCGAAATCGAGCCGCGCAGCGCGCGCACCGAGATTGGCGTCGATGCGCTGTACGCCGTCTTCGGGCGACAGGCGGATCTTGCCCGAGATGCCGGCGCCGCGCACATCAAGCACGCCCGAGACCGCCGGGGCGCCATCGACGGCGCGGAGCGGGCCTGCCGCCGTGAGCCCGGCGATCTCGGCGGCTTCGATGTCGTAGACCGTCTGCGCGCCGGTAAGGATGCGGCCGTGCGCCCGCGCCGGGCCTGCGACCGTATCGGCAAGCGCCGTGAAGGCGTAATTCTCGCCCTGCGGCGTGAAGGTGGCGCGAATATCGCGAAGCTCGATGCCTGCTGCGTAGCTCTTGACGCGGATCCGCGCTTCGGGGCGCGTCACGAGGCCGCCGAGTTCCACGTCCATCGGGCCGTAGCGCTCCGAAACGGCGTTGCCGGTGAAGCGGATGCGTTGGTCCATCGCATAAGTGCCGCGCCCGGTGACGCGCATGTCGGGCGAGGTGAGCACGGCGTTCGTGAACGTGACGAGGCCGTCGGGCGTGCGGACGATATTGGCGACGACGCGCGGATTGCCCTGGAAGAGGAAGGCCAGCAGGCCGTTATCGAGCCGCGTCATCGCGGCGTCGGCCTTGCCGCTGATCCGCAGGCGATTGCCGGCGCGCGCATCGGGTTCGAACAGCAGCTTCGCCTTGATGTCCGCCATGCCGAGACCGGGGATGACATAGCGCGGCACCGAGCCGTCGGCGTTCACGCTGTAGCGGCCCGTGCGTGTTTCGATGTTGAGGTCGGCGGTCGCGGTCACGCGGTCACTCGAAATCTTGAGGCCCTTGCCGACGATGTTGGGGCCGTCGAGCGCAACGACGCCGGTGATGCGCGGGTTGGTGGCGAGCGCTTCGACGAGTTCGCCGAGCCCGGTGACGCGAAGCGCGCGCGCCTCTACCGGAACCGCGAGCTTGTCCTTCGGAAGCTCTCCCTTGCCCGTCACTTCGACACGGTCGAGACGCGTGGTGCCGATGGCGAGCCAGTTGGCGGACAGGCGATAATCGACGAGAGGGCGCGAGAGCGGGCCATCGAGCGTCATGGCAAGGCGCATGTCGTCCGCCGTCATCGTCGAGATCAGCGCCTTCGGCTGACGCACGGAAGCGCCGACGGAGACGGTGCGGAAACGGGATTCAGCGAGATCCACAGCGCCGTCCAGCTCAAGCCCTACCGACGGCGAGACGATCGAGGCGCGACCTTCGATGACGCGCTCGGCGATTGTCGCGGCGGCATCCACCTCGATCGAGGGCGAGCCGAATTTGCGGACGATGCCGCCGATGGCAAGGCCGGGGGAGGCGGTGCCCTTCAGCGCGAAACGGCCATCGTCGGCGCTGAGCGCGAGGTCCATGAGCGGGGCGTCGCCGAGCGTGCCGACGGCCGTGCCGCGCCACTTCTGCCAGCTGCCTTCGCCTTCGATCGTGGCGACGAGCGGCTGATCGAGGCCGAGGATGCCGCCGACGACGCCGCCTGCGGGCGCCACGAGGCGGCCTTCGATGTCGAACACCTTGTCGTCAGGACGGGCATCGACGCGGGCGACGAGCGCGTCGCCGCCGGTGCGTGAGGACGCGCGCAGTGCGGCGAGGAGGCGGCCGCTCGCGATGTCGGCGCCGCCGTTCGCGGAGATCTGGTGGCGCTTGCCGAGAACCGGGGGTTCGAGGGTCAGATTGCCGATCTCGAAGCGCCCGACATAGATGTCGTAGTTCGGGAGGATAGGCTTTTCCTCCCCGCTCGGGATCAGCTTGGGTATCTTGAGCAGCCGCGCCTCGGGCACGACAAGCTTCACGATATGGAGCCGGCGGCTGAACACTGCCTGCGGGCGCCAGTCGAGCTCGACGCGCGGGGCTTCGAGGAAGCGGCCTTGCGGATCCGACAGGGTGAGGCCGTGGACGACGGCGGCGCCGTAGAGCGAGCCGTCGATCCGGTCGATGCCGATGCGCAGCCCGGATTCGGGCGCAAGGCCCATGACGCGCGCGACGAGCCAGACGCGGCCCCTGTCCGTGTCGAGCACGGTCAGTGCGGCAGCGATGAGGAGCGCGAGGCCGACGGCAATGGCGGAGAGCCAGAGGAAACCGCGCATCGCATAGGTCCAGAACGGGCGGCTCAGCACCTCGTCCTCGATCTCTTCGATGATGCCGTCGCGTTCCATCAGAAGGCCTGCCCAATGGAGACGTAGACGGCGACGCGGGAGTCACCCTTCTGCCGATTGAGCGGGGTTGCGACGTCGATGCGGACGGGGCCGAAGTTCGTGTAGTAACGCGCCCCGATACCGGCGCCGAACTGCAGGTCGCGGAAGCGCGGGTAGGGGCGCGTATCGATCTGGCCCGCGTCGATGAAGGGCACGATACCGAAATTGCCGAAGCGGTAGCGCGCCTCGAGACTGAACTCCATCAGGCTGCGCCCGCCGAGCGGATCGCCGTCGGCATCCTGCGGCCCGACGTCCTGATAGCCATAACCGCGCACCGATCCGCCGCCGCCCGCATAGAAACGGCGCGATGGCGCAATGCGCGAGCGCGTGGCGCCGAAGATCGTGCCGACGCGCGCGCGTCCGGCGAAGACGAGCTTGTCCTCCATCATCGGCAGGTAGGCCGAACCATCCACCTGCGCGCGCGTGTAACCAAAGAACCCGTTCTGGAACGAGGCTTCCGGGCTGGCCCAGCCCGTGAGCCGGAACCCGCGTTTGGGATCGAGCAGGTCGTCGGTGCCATCATAACCGATCTGTATCGGCGCAGCGACGATGAGGAAGGTACGAAGCGGCGCGAATCCGGGTGCGATGCGCAGGCTGCGGTCGCGCTCTTCGGAGGCCTGCAGCTCGGCGCCAAACCGGTAGGTCCAGGCTTTCTGCCAGATGAGATTGGTTTCGCGCTCGATGAAGGCGCCGAGACCGAGCGTGCGCGCATAATAGGCCTCGCGGTCCTCGACGCTCGCCTCGACCCGCGCGGCGAGCGTGCGGTCGCGCTGCTTCCAGTTCGAACGGCGCAGATCGGCGGAAAGCCGCTGTTCCTGCGTGCCGAGCACGCCGCGGAACGTGACCTGCCCTTGCGGCCGAATGAGGTTCCGGTGCTGCCAGCTCGCCTCGACGCGGAAACCGTCGGTCGTGCTGTAACCGACCTGCCCGGCCAGCGTGCGCTGCGGGGCAGGGGTGAGCGCGACGACGAGATTCACGGGCGTCGTGCCGTCGGCCTGCGGCGGCTGGCGTTCCGGCGTGATGCTGACCGTGCTGACGAGACCCGTGGCGATGAGCGCACGGCGAAGGTCTTCGATCTCGCGCGTGTCGTAGGGGTCGCCCGGCTTGAAGCGGGCGAGGCGCCCGATGTGCTTGGCGCTGAACAGCGGGTCGCCATCGACGCGAATTTGGCCGAAGCGGGAATTGTCGCCGAGCTTCACATTCAGCGCGTAGGTCGCCGTGCGCGTATCGTGATCGACGACGATGTCCGGGTTTTCAACGTCCGCGAACGGAAAGCCGCTCTCGCCGAGGCCGAGGCGAAGCCGGTCCAGCGCCGCGTTGAAATCGTTGGCGACGAGCGGCTGCTTTTCCTGGAGCTTGAGTTTCTGCTCGATGAGTGCGCGCTCGGCCTCATCGTCCACGTTGATCTGGATTTCGCCGAGCGTATAGCGCGGCCCCGTATCGACCGCGGCGGTGACCTGAACGCGGCCGTCGCGCGCGGCGGGATCGACCTCGATCGCGATCTCCGGATCGTAATAGCCCTCTGCGCGGAGCAGGCGCATCAGCAGTTCGGTATCGGTGCGCGCGCGGCGCTGAAGCTCGGCGAGCGAAGGCACGGTTTTGCCGCGCCCCGCATAAAGCGCTGAAAGCGACTTGAAGGCGTCGGCGACCTTAAGCCGGCCGATCGGTCCCAATTCGAAATCATAGCGAATGTCGACGGGCGCTTCCTGCGCCTCCAGCGCGACGTCGGCGTCGGCGGCCTCTTCCGCGAAGAGGTCTTTCCATTCGCCTTCGATCTCGGGAAGCTCCGGGAGTGGAACGCGGGGGCTCGTTCTCTGCTCGTCAGCGTCAGCGCCAGTGTCGGGGGATGCTGTTTCGCCCGATGCGGGGGTGGCAGGCTGCTGCGCCGCCGCCGGCGACGACAGGAAGAGCGCAATAGCCGTGATACTGGTGCCGATCAGCGCTCGATACATTACACGGGTCTAGCCGAAGCCGGCCCCGCGCCGGTAGGGGAATCTTGCTGGCTTTCCGCCTCGGCCTATCGGCTCATCGACGGATCAGTGCACTTCGCCGACGACGTCCTCAAGCTGGAGCAGCATGATGGCACGCTCGACCTGCCGCCAGCGGCAGAAAAGGTTGAGATTGCCGGAATCGCGGTAGCGATCGGCGATGGTCGCGGCTTCGACGACAGCGTCGTCCCCGAACTTGGCGATCAGGCTCGAGGCATCCTCGAGCGAACCGCGATCATGTATGGCAAGCAATTGCATTGGAGATTACCCCCGCCTATCCTGTTCCTGCACCGTCTCCAGCAAGGCCGATGCCAGAAGCCAATCACCTGAATTCAAAAGGCTTTTATTGTTTCGCTGTCTGCATGGCATGTGCGGCCTGTTTCAGGACGGGACAGTTGGCGCAGAAATCGACCTGAAGGTATCGAAGGAATGAGAAATGCAGGCTGAACGGCCGGGGCAAAGCCAAAGCTCTCCCGCAGGGCTGTTCATCGCACTGGGGCTCTTTGCAGGCACGGGATTCGGCATCGCCTGGCATCAGGCCATGCTTGGGGCCGTCATCGGCATGGGTGCCGGAATTCTGCTTGCGGTTTTGTGGACGGTTTTCCGGCGAAAGCGCTGAGCTTTAGGGTGTGTGGGGATTGGCCCATACCGGGCCTGATTGTTCCACGGAGACAAGAGGCAGCTCACGGCGCGCCGAGCAGACGCGCACGCTCTGTTGGCAGGCGTCTCCGGGCATGGCGGTCTTTGCCGAGATCGAAACGGACACGCGCCGGATCATACAGTATTTTCTGTCGCCGATCGCAAAAGCGACCAGAGAGGCAGGGAGAGAACGGTGAGTTCAAATAATAACAAAATTTGGATCCGAAAATGCTATTAAAACTCTGGCCTATCGGTGGAATTTTTCTTTCCACATGCGGTGCTGAAAAGAAAAAAGAAATTCCTCAAATTCACGTTCTGCCAAGTGTGCCAAAACTGAAATCGTACCTTCCTGCCCATCCCGGGGATATGGATATTTTTCCAGAAAGTCATATATGTGAGCGTATTAGTATTGATCCTAGATTGGAATATTATTTAAAAACAAATAAAATAGAAAATGGCGCCGTTGTTGGCGCCGCTCTAAATAAGAAATTAAATCAATCTAGTATTGGTCATTTCATAGCAGGAACAAAAATAAGAAGATGGCATAGAGTGTCTAAACATTCCAAAGAATTTTATATAGATGAATTTAAAAAATATTGCTCAAAATACGAGGAAAAAACCTTGTATATTGATACCAATGTAAAATTGGATGAAAATAACACGCCATATAAAATTGAAGCATCTATACGTCAAAAAAATAAAGAATGGAAAAACGTGTATAGGCCAGGCACTGAAAGATTTATTGCTACAGAGGCGGATGAAACGGGTAAGTTAGTAGGAGAAAGGGGTGAAGTTACAGCAATAAAAAATGATGTATATAAAATTGGTTTAGATTTTTTATCATTCCTAAATCAAGATAAGGGACATTGAGAAATGTCGGGCCGCAATTCCATCGATATCTGATGGTTATCAATTGTCCGTAGGTGACGATTGGAATGGCGCCATATCATTTTCGTTTGTTTTTGGGAGCTTGTCGGCAAGATCGTGACCTTCCCTGGTAACAAGCGCGGCGAGGTCCATGCCACGCTCCACCGCGCTCACGGTCATTCTGGACTTCGTCGGACGCGTGCTCGCAATGTTACGGCAAAAGCGGTATCGTGTTTTCGAAATCCACCGTTTTCGTCTTGGCCTGAACCGAAACTCTATACATCCTACCGCAGTTCGCGGCCCACCCAGATCACGCGGCCCACGATATCGAGGCTTTTGGGCGGACAATCCTCCCAGTCGGGCCAGCCCGGGTTGTCGCTCTTGATGGCGATGCCCTGTGTCGCCGGGTTCCGCGTCAACCGCTTCACGACCATGTTGCCGCCGCTGCGCAGCGCATAGATGCCGTCGCGCAAGGTTGCAGCGCCATCGGCCGTGTCCACGAGCACGGGGTCGCCGTGTGAAAGCGTCGGATGCATCGCGTCGCCCGCGATGCGCAGCACCGAAAGTGCCTGCGGATTGCCGCTGCACAGCCCGGTGAGCCAGCGTGTCTGAAAGGCGAGCGCAGCCTCTGGCGCCTCTCCGGCAGAATCCAGACAGGGGATGAGCAGATAGTCTTCTGCCGCCGCGCCCTCGGCGGCGTGTGCGATGACGGCCCGACCGACGCGGGACTCAGGGCCGCCAAGCACGTGCTCCGGCACATCGAAATGGCGCGCGAGCGTGCGCCGATCATCCTCGTCGAGCTTGCGGGGCACGCCGCGCCGGATGAACTGCTGAATATAGGTGGGATTACGGCCAATGAGGCGCGACACCGACGCGTAGTCTTCTCCGCGGGTGTGAATCAGCGTGTCGAGTGTTCGGCGAACCGCGGCGGCGTTCAGGGCATGCCTCCCTCGGGAAAATAATGATCGTTTTTATCCTAGACTTGTAGGAAATCGCTTCATAGTTGTTTTTTTCCTACAGGAAATGGGAGAAAAGCAATGTCGCTGTTGTTTCAAATCGAACGTTGCCTGAAACGCACACGTCTGACGCCCACGCGCTTCGGGCGAAACGCTCTCGGCGATCCTCGGCTGGTGTTCGATCTCCGGCGCGGACGCGAGCCGCGACCCCGCACGATGGCGCGCATCGAGGCCTATATTCGTGGGCTCGGCGCCTGATGCCGTGCCCGCTCATGCGAACGGTGAGGGGCCGCCTGAAGGCCTGCACGGATGCGCTTCACGGCGCCGTTGAAACCTATGATGCGGTACCCTGGGCGAGCGCAACGTTCGAGGGGCAGCGCCATGCCTTCACGCTCCGCATCGACGGCGAGGCGGAGAGCGTGGACCGGGCGGCGTTGCGGGTGTGCGGCACGCTGCTGGGTGATGAGATCGACCTTCCCGGCGAACTCCTCGCCGATCTCGTGATCATCGGCGAGGACAGTCTGCGGCAGGGGACGACGCAGGCGCGGCGCCTGCATTTCGAAGCGCTTACCGTGCGCGACTGAGCAGGCGCTCGTAAACCGGCACGTAGGCCGCGACGCTGCGGTCCCAGTTGCGCTCGGCTGAAACCCAGGTTTTGGCGCGGGCGCGACGTTCGGGCCATGTGTCGCGGCTGGCAAGGACGCCGATCAGAGCATCCGCGGCGGCATCGGGATCGTCTGCCGCGAACAGCGTGCCGGTGACGCCGTCCTCGATCAGCTCGCGATGCCCGCCGACGTTTGAGGCGGCGACGAGCTTTTCCTGCGCCATCGCTTCGAGCGGCTTCAGCGGCGTCACCAGCTCGGTGAGCCGCATGGCCTTGCGCGGATAGGCGAGCACATCGACGAGGCTGTAATAGCGATCGACCTCGCTGTGCGGCACGCGGCCGACGAAGCGGATGCGGTCGCTTGCAGGCGATGCCGCCGCCGCAGCACGCAGCGAGGCTTCCATCGGGCCGCCGCCGACGAGCAGCAAATGCGCCTTCGGCCGCGCGGCAACCAGCCGGGGCATCGCCGCGATCAGGATGTCGAGGCCTTCGTAGTCGTAGAAGGAGCCGAGGAAGCCGATGACCTCCGCGTCTTCAAGGCCGAGTTCAGTCGCAAGTGCCGTGTCGCGGGGCAGCGGGTCGCCGAACTGGGCGAGATCGACCGCGTTCGGAATCTCGAACAGCTTCGCCTCGTCGATGCCGCGTGTGCGGAGGTCGCCAAGGAGGCCCTTGCAGATCGCGCCGACGGCATCGGCCTGGCGGCAGGCCCAGCTTTCGGCGGCGTGGGTCAGCCGGAATTTGAGGTCGCCCTCGCGCCCGGTGCCGTTGCCGACCGCGGCGTCTTCCCAGAAGGCGCGGATTTCGTAAACGAGCGGCAGGTTGTGGCGGCGGGAGGCGCCCCACGCCGCGGCGAAGGTGAGCACCGGCGAATGCGCGTGCAGCAGATCGGGCTTCTCGGCCTCGATCAGCGCATCGAGCCGCTTCGATGTCGCGGCGATCTCGCCGATGATCGGCAGACCCGAACGCCGGGAACGGTGAAAGGTAAGGCCATCAATGACCTCCGGGTCCGGCCCTTCGGCATAGTGGCGCGGCGTCGTCAGCATCAGCGGCTGCCAGCCGAGCCGACGCTGGCCTTCGATGAGCGCGCGCGAACGGAACGTGTAGCCGCTGTGCAGCGGCAGGGAATGATCGAGGATGTGAAGCGGCTTGATCGCCATCAGCGGCCGCGCCGCACCAGATCGGCGACGCAGCGCTCTGCCGTGCGGCCGTCCCAGAATTCCGGGCGCTTCGCTGTCCCCGGCGGGGCGGCAAGCGCGGCATCGAGCGCGCTGACAAGCGCGTCGGCCTTCACCAGACGGTTGGTGCCCTCGGCGACGGTGACCGGCCGTTCCGTATTGTCGCGGAGCGTGAGGCAGGGGATGCCGAGATAGGTGGTTTCCTCCTGAAGCCCGCCGCTGTCCGTGATTGCGATGCGCGCGTCTTTCAAGAGGCTCATGAACGGCTTGTAGGACTGCGGCTCGGCGAGGGTGATGTTGCCCTTGGCGAGCGTGTCCGACAGGCCGAACGCCTCCACCCGGCTCTTTGTGCGGGGGTGCATCGGGAACATCAGCGGGAGACGCTGCGAAGCCTCCACCAGCGCGTCGACGAGCGCCTTCAGCTGGGGCGCTTCATCGACGTTGGACGGGCGGTGCAGCGTGACGATGCCGTAGTTTCCGGGCGTGAGGCCGAAGCGGGCGGGGGCGTTCTCGGCGTCGAGCTTCGGCCGGATGCGTTCGAAGCTGTCCATCATGATGTTGCCGACGCGGGTGATGCGGCTTGCCGGTATGCCTTCGGCGCGCAGGTGTTCGTCGCCGTCGGGCGAGGGGGTCCACAACACGTCGGAGATCGCGTCCGTCACCAGCCGGTTGATCTCTTCGGGCATGGCGCGGTCGCCCGAACGCAGGCCCGCCTCGAGGTGGACGACCGGAATGTGGAGCTTGGCGCCGACCATCGCGCACGCCGCGGTCGAATTGACGTCGCCGACGACGACGAGCCAGTCCGGCTGTTCGTCCATCGCGATCTTCTCGTAGGCGATCATCACCTTGCCGGTCTGCTCGGCATGGCTGCCGGAGCCCACGCCGAGGTGATGATCGGGCGCCGGGAGATCGAGATCAGCGAAGATGTCGTCCGACATGTTCGCGTCGTAGTGCTGCCCGGTGTGGATCAGAACGGGTTCGAAATCATCGTGGGCGGCAAGCGCGTGCCAGAGCGGCGCCACCTTCATGAAGTTCGGGCGTGCCGCCGCGATCATGTGCACTCGCCTGGTCATGCGTCGTTCGTTTCCCTTTTCATGTCCGCGTCCTATTGCCAATGCGCCCGGCTTTCGCAAGGCCGGGTGCAAACATTCGGCAGGTATCATCCCAACGTGACGGCTTTGCCCTTGGGTGCACGAGATGTTAAGCGGAAGCCGTTAACAGCGCGATGACTGCGTGCGGCAAGGCACGCACGCTAGGGACAAGGCCCGGATGGTAGACAATTTCGCATTGCTGGTGTCGCAGCTGATGATGATCGTCGTGCTATGGCGTTGCTTCACGCTCCCGGCCGAAGACGGCAAGGAAGATGCGCAGAAGCCGACCTTCCGTGCCCACAATCGCAGCGCGGCCCGCGGGCGGAACGGGAACGCCCCGGTAGACTGATGCGCGACCTCGTTCTCATTTGCTTCATCGTCGGCTTCGTCGTCGCGTCGTTCCGGCGCCCCTATTTCATGGCGCTCGGCTACATCTGGGTCGACTTCCTGCAACCGCAGAAACTCACTTACTGGTTCCTCAGCGGCGCGCCGGTCGCACTCATCATGGCGATCGGGGCCGTCGCGTTCTACGTCTTCCTCGACGAGAAACAGCGCATCCGTCTCAGTCTTGTGCAGGTGCTGGTCATTCTTCTTGTTCTTTTGGCGACGGTTAACACCTTCGGTTGGGCCATCGTCACCGATCATGCCCGTGAAAAATGGGACTGGGTCTGGAAAGGGCTGCTGTTCTCGGTGTTCCTGCCCTGGGTGCTGACGACGCGGCGTCGCGTGGAAGCGGCGGCATTCATCATGATTCTCAGCACCGCCGCGATCACGATTTCGGGCGGCATCAAGACGCTCCTCGGCGGCGGCGGTTACGGGAATGTCTCGTTCCTCGTGCAGAGCAATACCGGGCTTTATGAAGGCAGCACGCTGGCAACGGTTGCGCTGTGTTTCATCCCGCTGACATTGTGGCTCTATCGCCGCAACACGATCATCAAGCGCAACCTGCTGACGCTGCTCGCGACGGCGGGCATCATCTTCTCGATGACGCTCGTCACGGTCGGCGCGGAGGCGCGCACCGGCCTTATCGCGGGTACGGCGCTGCTGCTCCTGCTATGGCTGACCAGCAGGAAGAAGCTCATTTTCGGGGCAGCGATTGCTGCGGCGGCAGCAATTGCCATTCCGCTCCTGCCGGCTTCGTTTACGGAGCGCATGTCGACCATCAAGACCTATGACGAGGACATGTCCGCCTCCACGCGTATCGCCGTATGGTTGTGGACAATCGATTTCGTGAAGGAGCATCCCTTCGGCGGCGGCTTCGGCGTCTATCGCATCAACCAGTTCGACGTGGACATGCAGCGCCGCGAGGGCGTGGCCGACAACATGGACACGCGCACCGTCACCATCAAGAAGGAGGCGCGCGCATTCCACAACAGCTTCTTCGAGGTGCTCGGCGAACTTGGTTATCTCGGTGCGGTGATCTATGTCTCGATCGTCGTCCTCGCGCTTCATGCCACGTGGAAGCTGAAGAATATCAGCACCGGCGACCCGGAGCGGGACATCTGGTTCCGCGACCTCGGCACGATGATGGCGATCTCGCTGATCGTCTACACCGTGGGTTCGATGTTCGTCAGTATCGCGTTCCAGCCCCCGTACTATGACCTTCTCGCGATCACGATCGCAGCGACGCACATCGCCCGCCGGGAGCGGCTTGGGAACAACGTCGATGAGAAGCTCGGCCCGCGGCGGCGCCCAGCCGGGATGGGGGCGACCGTGCCCGCAAAAGCCTGATCCGCGCCGGAAGGGCGGTTCCAAGGTGGCGCGCCTGCCTGTAGAAGCCGGTTGAACCACAAGCGGTCTCCGGCGTTGAAAAGCAGATGACAAAAAATCAGATACTCCCCGCGTCCGACTTCCAGAGCCTGAACGAGGCCTCCGCGTGGATCGCCGCAAACGGCACCGCACTCCTCATCTATGGCGCCGTGGCCGTCGGCATCTATCTTCTGCTCGTGGGTATCCGCGCCGTTGCGTGGCGCATCGTGGGCGCACCGGGTGCGCTGGAGCCGAACAGCTGGCGTGCGATCCTGGGCCAGGTGCTTCGGCGCACGCGCAGTTTCTTCCTCGCCGCCGTGGCCGTTCAGCTTGTGGTGGCAAGCGCCCCCGGACTCGCCGGCGCCCTGCCGGTCGTACAATTCCTCTTCACGGTGGCGGCGGTCTTGCAGGGTGCGATCTGGATACGCGAGTTCGCACTCGGTATTGTTGCGCGCCGCGCGGCGGGCGAAGACCCGCACAATTCGACGCTGGTCTCGGCGATGGGCGTCATCCGCGTTATCATCAATGTGGCGATCTTCGCGATCGCGGCGATCCTCATCCTGGACAATCTTGGCGTTAACGTCACAGCGCTTGTCGCGGGCCTCGGCATCGGCGGCATCGCCATCGGCCTTGCCGCGCAAGGCATCTTTTCAGACCTGTTCGCGGCGCTTTCGATCCTGTTCGACAAGCCGTTCGTGCGCGGCGACGTCATCACCGTGGACACGCTGACGGGTACGGTCGAGGCGATCGGGCTCAAGACCACGCGAATCCGTTCGCTTTCAGGTGAACTGGTTTCCGTGTCGAATGCCAAGCTGCTCGAAAACCGCATCCATAACTACGCGGTAATCCACCAACGCCGTGTCGTCATGCAGGTCGGCATTATTTACCAGACGCCTCCCGACATCATGGAAGCATTGCCCGATGAAGTGCGGAAGATTGCTGAAAGTGTTCCGCTGATCGCCTTCGACCGCGCGCATTTCTGGAATTTCGGGGCAAGCTCCATCGATATGGAGATCGTCTTCAATGTGACGGCTTCTGGAATGCAGGAGATGATGGCCGCACGCCAGGCGTTCATGCTCGGTGTCGTGCGCCGCTTCAGCGAGCTCGATGTGGACTTCGCCTATCCGACGCAGATGGGCTTCCTCGGCGGGCTGGACGGCAAGGTTGTCGATCCGCTCGCGATTCCGCGCGATCTGCAGCCCGCTCCCTAAAGCGTCACATCCTCGATGGAGAGCAGGCTGGCGTTGCCGCCTGCCGAGGTCGTGTCGATGCTGACCGTGCGCTCCACCGCGAAACGCGGCAGGTAGTGTGGCCCGCCCGCTTTCGGCCCGGTGCCCGACAGGCCTTCGCCGCCGAACGGCTGCGAGCCGACGATGGCGCCGATCATCGAGCGGTTGACGTAAAGATTGCCGACGCGCGCCGCCGCCACCGTGCGGTCGCAGCGACTGGCGATGCGGCTGTGGAGCCCCATGGTGAGGCCGTAGCCGCTGCGGTTGATGCGCGCGATCGTCTCGTCGAGCGTGCCGGTCTTCCACGTCGTGACGTGCAGGATCGGGCCGAACCATTCCTTCGTCAGATCCTCGATACGGTCGAGGCGGATCACGGTCGGCGCGATGAAGCGGCCTTCGGGCACTGCGACCGTATGCAGCCAGCGGTCTGTTGCCGACAGGCGGTAGTCTTCGAGCTTCCGGTATGCCGCATCATCGATCACCGGGCCGACATCGGTGCGCGGATCGGCGGGATCGCCGACGACGAGCGTGTCCATCGCGCCCTTCAGCATCTCAAGCGTGCGATCGAACACGTCTTCCTGCACGATAAGCAAACGCAGCGCCGAGCAGCGCTGGCCGGCGGAACGGAAGGCTGACGTCACGACGTCAGCGATCACCTGCTCGAGGAGCGCGGTCGAATCGACGATCATCGCGTTGAGGCCGCCGGTTTCGGCGATCAGTGGCACGATCGGGCGCGCGTCGTCTGCCACGAGGCTGCGCGCGATCGCCTTGGCCGTGCCGGTCGATCCGGTGAAGGCGACGCCCATCACGCGCGGATCGGCGGTGAGCGCGTTCCCTGGCTCGGCGCCGCCGATGACGAGCTTCAGCACATCCTTCGGTACGCCGGCCTCGTGGGCGAGCGCGACGGCGCGCAGCGCGATGCGCGGCGTCTGCGGCGCGGGCTTGGCGACGACGCTGTTTCCGGCGACGAGTGCCGCCGTGACCTGGCCGAGGAAGATCGCGAGCGGGAAGTTCCAAGGCGCTATACAGGCGAACACGCCGCGGCCTTCGAGGCGCAGCGTATTGCTCTCGCCCGTCGGCCCCGGCAGTTCGATCGGCGCGAACTCTGCGCGCGCCTGATTGGCGTAATAGCGGCAGAAGTCGGCGGCTTCGCGGACTTCGCCGATCGCGTCGCCTAGGGTCTTGCCTGCCTCATGGACGGCGAGTGCCATCAGATCGATGCGATGTTCTTCAAGCAGATCGGCGAGGCGATCGAGCGTGGCGGCGCGGGTTTCGACGGGGGTGCGCGACCAGCCTTCGAATGCAGCGTCGGCTGCGGCGATTGCGGCGTGCACTTCCGCGACGGTCGAATCGGCGGGAGGAGCGCCGATGTCGGCGCGGGCGGCGATGGCGGATGCGGTTTCTTCGAGGGTCATGGCGTCCTGCAAATCGATGCCTGCGCTGTTGCCGCGAACGGCACCGAACAGATCGGCGGGGAGGGGGATGGAGGGGTGGCGCGTGCCGCCGACGGCCGCGATCTTCTCGACCGGATCGGCGAGCAGCTCTTCCTCGGTGACGTTCGGGTCGGCGAGCTGATGCACGAAGCTGGAGTTGGCGCCGTTTTCAAGCAGGCGGCGCACGAGATAGGCGAGGAGGTCGCGGTGGCCGCCGACGGGCGCATAAATGCGGCAGTTGTAGCCGCCTTCGCGCACCAGCGTTTCATAAAGCCCTTCGCCCATGCCGTGGAGGCGCTGGAACTCGAAGTCGCGGCGCTCGCCGGCCCATTCAAGCAGCGTCGCGACGGTGAGCGCGTTGTGGCTGGCAAACGCCGCGTAGATGTTCTTCGCGGCAAGCATGTCGCGCGCGCAGGCGAGGTAGGAGACGTCGGTTGCGGCCTTGCGCGTGAACAGCGGATAGTCGGAAAGCCCGGCCTCCTGCGTGCGCTTGATCTCGCTGTCCCAGTAGGCGCCCTTCACGAGGCGCACCGCGATCCGGCGGTTGGTCTCTGCGCCGATCGCGTCCGCCCATGCGATGACCGCGCGGCAGCGTTTTGAGTAAGCCTGTACCGCCATGCCGAGCTTGTCCCAGCCGGAAAGCGACGGCGCGCGGGCGGCGGCGGCGATGATGTCGAGCGACATGACGAGCCGCTCCGATTCCTCCGCATCGACGGTGAGGCCGATGTCCGCCTTTGCGGCGCGCTCGGCGAGTTCGACGAGCATGGCGGAAAGTTCGGGCACGCAGGTATCGGCGTGCGCGGTTTCATAGCGCGGGTGGAGCGCCGAGAGTTTTACCGAGATGCTGTGGTCGCGGCCCTTGCTGCCCTTGCCGATGGCGTCGATGGCATCCGCATAGGAGCGGAAATAGCGCTCTGCGTCGTCCCGCGTGCGCGCCGCTTCGCCAAGCATGTCGAAGCTGGCGACGAAACCGGTGTGGTCTTTGTCGTTCGCGCGCTCCAGCGCCTCTTCGATCGTGCGGCCCATCACGAACACCTGCCCCATCAGGCGCATCGCCGTGCCGACGGCGGTGCGAACCACGGGCTCGCCAACCCGGCCGATCAGGCGCTTCAGCGCCGATCCACTCTCGCCGACGAGCGAGCGGGTGACGACAAGGCCCCATGTCGCGCCGTTGACGAGCGTGGAATCGGATTTGCCGGCGTGCGCCGACCAGTCGGCGGTGCCGAGCTTGTCGCGAATGAGGAGGTCGGCGGTCTCAGCATCCGGCACGCGCAGGAACGCTTCGGCGAGCGCGAGTAGGGCGATGCCTTCGTCGGTGTTGAGGCGGTATTCCTGAAGGAAGCGGTTGACCCAGCCGCTCGACTGCGCGGCGCGCAGCTCGTCGAGGAGGTCCCCGGCGCGGGCTGTGATCCTGCCTCTTGCCGCTGCATCGACGCGCGCGGCCTCGCACAGCGGCAGGATCACGTCCGGCTCGGGCGCACGGTGCAGGCGCTGCATATCGGCAAGGATGTCGGCGATGGGCATGACGGGTCTTTCGCTGATGATCCTTCGATAATGCCAGCGAATAGGACAAATGTGCTTTGTATTTTTGTTTCTTCTCCTGAATTATGTAAGGCGTATTCTGATTTTGCCGAAGAAGGTTCGGATTGTCATGCTCGATGCCATTGACCGCGCCATCCTGCGTACGCTGCAGGAAGACGGGCGCATCACCAACCAGGCGCTCGCCGAGCGCTGCAACCTGTCGCCAGCCGCCTGCCACGAACGTGTCCGGCGGCTGCGGGAGAAGGGCTATATCGCGGGCACCGTCGCCGTGCTTGATCCCGTGCTGCTCGATTGTGCGCTGCTCATTTTCGTCGAAGTGCTGCTCGACCGCACGACCTCAGACGTATTCGATGATTTCGCTGCCGCCGTCCGGCGGATGCCTGCCGTCCTCGAGTGCCACATGGTGGCGGGCGGGTTCGACTACCTCATCAAGGCGCGCGTCAAGGACATGGCGGCTTACCGGGCCTTCCTCGGCGATACGCTCGTCGATCTGCCTGGGGTGCGGGAAACGCGGACCTATGCGGTGCTCGAAGAGGTCAAGAATACTCACGTTTTACCTATCTAGGCATGGCGGCTGCGGCATCTTAAGCCGGGCGCGAAAAAGGGAGGTGTGGATGACGGTTTCGGTGCAGGCCTACAAGGCGATGGTGGGCAGCGAACTGGGTGTTTCGCGCTGGTTCGAAGTCGATCAGAAACGGATCGATACGTTTGCAGAATGCACTGAGGACTTTCAGTTCATCCATGTCGATCCCGAACGGGCGGCGGAAACGCCCTTCGGCGGCACGATCGCCCACGGATTCCTTACGCTGTCGTTGCTTTCGGCCATGGCCTACGAGCTGTTTCCGGACCTCGAAGGCAGGAAGATGGGCGTGAACTACGGCATGAACAAGCTGCGCTTCCTCGCCCCCGTGCGGTCGGGCAAGCGCGTTCGCGGGCGCATGACGCTGCTCGACGTGACGGAGCGAAATCCGGGCGTTTTGCAATCCACCTACGAGGTGGTCGTTGAGATCGAGGGCGAGGAAAAGCCCGCATTGCTGGCCGAATGGGTCGGCCTCACCTACGTATAAGATTCAGGAACAGGAGACTCTCCCATGCGCGAAGCCGTTATCGTTTCCACCGCCCGCACGCCGATCGGCAAGGCCTATCGCGGCGCTTTCAACGCCACACCGTCGCCGACGCTCGCGGGCCATGCCGTGAAACATGTGGTAGCGCGCGCAGGGATCGACCCGGCGGAGGTCGATGACTGCATCTTCGGTTCGGCCATGCTGCAGGGCGTGCAGTCGCCGTGCATCGGGCGGCTTGCGGCGCTGCGCGGCGGGCTTCCCGTGACCGTGGCGGGCATGGCGCTCGATCGCCAGTGCGCGAGCGGCCTGATGGCGATCGCGACGGCGGCGAAGCAGGTGATCGTCGACGGGATGCAGATCGTGGTGGGCGGCGGCGTCGAGTCGATCTCGATGGTACAGAACGAGAAGATGCGGATTGAGCCCGACATGAGCCTGATCGAGATGCATCCCGACGCCTACATGCCGATGATCGACACCGCGGAGATCGTGGCCAAGCGCTACAACATCAGCCGTGACGTGTGCGACGAATTCGCCTTCCAGTCGCAGCAGCGCACGGCGGCGGCGCAGCAGGCCGGGCGCTTCGACGACGAGATCGTGCCGCTGCCCTCCGTGATGGTGATGAAGAACAAGGAGACGGGCGAGGTCACCAAGCACGACGTGACGCTGACGAAGGACGAAGGCAACCGCCCCGAGACGACGCTCGAAGGCCTCAAGGGTCTGCAACCCGTGCGCGGCCCCGGCCACAACGTGACCGCCGGCAACGCCAGCCAGCTTTCGGACGGCGCCTCGGCTTCGCTCGTCATGGAGGCGAAAGAGGCCGAACGCCGCGGCCTGAAGCCGCTCGGCCGCTATGTCGGCATGGCGGTGGCGGGTGTCGCGCCCGACGAGATGGGCATCGGTCCGGTGTTCGCGATCCCGAAGCTTTTGAAGCAGAACGGCCTGAAGATCGACGACATCGGCCTTTGGGAACTGAACGAGGCGTTCGCGGTGCAGGCGCTCTATTGCCGCGACAAGCTCGGCATCGATCCCGAAAAGTTCAACGTCGACGGTGGCGCGATTTCCGTGGGCCATCCCTACGGCATGTCGGGTGCGCGCCTTACCGGCCATGCGCTGATCGAGGGGCGGCGTCGCGGCGCGAAATATGTCGTCGTCACGATGTGCATCGGCGGCGGGCAGGGCGCGGCGGGCCTGTTTGAGGTTTACGGCTGATCGGCAACGATCTGCTAACCATTTTCGTGCGAGATTCGGGGCATGTCGAACGCACCCGATAACCACCGGAATGCGGCACGTGCCGCAACGAACTATCTGGCCAGGATGGATTACCGTCGTGGCCAGGTGACGGCGCGCGTCATCGACATGTCGATGACGGGCGCCCGTCTCGCCACGCACGAGCAGATCGCGATCGGTGAGAAGGTGCTGCTGACGACGGTGCGGATGGGAATGCGGTCGGGCATCGTCGTGCGCTTTGCGGACGGTGAACTCGGTGTCTGCTTCACGGACGAAATCGCCGAGGCGCATAAAGCGCGGATGGCCGCAGCCGTCTAAGTGCCGGCGTAGTCCTGTGCGAATGCGGCTGCCGCGCCGAGCAGCCCGGTTTGCCTGTGCGTCACCAGCCTGACCGGAACCTGCTGCATCCGCGCGCTATAGCGGCCCTTGTCAATGAAACGGGCGTGAAAGCCCGAGGCGCGAAGCCGCGTTTTCGCGCGGTTCGAAAGCCCGCCCACGATGGCCACACCCATCGCGCCGTGCGCGAGGGCAATATCGCCCGCGACCGCGCCGTAGATCATCGCGAAGCGCGCCATGGCGTCGTCGTCCTCATCCGCGAGCGCGGCGGCCCAGAGATTGGCGTCCGTCATTGGCGCGGCGCCGGGATCAAGCGCGGTGCGGATCGCGCCGAGGCCTGGCCCTGAGACGAGCCGTTCGTTCGAGACGCGGCCGTACATCCGCCGCAGCGCGGGCATCATCGTCTCTTCGGTGGCATCGAGCGGCGCGAAGGCGATGTGCGCGGATTCGGTTTCCACGACCTCGACACGTCCCCCCCGCCTGAGCAGGATCGCGCTGCCAAGGCCGGTGCCGGGGCCGATTACGCTGACAGGGTGGTCGAGAGGAAGCGGCACGTCGGGGCCGCACAGATGCTCGGTCCATTCATCGCCCAGTGCTGCGACGCCGTGGGCCATCGCCCCGAAATCGTTAAGGAGCTTCACCGTTTCGAGACCCAGCCGCCCGGCGAGTCCGGCGCGCTGGATTTTCCAGTCATTGTTCACGAAGGCAAGCACATCGCCTGCGATGGGCGCGGCGACGCCGATCGCAGCGGCGTTCGGAAGCGCATGGCCGAAGAGGGCGGGGAGGGTTGCCCAAGCCGCTTCGAGACCGTCGTAGTCAGCGCTTTTCAGCGTTACCGGTTCGCCGAGTTCACACCGCCCGCCTGCGATCTCGGCGATCGCGAAGCGGGCGTGCGTGCCGCCGATATCGGCTGCGACGATCCTCATCGCGCCGTCAGGCGGGACACCAGTGAATGTCGACCGGGACGGTGACTTCGGCGAGCACGCGGCCGACCGGCGTGTCCGAAAGCGGCCCGTCTTCCAGCGCCTTTTCGAGCACAGCCTTTGCGTCGTCGCCTTCGAGCGCGACGATCAGCGTGCGCGCCGAGGTGATCGCGGCGCGCGTCAGCGTCACGCGTGCCACAGGCGCGTCCTTCGGCAGCGGATCGGGCATTACGCCGATCGCGCGGCGCGACTTCGGGCCGTTCAGCGCCTCGTCGAGATCGGGGCCGCGGAAGATGCCCGCCGTCTCGCCGTTCGCACCGACATCGAGCCACACGAGATCGGGCGGCCATTGCAGGTCTTCGAGCCGTGCGTCAGCGGCGCGTCCCGCAGCCTTGTAGTCGGCGTTGTCGCTGCCGATCGGCAGAACGCGCGCACCCTTGGGCAGGAAGATGCGGGCGAGTGCGGCGGCGGCGGACAGTGGGCTGTCGACCGCGACGAGGCAGTCGCCGGTCGGCACGATGGTGACGCGCTTCCAGTCGAATTTCGCTTTCGCGACCTCCTTCAGCACCGTGAGCGCGATCCCGGTGCCGGGCACGGCGATCAGCGCCTGCCCGCGCGCATCGATGGCGCTTTCGATGATGAACTGGATGTCGCCCGCCGCCGACGCGGCGAGTTCGGCGGAATCCTCTGCATCCCACCATTCGGCTTCAATCATGGCTGCTCCTGCCGGAATGTTCGCGCCGAGGCCGGGGCTCGAAGCGAACGATGAAGAATCGCGCCCTGTCTAACGACTGAGACGCGATTCTCCATCCGCAATTTGCCCTGCGCGGCGGGTTATTCGGCCTGAACGGAGCCCTTCGCGGGCAGGATCGCCGCGGATTCGCCGCCCAGCGCCACCGTGACCACAGGCGTTTCCGCGCTGCCATCCGCCCGGTCGAGGGTCAGCGTCGCAGCCTTCCGATTACCCGCCTTGTCCTTCAGCACCGCGGTAACGCTCGCCCAGCCTTTGGCGGTCTGGACCGTGCCGAGCCGGTCGGCGGACCACACCGTTCCCGACTTCACGTCCTTCAGCTTCACCGTGCCGGTGGCGAAGCGATCGCCTGCCCCCTGCTTTGCAGTGAGGGTGATGCTGTAGTCCGCCGACTGTCCGCTCGCCGTGAAGGCGCGTGCCTTTGAGGCGGTATTCATCGGGCGGCTCGGCATGTGCGCGTC
Organism: uncultured Sphingosinicella sp.; assembly: GCF_963974575.1. Taxonomy (NCBI): domain Bacteria; kingdom Pseudomonadati; phylum Pseudomonadota; class Alphaproteobacteria; order Sphingomonadales; family Sphingosinicellaceae; genus Sphingosinicella; species uncultured Sphingosinicella sp. The sequence continues at coordinate 79,580 of NZ_CAXBBQ010000002.1, read as the reverse complement.
GCGCAGCAGCACCGCGCCTGGTTTCGCGCCCGTCGCTGCGCCGCCCTCCAGCGCCGGAACGCCGTTGACGATCACGTGGCGGACACCGTCCGATGGCAGCGTGGGGGCGTCGAACGTCGCGTGGTCGCGCACGGTCTTGGGATCGAAGACCATCACGTCGGCGCGCATACCGGGCGCGATATGGCCGCGATCGACCATGCCGATGATCGCGGCGGGGAGAGCGCTCATCTTGCGAACAGCGTCTTCCATCGTGATCGTGCCGGTGTCGCGCACATAGTGGCCGAGGATTTTCGGAAAGCTGCCGAAGTAGCGCGGATGGCCACGGTTCTTGATCGAAGCACCGCAATCGCAGGCGACCGCCGTGTCGGGATATTGCAGGAAGGCGATCACGTCCTTCTCGTCGCCGAACGTCATGTTGGCGCGGGTGTAGGGATCGCGTTCCAGCGTGCGGAGCACCGCCTCGCCGGCACGGATGTTTTCAGCAGCCATGATGTCGGTAAGCCGCTTGCCGAGATCGGGGAGGGCGATGCCTTCGGCGCCGCCGAGGCGCGTTGCCATCGCATATTCCGCCGCCTCGACGAGCTGCGGGCGGAGCTTCGGATCCTTGAAGCGCGCGAGCATCGCGTCGCGCCCGCCATCCGCTGCCCAGCCTGGCACGAGGAAGGCCTGCAGCGCCGTCTGCCCGGCAAGGTAGGGATAGATGTCGATCGCCGTCCACGCCCCGCGCGCGGTGGCGGCGGAGACCATTTCGAGCACCTTCGGCGCGTTGCCGCGTTCCTTGCCCGCGCTCTTGATGTGCGTGATGACGGGGACGAGCCCCGCTTTCTCACCGATCAGAACGGTTTCTTCCATGCCCTTGAAAGAGCTGAGATTATCCTCCGGGCGCAGGCGGTCGTGGTTGGGGAAATTGGTGCGCCACGGCTTTGCGACCGAGACGATGTCGATCACCTCTTCCGTTTTCGCATAGTAGGACGGGCGGTAATCGAGACCCGAGGCGACGCCCCACGCGCCCGCCTTCAGGTTGTTTTCGATCGCGGCCTTCATCGATGCGATTTGCTCCGGCGTCGGGCGCAGGTCGCGGTCGCCCATCGCGTCCCGCCACACGGCGTTGAAGCCGACGTAGGCGCCGATGTTCTCGGCAAGCCCGTTCGCGGCCATCTCGGGAAGCTGCGCGGCAATGTCGTTGCCGCCACCGCCGTCGGCGTTGATGATTTCGGTGGTGACGCCCTGGGTCAGCATGTTGACCGCGGTGGAGACGCCCTCAGGCTCGGCATGGCTGTGGATGTTGATGAAGCCGGGCGCGACGACGAGCCCATTGGCATCGATGGTTTTGGCCGCCTTGGCCTTGGCGAGATCGCCCACCGCAACGATGTGCCCGCCCGCGATTCCGACATCGCCGCGATAGGCGGCGAGGCCGCTGCCGTCGACGATGGTGCCGCCCTTGATGACGATGTCGTAGGCGACTTCCTTTGCAAGCGCGGGTACGCTGGCTGCGGAGCAGAGAAGCAGGGCAACGCCCGCGGTACGCATAGTCTGGATCATTTTCACTTCTTCGCTCCGCCGTTGCCTTCGAACCATGCTTTCGCCACGTCATAATAGCGCTGGTTGGCGCCGCCCTGGGTGTTGACGAGAAGGACGATGGCCGTCTTCTCGTCCGGGTAGGTGTAGAGCGCCGCATTGAAGCCGTTGATGGCGCCGCCATGGCCTACGATACGGCGACCGTCACGCTCGCCCACGGCGAGGCCGAGGCCGTATTCCAGCGGCGGCGGGCCGCTCGGGAAGGACTTGCTCACCGCGCTCGTCAGGCGCCCGTCCTTCAGCTTCGAGGGTTCGATCATCAGTGCGAGGCTTTCGGGCTTCACGACCTTGCCGGAGAACAGTGCATCCTGCCAGCGCAGCATGTCCGCCGCGGTCGAGCGCATCGCGCCGGCGCCGTGCGCCACGCTCACCGAAAGCGGCAGGGGATTGGCGAGCTTGTCGTTCAGCAGGTCATAACCTTTGGCGCGGCGCGGAACGATCGCGCGCTCGTCGTCATAAGCCGTGTCGTTGAGGCCGAGCGGCTTGGTGATCATCTCTTCAAGCGCGACGCCATACGGCTTGCCCGTGAGCTTCTCGACGATCGCGGCTGCCAGCACATAGGCTGAATTGTTGTAGCGATAATCTTCGCCAACCGCGAAGTCGGTGAGATTGTCCTGCCCCGCGATGTAGGAGACCATCTCGTTCGTGTCGTGCGCACGCCATCCGCGCGATGCGAAGTTCTTGTCGGTATAGCTGTGGATGCCCGACGTGTGGTTGAGCAGGTGCCTAACGGTGATGCCGTCGGCCTTCGGGAAATCGGGGAAGTACTTGCTGATCGGGTCGCTGAGCGAAAGCTGCCCGCGCTCCACGAGCATCATCAGCATTGCGGATGTGAACTGCTTGGTGATCGAGCCGATGCGGAAGATCGTATCCGCCTTCACCGTCTGCCCGTCTTCAAGGTCGGAGTAGCCGTAGCCTTTCAGGAAGACGATCTTGCCGTCCTTCATCACGCCCACGGAGCCGCCGGCGATTTTTCCGCTGGCGATCCCGTCCGCCATCACCTTGTCGATCCCGGCGGTCGCCGCCTTGCTCGCGGTGATGCGCGTCGCGCTTTCGGCTGCGGCGGGAAGAGGGGCGGCGTGCGCGAGCAGCAGGACGACTGGCGCCACACCCAGCCAGCGAAAGACTTTCCGATTTATCATCCGTCGTGAACTCCCATCCCCTCGGCGATTCGCCATTCAGGATATTGCATGTCCTGAATGGAAAAATTCAACCTGAATGAGTTGGCTAATGGAAATTCATTTCCATGAACTGCAAGAGACGCGCGCGTTCCCGACGGACGAAATGCGGAGGCGTGGGGAAGTCTGGAGGCCCGAGCCGGAATCGAACCGGCGTGCAAGGATTTGCAGTCCTCTGCGTAACCACTCCGCCATCGGGCCTCGATGCGGGAGGCGCGCTCTCTAGACCATCGTCGGTGCTGGTGTAAATGCCTCTGTAAACGCCGCTTCGGTGTTGCCTTTCGACAGAAGGCGCACAGGAATGGACAGGCGCTGACTTTCCGCCTTGGCGTTGCCGCGCGAAACTCTTAAAGCCGGAAGCGGCCGCGCCGCGCCCCAGGCGGGCGGCGGCTTGCAAATTTGGTGTGTTATTTATATATAACACCAGGAACAGGTTCAGGAGGACGCGAAGCCCGTGAAATTGCCGGACTTCAGGAAGATGCGCAGCGCGATGATCGACAGCCAGCTGCGTCCGAACGGCATCGTCGAGCCCAATCTCATCGCCGCCATCAAATATGTGCCGCGCGAGATGTATGTTCCCGCCGAACTCTCCTCGCTTGCCTATCTGGACGAGGCGCTTGAGGTCGTCCCTGGCCGCGCGATCCCCGCGCCGCTCGTCGGCTGCCTGCTGATGTCCGCGCTTGAAGTGGCGCCGACGGAGCGCGCGCTCATCGTGGGCGGCAGCACGGGCTATTCGGCCTCGATCCTCGCGCGGCTGTGCGCGCACGTCACGCTTGTCGAGGACGATGCGACGCTGGTGCGCCGCGCGTCTTCCGCAATCTCCAAGACGGGCGTTTCCAACGTCAGCGTCGTCGAAGGGCCGCTTGCCGAGGGCTGCGCCGAGGGCGCGCCGTATGATGTGCTGCTGATCGAGGGCGAGGTCGAGGATGTACCTGACGCGCTCGTCGCGCAGGTCCGCGACGGTGGGTGCATCGCGGCTGTGCTCGCCGAGCGCGGCGCGGCACCGAGTGTTGCGGTGGGCCGTGTTTCGGGCGGGCATGTCGGCTGGACGCGTCTGCTCGAAGCGGGCGCACCACGGCTCAAGGGTTTCGAGCGGCCGCGGGTTTTCGAGTTCTAGGAGCGGGCGAATGGGTGGCAGGTTTTTCGTTCTGATGGGGGGCGCGGCGCTCGCTGCGCTTGTGGCAACACCGGCGGCGGCGGAAAGCCTCCGCGACGCGATGGCCGCCGCTTATGCCAACAACCCCGTGCTTGCGGGCGCCCGTGCGGGCCAGCAGGCGGTGTCCGAAGGTGTCGTGCAGCAGCTCGGCGAGTTCCGTCCCACCGTTGGGGCGCAGGCCGCGCTCAATCAGGAAACCACCGGGCCGGGCCGTTTCAACGACATGAGCCGTCTTGTCACGGTCGGCGTGCAGCTCTCGCAGCCCGTTTATCGCGGCGGCCGTCTGCAGGCCGGTCTCAAGGCCGCGAAGAACCGCGAGATTGCGGGCCGCGAACAGCTTCGCGGGACTGAGAACCAGACGATTTTCGATACCGTCGTCGCCTATATGGATGTGCTGCGCCTGCAGGCCGAAGTGGATCTCACTTCGAACCAGGTGCGCGTGCTGGAACGCCAGTTGCAGGCATCGAACGACCGTTTCGAAGTCGGCGACCTGACCCGTACGGACGTTGCACAGAGCGATGCACGCCTCGCGCTCGCGCGCAGCCAGAACATCGCCGCACTCGGCAACCTTGCGAATGCGCGCGCGACCTACGAACGCGTCGTGGGCCGCGCGCCTGAGAACCTTGAGCAGCCGCAGCTGCCGCCGATCATTCCCGGCACGCAGCAGCAGGCGATCGACCTCGCGCTTGCCGACAGCCCGTTCATGCTCGCCGCGAAGTCCGAGCAGGAAGCCGCGCGTCAGGACGTTCGCGTGCAGAAGGGCGCGCGCCTGCCGAGCGTCGATGCGACCTTCGGCGTCGGTTACACGAACTTCCGCGGCCTTTCCGCTGCGGGCGCGGGCGTACGCACCAGCGGTATCGATTATACGCAGAACATCGGCGCGACGCTGACGCTGCCGATCTTCCAGGCGGGCGTGCAGGGTTCGCGCATCCGGGAGGCGCAGGCGCGCTTTTCGCAGGCCGAGCAGAACGCGCTTTCCGCCGAACGTGACACGATCGAAAGCGCGCGTCAGGCCTGGGAAAACCTGCAAAGTGCCCGCTCGACGATCGAATCGGCCAAGATTCAGGTCAGCGCCAACGAACTCGCGCTTGAAGGCACGCGCGCCGAGAACGAGGTCGGCTCGCGCGATATCCTTGATGTGCTGAATGCCGAGCAGGAGTTGCTCGACGCGCGCGTCACCCTCGTGCGTGCCGAGCGCGATGCGTTCGTGGCCGCGTATGCGCTGCTCGCCACTGTGGGCCGCGCCGAGGCGGACGACCTTGACCTGCCGGTCGAGGTCTATCGCCCAGAGGCCTATACGGCGCAGGCGAAGCGGCACTGGGTGGACTGGGCACCTGGCGACAGGCAGCCCGTGACGACGCAGGTGAGGGCGCCGGACACGATGGGACCGCCGGTTCCGCCGAGTGTCCAGCAGTAGCCGCGTGACAACGCCCGGCGATTGGCGCTAAATCGCACATATGGCAGGCAAGCCCGAACCCACGATGGAGGAAATCCTCGCGTCGATCCGCCGCATTATCGCGGAGGATGACGGCGAGCGCGTGCGCGAGCCGGAGCCGGAACCCGACTTCGACGACGAGGATGAACCGCTGGACGACACCGGCGCGCGGTTCGAGGCCGAGCCGTCAGCGGTGCTGGAGCTTTCGGAAGCAGCGCAGTCCACGGTTTCCGAACAGGTTCTGGCGAAAGCGTCGGAAAGTTTCTCGGCGCTCTCGTCCATGCGTTTGCACGGCGACGGGACGGGGCCGGAAACGCTCGAAGGTCTCGTCCGCGAGATGCTGCAGCCGATGCTGAAGTCCTGGCTCGATGCCAACCTCCCCGAGATCGTCGAGCAGATGGTCGCGCGCGAGATCGCCCGCATCACACGCAAGTAGCGACCCTCCGCTTGCCGCATCGCAGCATCGCTGGCAAAGGGACGCACATGACGATCGAAAAAACCTTCGCGCCGGGCGAAATCGAGGCCCGCTGGTACAAATACTGGGAAGAGAACGGGAAATTCCGTCCCGAACGCCCGGATGCGGCGCCGTTCACGATCGTAAACCCGCCGCCCAACGTCACGGGCAGCCTCCATATCGGCCACGCGCTCGACAACACGCTGCAGGACATCGTCGTCCGCTACGAGCGGCTGCGCGGCAAGGATGCGCTCTGGGTGGTCGGCACCGATCATGCCGGCATCGCCACGCAGATGGTGGTGGAGCGCCAGCTTGAAGAAAAGCAGGACAAGCGCACCAACTACAGCCGCGAGGATTTCATCGCGAAGGTGTGGGACTGGAAGGCCGAAAGCGGCGGCCAGATCACGCGCCAGCTTCGCCGCCTCGGCTGCTCGATGGATTGGAGCCGCGAGCAGTTCACGATGGACCCGCACTTCACGCGCGCGGTCGTGAAGGTGTTCGTGGACCTCTACAATCAGGGCCTCATTTACCGCGACAAGCGGCTGGTGAACTGGGACCCGAAGCTGAAAACCGCGATTTCCGACCTCGAGGTCGAAACGCGCGAGGTGAAGGGTCACTTCTGGCGCTTCAAATACCCGCTCGCGGACGGCGCGACGCTCGTCGATGGTCGCGATTACATCGAGGTGGCCACGACGCGCCCGGAAACGATGCTCGCCGATATGGCGGTGGCCGTGCATCCCGACGATGAGCGCTACAAGGCTGTCATCGGCAAGCACGTGAAACTGCCGCTTTCGAACCGCCTCGTGCCCATCGTCGCCGACGAACACGCCGACCCCGAACTCGGCTCCGGCGCGGTGAAGATCACGCCCGGCCACGACTTCAACGACTTCGAGGTCGGCAAGCGCGCCGGCATCAAGCCCGCCGACATGCTCAACATGTTCGATGCCGAAGCGAAGGTTGTGCAGACGGCGGACGGCCGTATTCCGCCCGAATATCTCGGCCTCGACCGGTTCGATGCGCGGGGGCTGGTCGTCGAGCAGTTGAAGGGGCTGGGCTTCCTGATCCCGCATGTCTCGAAGGACAAAGACGGCGAGGAAACGCAGCACGACGCCGAACCGCGCACGATCCAGACGCCCTTCGGCGATCGCGGCGGCGTGGTTATCGAGCCGTGGCTCACCGACCAGTGGTACGTGAATGCCGAGGAACTGGCGAAAAAGCCCATTGAAGCGGTCCGCAGCGGCGCCATCGAGATCGTCCCGAAGACGTGGGAAAAGACCTTCTTCAATTGGATGGAAAACATCCAGCCGTGGTGTGTCTCCCGCCAGCTCTGGTGGGGGCACCGGATTCCGGCTTGGTTCGACGAGGACGGAAACGTCTTTGTCGCGGAAACTGAAGATGAAGCGCAGACGCTCGCGGGCAACAGGAAGCTCACTCGTGACGAAGACGTCCTCGACACGTGGTTCTCGTCCGCGCTCTGGCCGTTCGCGACGCTCGGCTGGCCCGATGCCGACGCGCCGCTCCTGAACAAGCATTACCCGAACGATCTCTGCATTTCGGGCTTCGACATCCTGTTCTTCTGGGATGCGCGCATGGCGATGCAGGGCTTGCACTTCATGGGCGATGTGCCGTGGAAGCGGCTCTATCTGCATGGCCTCGTCCGCGCGGCGGACGGACAGAAGATGTCGAAGTCGAAGGGCAATGTCGTCGATCCGCTCGGCCTCATCGACAAATATGGCGCCGATGCGCTGCGCTTCTTCATGGCGGCGATGGAGAGCCAGGGCCGCGACGTGAAGATGGACGAGCGCCGGGTCGAGGGCTACCGCAACTTCGCGACCAAGCTGTGGAACGCCGCGCGTTTCTGCCAGTCGAACGGCATCGAAGCCTCGCGAGCCATTGTGGCGCCCGCCGCCTCGCGCGCCGTCAACCGCTGGATCATCGCCGAGGTTGCCGCGACCGCGCAGGCGCTCGAAACCGCGATGGCCGAGCTGCGCTTCGATGCCTATGCGGACGCGATCTACCAGTTCACGTGGAGCCGTTTCTGCGACTGGTATCTCGAACTCATCAAGCCGGTGCTCGCCGAAGGCGGGGAAGGCGCGGACGAAACGCGTACCGTTGCGGGCTGGGCGCTCGATCAGATTCTGGTCATGCTCCACCCGGTGATGCCGTTTGTGACGGAAGAACTCTGGCACGCGCTCGGCGACCGGGGCGGGCACGATCTCATCACCGCGAAGTGGGTGGAGGTCGGCGCGGTCGATGCTACCGCCTCGGCGGAGATCGACTGGCTGATCCGGCTCGTTTCCGAAATCCGCTCCAGCCGCACCGAGCTTGGCGTACCCCCGGGCACGAAGCTGCCTCTGCACGTGCGCGATTGCTCGCCGGTCACTGTTGCGCGGCTTGAGACCAACCGCTCGATGGTCGAGCGGTTGGCCCGCATCGAGGGCATCTCGCACGAACCTGCCCCGGCGGGCGGCGCAGCGCAGATCGTCGTCGACGAGGCGACTTATGTGCTGCCGCTCGAAGGCGTCATCGACCTTGCCGCCGAGCGCGTGCGTCTCGAAAAGAACGCGGCGGCGGCGGAGAAGGAGCGCGACAGTCTCGCGGGGCGTCTCGGCAATCCGGCGTTTGTCGACAAGGCGAAGCCGGAAGCGGTCGAGAAGGCGCGCGCGGACCATGCGGAGAAGTCTGCCGAGGCGGAGCGGCTCAGGGCAGCGCTGGCGCGGCTGGGCTAACACCCGCTCCCTCTCCCCGCCGGGGAGAGGGTCAGCGCGCGCTTAGCTCGACATCAGCACGAACATCGCGGCCAGCAGCACCCCGCAGACGCCGAGGATGAACAGCAGCTTGCGATCGTCGCGCATCCGCTGCGGCTTCTTCTTCGTCATTCTCGGTCCTCCCCCTCAGCCGGGCGCGGCAGCCATTCCGGCCATTCCACGCTGACCGGATGCCCGTCGAGCGTGAGCAGCGCGTCGGCATACTCCACGCGCAGATAGGCGATACCGTGCGCGCCTGCGAAGCTGCGCAGCGTGCCCGCCTCGCGGTCTCCGGCCATGATCGTGCGATTCTCGCCCACCGGGTCGGCCAGCATAACCGGCAGGAAGCGCTTGTTCACCTTGGCGCGCCAGTTCATACGCGCGGTGTTTTCCTGTCCGACGTAGCAGCCCTTCGAAAAACTCACCCCGTTCAGCTCGGCGGCGTTCGTTTCCAGCCACATGGTCTTGTCGATCTCAAAGTCGGGCGTGTCGGGCACGCCGAGCCCGATGCGCCATGTGTGCCAGTCCGCCGCGCTTGCATCCACCGAACCGCCCGCCGCGAGCCAGCGGTGGCCGAGCGCGGGGAGGCGGGGATCGTGGGGACGGGAGAGCGCGCGTTCCTTCCAGCCCGCGAAGACGCGAAGCTGCGAGGGCGCGATGTCGATGGCGCGGCGCAGCCGGTACATCCTCAGCTTCTTTGCAAGATCGTCGGCGCGGCTTTTGTGGACATCGATGAAGATGCCCGCCTCGCCGCCGTCGTAGAGGATCATGTCCGCTATATACTTGCCCTGGGCGGTGAGCAGCCCCGCCCACACCGGTGTTTCCGGCGTCAGCGCCGTTTCAGACACGTCGCTCGTAACAAGCCCGTTCAGGAACCCCCGCACGTCCTCGCCAGAGACCAGGAGCACGCTGCGATCATCAAGATATGCAATCATGAGAAGAAGCTAGGGACTGGTGCGCCACGTGCAAGGGGGTATAGCATCGCGTTCATGAGCCAGAGCTTCGATCTCGTCCTGAAGGGCGGCCACGTCTTCACGCCTGCGGGCCTTGTCCAGACCGATGTGGGGGTGCGCGGGCGTAGCATCGCGGCGCTCGGGTCTTTCGCGGATGCGGGCGAGGTGATCGACTGCACGGGCCTCACCGTCCTGCCCGGCGTCATCGATACGCAGGTCCACTTCCGCGAGCCCGGCCTTGAGCACAAGGAAGACCTCGAATCGGGAAGCCGCGCCGCCGTGATGGGCGGAGTGACGGGCGTGTTCGAAATGCCGAACACCAATCCGAATACCGATACTGCCGAAGCGCTCGCCGACAAGCTGGCACGCGCCAAGGGCCGCATGTGGTGCGAACATGCCTTCTACGTGGGCGCGACCGATGCGAACGCGGAAAAGCTCCGCGAGCTTGAAATGCTCCCCGGCGCGTGCGGCGTGAAGGTGTTCATGGGCGCCTCTACCGGCAGTTTGCTGGTGGAGGACGATGCCACGCTGCTCAAGGTGTTGAAATCGGGCCGCCGCCGCGTCGCCATCCATGCCGAGGACGAACCCCGGATGCAGGCGCGCAAGGATCTGCGCGTGGAGGGTGACCCCTCCAGCCATCCGGTCTGGCGCGACGACGAGTCGGCCATCCTCGCCACGCGCCGCGTGCTCGGCCTCGCGCGCGAGGCGAAGCGGCGCATTCATGTGCTGCATGTCACCACGCCCGCCGAACTGGAACTGCTAGCGCAGCACAAGGACATCGCGAGCTGCGAGGTGACGCCGCAGCACCTGACGCTGGCGGGGGAGGAGGCCTATCCGCGCCTCGGCACCTATGCGCAGATGAACCCGCCGATCCGTTCGGGCGCGCACCGCGACGGGCTGTGGCACTGGCTCCGGCAGGGCGTGCCCGATGTTTGGGGCTCCGACCACGCGCCGCACACCAAGGAAGAGAAGGCGAAGCCCTATCCGGCGAGCCCGAGCGGGATGCCCGGCGTGCAGACGCTACTGCCGCTGCTGCTCGATCATCTGGCGGCGGGGCGCGTGACGCTGGAGCGCGTCGTCGATCTTACGTCGGCGGGTGCCGTGCGCCTGTTTGGCCTCACCGCCAAGGGCCGTATCGCGCCGGGCTTCGACGCCGATTTCAGCATCGTCGATCTCAAGTCGCGCTGGACGATCGAGAACGACTGGCTGCAATCCAAGTGCGGCTGGTCGCCGTTCGAGGGCGTTACGCTCACCGGGCGCCCCGTCGGCACGATCATCCGCGGCCGCCGCGTGATGTGGGATGCGGGTCTCATCGGTGCCGCCATCGGCGAACCCTTCCGCTTCGACGAGACGCTGCGCACCTGAGAAAAACATTGGGGGGGACATGGGGACGGACGACCGCGCCGAAGAGGAATTCGACGTCAAACGCGACCGGCTGGTGATCCTCGCCTCGTCGCTTGGTACCGTCTTCGAATGGTATGATTTCTTTATCTACGGCACGCTCGCCGCGCTGCTCGGGCGCATGTTCTTTCAGGTGGAAAGCGAAACGCTCGCCTTCCTGCTCAGCCTTGCAACCTTTGCCGTAGGTTTCCTCGTCCGCCCGCTCGGTGCCGTGCTGTTCGGCTATCTCGGCGACAAGGTGGGGCGGAAATACACGTTCCTCGTGACGATCACCGTCATGGGCCTTGCCACCGCCGCGATTGGCCTGCTGCCGACCTATGCGCAGATCGGCGTTGCCGCGCCGCTGATCCTCGTCGGGCTTCGCTTCGCGCAGGGCCTCGCGCTCGGCGGCGAATATGGCGGCGCGGCAGTCTACGTGGCAGAGCACGCGCCCGCGCACCGGCGCGGGTTCTATACGAGCTGGATTCAGATCGCCGTGGTCGGCGGTTTCCTGCTGTCGATCATCGTCGTCGTCTCCACGACAGCGATTATCGGCAAGGAAGCCTTCGAGGCGTGGGGCTGGCGCATTCCGTTCCTTGCCTCGCTTATCCTGCTCGCGATCTCGATCTGGATTCGCATGAAGCTGAACGAGAGCCCCGTGTTCCGCGCGATGAAGGCGGCGGGGAAGACCGCAGCGAACCCCTTTGTCGAGAGCATCCGCGAGAAGGGCAATCTCGGCCGCATCCTTGTCGCGCTCTGCATCGCCGCGGGCTTCACGGTGATCTGGTACAACGCGCAGTTCTACACGCTCTATTTCCTGCAGGGCGCGGCGAGAGTGGCGGAGGCCGACGCGCGCCTCCTCGTCGGCGCCGCCGTCGTCCTCGGCGCGCCGAGCTTCATCTTCTTTGGCTGGCTCTCCGATAAGATCGGGCGCAAGCCTGTGATCCTTACCGGCTTCGCGCTTACGCTCGTGCTGTTGTTCCCGCTTTACTGGCTGATCTCGGCGGCGGCGAACCCGGCGCTGGAGCGCGCGATCACCGCGCACCCGGTCACCATCGTCACGCCCGAAGGGTGCCGCTACGATCCCTTCGCTGACGGCCAGCAGGGCGCCTGCGCCGAAACGCTGGAATGGTTCGCGGCGAACGGCGTCAACTATACGCGCGCGCCCGAGGATGTGGCGGAGGTCGAGGTCCGTGTCGCCGATGCGCGCATTCAGGGGTTTCGGCCCGAAGCCTTCCGCACGGCGCTCGGCGCGGCGGGCTATCCTGAAAGCTCGGACAGCGGCGAGCGGCAGGGATGGCTTGTCGTCCTCGCCGCGGCGGTGCTCACGCTGCTTACCGGCATGACCTATGGCCCGGCCGCCGCCATGCTCGTCGAGCTGTTTCCCGCGCGCATCCGCTATACGTCCATGTCGGTGCCCTACCACATCGGCACGGGCGTCTTCGGCGGGCTGCTGCCGCTCGTCTCGCAATATATCGTCGTATCCTCGGGCGCTGTGTTCGGCGGTCTCTGGTACACCTTCATCATCGTCACCGTCGCAATGCTGGTGACGTATTTCTACCTTCCAGAAACGCGCGGGCGCGACATCTCCGGCTGAGCTATTTCAGCTTTGCCTTGAACCAGCCGAGCGCCTCCCCCCAAGCGGCCTTTGCCGCCGCAGGGTCGTAGCTGGGGCGATAGTCGGCGAGGAAGCCGTGGTCGGCTTCGGGGTAGAGGATGATCTTCGAGGGCGACTTCGCCTTTTCGAGCGCGGCCTTCATCGCATCCACGTCGGCAACAGGGATGCCCTTGTCCTTGCCGCCGTAAAGCCCGAGCACCGGCGCCTTCAGCCGCGCGGCGATCTCGATGGGCTGGCTGGTAATGATCGGCGGTTTGTTCTCGCCCGTCAGCCGCCCGTACCACGCGACGCCCGCGTCCACGCGTGGGCTGCGGGCGGCGTAGAGCCACGTGATGCGTCCGCCCCAGCAGAAGCCGGTGATGCCGAGCTTTGAAGAATCGCCGCCGTCCGCCGCCGCGAATGCCGCAGCCCGATCGAGATCGTCCATCACGATCGCGTCGGGCACCTTCGAAACGATGCCCGAGATCAGTGTCTGGATGTCCGACTCCTTCGTGGCGTCGCCCCAGCGCGCGTAAAGATCGGGGGCGATTGCGTAATAGCCTGCGTGCGCGAGACGGCGGCAGATGTCCTTGATCCATTCGTGGACGCCGAAAATCTCGTGCACCACCAGGATCACCGGCGCGCGGCCGCTGCCTGCGGGTTTCACGCGGTAGGCGGGCATCTGGCCCTGCTGCACGGAGATCGAGAGCATCCGCTCGTCGAGACCCTTGAGATCGGTCTTGAGCGTGCTGGCGGCGACAGGCTGCACGGCGGCGGCGAACCCGGCGGCAAACGTGCCGCCAATGAGCACGCCCCGGCGCGAAAGGCCCGTCGAGGCCACCCAGTTTTGATTTTCGGGTAAACGGTCGGTCGTCATGGCGATGGCTCCCTCTTTTCACGTGCGAACGAAGGCGAGGGCGCCCTCAGCATATGGGGGATGGGCGCCCGAGGGCGACAATGCACCACCGGCATCTTTGTTGCCAGTGCGCCGCGGCAATGTGGGGAGCTTATAGGGCGGCCCCGGTATGAAACCGAGGCCGCCCGTTTTGGCAGCGTGACCCGTTTTTCAAGCACCGTTCTGTTCGCGGTCGGCACATCGGCGGGTGATCGCCGGTCGGAGCGGGTGAGATGGTCGTTGTTCTCGTTGTCGTATGCCGCGGTTCCGAATGCCGCCGAGGGTGGCCCCAGGGTCGGGGGGAGACAAAGCATGGACCATGCCAGATGACGGAAACGGCGCATTCCGGCGGCGAGCCGGACGGCCTACTTTCAAGGGTGTAAAGAACATCGACAGCCGCTATTCCTCACCCCCGCAATACGGTCAGTGGAGACGAGCAATGGCGGACACGCTGTCGGTCACGATTTCAACCGCAAAGGCAGGTATCGGCTTTGGCACGGCGCTCGCGATCACGATCTCCTGGAGCCTCCACAAATCCATCCTCTGGGCGATCGTTCACGGCTTCTTCTCGTGGCTCTATGTCCTCTATTATGTGCTGAAGCGCTGACGCGCGCGCCGAATTGCGCTATTCTCCCCGCGCGGTGGGAGGGCAATCCGATGGCGCGCAGGATATTGGGCACGATCGCAGGCATTGTTGTCGCCATGCTGGTCGTCGGCGTGATGGATTACGTGAGCCGGATGCTGGTGCCTGATGCGGCGTCAATGCCTGCGCAAGGTTTCGCGGCGGTGCCCATGACAGCGAAAGTCGTCATGGCACTGGGCTGGCTCCTCGCCACGCTGATCGGCGGCTTCATCGCCGTGCGGATCGCGCGCTGGGTGCCCGCGGTCTGGGTCGTCGCCGGGTTGATCATCGCCGCGTGTCTCTACAACGGCTTCACGATTCCGGGCGTGCCGTTCTGGATGCAGGTCGCGGGAGTGATCGCGCCGCTCCTCGGCGGCCTGATTGTCAGGGGCGTTGCCAAACCCGTCTGATCAGAGCTGACAGGTGCCCTCGCGCGTCTCGGGCGCCGCCCCTGCGCGATACCAGCGTGTCTTGCCGGGAAGTGCGGCGGCATCCTGATAGCAGACCTCGGCATTCGTTCCGGTGGAGTCGATCAGCACGGTCCACTGGTGGTCGCCGCAATTGTGCTGCTCGCACGCCCATGACATGACCTTGCCGTTTTTCATCTCGATCGGGGCTGAAGGCCCACCTTTTTCGCCCATCACCCATGCCAGAACCGTCTTGTCTGGAATGGCCTCGGCAACGGCGGCCTTCACTGTGGGATGATCAAAGAAGGCAAGGTCGTTCACCTTGTCGAACGGGTACTTGCCGGCGTACGCGGCCAGATCGGCTCCGGGTGCGCCGCCCTCCGCCGGTGCCGGCGAAGCGGTTTCGATGTCGGCTTCCGGCGTCGTGCCGCCTGCCGCCGCATCCACGCTGTTCGGGTCCGTGACATCCACCTTGGGCTGATCCGCCGGGGCTGCATTGTCGCAGGCCACGGCCACAAACCCGGCGAGCAGGATCACCAGCGTCCGCATTTCTCTTTCCCTCCCGTTCAGAACTCTTGCGCCATTATGGCAGTGATCAACCGGGCTTGTCATCCGCGCGGTCGAGCAGATCGTCAGTCACCTCCATCAGCAGCAGCGGATCGTCTGCCGCATCCTCAATCGCATCCACGAAAGCCGCGCGCGTTTCAGGGTCGTCGTACGTCATCTTGGCGTCATAGGCCCGGCGCCAGGTTGCTTCGTCGGGCCACTCGGCCACGCCGATGAAGCGGCCTTCCGAATCCCGGAGCAGCCGCGAACCGAGGCTGCCGTAGTGTTCGCGGATGAGTTCGGTGCCGCGTCGCCACGCCGCACGGAACTGCGCTTCCTTGCCGGGTTTCACTTTCCACCAATAGGCCGCCACGAACATCCTGCGCCTCCATATTTCAGTCTCATGCCGAATGAACGCACGGCGCACCGAAAAGCGCCTTGGAGCCTGGGTGATTTGGGCCTAGCCTGCGCGTCAAAGTTCCCCCTAGGAGGATTGCCCGATGCGTCTGTTCAGCCTTGCCGCCGCCACCATGGCCGCCACCATCGCCCTCGCCAGTCCCGCGCTTGCCGCGCTCGCGGTGGGGGCAACGGCCCCCGTGTTCACGACCAAGGCGGCGCTCGCGGGGAAGCCGTTCGATTTCGCGCTCGCTTCGGCGCTGAAGAAAGGCCCGGTCGTGCTCTATTTCTTCCCTGCGGCCTTCACGCCGGGCTGCACGGTCGAGGCCAATGCCTTTGCCGAAGCGACTGATGACTTCGCGAAAATGGGCGCCACGGTGATCGGCATGTCCAACGATCCGATCGAAAAGCTCAACGAATTCTCGGTGAAGGAATGCCGCAACAAGTTCGCGGTCGGCGTCGCGGACAAGGCGCTCATCGACAAATACGACGTGCCGCTGGCGATGATGCCCAGCCGTTCGAACCGCACGTCCTATGTGATCGCGCCCGATGGCAAGATCATCTTCGTGCATTCGGAAATGGCGCCCAAGGGCCATATCACAGGCACGTTGGCCGCAGTGAAATCGTGGCACGCCGCGCACGCGGGCGCGAAGGCCAAGGGCACAAAGTAGGCTTCAGAAGCTCAGGAACGTCTTGAATCCACCGTAGATCAGGCGCTTTCCGTCGAACGGGGCGTTCTCGTGGTCATGCTTCATGCGTTCGTCGGCGATGACCCTGGCGTTGATCGCATCCCGTGCCTCGCGTGACGGGTAAGTGATCCACGAAAACACCACGACCTCGCCGTCCTTTGCCTGCACCGCGCGAGGAAACGACGTCAACTCGCCGTACGGCACATCGTCGGCGACGCACTCGACATAGGAAAGCGCGCCATGGTCCATCCACACCGTGCCCGCCAGTTCGGCGAGCTTGCGGTAATCTTCCAGCCGATCCTGCGGCACAGCGAGCACGAAACCATCCACGTAAGTCATCGCCACTCTCTCTCCCTCCCCATGGTATGATTTAGCGGTATTTTCTTCCGTGTGCATTGCTCCATGCGGTGAAGCGGGGCAGGGAGGAAGGCGAACCGCCCTGGTGTGCGACGACAAGGAAGATGAATGGCCGACGAAGAATACGTGTACGACGAGGAAACCGGCGAGTGGATCAGCGCCGCTGAAGCTGCCGCGCGGTCCGTGGTGGAAGTGCGCGACGCGGCGGGCAACCTGCTCGCGGACGGGGACAGCGTGACGCTCATCAAGGATCTGAAGGTGAAGGGCGCGGGGCAGACGCTGAAGGTCGGCACGGTGATCAAATCCATCCGCCTCACTGGCGACCCACAGGAAATTGACTGCCGGTTCGAGGGTATCAAAGGCCTCGTCCTGCGCGCAGAGTTCGTGAAAAAGCGCTAAAGCCGCGCGATCAGCGCTTGGGCCGCTGCGGGCGCGCGGAGCTTGGCGCCGTTGATCATGAACACGAACGTGTCGCCACGCTTCGCCCAGCCGCGCGCCTTGGCGGCCCAATCATCGAGCGCGGCGGGGGTGTAGCCGGTGGGCACGTCCTCCTCTGCGCGCTGCAGGCGGGCGTAGGCGAAATCGGCGGTGGCCTCGTCGATCGTCGGGTAGCCGGCCTTGTCGGCGTAGACGATCGCCGCGCCTGCATCCTTCGCGAGGCGCACGAACGCGGCATCCTCGAAGCTCGCATGGCGGACCTCCAGCGCATGGCGCAGGGGGCGCGACCCGATCTTCGCGGGCAGCAGCTTCAGGAAACCCGCGAAGTCTTCCGCGTCGAACGCCTTGGTGTGCGGGAACTGCCAGAGGATAGGGCCGAGCTTCTCTTCGAGCGCGTCAAGACCTTGCCCCAGAAACTTCGCGACCGACTCCGCGCCGTCGCCCAGCTTTTTGCGGACCGTGGTAAAGCGCGACGCCTTCACGCTGAACAGGAAGCCTTCGGGCGCGGCCTCTGCCCACTTCGCGAAACTCGCAGGCTTGAAGCTGCTGTAAAAGGTGCCGTTGATCTCGATCGCGCCGAGCCGTGCGGCGGCATATTCAAGCTCCCGCGCCTGCGCGAGGCCCTGCGGGTAGAACGTCCCGCGCCACGGCGCGTAGGTCCAGCCGCCAATGCCGACGCGTATCCGTCCCCCGCTCACAGGCTCACGCGGCCCAGGCGAATGGCAGCGGAAGTTGCACCTTCTCCGTAACCTCGCCGAGCGACCACGATCCGTGCGTAACGTGGCGCCCCGCGCCGACATGGCTTTCGATGAGCACAAGCTCGTCCGCGCGCCAGCTGATCGGATCGACCGCCTCCGTCCCTGTGCGCCACTGGTGGCCGTGCGCGAGGGTCATGTGCGGGGGCGACGCCGGTACGTCTGCCGCGACACCCGCCTCGGCAAGGCGCTGCACGAGATCGTGCCGGAAGCTCTCGATGAACGTCAGCGGCTCCGATGCGGTGAGCAGCGCGCGGTCGTTCGCGCGCACCAGCTGATCGAGTACGGGGCGTTGCGCGGGGAGAGCGACGTCGTGCAGCGCCTCGCCGATGCGTTCAACGAGCCGCGGCTGCGGCGTTTCATAGGTGCCGCCGATCATCGCGAGCGTGATGTGCAGCCGCTCGGCGGGGAGCCGGGTTCCGGCGAGCCGGTAGACCGGCCCCATCAGCCCGAGCGTGGTCGCGAGCAGCGACGGCGGCCGCAGCGCGAGGAAATAGCGATGGAAAACGACGTTTTGCATGACACGCCTCTCATCCGTTCCGTCGAACCTGCATTCTGTTCCTTAAATAGAACAAAAGAGGAACGACTACAACCCCGTCAATACAACGCACGAAGCGCCATCCGGTTCTGCCGATTTCCGGCGCATCCGTAGGTGAATACGGCTAAGGACGGCTGCGGAGCATCCGCTCCGGCGAAACAAGGATACGGCAATGGCCAAGGGTCAGATGAAGTCGAACAAGGAAGCCCGCAAACCCAAGGCGGAAAAGCCCAAGAAGACCAACGTCTCGCAGCCATCGAACAAGCCGGGCGGGCTCGTTACGCTCAAGAGCTGAGCGGCGGCGCGAGACACGCGCGCAGGCGCATCCAGTCCGCCTGTTTTACCGCCGCGCGCACGGCGCAGGCGCCGCTGCTCGATAGCAGCGTCAGCACGCGCCAGCGCGCCGCGTCCTCACCCAGCTGGCGCAGCCCGATCCGCTCGGCGGTGCGTCCGTTGAAGGCGATCGTCTCCAGCGCCGGCAGCGCGTCCGCCATCGCGGCGAGGTCGCGCGCGGCGGGATCGCGAATGGCGCTGTCGAGGCTTCCCGAACGCTGCGCGTGCGCGATCACGTCCCACAGCCCGATACCACGCGCCAGCAGCGCCTCCAGCCGCGCCGCATAGGACAGCGCGGGAAGGTCCACACCCGTCACCGCACCCATCAGCCGCCAGAAGCCGTTTCCCGGATTGGCGTAATATTCCTGCGCCGCGAGCGACGCTCGCCCCGGCAGGCTGCCGAGCACAAGCAGCCGCGTCCGTGCATCCGCCACGGGCGGGAAAGCGTGATCGCGGGCAGGGGAGGGTGTCAGGTGGTTGGCGGTTTTTCCCATGGCCTCAGAATAGATCGGGGCAGCGACACTGCCGTTCAAGCCTCTGAGGTGCGGCAGCAGCCCCGGCATTGTGCGATGGTAAGCTTCAGCGTGTTATAAGCGCGCGCCATTCCGCCCGGGATTCCTCTTTTAACGATAGGCCGTTCTGCTCATGCTCGTACCGGCGATGGGAGCGACCATCAGAGCTGGCGTGGGGGTGCAAACGGACCCGTAGCTTTCAGGGTGCGCCCCCGCGGAGCCACCACCGGCCGTGTTCGACATGGGTGGTCTTGCCGACGATGCTTTCCATCAGGATGATTTCGTCGACCGTCCAGCCGATCGGCGGCATCTTCTGGGCGTTCAGGCGGTCGCCGCGATAGTTGATCGTGATGTGTGGTTCGGGGGTGGTGCCGTCCATGATCGGCGCCTTTTCGCGCAGTAGATGGTCGACCAACGCCTTCTGGAACGTCCGCGCCTCGGCCAGCGGATCGCGCGTGCGCAGCGTCACCGCCTTGCGGTTCTCGATCCGGTCGAAGTAGAGCGGAAAGGGCGCCGCGGCGAAGCTGTCCAGCGCGGCGATGGTCGCGGGCAGCCACTCCGGCGGTGCATAATGCAGGTCGTAGAGCGAGATGAGCGTGACATGGAGCAGGTCGGGGCCGCGCCCGGGGTCGTTGCGCGGCAACGCGGCGATCGCCGCCTGCACCTCCGGCGGCGGCTTGGCCATGACGTAGAGCGGGTTCCGGGCGCGCATGGGTGGGAGCGTAGCATGGTGTGGGGGTTTGAGAGTTAGCCTATCCCATTCTCCAAGCGTAAGGCTCTTGCTGTTTGGCTATCAAATGCCGAATTCTCGTAAAGGGACGAGTGCGATTTATCGAGCAGCTTTATAACGGGCATGTTGTCCAATAGGGCCCATTCTTCTATTAACGGTTTGAATGCGGCCCCACTCGGGGAAAGGCCGTTATAAAATAATAACAAGAGCTCTTGATCAGATAGCTGAGCTCTCAATAGATTCATGTAGAGATCTGATCCCATCTCCGAGTTTTTTACGAATAGAACAAGCCTGAATAGATATCTGTAATAGTGTCCGAGCTCTGGCTGATGATCTCTCCAGAAATTCGTATAAGCTCTGGGAAGCATGTTGTTGACAGAAGTTGTTTTCTTTTTTCTTCATCGCGAAACAGTTTAGTTAGTCTAGTGTAGAACGTAGAAAAGCAATCTCTTCCATACTGATTAGGCTTTCCTGATGATGCAAGGTCAATAGAATTCACTATGTCATTGTGTATGGATAGCATCTGAAAAAACGTATTTTCAAAATTTTGCTTGTGCAAGGATTCTATTTGCCTTTCTAGGGCGTCGGCTGATCTAGAAAGTTCTTTTCTACTTAATCCTAGCTCTTCGTGCTGAAGCCACACGGTTACGAGAACGGCTATAAATGTTAGGAAGGTTAGAAGAGGGTTTGCGACGCCGCCAAAGAAGTCTCCCCAGGTTCCCAGCGATTTAAAGGTTTCCGGCAGGATTATGCCGGCAATCGCCAGCAACAGAATAAAGCCCAGTGAAATGCCGAAGAGCCATTTTACGCCCTTCTTTATTGCTTTGTCCATTATTCCCCCATCGACCTGAACCAATGTCGCAAACTCAAATGAAGTCGAAGTACTTCGTCCTCAGCCAATGGCTTGCAATGAGCGATCGGCCCTCAATCTGCAAGGGATTTGCATGACTTAAATGTGGCGGCGATCTTTTGAACGGTGGAAGATGCCTTGTCCTTTCCAGTCATTTCGACAAGCAAGTTCCGGAGCTTCTCGTCAGAGAGGTCTTGAGCGTATTCGTTTCGGTCAAAGATTTCTTTGAAACCGATCCTCATAGCCTTTGCCATAGCGGGCCCGGCAGTATCCGGGTTTCGAAATTGCTTGTAAATGGCGGTCGGGCGTCCGTCCGGCTCGAGGAAGCCCATCCGCTTTAGGAAAGGAATAAATGTCTTGGCTTGGCCGCTGCCATAGCCAAGAACTATTTCTTGGAAGTTTTGCGTATATCTGTCTTCAGGCTCTTTGGCTTCCTGAATTCTAGAAAATATCTTTGGGATAAGCCCAGTCGAAACCATGAAGGGTGGCATTGTGCTTCTGCTCCTCCGAAATGTAGCAGGAGCGTAGCGCCAAATTCTCGTTCATCAAGTCGAGACTGTTCCATTTGTAATCATCAACAACTTGGCCTTTTGTGAGGCGAGTTGGGGGTGTCAATCATGCTCCCGATCACCCGCGCCCATATAGAGCTCGCGGCCAGTATCCTCATAGACCTGGCTCATTTCCGCCATGCCCTTTTCGGCTTCTTCTGCTGCGATGAAGCCCGCGCTTTCCTGATTTTGAAGCTTCGCGAAGTCACGGACTTCCTGGCTGATCTTCATGGAGCAGAACTTCGGGCCGCACATGCTGCAGAAATGCGCCGACTTGGCGCCTTCCGCCGGGAGCGTCTGGTCGTGGTATTGCTCCGCCGTGTCGGGATCGAGCGACAGGTTGAACTGGTCGCGCCAGCGGAACTCGAAGCGGGCCTTTGACAGCGCATCGTCACGGACCTGTGCGGCGGGGTGGCCTTTGGCAAGGTCGGCGGCGTGGGCGGCGAGCTTGTAGGTGACGACGCCGACCTTCACGTCGTCCCGGTCGGGCAAGCCGAGGTGCTCCTTCGGCGTCACGTAGCAAAGCATCGCGGTGCCGTACCAGCCGATCTGCGCGGCGCCGATGGCGCTGGTGATATGGTCGTAGCCGGGCGCGATGTCTGTGGTGAGCGGCCCGAGCGTGTAGAAGGGGGCTTCGCCGCAGGCTTCGAGCTGCTTCTCCATATTCTCCTTGATCTTGTGCATCGGCACGTGGCCGGGGCCTTCGATCATCACCTGCACATCCTGCGCCCACGCGCGCTTGGTCAGTTCGCCGAGCGTGTAGAGCTCGGCGAACTGCGCCTCGTCGTTCGCGTCGTAGATGCTGCCGGGGCGCAGGCCGTCGCCGAGGGAGTAGGCGACGTCATACGCCTTCATGATCTCGGTAATCTCGTCGAAGCGTTCGTAGAGGAACGATTCCTTGTGATGCGCGAGGCACCATTTCGCCATGATGCTGCCGCCGCGCGACACGATGCCGGTCATACGCTTGGCGGCGAGGGGGACGTAGGGCAGGCGCACGCCCGCGTGGATGGTGAAATAGTCGACGCCCTGTTCGGCCTGCTCGATCAGCGTGTCGCGGAAGATCTCCCACGTCAGGTCTTCGGCGATGCCGCCGACCTTTTCGAGCGCCTGATAGATCGGCACGGTGCCGATGGGGACGGGGCTGTTGCGGATGATCCATTCGCGCGTGTCGTGGATGTTGCGGCCCGTCGAAAGGTCCATCACCGTGTCCGCGCCCCAGCGGATCGACCAGACCATCTTGTCCACCTCGTTCGCCACATTGCTGGCGACGGCGGAGTTGCCGATGTTGGCGTTGATCTTCACCAGGAAGTTGCGGCCGATGGCCATCGGCTCCGATTCCGGGTGGTTGATGTTGTTCGGGATGATGGCGCGGCCGCGCGCGATCTCGTCGCGCACGAACTCGGGGGTGACGTAATCGGGGATGGCGGCGCCGAAGTCCTGCCCGTCGCGGACGTAGTCCTTCAGGCGCGCGCGGCCGAGGTTTTCGCGCTCGGCGACATATTCCATCTCGGGCGTGATGATGCCGCGCCGGGCATAGTGCATCTGGCTGACGTTCATGCCCGCCTTGGCGCGAAGCGGCCGTTTGATGACGTTGGGGAAGGGCTGCACGCCGCCGGAGCGGTCCGGGCCGAGCTGGCCGTTGTCTTCGGGGCGGAGTTCGCGGGCGTCGTAGCTTTCCACGTCGCCGCGCCCGACGATCCAGTCGCGGCGGATCGCGGGGAGGCCGGCGTTGATCTCGATGCGGGCGCTGGGATCGGTGTAGGGGCCGGAGGTGTCGTAGACGCGCACGGACGGCTCGCCCGAGGTCGGCTCGAGGTCGATCTCACGCATCGCGACCTTGTGGGGGCCGACGTAGATCTTGCGGCTGCCCCGGATGGGTCCGGTGGTGACGCCGATTTCGGTGCGGGCGGGGATGTCGGCCATATGTCGTGCTCCGTCTCATGGGGCGGACTGGCGCGGGGATATGGCAGTGGCAGCGCGCCCAGCCTTGGGCGACTGCGGTTCCGATCCCTACGCCGGCACGACCCGGGTCAGGTTCGAAGGGTTCCCCCGCTCGCGCGGCGATCTCAGCCCGGCGACCACCGGGTACCCCTTGGAACGAATGCTGTGGCGGACTCTGAGGGCTTCGCGCGCGCCTGTCAATTCGCCGTGCGGCGAAAGCGGCGGAGCTTGCCGAGCGCGATGCCGGAAACCTCCAGCATCTTCGCCTCGAACCCGTCCGGGCGGCCCGCGAGCCGCCACAAAACAAAGTGCGCGAGGACGTACGTGACCGCGCCGAGGACAACGCGCGGCATCATTTCGAGCAGGACGAGATATTCCGCGTCCCCCGGTGCGAACGGCGCGGGCACGGCGAGCACCGCGCCGGCCATGGCGGCGGCGGCAAGGAGGCTGCGCCAGCTTGCGGTGAACGGCGAGAAGAACGAATCGCCGATCAGCGTCTTGGCGAAATACATGTTCACGGCGGTCTGCAGCAGAAGGCGGAACACGAGCGCATAGATCACGGTGATGAACGTGCCCTGCCAGACGGCAAGGCCGTAGACGGGAAGGGCGATCGCAGCGACGAGGACGGCGCGGTTGAACATCGCGCGCGTCGCCCGCTTCGCCATCGCAAGCCCGTCCGTGGCGGAGGTGATCATGGTAAAGGCGAGGGTGGGGGCGAGGAGGACCACGACCTCTGACGAGGGGAGCCATTTGGTGCCCACGAGGATCGCGATCATCTCGTTCGCCATCAGCGCGGTGCCGACGCCGATCGGGAGCGCAATGCCCAGAATCACGGACTGCGCCTTGCGGTATGCACCGCGCAGGCGCTCGTTGTTGTGCGCGATGGCGGAAAGGCCGGGGGTGATCGCCTGGCTGATCGGCGTCGCCAGCTCGCGCGTCGCCACCTGGGAGACGTCGCGGCCGATGGTGAAATAGCCGAGCTGGGCGGCGCCCATGTATTTGCCGATCAGGAACTGCGGCGCGATCTGGGTGAAGTGGGAGATGATGCCCGACATCGTCAGCCAGCCGCCGAAGCCCAGGAACGTGCGCCATTCGCGGAAGCTGACGCGCGGCTGATAGGGGATGCGCCAGTAGCTCAGCACCATTTCGGTGAAGCGGCCCGCAAGTGTGCCCGCCACGATCGCCCAGTAGCTTTCGGTGGCGACCGCGACCACGATGGCGGCGAGCGACCCGAAGATCGTGGAGGCGACGCGGCGGTTGAACTCCTTCGAAAAGTCGATGTTCCGCTGGTACATCATGAACGCCGGGTTGCGGGCGCCGTCGAAGATTAGCACCACGCAGATCACGCGCAGCACATCCTCCAGCTTCGGTTCGTTCATGTAGTTCGCGATCGGACCCGCGAAGATGAACAGGATGGCGGCGATCAGCGCACCGCGCAGGAAGTTCATGGTGAAGCCGGTATCGATATGGTGCGTATCGATATCGCGCAGTGCGATAAGTGCGCTGTTCACGCGCATGTCGGAAAGCACCTGCACGAAGCCGATCACGACGATGGCGAGGCTGGCGACGCCGTAGTCGGCGGGCGCGAGCAGGCGGCCGAGCACGACGAGGTTCACCATCGAAAACAGGCGGAGCACGAAGCGCGCGCCGGCAAGGAACAGCGCGCCCTTGAAGACGCGGTTGCCGACGTTCTCTTCGCTGCGTTCGAACTTCATGCGGGTCCGTTAAGGCGTAACGGTTTCAAAGGAAATAACGCATACGCAGCGTCTGCGTCGTCTCGCCTTCCACATGGAAGCGCACCTTCTCGAACTTCGGCGGGCCGAAGCTGACCTTCGCGTTGTTCGAGAACGCGACGCCCTCCGTCGGCATACCGATAAAGCTCTTGTCGAGCTTCTTGTTGTCGTTCTCATCGTGGATCGCCGAGATGGCGTAGTCGCCCGGCGGAAGCCCCGTGATGTCAAGTACGGGATTCGCGGCAGACACGCTTTCCTTCGTCGCACCGGTGCCGCGCGTGCAATCCGGGTAGCCTGTGGCATCGTGCCAAAGGCACAGACGGATGCTGCCCTTCTGCGAACGCAGCCCTTCAAACGTCAGGTGCAGCGAGGCCTGTGGCGCCGCCGCGCCGAGAAGCAGCAGGCACGTCGCCGTGATGAGCACGCGTTTCAACATCGAAATCTCCAAGGCCGCTGTCCGTCCGGCAAAACCTGTCCCAATGCCGGAAGTAGAGCCCGTAGTTGCAGCGATAATCCTGATGATGCCGGTGATGGTGCGACGCGGTTATCACCAGTTTCCCGAACAGCCCCTTAACCAGCCTGCGCGGAAACAGCTCCCATCCCATGTGATTGGTGACGCCGAAAAAGGTCATCACCGTCAGCACGAGGCCGAGCGCCGCGACATGAATGGGAATGATGAACGTAAACGCCGGGATCAGCGCCGCGCCGATCAGGGATTCCCACGGATGAAAGCTCATCGCGGCCCATGCGGTCGGCGGACGGCTGTCGTGGTGCACCTTGTGAATACGCGTGAACAGGCGCGGCGCGTGCATCCAGCGGTGCGTCCAGTAGAAATACGTGTCGTGAACGAGGAGATATGCAAGCACGCTGCCCGGAAGCCACCACCAGCCGAATGCGCCCGGATCGGTGTAAATCCGTGTCCAGCCGTGCGCCTGCCACGCATAGACCGCAAGCCCCGCCGGCACCGCATAGATCGCCGCGGCGGTCAGCGACCAGCCGATCTCGCTGCGGATCTGCCGCGCCATTCGCGCGCCCGCGTAGATGCCGGGCCGCACGCGCCCCGAAAGCCACGCAAACGCGCCTGAAACCGCCAGATAGCGGGCGGCGACGATCAGGATCATCGCGGCGACGGTGATGAGGGCTTCGACCACGCGCGCCTTCTATCAGCCGCGTGGCCCTCGGTCATGCAAATCCGGTGGCAATTGTGCGCCGACCCGCTACACCTGATGGGGCATGGATTTTGACGTGATCCTGGCGGGCGGGGGCCTGGCATCGGGGCTTGCGGGGCTAAGGCTTGCCACGCGGCGACCGGAGCTTCGCGTTGCGATCGTGGAGGCGGAAAGCCGGATCGGCGGCGATCACATCTGGTCTTCCTTCGACAGTGACATGACGCCCGCGCAGCGCGAATGGACAGCGCCGCTCTATGTCGCACGCTGGCCGCGCTACGACGTTCGCTTCCCGGCATTCAGCCGCACACTGCACCACGGCTATGCGAGCGCGCGCTCGGCGAACCTCGACGCCGCTGTTCGTGCCGCCATGCCTGCCGATTGCCTGCTCTTCGGCCGCAAGGTCCGTAGCCTGGATGCGACCAGCGTGACGCTTGAAACAGGCGAGCGGCTCGGCGCGCGCGTCGTCATCGACGGGCGCGGCCATGCGCCGACGACAGCGCTGGAGCTTGCGTGGCAGAAGTTCGTCGGCCTTGAGATCGAGACACTTCGCCCGCACGGCATTGAAGCGCCGCTCATCATGGACGCCACCGTTGATCAGGCGGAAGGCTACCGCTTCGTCTACGTGCTGCCGTGGGACGAGCGCCGCCTGCTCATCGAGGATACGTACTACAGCGACAGCCCCGATCTCGACGTGGAGACGGTGAAGGCGCGCATTGGGGACTGGGCACTTGGTGCCGGGCTCGGGCCGCACGGTGTCGTCAGGAGCGAACAGGGCGTGCTGCCGCTGGCGCTTGGCGGGAACATCGAGGCGCTTTGGGATGCAGGGACGCCGGACGTCGCGCGCCTCGGGATGCGGGCGGGGCTTTTCCATCCGCTCACCGGCTACAGCTTCCCCGATGCGGTGCGCACCGCCGATCTTCTCGCTGGTCTGCCGCGGTTCGATCCCGATCTCGTCTACAATGCCATGCGTTCGCACGCGACGCGCACGTGGCACGGCCGCCGTTATTACCGGATGCTCGCGCGCATGTTGTTCCGCGCGGCCGATCCGCCCGCGCGCTACCGCGTGCTTCAGCATTTCTACCGGCTGCCGGAAGCGCTCGTCGCGCGCCTCTATGCGGGCAGTTCGACGCGCGCCGACAAGCTGCGCATCCTTGCGGGTCGCCCGCCGGTCCCTGTAGGGCGGGCGCTTGCGGTAATGCTTGGAGTGGACTAGGCGCGGCCATGGCGAAAATTGCAGTCATCGGCAGCGGCTTCGGCGGGCTTGCGCTTGCGGTGCGCCTGCAATCCGCAGGGCATGACGTCACGCTGTTCGAAGCGCGCGAAAAGCCGGGCGGGCGGGCCTATGTTTACGAGGAGGGGGGCTACACGTTCGATGCCGGTCCTACCGTTGTCACCGATCCAACCTGCCTTGAGGAGCTGTTCGCACTCTCGGGGCGCCGCCTTGCTGACTACGTCGACCTGATGCCGGTCGAGCCGTTCTACCGCCTGCATTGGCCGGACGGCACGACCTTCAACTACACGGGAGACGACGCGCGGCTCTCCGCCGAAATCGCCGCGCTCTCGCCCGAGGATGTCGAGGGCTACCGTAGATTCTTCGCTTATTCTGAAGGCGTTTTCCACGAGGGCTACGAGAAGCTCGG
Organism: uncultured Sphingosinicella sp.; assembly: GCF_963974575.1. Lineage (NCBI taxonomy): Bacteria > Pseudomonadati > Pseudomonadota > Alphaproteobacteria > Sphingomonadales > Sphingosinicellaceae > Sphingosinicella > uncultured Sphingosinicella sp. Next base: position 52,003 of record NZ_CAXBBQ010000002.1, on the reverse strand, counting down.
CCATGAAGCGTTTCTGGATTTCCGGTCGATGCTCGCCGCTGCGCCGCAACTCATGCGCTACGGCGCATGGCGCTCGGTCTATTCGGTCGTCGCGAGCCACATCCGCCACCCGAAACTGCGCGAGGCGTTCAGCTTCCACACGCTTCTTGTGGGCGGAAATCCATTTAATACCAGCTCGATATACGCACTTATTCATGCGCTGGAGAAGAAGTGGGGCGTATGGTTTCCCCGCGGTGGCACGCACGCCCTGGTACGCGGTCTCGTTCGACTGTTCGAGGATCTGGGCGGCACGGTGAAGCTGGGGCTGCCCGTCACGGCGATCGAAACTGCAGGGGACCGGGTGACCGGCCTTGTCGCGGGCGGCGAGCGCCACGTGTTCGATGCGGTCGCCTCCAACGGCGACATCGTGCACACCTACGCCGATCTTCTGGGTGCAACCGCGCGCGGAAAATCGGCAGCGAAATCGCTGAAACGAAAGCGGTTTTCGCCGTCGCTGTTCGTTGTCTATTTTGGCGCGAAAGGCACATGGCCGGACGTGCCCCACCACAACATCCTGTTCGGTCCGCGTTACCGCGCGCTGCTTGATGAGATTTACGGCGGCGGTGGTCTCGCCGACGATTTCTCGCTCTACCTGCACCATCCGACCGCTTCCGATCCGGGTCTGTCGCCGCCGGGGTGCAGCAGCTTTTACGTGCTGTCGCCGGTGCCGCACCTCGGCAAGTATGACGGCGATTGGGACAGTCTCGCCCCGGAATATGCCGATCGCATTCTTCGCTCGCTCGACGCGTATGTGCTTCCCGGACTTCTCGAAAATATCGAGGTCAAAAGCTGGTTTACGCCGCAGGATTTCAGAACCGAACTGAAGGCGCACCTCGGTTCGGCGTTCAGTCTCGAACCGGTGCTCTGGCAGAGCGCATGGTTCCGCGTGCACAACCGGGATGATGTGATCCCGAACCTCTATTTCGTAGGCGCGGGCACGCATCCCGGCGCCGGGATTCCGGGCGTGGTCGGCTCGGCGAAGGCGACCGCCCGGCTGATGCTCGCCGACCTTTCCAATGGATGAACTGACCCGCTGGGCGAAACACAGCATCGCGCGCGGATCGCGCAGCTTTGCGCTTGCCTCGAGGCTGTTCGACCCGGAAACCCGGCGACGCGCCTGGCTGCTTTACGCGTGGTGCCGCCACTGTGACGACGTGATCGACGGGCAGGAAGGCGGGCAGGGCCGTGTGGCCACAGATGCGGACGTTACGGCGCGACTTGCCGAACTGAATCAGAAGACGCTCGCTGCGCTTGCAGAAAAGAAAAGCGATATCAGTGCATTCGGCGCAATCTCTGTGGTCGCTTACGAAACGCGAATGCCGGACGCCTATCCGCTCGCGCACCTGGCCGGCTACGCGATGGACGTGCACGAGCGCCGCTTCCACCACATCGAAGATACGCTCGATTATTGCCACCATGTCGCCGGCGTCGTCGGCGAAATGATGGCCGTCGTGATGGGCATCGCCCCCGAAAACCGCGATCTGCTGATCCGTGCAGCCGACCTTGGCATTGCCTTCCAGCTTACGAACATCGCGCGCGACGTGTTCGACGATGCCGCGCTTGGGCGCTGTTACCTGCCCGAAGACTGGCTTGCCGATGCGGGTATCCCGCCGGGCGATCATGTGCGTCCCGAACATCGCGGCGCGCTCTTCGGCATTGTCCGACGGCTGCTCGATCTTGCGGATGCCTATTATGTGTCGGCGCGCGAGGGCGCGCGTCGTCTGCCCCGGCGTTCAGGCCGGGCCGTGCTCTCCGCCGCCGATATCTATGCCGCGATCGGAGACAAGGTCCGTGCGGCGGGGCCTGCGGCGTGGGATCACCGGCAGGGTACGTCGATCGCCGAAAAGCTGCGCTTCGTGTTCGGCGCCTTCCTTTCGGCCCACCTCACGACGCCGTTGCCGCCGCGTCCGCCGCTGTGGAAGAAGGGCGATACGCCGGACTGGACGCCGCCAGCGCCGCCGTCACCGCCTCCGGCGTAAGGCCAAAGTCGGCGAGCCGGTAGCGATGCCCGATATGGCGGCGTTCGCGCGCCATATACGCCTCCATCCGCGCCATCAGTGCGTCTCCAAACGGCAGGCCGAGCCAGTCGTAAAGGCGGCGCACGCTGCCGCGCCAGTCCCGTTCCATGTCAGCGAAGTCGAGCGCGAAGGCGCGCGTATCGGCAAGCGTCGCGCGGAACGCATCAGCGCGGGTCTGCCGGAGCGCGGTCTTGTACAGCCATTCGCGGCCGATCCATGCCGGGTCGACCACGTCCGACTGCACCACCATCTGGTTCCACACGAGCGAACAGCCCGACGCCACAAGCGCGTTTGCCTCGCGCGTCATGAAGATGAAGCGCGCATCCGGAAAAACTTCCGAAAGTGCAGTCAAGTCTTGTAGATATTGTGGAGACTTCAGAAGCCATGGGAGCTTCGGGTCGCTGCCGCGAAACCACCCGGCCAGGCGCAGCAGGTCGGCGAAGCGGCGGTAGACGGGGAGGGCGTCCGCGCTCTCGCAGTGCCGGGCGAACGCCGGGATGCGGCGCTGCGCCTCAATCTGCGCGCCCCAGAAACTATGCTCCAGCAGCCCCGTCTCCTCGTCAGGCTCCATCGGCCCGGTGGGATGCGCGGCGGCATTGCCGGGGTTCACCCAGTTGAGGAAACGCAAGCCCAAACCTGCCCAGCGGACACGCGGATCGTGCCCGGCGTGCGGCCTTGGTACCGGGCTCAGCGTTTCATAAAGCCGGAGGTGCGCGAAGCGGTCGTCGCAGGCGAGCAGGCGCTGCAGCCGCGTGGTGCCGGAGCGCATGTGGCCGCAGATGACGAGCGGCGGCGCGAGCGGCCGCGCGCGGATTTCGGGATGCGCGGTAAGCAGCGCCTCGGCGCGGAGGCGGTCGACGAGCACTTTCAGGATGCTGCCGTGCGCGATGGTGCGCCCGACGGCGTTCATCGGCGCGTCTCGGAGCGCGCAGAGCAGCACCGAAAGATTGTCGCGCCAGCCGTCGTCCGGCCCAAAATCGTCCAGCTTCGCCGCACGCCTTGCCTGCCGAAACAGCCGGTCTTCGTCGAGATCGGGCGGTGGCAGCACGCCCGCCGACCACAGTTTCGGCAGCAAACGCTCGGCGAGCCGAAGCGCCGTTGGCCGCGGCGGTAGCCTCACGCGCCCGTCGGCACCCGGATGTCGCCGCCAGCGCGTTCAAGCTCCGCCTTTAGCACGCGGGCGGGCGGGGCCCACAGGAAGCCGAACGACACGGTGCCATGCTTGCTGTTCACCACATGGTGCAGCCGGTGCGCCTGCACGATGCGCTTCATGTAGGCGCTTTTCGGCACATATCCGTGCGCAATGCGACGGTGGACGATGACGTCATGAAAGCCGAAATAGATCGCGCCATAGCCCGCGATGCCGATCCCGACCCACATCCAAGCCGGATGCCATCCGGCCTCGACGCCAAGGTAGATGCAGGTGATAGACGGCAGGGCGAACATGAAGGCGAACCAGTCGTTCTTCTCGAAAAGGCCCGTTCGCGGTTCGTGGTGCGACTTGTGCAGCGACCAGAGGAAGCCGTGCATCACCCAGCGGTGCGCGACATAGGCGACGCCTTCCATGGCGAGCGTCGCGGCGAGTGCGACGAGGATGCCGGTCCAGATGCTCATGGCGCAGAGCTATAGCACCGGGGTCAGCTTGGGTTAAGGCGGATCGGGTGAAGAAAGCCGCGAACATCGGAGACCGATTCATGAAACCAGTGCTGTTTGTCCTCACCGCCGCGGCGCTCCTTGCGGGCTGTGCCGCGAGCTATGAAAACCGCATCGAGCGGAGCCTGACGAGCGCGGGCATCTCGCGGCCTGTCGCGGGCTGCATGGCGGACCAGATGGTCGATCGGCTCTCCACGACGCAGCTCAAGCGACTCGCGCGCTTCGCCAAGGGCGTCGACCGCCGCGAGGTCGAGCGGATGAGCCTGCGGGAAATTCAGAAGCGGTTTCAGGCGATCGGCGATCCGGAGATTGTCGAGGTGGTGACGCGCGCCGGGCTCGGCTGCGCGCTGATGGGCGCCTGACGATGCGGCGCGCCCTCGCCATGCTCCCGGCCTTGGGTCTGCTCGCGGCGTGCAACCCGTCGAATGCGCAGATCGAGAGCGCGCTGCTCTCGCGCGGCTTCGGCAAGCAGGAATCGGCGTGCATGGCGCGTGAACTCGCCGGCAGGCTTCAGGAGCGGGACTGGCTGCTGATCGCGGAGGTGGCCGGCGACACGATGCGCACGCAGGATGAATGGCGCGACATGACCGTCGGCGAGATCGGCGACAAATTGACCCGGCTCGGCGACACGCGCCTTATGTCTACGCTGATGCGCGCGGGAATGGGCTGCGCGCTCCTTGGCGGCGAGCGCGTTGCTGGTGCTACGCTCTAGCGAAGCGGAACGAAACCGCGTCCGAAAGCCGACGACGCCAGCTGGGGCGTGGCGGCTTTTGGGCGCGGCAGGCCCAGAACATCAGGATCTTGTAGGCGCAAGGTCCGCGTTCCATCGTCTTCAGTCCCCTGTTTCGATGCGCGAGGCTTAACCAGATCAAGGTTACGTGCGCGTGACGGGCATATGACGTGTCGCAGACTCGTTTCGTCGCGCGGGCGCTGGACAGCGGGAAATGCGCCGTGAGAAGACTCCGGCAGAGCAAAGGGGTGGGGGACATATGCGTCGCGGATGGATGGTGTTTATGCTGACGCTCGGCATTGCGGCCTGCGCCGCGCCGCCGGCACCGCCGCCACCCGTCAAGGCACCGCCGCCGCCGCCGCAGGTTTCGCGTCCGCCGCAGCCGCCCGCAGGCGTCGATCCCGCCTATGAGTTGCCCGCGAAGGATGGCGACGGCCGTTTCCTCACGCCGAACATCGGCCTTGGGCCGCTGGAGACGCTGTTCAACGTCCGGTCCGCGCTCAATGTCGCGGCGCTGAGCTGCGTGACGAGCGCGAACACCGCACCGCGCGACGGCTACAACCGCTTTCTGAAACTCCACAAGAGCGTGCTCGCGAAGGCAAACAAGGCGATCGACGCCAAATATCGACGCGAACACGGCAGCCAGGGCCTGCGCGTCCGCGACAGCCGCATGACGCGGCTCTACAATCATTACGCCTATCCGCCCGTGAAGGGCGCGTTCTGCGCGAAGACCGCGCGCTACCTCACCGCCGCGAACGCCATGGCTTCAAAGGATCTCGAAACCTGGTCACTCGGCGCGCTCGCGGACATCGAGCAGGATTTCCAGGATCACTTCCGCCGCATCGAAGCGTTCCAGACGGAACTCAGGGACTGGCACCAGAAGCAGCAGATGGCGGGACTTTCGCGGTAGGCCAAAGGTCATACTTTGATTTCGAGCGACGCAATCCGATCACCGTCGAACGCGAAGATGTAGCGGAGATCGATCGGACTGCCGGGAAAATCGCCGACGAGGTGACTGGTCACAATGGTCTTGTCACCGGCGTTTTCCAGCGCGATCGGCTCGCTCGTGTAATTGTATTTGGTCGAGGCTTCGGCTTTCCAGGCGGCGATTGCGGAACGTCCCACGTGGGTTCTGCCCTCGTCCTTCACCACGGCATCCTCGGTGAAACAGCGGACGATGGCGTCGCTGTCTCCCCTGTCCCTATCGGCTGTGAAATAGGCGGCAACGGGCTTCGGCAGGTCGAGAGGCATGGAGGGTCTCCGGCAGATTGATTGCCGCAGAGCGTGGGACTAGCCTTCTGAAATGACAAGAACGCACGAAAATGTAAGGACCTTACCCGAAGGTAAGAATAGCCATTTGACGCCGGGTTCGGCTGCGGACGGCGTCGAGCAGGTGCTCCGGATTCTGGAGGGGCGCTGGAAGCTCGTGATCCTGTTCCATCTGTTCGGCGGCAATGTGCTGCGCTTTTCCGATCTGGAACGGGTGATCCCGGCGATTTCCCAGAAAATGCTTATCCAGCAGCTTCGTCAGATGGAGAAGGACGGCGTCGTGCGCCGGATTGTACATCATCAGGTGCCGCCCAAGGTGGAATATTGCCTCACCGATTGGGGGCAGGCGCTCTGCCCCGCGCTGGACGCCCTCCTGACCTGGGCGGGGCAGCGTGAAGCAATGGCGCAACCGGCACCAGAATGAACGGTGCGCTCAGGCGTGGCCGATCCAGCCGCGCCAGGTGAACGCCGCGAAGAAAGGTTCAGCGTCGGCAAAGCCAGCGGCGCGCAGGATCGTGAGATCATCCTCCGGGCTCATCATGTTGACCGCCGTGGCGACCGCATTCCGCGCCATCTCGGCCTGTTCAGGGTCCGCGCCCGAGGCGACCGCGAAGCCGGCGTAGCGCGACAGCCAGAGGTCTCGCGATGCGTCCTGCGGGTAACTGCCGTGCGCCGCGACGAACGGCGCGCCCGGTTTCAGGCGCTGGTGGATCGCGCGAACGGTACGTTCACGTTCGGCGGCACTCAGGAAATGCAGTGTGAGGAGGCATGTGGCCGCATCGAACGGTCCGGCTGGCGCATCGTCGATATAGCCTTCGATAAGCTCGACACGCTCCATCAGCGGGCCGAGCGTCCGCTCCGCCTGCTGCAGCATCGCACCGGCAGGGTCGACGCCCACGAACGTCCAGCCGGGATGCGCTGTGGCGAGCGCTTTCAGTTCGAGGCCGCCGCCCGCGCCAAGGACGAGAACGCGCGCGTCCGAAGGGGCGTGCTCGGCGAGCAGCACGGAGGTCATCCGGTGCAGACCATCGAAGCCGGGCACGAAGCGCGGCGGTCCTTCGGCATAGCGTGCCACGGCGGCGGGGTCCGAAAAGGCCTTGATGAAATCCATTGCCCCGTCGTCGGCTTTAGTGGCCATGGTCATGATCCTTTGCAAATGAGAGGCCGCGCTGTTTCAGGCGGGCGTGGAAATCGGTGCTGAGCGCGGCAAGCGTGACGGTTTCGAAGCGTGCCAGCAGCAGCGCCTCGGCTTCACGAAAGGCATCGCTCAGCGCTGCATTCACGGCCTGCTCGACAAGGCAGCCAGGGGCTTCGGTGCGGTTGCCCATCGCCAGCAGGGCGGGGTGGCCAAGCGCATTGTAAATGTCGCGTAGGGTGACGGCGCCCAGATCGCACGCGAGCGTCCAGCCGCCGCCGTGCCCCTTTTCGGAGCGCACATAACCCGCATCGCGAAGCCCGGCCATCACGCGCCGGATCACCACCGGGTTCGTCTGCATCGCCTTCGCGAGCGTTTCGGATGTCATCGGGCCTTCGTGCTCGGCCATGTGCAGCAGCACATGGAGCACGCCCGACAGGCGGCTGTCGCGTTTCATGTAACTTCAGTTAGTGCGTGATAGGCCAAAGCACAAGGGCGCTCGCGAACGCCCTATGCGATCATCGTGTGTTTAGGCCAGCGCCTCGGCGATCAGGCGGCGCGTGTTGGCGATGCCGTAGAGCGCGATGAAGCTGCCCATGCGCGGCCCCTGGCTCGATCCGAGCAGCGTCTCGTAAAGCGCTGCGAACCAATCGCGCAGGTTTTCGAAGCCGCCTTCCTTGCCGACCGCGTAGACCTCGTTCTGGATCGCCTCGGCTTCCGCCTCTGACGGCAGTGCCGCGAGGCGCGCGTCGAGCTCGCGCAGCGCCGCCGTCTCGCGCGCATCGGGCTTGCGGCGCTTCAGCGTCGGCGCGACGAAATCGCGATTGTACGCCAGCGCATGGCCGATCAGCTTGTCGACCTCCGGATACGCCTCTGCGCTCGCACCCGGCACGTAGTTGCCGAGATAGGCCCACACCTGCGCGCGGTCCGCATCCGCGCCCATGACACCAACGAGGTTCAGGAGGAGCCCGAACGTCACCGGCATCGCCGCATCCGGCACCTTGCCGCCATGGACGTGATGCACGGGGTTGCCGAGCTTTTTGTCGAGCGGCTGATCGGCATAGTTCGCGCGGAACTGGAAATATTCGTCCACCGCGCGCGGGATGACGCCAATGTGAAGCTGCTTGGCGCTCTTCGGCTCGCGGTAGGCATAGAAGGCGACGCTTTCGCCGGGGCCGTAGGTCAGCCAGTCCTCAAGCGCGAGGCCGTTGCCCTTGGATTTGGAGATCTTCTCGCCCTTTTCGTCGAGGAACATCTCGTAGATCAGCCCCTCGGGCTTGCGTCCGCCGAGCACCTTCGCGATGCGGCCGGACTGCACGCCCGAATCCGTCAGATCCTTGCCGTACATCTCGTAATCGACATCAAGCGCGACCCAGCGCATCGCCCAGTCGACTTTCCACTGCAGCTTGGCACCGCCCGAAAGAATGCAGTGCTCGTGCGTCGTGCCGTCTTCCTCGAAGCGGATCAGGCCCGCCGCGGCGTCCACGACCTCGATCGGCACCTGCAGCACCTTGCCCGAAACCGGGCTGATGGGGAGCACGGGCGAATAGGTGCGGCGGCGTTCCTCGCGCAGCGTCGGCAACATGATGTCCATGATCGCCTGATAGTTGGCGAGGACGTTCTTCAGCTGATCGTCGAAGCGGCCCGATGTGTAGTAATCAGTCGAGCTGGCGAATTCGTACTCGAAGCCGAAGCGGTCGAGGAAGGCGCGCAGCATTGCGTTGTTGTGGTGCGCGAAGCTTTCGAACTTCCCGAACGGATCGGGAATGCGCGACAGCGGCTCGCCGAGGTGCTCGGTGAGCATCGCCTGATTGGGCACGTTGTCGGGCACCTTGCGGAGCCCGTCCATATCGTCCGAGAACGCCAGAAGCCGCGTCGGCACGTCCGACATTTCGGCAAAGGCGCGGCGGACCATGGTGGTGCGCAGCACCTCGTTGAACGTGCCGATGTGCGGCAGGCCCGAGGGGCCGTAGCCGGTTTCGAAAAGGACGTTGCCTTTCGCGGGCACGCCGCCTTTCAGACGCGCCAGCACCTTCCGGGCTTCCTCATAGGGCCAGGCTTTGGAAACGAGGGCGGCGGCGCGGAGGTCATCTGTCATGGCGGGACACGCGCTAGCGGCAGAGGGCCGCAAGGGCAAGGTTTCGCTTGCGCCGCCCATGCACGCTGGCCGAAAACGGGGTGTGACGACAGTTCCCCTCCCTTGGCCCGCGCTCCACATCGGGCTCGACGGTATCTGGCTTGCCGATGGCGTTGGCGTACGCCGGGTGGAACGGCAGGCCGCAATCCGGCAGCTCGCCGACACACCCACGCTGCTGATAAACGCACCGCTCGTCGCCTCGAAGCTGGGCTACCCGGAGGCTTCGGGGCTCGACGTTCTTGAACTCTTCGCCTTCGTGTACCCGGCGCGTTTCGCGGTCCCGACCGTGCATGGTCTCGCCGCCGTGCTCGGCCTCGATTCGGCGCATGAAGGCGCGGCGGAGGCGAAGCTGCTGCGCACCGTCACCGAAACGCTGCTCGCGCTGATCGAAGGCGGCAAGTGGGACCGTGCTGGCGGCGCATGGAACACCGCGCGCGCGCTTTCGCGCCTGAAATGGCCTTGGGCGCCTGCCGTTCTTTCGGCGCTCGGCGAGCCGCAAGGCCACGACCGCTCCGTCTTCACCAGCCTGCCGAAGTGGGAGGAGGGCGCGCCGCCGGTGCCGGTGCGCGAGGTGATTGTGACCCCCGATGAGGCCGCGGGCCGCCTCGCGCAGCTCACAGGAAGCGGCGCCGAGGAGCGCCCCGGACAGCGCGCCTACACGATCGCCGCTGCTGGCGCGTTCCGCCCGCGCGAGGTGCGCGATGCGCCGAACGTCGTGCTCGCCGAGGCGGGCACCGGCATCGGCAAGACGCTCGGCTACCTCTCGCCCGCGTCGCTCTGGGCTGAGCAGTCCGGCGGGACCGTGTGGCTTTCCACCTACACGAAGGCGCTGCAGCGCCAGCTCGATCAGGAAACCGCGCGTCTCTACCCGGACCCGCGCGTGAAGGCGGCGCGGGTGGTCGTGCGCAAGGGGCGCGAGAATTATCTCTGCCTGCTCAACCTCGAGGATGCCGTGCAGGGCGGTTTCGCGGGCCGGGCGGGCATCTTCGCGCAGCTCGTGCAGCGCTGGGCGATGTACAGCCGCGACGGTGACATGGTCGGCGGCGATCTGCCCGGCTGGCTATCGGGCCTGTTTGGCAAGGCGGCGCGCGCGAGCCTTACCGACCGGCGCGGCGAATGCGTTTACGCGGGCTGTCCGCATTATCGCCGCTGCTTCATCGAGCACGCGGTGCGCGGCACGGCGGACGCGGACCTCGTCATCGCCAACCATGCGCTCGTGATGGTCAATGCCGTGCGCGGCAAAAGCGAAGGGCGCGGCCTGAAGCGCATCGTGTTCGACGAAGGCCACCACCTGTTCGACGCCGCCGACAGCGCCTTCGCGCTTGCGCTCACCGGCGGCGAGGCGATTGAGCTGCGCCGCTGGATCATCGGCCCGGAAAAGCGCAGCAAGGGCCGCCGCCGGGGCCTCGCCGCGCGCCTCGGCGATCTCGTCGCGTTCGACGGCGAGGGGGCGATGCTGCTTGAAGACGCCGTGCACACCGCCGCCGCGCTCCCCGCCGACGGCTGGCTCGGGCGTGTCGTCGAAGGCGCGCCGGAAGGCCCAGTCGAACGCCTGCTCGCGGCCGTGCGCGCGCAGGTTTATGCGCGCGCCGATGCGTCGGAAACGGGCTACGGCCTTGAAACCGAGGTCGTCGCGCTCCAGCCCGCGCTCGTCGACGCGGCGGAGGTTGCCGCGCGCGCGCTCGAAGCCATCGCCGTGCCGCTCGCCAAGCTCTCGCAGCGGCTTGAAGCCCTCGTCGAAGAATCGCCGGACTGGCTCGACGGCGCCGGCCGCGCTCGTGTCGAGGGGGCGCTGTCCGGGCTCACGTGGCGGCGCGGGATACTCGGCGCCTGGGTGCAACTCCTCGCGCGCATGGGCGGCGCCGCCGACCCGGATTTCGTGGACTGGCTCGCGCTCGAACGCATCGACGGGCGCGAGATCGATGTCGGCATCCGCCGCCACTGGCTCGACCCGACGAAGCCCTTCGCCGAAGCGGTGCTGAAACAGGCGCACGGCGCGGTCATCACCTCGGCGACGCTGCGCTCGCGCATCACCGACGACGCCGCGCCGGACGCTGACTGGCGCGACAGTGAAGCGCGCACCGGCGCCTCGCACCTGCCTTTGCCGCCCGTGCGCTTTTCCGCCGACAGCCCCTTCGACTACGCCCGGCAGGCGCGCGTCCTCATCGTCACCGATGTGCAGCGCGGCAATGTCCCTGCGCTCGCGGGTGCGTACAAGGCGCTGATCTCGGCCTCGCGTGGTGGGGCGCTTGGCCTCTTCACCGCGATCTCGCGGCTGAAGGCGGTGCACGCGCGCATCGAGGAGAGCCTGGCGCGCGAAGGCTTGCCGCTCTTCGCGCAGCACATCGATCCCGTGGACGCGGGCACGCTCGTCGACATGTTCCGCGCCGATCCCGCTGCATCGCTGCTCGGCACCGATGCGCTGCGCGACGGTGTCGACGTCCCCGGCGATTCGCTGCGCCTCGTCGTCCTTGAAGGCGTGCCGTGGCCGCGTCCCACCGTGCTCCACGCCGCACGCCGCATCGCGTTCGGCGGCAAGACCTACGACGACCTTGTCGCCTCGGGCCGCATGGCACAGGCGTTCGGGCGGCTCATCCGCCGCGCGAGCGACAAGGGCACGTTCGTGCTGCTGGGCGCCGCCGTGCCGAGCCGACTCTGCCAAGCCTTCCCGGACGGCGTGACGGTCGAGCGCGTGCCGCTTGACGAGGCGGTTCGCATCGTGCGGGAAATGTCTGCGCCGACACGAAATCTTCCGATGACACCGGACGCGACATCGGGCATCAGCGCCGCGACATGAAGACGATCTTCCTGCTCCGCCACGCCAAATCCAGCTGGGACGACCCTGTCGAGCGCGATTTCGACCGGCCGCTCAACACGCGCGGCCGCCGCGCCGCCGAGACGATCGGACGCTATCTTCGCGAGCAAAGCCTCGCGTTCGATCGCGTCGTCGCCTCTCCGGCAGTGCGTGTCATCGAAACGCTGGACGGCGTCGAAGCGGGCGCCAGCCGCCGCCTCGGCGCGACCTTCGACAGGCGCGTCTACATGGCTTCCGCGCCGACGCTGCTCGATATCGTGCACGAAACCGATGCCGAGGCGGAAACGCTGCTCCTCGTCGGCCACAATCCCGGCCTCGAAGACCTGATCTTCCTGCTGACGCCCGCGGGCAGCGGCACGCTCCGCAAGGAGGTCGACATCAAATACCCGACCGCGACGCTCGCCGAGATGCGCTTCGACGTGGAGCGCTGGGAGGATATCGACGAAGCCACCGGCGATCTCGTCCGCTTCATCCGCCCTCGCGATCTCGATCCCGCGCTCGGCCCGGACGGCACCTGATTCAGTCGAACTCCACCACGATCGCCGAGGCGCCGCCGATCCTGCCGGCGGCGAGATCGCGGTAAGCGCCTTCTGCGGCATCGAGGCCGTGCAGCGTCTCGATCGCAAGCTTCTCCCGCACGGTCGGCACGAACTTCGTCCACGCGCGTCCCGTCACGTCTGCGAAACCGGCGGCCCCGAGCTTCGCGAGCGTTGTTTCGGCGACCGCGGGCGCGAAGAACAATGTCGGCGTGGGGCCGGGGAGGGGCGTATCGCCGCCCTGGCTCCAGTGCGTCATGCCCACGATGGCGCTGTGTTTGAGCGCGTCGCCGAGCCGCGCATGGACCGCCTCCGTGAGCGCCCGGTCGCCCGCGAAGTCCACGAACACCGAGGGTTTCTGTTCCAGCGTATCGACATCATCGTAAGTGAGCACGCGGTCGTAGGAGCCGAGACTTTCGGTAAAGGCGCGGTTTGCCGCGGAGGTCAGGCCGATCACCTGAAGCCCGCCGCGCCTTGAAAGGTTGAACGCCGCCGCCATGGCGGTTTTCGATGAAGCGCTCGACAGAATCACCTGCTCAGCCCCGAAATCGTCCGCGCCCTCAAGGAAGCTGTCGATCAGCCACCCGGTCATGAACAGCGGCCGGAACAGCGCATCGAGCGCTTCTTCGCTCGCAAGGCGCGACTCCACGCGGCTGTAGCGGTTGTAGATGTCGGCGAGGCCCTGCCGGTGCGGTGCGGCGTCCATGAAACCACCCGGAGCCGATACGGCCTCGCGGACGAGAAGATGCGTCGCGAGCGGCCAGTATCCATAAAAGCGGTCGCCTACGGAAAAGCCCGGCGCGCGGCTTTCCACGACCTCGCCGAAGCCCCACACGGGGAGGATGCCCTTACCTTCAGGGCCCGGAAAGAAGCGCCAGTAGCCGAGCATCTCGCCTGCCGCCGCATACGTCACATTGTTCGCCGTAAGCGCGATGCGGCGGACGGCGAACAGCACGTCGCCGTCTCCCATCTCCGGCAGCGGCGCGGTGTCGCGCGAGGTCACGGCTATGGCCCCGCGTGTGATGAGCATCCGCTCGCCGAAAACCGTCTCTGTCATGACCCGTCCTCCACGGGCGCAACTCTATCGGCACCCGCCGCGCAAGGGCAGCTGATGATTTCGCGCAACGAATCGGTTGCATGACGATATGCCGACGTGCAACAAAATGATTGCGTGATAACGGAGGCAGGCATGAGCAACACCGACAGAATCGAACAGCGCGTCTATTTGGCCGCGACGCCCGAGCGCGTATGGCGCGCGCTGACGGATACGGCGGAATTCGGCGCATGGTTCGCGAGCGAACTGGATCAGCCCTTCGCGGAAGGGCGCACCGTTTCGATGACATGCCTCGGCGAGCGCTTCGCGATCGACATCGTGGAGATGACAGCGCCGCGCCGCCTCGTGTGGCGCTGGCATCCTGGATGGGTCGATCACAGTCTCGATTATGCGAAGGAACCCAAGACCACGACCGCCTTTGATCTCGTGCCGCACGCCGAGGGTACGATGCTCACCGTCACCGAAACCGGCTTCGACGCGATCAATGCAGCGCGGCGGCCCTCGGTGTTCCGCGACAACGTCAACGGCTGGCTCGAACAGGCCGCATCGCTGAGGAAATATCTTGAAAGCGCAGGCTGAACGCGCAGCGCAATTTGCCGCGCTCGGCGATCCGCAGCGGCTGCGTCTTGTGGAAACGCTGGCGGAGCGCGGCGAAGCCTCGATCAGCGACCTCAGCAGCGGCGCAGGCGTCACGCGTCAGGCGGTAACGCGGCACCTCAAGGTGCTGGAAGGGGCCGGGCTGGTGCAAGGCACGATGCGCGGCCGCGAGCATGTGTGGGCCCTCGATGCCGACGGGCTTGCGACGGCGGAAGCGGAGTTCGAACGCCTGAAAGCGGCATGGCGCCAGCGTCTGGCTCGGCTCAAGCTGCTGGTGGAGGGGTAGAGGGCTTACTGCTCGGAGCAGTAGGTTTCGCCATCAAGGATTGTTTTGGCTCCAGTCACTACGCTGACGTAAATTGCATTGAGCGCACCATCCTCTCGAATAGCAGGCTCCCGTAGCACTCGTGTTTGCACTTCGGTTTCAGTTGCCGAACACGCTTCAATCACCAGCGTTTCGTCATTTATCCAGCGCACGTGCGCCTTTGAGCTTGTAATCTTGGCTGCAAGGACCGGCTCAGCAAGCGTCGAGCCCTCTGCGTTTTCTAGCCGAACGCGACTATGGTCGCTGCAACAAGCTGCACTCTTCTTATATTCGACCATTGCAACCAATTTTCCGTCTGGCGAACGAACGGAGTTTTCCTGCTCCCATTCACTACAACCGGTAAGGAGCATTGCGATTATAAGTGCGCATAAGCGAAGTGGGTACATATGCGGCCTATCGTTTTGCGAATTGTCGTCTGCAACCAGCTAGCCAGACTCTCCGAAACCCCTTCGGCGAAGAGTTAAATCCCCATTTTCCGCGGCCGCGTCTTCCCGAACCGCGTCTTGCGCGTCCCCGGCTTCCCCTCCATCGCCCGGCCCTTGGGTCGCAATACCTGCAAGTCCGCTGGCAGCCCAAGCTCCGAGGCCTCCAGCTTGCGAATTTCGTCGCGGATGCGGGCGGCGGTTTCGAATTCGAGGTCGGCGGCCGCCGCCTTCATCTTCTCTTCGAGTTCGGCGATGTGAGCCTTGAGGTTGTGGCCGACGAGGTGCGGGGTCTCGTCGTCGATGTCCACGGTCACGCGGTCGCCGCGGTCGGTGACGTGGGCGATGATGTCGCCGATGTTCTTCTTGATCGTCTGCGGCGTAATGCCGTGCGCCTCGTTGTAGGCGACCTGCTTGGCGCGGCGGCGGTCCGTCTCGGCGAGCGCGCGTTCGATCGAGCCGGTGATCGTGTCGGCGTAGAGGATGACGCGGCCGTCAACGTTGCGCGCGGCGCGGCCGATCGTTTGCACGAGGCTCGTTTCGGAGCGCAGGAAGCCTTCCTTGTCGGCGTCGAGGATCGCGACGAGCCCGCATTCGGGGATGTCGAGCCCCTCTCGCAGCAGGTTGATGCCGATCAGCACGTCATAGACGCCAAGCCGCAGGTCGCGGATCAGCTCGATCCGCTCCAGCGTCTCGACGTCGGAGTGCATGTAGCGCACCTTGATGCCCGCTTCGTGCAGGAACTCGGTCAAATCCTCGGCCATGCGCTTGGTGAGCGTGGTGACGAGCGTGCGATAGCCTCTCGCCGTCGTTTCGCGGATTTCGCCGATCAGGTCGTCGACCTGGCTTTCCACCGGGCGGATTTCCACGGGCGGGTCGATGAGGCCGGTGGGGCGGATGACCTGCTCGGTGAACACACCCGCCGTCCGCTCCATCTCCCAGCGTCCCGGCGTCGCCGATACGAAGGTCGATTGCGGCCGCATCGCGTCCCACTCGTCGAACTTCAGCGGGCGGTTGTCGATGCAGGAGGGCAGGCGGAAGCCGTATTCGGCGAGCGTCAGCTTGCGCCTGAAGTCGCCGCGAGACATCGCGCCGATCTGGGGCACGGTCTGGTGGCTTTCGTCGACGAAAAGCAGCGCGTTTTCGGGGAGATATTCGAAGAGCGTGGGCGGCGGTTCCCCCGGAATGCGCCCCGTGAGGAAGCGTGAATAATTCTCGATGCCCGCACAGCTTCCGGTGGCGGCGATCATTTCGAGGTCGAAATTGGTGCGCTGCTCCAGCCGCTGCGCTTCGAGCAGTTTGCCCTCCGCCTCGAACTCCTTCAGGCGCTCGGCAAGTTCGGCCTTGATCGCGATGGTCGCCTGTTTCAGCGTCGGGCCGGGCGTTACGTGGTGCGAATTGGCGTAGACCTTCACCGTATCGAGCCGTGCGCCTTTTTCGCCGGTCAGCGGGTCGAACTCGGCGATTTCCTCGATTTCGTCGCCGAAGAAGCTGATGCGCCAGGCCATGTCTTCGAGGTGGCTCGGGAAAATCTCCAGGCTGTCGCCGCGCACGCGGAAGGAGCCGCGCACGAAGTTCGCGTCGTTGCGCTTGTATTGCAGCGCGACGAGCTTGCGGATGAGCTCGCGGTTGTCGACGCTCTCGCCCTTGTTGAGCTTGAAGGTCATCGCCGAGTAGGTCTCAACCGAGCCGATGCCGTAGAGACACGAGACGGAGGCGACGATCAGCACGTCGTCGCGCTCCAGCAGCGCGCGGGTCGCCGAGTGGCGCATCCGGTCGATCGCTTCGTTCACCGAGCTTTCCTTCTCGATGTACGTGTCCGATCGGGGAACGTAGGCCTCGGGCTGGTAATAATCGTAATAACTGACGAAATATTCGACCGCGTTGTTCGGGAAGAACGACTTGAACTCCCCGTAGAGCTGTGCGGCGAGGATTTTGTTGTGCGCAAGGACGAGCGTCGGGCGTTGCAGCGCCTCCACGATCTTCGCCATCGTGAACGTTTTGCCCGATCCGGTGACGCCGAGCAGCACCTGGTCGCGCTCGCCTGCGTTCAGGCCCGAAACGAGCTCCGCGATCGCTTGCGGCTGGTCGCCGGAGGGCTGATAGTCGCTCGCCAGTTCGAACCGCCGCCCGCCTTCGGACTTCTCCGGACGCTCGGGACGATGGGGCTGGAACACGGGCTGCTCCGATGGGTCGGTCAGCGACGTGCGAATCCGGATGTTGGTCATTGCTTAACTATGGGGGGTGTAGGCCGCGAATGCCAGATGGGCGCCGTGTGCCTTGAGTCGGGGATGGGAAAGCCCGTCTGGTGAACGATAAGGGGTCTAGAGAGATGAAACGTGTGCTTGCCGGTGCCTGTATCGCGCTCGTTGCAGCGTCCGCCGCCGCGGCGCCGAAGTCGAAGTCGACCGCGACGAAGGCACCAACCTCCACAAATGCGCTTTGGGTGACGACCGGGTCGATCGTCAGCGTGTCCGGAGCGGGCCTTACCGCCGAACAGATTGAAACGATCAAACAGCAGAAGCTTTCCAACACGACCTGCATGGCACGCAGCCCAAAGCCCGCGGATATCCAGACCGCGATCGGCAACACGTTCGGATCGTGCACCTTCTCGAAGTTCGGTCTCGCCAAGACCACCATTCGCGCAACGATGAAGTGCGATGGCGCCTATGGCCCGATGGATGCGGACTTCGTCGGCTCGCGCGGCTCGACGAGCTATTCGGGCACCAACAACGCAGTTTTCCCGAACACGGGGGGCAATGTTTACGTGAAGTCGGTGATCAGCGGGAAGATCAGCGGCAACTGCTGAGAGTGTGTAAACGACAAGGGGTCTTTGAAATGATGCGTACTGTAAAATTCATACTGCCGATTCTTGCCGCAGCGGGATTGTCGGCGGGCGCCGAGGCCGCCAGCAACTCGCTTTGGACGACGACGGGAACGATCGTCTCCGTGACCGGGCCGGGCGCGGATGCGGAAACGCAGGAAACGCTGAAATCAATGCCGATAAATCACACCGTCTGCGCCGCGAAAAAGCCGGGCAACGGCGAGATCAAATCCGTGATCGGCTCGACGTTCGGCACCTGCAAGTACTCGACCTTCGCGGTTCGGGTCGGCCGTGTGGCCGCGAAGGCGCAGTGCACAGGCGGCCTCTACGGCGACGCCAGCATTGCGTTCAACGGCACCTTCAACGGCACGACCTATTACGGATCGAACACATCCGTGTTCAAGACCAACACGGGCGATCTGACGGTGCGTTCCAATATCAGCGGCAAGGTCGGCGGCAGCTGCTGATGCTTTTTCGGGGTGGACCGGCTGGCGGTCCGCTCCGCGCCTTGCTAGCCTTGCCTCTCGTATCCTTGGGAAACGGGAGGGAATCATGCTCGGCTACGCAACCGTCGGCACCAACGACATCGAAAAGGCGCGGGGCTTCTACGACACGCTGCTCGCGGAGTTCGGCGCGAAGCGCCTGATGGCGTTCGACAATGGCTTTACCATGTACGGCACGGGCTATGACGCGCCGATGCTCGCCGTGACACCGCCCTACGACGGCAAGGCCGCGACCGTCGGCAACGGCACGATGATCGCGCTCGTCGCGGGAAGCCGCCCGCAGGTGGACGCCGTCTATGCAAAAGCCCGCTCGCTCGGCGCCGCCGACGAAGGCGCGCCCGGCGTTCGCGGAGAGGAGGGGCCGCAGGCGTTCTACGGCGCCTATTTCCGCGATACCGACGGCAACAAACTCTGCGTATTCCGCATCGGAGGCGCCGCATGAAGCGCCTTCTGCTTGCCGCCGTGGCGGCTGCGGCCCTCGCTGCCCCCGTCGCTGCGGACCCGGCGCTGAAGTCGGCGATCAAGGCCGATTACGATGCCTATCTCGGTCCACTGTTCATGCATTTCCATCAGACTCCCGAGCTGTCCTACCTCGAGACCGAGACCGCGAAGCGCATGGCGGCGGAGCTGAAGAAGGCCGGCGCGACCGTCACGACGGGCGTTGGCGGCACCGGCGTCGTCGGCGTGATGACGAACGGGGAAGGTCCCGTGCTGCTGCTGCGCGCGGATATGGACGGGCTTCCTGTCGAGGAGAAATCGGGGCTGCCTTATGCCTCGAAGGTCACGCAGAAGGGGCTCGACGGGCAGGTTTACCCGGTGATGCACGCCTGCGGCCACGATACGCATATCACGGCGATGGTCGGCACCGCGCGCCGCCTCGCCACGATGAAGGACAGATGGAAAGGCACGATCCTGTTCGTCGTGCAGCCCGCCGAGGAACGCGTGGGCGGCGCGAAGGCGATGCTTGCCGACGGGCTCTACACGCGTTTCCCGAAGCCCGACTACGCGGTTGCATTCCACGTCGCCTCGAACCTGCCATCGGGCAAGATCAGCGCGTCTGAAGGGTTGCAGTATTCGTCGGCGGACAGCGTGGACATCAAGGTGAACGGCGTCGGCGCACACGGTGCCGCGCCGCACGCGGGCAAGGATCCTGTATACATCGCCTCCGCGATCGTGGTGGCGCTGCAGTCGATCGTCAGCCGCGAGGTCGGCCCGCTGTCGCCCGCGGTGATCACGGTCGGCGCGTTCCACGCGGGTCACAAGCACAACATCATCTCCGACCGCGCCGACCTCCAGCTCACCGTGCGTGCCAACGACGAGGTGACGCGCGCGCAGCTGATCGCCGCGATCGAGCGCGTGGCGAAGAACGTCGCGCGCGCGAACGGCGTCGCCGAGGACAAGCTGCCCGAGGTGAAGGTCAGCGAGGGCACGCCCACGACGATCAATGATGGGCCGCTCGCCCGGCGCATGAACGCGGCATTCGCGCGCGACCTTGGGCCGGACGTGATGATCCCGTTCGTGCAGGAATCGATGGGCGCGGAGGATTTTGCCTTCTTCGTTCAGCCCGAACTCAAGGTGCCGGGATATTATTTCGGCGTCGGCGGCACGCCGCAGGCGGCGTTCGACGCGGCGAAGGCGGGCGGACCGCCGGTGCCCTCGCACCACTCACCACTGTTCAAGGTCGCGCCGGAGCCTGCGGTAAAGCTCGGCACAGAGGCGATGGTGAGTGCGGCGCTCGAACTGCTGAAGCCGAAATGAGGATATTTCACAGTTAAGAACCTGTTATCTTTACCTTGATGACGCCCGCACTATAATCGCGGGCGTCATTTCTCACACAAAGGGCTTCATCATGCGCGCCGTGTTCAGGCTCCTGCTTGCAGCAAGCGCGGCGGTGCCGTTGGCAGCCTTCGCGGGCAACGCACTCTCGCCGGGCCAATGGGCCTCGGCCGGTGCGATCACTTCCATCGATATGCCGGGGATGCCGCCGGAGGCGCTGGCGATGATGAAAAAGCGCCCGATCAGCCACAGCTATTGTCTGACACCCGAACAGGCGGCGAAAGATCCGCGCCAGATGTTCAAAGGCGACAATGGGGAGTGCGAATATACGAAGTTCAGCATGGCCGGCGGCAGGCTGAACGCGGTCATGCAGTGCAAGGGGCCGCAGGGCAAGATGACCATGACGATGCAAGGCACCTACAGCGCCGCCAGCTATGAATCGACCAATGTCATGGTCGTGGAAGGCCCGCGCGGCAACATGAAGATGACCTCGAAGATCAGCGGCAAACGCACGGGCGCCTGCTAGGCCTACCTCTCAAACCTCTCCGCTTGTGGAAGTGCCAACGCTTTCATAGCCTTCCCGCACCTGGGGAGGACGCACAATGAAAGCCATGACCGGAATCGCCCTTGTTGCGGCGATCCTTGCCGTATCCGCGCGTGCGGAGCCTGCTTTTCCCGATGCTGCTGCCAGCGACCCCGTAAAGCGCGGCTGGATGCAGGGCTCGCCGCCACCGCCCGAAAAGCGGATCGCGTTCGACGACTACAGCTTCTTCACCTTCCCGCAATGGCGCTGGAGCTTTTCGCACTGGCGCGAGCTGATGCCCTCGGCGGGTGTTTCGCGCGGGGCAGGGCCGGTCAGCGCATTGCCCCGCGCTGAGCGCGGCGACATTGACGGCGTAACGTTCATGCCGATGGGCGGCACCACGCCGATGACATGGGCAGAGTCGCTCGCCGTCAACTACACCGACGGCATCGTCGTGCTTCACAAGGGGCGGATCGTGTACGAACGCTATTTCGGCGCGCTGAAGCCCGAAGGCGAGCACATCGCCTTTTCCGTCACCAAGTCGTTCGTCGGCACGCTCGCGTCCATGCTGGTCGTGGAAGGCAAGATCGATCCGGCGAAGACCGTAGCGTTCTATCTACCCGAACTGAAGAACAGCGGCTTCGGTGACGCGACCGTTCGGCAGGTGATGGACATGACGACCGGTCTCGATTTCAGCGAGAAATACGGCGACCCCAATTCCTCGTTCGCGGGCTATGTCGCGGCGATCGGGGCGGGGCCGCGTCCGGCGGACTATGCGGGGCCGAATGGTGACTATGCTTATCTTGCCACCGTGAAAAAGGCGGGCGCGCACGGCGAAGGCTTCACCTATCGCACGGTCAATACGGATGTGCTCGGCTGGATCGTTTCCCGGGTCGGCGGCAAGCCGTTCACCGAGCAGCTTTCTGAGCGGATCTGGGCGCCGATGGGCGCGGAAGCCGACGGCTATGTCCAGGTGGACCCGATCGGCACGCCGTTCGCGGGCGGCGGCTTCAACATGCGCCTGCGCGATCTCGCGCGCTTCGGCGAGTTGATGCGGCTTGGCGGACGCATGGGCGGCAAGCAGATCGTGCCTGAAGCGGCGATCGCCGACATCGTGCGCGGCGCCCGCAAGGAAGATTTCGCGAGCGCCGGCTACGCGACGCTGCCGGGCTGGAGCTACCGAAATCAGTGGTGGATCAGCCACAACGCGCACGGCGCCTACACCGCGCGCGGTATCCACGGGCAGACGATCTACATCGATCCCAAGGCCGAAATGGTCATTGCCCGCTTTGCCTCGCACCCGATGGCGGGCAACGTGAACTTTGATCCGACATCGCTTCCGGCATATCAGGCGCTGGCGGAGCATCTGATGGAGAGGCATTGAAGGCGTATGCTGCGACGGCTGCACACAATGGCGCTGCCGGGCGTCCTGTTGCTTGGGGGCTGCCTGGAAGCCGACCCGTCCTACAATATGATACGCGCATTAAGGGATATGCCCTTGCAGGCCGGATCATATCAGCTCTGTGAAACGCCAAAGAAGAGCTGTTCCGACGTGACGATCAGGCACGGCGATGCCGAGATGATCCTGAGGCACAAGGGCGATGACTATACGATTCAGATGGATGCCTGGGGCGGCGGTCGCAAGTGGATCACGCTGGTGAAGGCGGAGGGCATGGCTGTTTTCACATTTGTCGATCTGCATGATGATGGAGCCTTCCATATGCAGATTCCGAAATGTCATTCGGCACTGCTCGAGAAGGTTCGGGGAGAGCAGACTGAAGTGCACGGCGGGCGCTGCCGCGTGTCAGGCGCGTTTCAGGCCGAGCAATATATCGAGGGGCTTCTGGACTACCCGACGGATCAGCGGTTCGAGCCTGCAGACATGATCCTGCGCCCCCAGGCCTCCTAAGCGGCTTCGGCAGGGGGCGCATCCTCGCGCTTCCCCAGCCTGTCCGCCAGCTTGAACATGAACGGGTTGAGCGCGATCGAGAGCAGCGCGGCGGCGAGGATCAGGTTGTTCGTATCGTGCGAAATCAGTTCGAGCGT
Organism: uncultured Sphingosinicella sp.; assembly: GCF_963974575.1. Lineage (NCBI taxonomy): Bacteria > Pseudomonadati > Pseudomonadota > Alphaproteobacteria > Sphingomonadales > Sphingosinicellaceae > Sphingosinicella > uncultured Sphingosinicella sp. Next base: position 29,601 of record NZ_CAXBBQ010000002.1, on the reverse strand, counting down.
CACGCCGAGCCCGGCGAGGATGAACGAGAATTCGCCGATCTGCGCAAGGCTCGCCGCAATCGTAAGGCCTTCGCCACGTTCTCGTTTGAACAGACTCGTTACCGCCACGGCAGCAATGGACTTGCCGATCAGGATGATCGCCAGCGTCGCAACGACGCCGATCGGCTCCCGAATGAGCGTCGCCGGATCGAAAAGCATCCCCACGGATACGAAAAACAGCACGGCGAACGCATCGCGCAGCGGCAGCGACCGCTCTGCGGCGTTGTGACCGAGCGGCGTGCTGTTGAGGACGAGTCCTGCGACGAAGGCGCCGAGCGCGAACGAGGCGCCGAACACCGCATAAGCCAGCCAGGCAATGCCGAGCGCGATGGCAAGCACGCCGAGCGTGAACAGCTCGCGTGAGCGCGTATGGGCGATCCACGTCAGGATCACCGGCATGGCGCGCACGCCGACAACAAACATCAGGGCAAGGAATGCGGCGATCTTGAAGAAGGTCCAGGCAATTTCGCGCGCAATCGCCGCGCCGCCGCCCATGTCGCCCATGTTGGCCAGCAGCGGCAGCAGGACGAGCGCAATGATGATGACGAGATCCTCGACAAGCAGCCAGCCGACTGCAATCTGTCCGATGCTCGTTTTCAACTGTCCGCGGCTTTCGATCGCCCGCAGCAGCACCACGGTCGATGCGACGGAGAGCGAGAAGCCGAAGATCGCGGCTTCCGGCCCGGACATGCCCATCAGCAAGCCTGTGCCCCAGCCGAGCGCGGTGGCAACCGCTATCTGCACGAGGGCGCCGGGCAGCGCGATCGATTGAACGCGCATCAGTTCCTTCGGGGAAAAGTGCAGCCCGACGCCGAACATCAACAGGATGACGCCGATTTCGGCAAGCTGAGGCGCGAGCGATTGGTCGGCGACCCAGCCTGGCGTGAACGGTCCAACGACCACACCGGCAACAAGATATCCGACGATCGGCGAAAGTTTCAGCCGGTTCGCCAGCATTCCGAACAGAAAGGCAAGCACGAAGCCGCCGACGAGGATGAGGATCAGGTTGTCGTGGTGCACGCGCCTCGCATTTCGATTAGAATTGATTTCTCATCATCTTATACAGGCGGAGGTCACCCCGTCACCCGACAAGGCGAAAATTGTTCGTCGCCTCCGTATCTTCAAGATGCCGTGCGAATTGCGGCTGCGCTTTCGCTTTCTACTTTTAGTCGCCCACCGCTCAGGATTTCCGCTGCACGGGGAGCAAACATCATCAGCATCTGGCCAAGGCCGAGCGCAAAGCCGAGCGCGAGCAGCGGGTGGACGAGGAGGAGCAGCGGATAGGCCGGTGATCCGAGCGGGCCGGTCAGCGCTTCGAACAGTGGCGTCGAAAGCCAGATCAGGATCATGTGCGAACAGAACAGGAAGAAGGCGTAGGGTTCCAGCCAGCGGAACATCGTGGCGCGCGCCGCCAGACCCCACGCGATGCGCGCGAAGGCGAGCGCCGCGGCGAGGCGAAGGCTGAGGTCGAGGAGCGGTATCAGCGCTGGCGACATCACCGTTCCGCCGGGCACGGGAACGCTGACGATAAGTTTGATGACGGCAATCGCGGTGAACGGCGCAAGCGCTGCGGTGAAAGGCACCCCGGCGATGCGCGCGCCGAGATCGTGGCGGCGTGCCGCGATGCCGAGCAGGAAGAACAGCAAGATTTGCGGCCTCAGCATCAGCGGAAAGAACCAGCCTGAGACGCTCCACGCCGCAACGAGCAGGATCGCGCCCGTCATCCACGGGCCACGCAGTCGGAGCAGCAGCGGCGTCATCGCCATGCAAACGAAGAGGTCGCGCAGGAACGGCGTCTGCACGTTGATGTGATTGGGGGTGAGGATCGAGAATAGCTCGTCGATCAGCCACCAGACGCTTTCGGGTATCGGTGCCCGCAGGAAGCCGAGCCATGCCGTGCCTGAAACCAGCAGGATGGCGAGCGCGTTCCAAAGCGCCATCGGCAGCAGAATCGTGCGTGCCTTGCGCTCAATGAAGGTGCGCCAGGAGCGGATCGCGGCGCCCGCAACGAGATAGCCGGAGATCATGCCGAGCAGCGGCACGGCGCTGCGGCCGAATACCTCCATCAACACGAGGCGGAACATGCCCTGGCCGGTCCCGGCGGCGGCGGCGAGCTCATCGCCGCCGAGACCGGTCCACGCATGGACATAGACGATGCCGAGCACACACAGCACGCGGGTGACGGCAATCGTGTCGGAAAGGCGCGGGGAGAGCGGTTCGCTCCGCATCAATTCACGCGTCCCCTTTCATGTCCACGCCAACGTCAAGGCACGGATCACGAACGGTTCCACCAAACCAGGGGTTCCCATGTCGCGTTTGTGATCCGTCCCGAAATGCAGGCGGCTCGGCGCGCGCTACTCGGCAGGCTCCAGCAGGCGTTCCTTGGCGATCTTTTCGCGCCACACCAGCGGGGCGAGGTGGTGGACGTTCTTGCCTTCGCTGTCGACCGCGACGGTGACGGGAAAGTCCTTCACCTCGAATTCGTAGATCGCTTCCATGCCGAGGTCTTCGAAGCCGACGACCTTGCTGCCCTTGATGGCGCGCGCGACGAGATAGGCCGCGCCGCCCACCGCCATCAGGTAGGCGCTCTTGTGGTCGCGGATCGCGTCCACCGCCATCGGGCCGCGTTCGGCCTTGCCGACCATGGCGGTGAGGCCCTGTTCCAGCATCATGCGCGTGAACTTGTCCATGCGCGTCGCCGTGGTGGGACCTGCCGGGCCGACGACTTCCTCGCCCACGGGATCGACCGGGCCGACGTAATAGATCACGCGGCCCTTGAACTCGACCGGCAGCGGCTCGCCTTTCGCCAGCATGTCCTGGATACGCTTGTGCGCGGCGTCGCGTCCGGTGAGCATCTTGCCATTGAGCAGCAGGCGGTCGCCCTGCTTCCAGCCCTGCACGACCTCGGGCGTCAGCGTGTCGAGGTCGACGCGGATCGCTTCCTTCGAAGGCGTCCATTCCACCTTCGGCCAGTCGGCGAGGTCCGGCGCTTCGAGGTAGGCGGGGCCGGAGCCGTCGAGCACGAAGTGCGCGTGGCGCGTCGCCGCGCAGTTCGGGATCATCGCGACGGGCTTTGAGGCGGCGTGCGTCGGGCAGTCGTAAATCTTGACGTCAAGTACGGTCGCGAGGCCGCCGAGGCCCTGTGCGCCGATGCCGAGCGCGTTCACCTTGTCGTAGATCTCGATGCGCAGCGCCTCGATCTCGTTCTGCGGCCCGCGTGCCTTCAGTTCCGACATGTCGATCGCTTCCATCAGCGATTCCTTGGCAAGCAGCATCGCCTTTTCCGCCGTGCCGCCGATGCCGATGCCGAGCATGCCGGGCGGGCACCAGCCCGCGCCCATCTGCGGCACCATCTCCAGCACCCAGTCGACGATGGAATCGCTGGGGTTCAGCATCTTGAACTTCGACTTGTTTTCGCTGCCGCCGCCCTTGGCCGCGACGGTGATCTCCACCGTGTCGCCGGGCACCATTTCGACATGGACGACGGCGGGCGTGTTGTCCTTCGTGTTCTTGCGCGAAAATGCCGGGTCCGAAACGATCGAAGCGCGCAGGCGGTTCTCGGGGTGAAAGTAGGCGCGGCGTACGCCTTCGTCGACCATTTCCTGAACAGTTCTCGTGGCTTGCCACTGGACGTTCATACCGATCTTCACAAAGGCGGTGACGATCCCTGTGTCCTGGCAGATCGGGCGGTGGCCCTCGGCGCACATGCGGCTGTTCGTTAGAATCTGCGCAATCGCGTCCTTCGCGGCCGGACCCTGCTCCAGCTCATACGCGCGGCCGAGTGCGCGGATGTAGTCCATGGGGTGATAATAGCTGATGTATTGAAGTGCGTCGGCCACCGACTCAATGACGTCTTCTTCGCGGATCACCGCCATGCAAAAGCCCTCTCGAAAAGACCGGTTTGGGGCGGTGATTAGCCAGCCGAAGCGCCTGCGTCCACCAGTGTCTTGCACGGATTCTTCAAGCGATTCAGCTAAGTGCCTGATCTCGTCACAAAAACTTAAATTGTGTAAAAACCCCCTTGCGTTAGGCGGCGCTTCACCACAAAGTCTGGTTCTGGGACCGGGGGGTCACCACAACAGCTTGTGTCACACGGGAAACGATACGTTCCCGGGGCAGGGCCGGTTTTGTCCCCTCGGTTGGCGAGAGATCGCCTAGCCTGTGAATTACGAGGATATCGGGGACGGCGCGACATCGCCCGTATCCGTTGCGGGAAAGACCCGCTACCCCATATTCGCAGCACCCCTTGACGGATGTGGAACGAAGCAGGAACATAGGGGAGTCGGCTCAGATGGATTTCAGTGGCGTGGATACGGCGACTCTTGACGGCGATGACGTTGCAGCCACGGCGCGCCCGCGCGGTGCGGCGGCGCACGCGATCGAGATCGATCACAGCCGGGATGCGCTGCTCACGGATTTCGGCCGCCAGACGCTGGAGGACCGCTACCTGCTGCCTGGCGAAAGGCCGCAGGACCTGTTCGCGCGGGTTGCCGCAGCGTATGCGGACGACGGCGACGATGCCCACGCGCAACGGCTATACGATTATATCTCGCGCCTGTGGTTCATGCCCGCGACGCCTGTGCTGTCGAACGGCGGCACCGGGCGTGGCCTGCCCATCTCCTGCTACCTGAACAGCGTGTCGGACAGCCTCGAAGGCATCGTCGGCACGTGGAACGAGAACGTCTGGCTCGCCTCCAAGGGCGGCGGCATCGGCACCTATTGGGGTCATGTCCGCGGCATCGGGGAACCCGTGGGCCTGAACGGCAAGACGTCGGGCATCGTCCCGTTCGTGCGCGTGATGGATTCATTGACACTGGCGATAAGCCAGGGATCGCTGAGGCGGGGATCCGCAGCTTGCTACCTCGACATCTCGCACCCGGAAATCGAAGAGTTCCTCGAAATCCGCAAGCCTTCCGGTGATTTCAACCGCAAGGCCTTGAACCTCCATCACGGCGTCCTCGTTACCGACGCTTTCATGGAGGCCGTGCGAGATGGTCTTCCCTTCGATCTCGTCAGCCCCAAGGACGGTTCGAAGCGGGCCGAGGTGGATGCGCGCGCGCTGTTCCAGAAGCTGGTCGAGACCCGGCTGGCGACGGGCGAGCCGTACATCATCTTCATCGATCACGTGAACAACACGATGCCCAAGCACCAGCGCGACGTCGGCCTGAAGGTCACGACATCGAACCTGTGCTCGGAAATCACGCTGCCCACCGGCGTCGATCAGTACAACAAGGACCGCACGGCGGTCTGCTGCCTCTCCAGCCTCAACCTCGAAACCTGGGACGAGTGGTCGAAGGACAAGCTGTTCATCGAGGACGTGATGCGCTTCCTCGACAACGTGCTCTCCGACTATATCGCACGCGCGCCGGACGAGATGGAGCGCGCCAAATATGCCGCGATGCGCGAGCGTTCGGTGGGCCTTGGCGTCATGGGCTTCCACAGCTTCCTGCAGGCGCGTTCGATTCCGTTCGAAAGCGCGATGGCGAAGTCGTGGAACCTCAAGATCTTCCGCCACATCCGCACGCAGGCGGACGAAGCCTCGATGCTCCTCGCGAGCGAACGCGGCGCCTGCCCGGATGCCGAGGACATGGGCGTGATGGAGCGCTTCAGCTGCAAGATGGCGATCGCGCCGACCGCGTCGATCAGCATCATCTGCGGCGGCACCTCGGCGTGCATCGAGCCGATCCCGGCGAACATCTACACGCACAAGACGCTGTCGGGCAGCTTCACCGTGAAGAACCCGTACCTTGAAAAGCTGCTCGATGAGAAGGCGAAGAACAGCGACAAGGTGTGGAGCACGATCCTTGAGCGCGGCGGCTCCGTGCAGCACCTCGATTTCCTCACCCCCGACGAGAAGGCGACGTTCCGCACCGCATTCGAGATCGACCAGCGCTGGCTGCTCGAACTCGCCGGCGACCGCACGCCCTATATCGATCAGGCGCAGAGCCTTAATCTGTTCCTCCCGGCGGACATCGAGAAGTGGGATCTTCTGATGATGCACTACCGGGCGTGGGAGCTGGGCATCAAGTCGCTCTACTACTGCCGCTCCAAATCCATGCAGCGCGCGGGCTTCGCGGGCGGCGTGGAGGCGGACAACACCATCGATCTCAAGCAGATCGAGGTGGAGGTGAAGGATTACGACGAGTGCCTGGCCTGCCAGTAGGCGCGATCAAAGCGATACTTTGATCTTGGGAAACGGTGTAAATTCGGGTCGGTTTGAATTTCGGCCCGCAACGGGAAAGTAACGGCGATGCCTCTTCTGCAAGCCTCCAAGCAGTACAAGCCCTTCGAATATCCGTGGGCATACGACTACTGGAAGCTCCAGCAGCAGCTCCACTGGCTGCCGGAGGAAGTGCCGCTGGGCGAAGATTGCCGCGACTGGGCGCAGAAGCTCTCGGATCACGAGCGCAACCTGCTCACGCAGATTTTCCGCTTCTTCACGCAGGCGGACGTCGAGGTGCAGGATTGCTACCACGAGAAGTACGGCCGCGTCTTCAAACCCACCGAGATCAAGATGATGCTGACCGCGTTCAGCAACATGGAAACGGTGCACATCGCCGCCTACAGCCACCTGCTCGACACGATCGGTATGCCCGAAAGCGAGTACGGCATGTTCCTTCAGTACAAGGAAATGAAGGACAAGCACGATTACCTCGCCACCTTCGGCGTCGATACGGACGAGGATATCGCGAAGACGCTCGCCATGTTCGGCGGCTTCACGGAAGGGCTTCAGCTCTTCGCCAGCTTCGCCATGCTGATGAACTTCCCGCGCCACAACAAGATGAAGGGCATGGGCCAGATCGTCAGCTGGTCGGTGCGCGATGAGTCGCTGCACTGCGAGGGCATCATCAAGCTGTTCCACACCTTCTGCCAGGAGCGGGACTGCCTGACCCCGGCGATGCGCAAGGAAATCCGCGACACCTGCTATCACACGGTCGATCTGGAGGACGCGTTCGTCGATCTGGCGTTCGAAATGGGCCCGGTGCCCGGCATGACGCCCGACGACATCAAGAATTACATCCGCTTCATCGCTGACTGGCGCCTCGGCCAGCTTGGCCTGAAGCCGATCTACAAGATTGCCGAGCACCCGCTGCCGTGGCTCGCGCCGCTGCTGAACGGCGTCGAGCACGCCAACTTCTTCGAAACCCGCGCCACCGAATATTCCAAAGCCGCCACCAAGGGCAGCTGGAACGACGTGTGGGACGCCTTCGACAAACGCAAATCCGCCAAGATCACCACCGCCGCCAACGAAGCGGGGGATGAGCAGGGGATGCTGGGGGTGGCGGAGTAAATATTACTACAAATTCCAAGGCTATTGGGAGAGGAGGCGCCCGTCTGAAGTATTTGCCCCTGACGAGGGAGTGTAGCGCTAATAGCTGTTAACTTGCACGGGACTCCGCGGGTTTCTAGCATCCAATTTTTCTCATTTATGAGTTAAATCTGGGCTCATACGATGCGGTTTCAGGACAACTGGTTAGCACGTCGAAAAGCGCAAGGCGTATTGAGTAACCACATTCCAAGAAAGGATAGGCGTCATGTACGTCTACTACTATTTGGAGAGTGGTTGTGGATGGCGCTGGTATGCAACTACCGTTGATGGCGACCCGATCGCTGAATCGGTGCTTTCTTTTCCAACGCTTTTGGATGCTCAGGCGAATTTCTCGCTTGTATGGTCCGATGAAATCGGTCTGAATTATGCAGACTGTGCATAACCACTCGTTAGGGGGCGACGAAAGTCGTCCCCTAATTGGGTGTATCGAAGGGGCGTGGCATGAGCCATTCGCCTAGAGCAACTACGGTTCGCTTCGATGACGATCAGATGTGGGTCGAACTCGACGACGGACGCACGCTCGGCATCCCACTCGCATGGTTCACGCGTCTTCTCGGCGGCACGCCCGCCGAGCGTGTGCGCGGCGATCGCAGCCGACACCGCGAACGCAAGCGGCCTGAGGCGGCACACAGGCAGTCAACACGCTGTCAAGGCTGTGGGCCTCCAATTCCGCGACGGCGGCCGCCCGTTCCTGTTCCCGCCGTTCAGCCCGCACGCCGCATCAGCAGCCACAGACAGGCGAGCACGACCACGATGTCGATGGCGACGAACGCCGTGCCGATCGGCGTCCAGCCGCCTTTGCCGGGTGGGTTCGCGGCGAAGGAGAGCGCTGCGCCGATCGCCGGGAAGATAACCCCCGCCCAGAGCGCCTGTCGCCCGTCGCCGCGCCACAGGAACACGCCGATCAGGAAATAGCCCGCGCCGAACGCGACGGTGATGGCGAGTTCCGGGCTCATCGGCCGCATGGCGAGCAGCGCGACGTGTCCCGCGCCTGTCAGCAGCATCAGCGTCCCTGCGAGCCTGCGTATGAAATCAGCGGTCATGATTGGTTCCCCCCTGTCTGCACCCGTCCCGAACGGAAGCGGATCGTGATGCGCCGCGCGGCGCGGCGCAACGTCTTCAAAACGACAGGAAAGAAATGCGGGGGACAGCAGGAGCGCGCTATCCCCCAAGGAGGAGGTGTTTACTGCGGGGAGGGTCCGCCGGCCCCTTGCGGAGGGTGGTGGGACGGTAGTCGCCGGCGGAACCTCGCCTCTGGTGGTAAGCCATCGGCACCTTCCGACTTTGATCTGAGTCAAACTCGCATTGCGGTGCCGGTCTTTCTTTCGAAAGAAAACCGCCGGTCAGCGCGCGATGTGCAGCAGCTTCTCGCGCGAGGTGTCGCCGCGTGCGACGCTGACGGCGGATTTGGGAAGGCCGAGCGCTTTCGCGACGAGTCGGCAGACGGCGGCGTTCGCCTTGCCGTCCTCGGGCGGGGCGGAAACCCACACGCGGGCGCGCGGACCTTCGGGCGTGTCTTCAACGACGATGCGCTCGCCGCCGCGCGCCTTCGGCGTCACCCGCACGGCGAGCGTGTCGCCCGGCGAAACCAGTGCGGCGAGGGCGGTGTCCACGGTTACCGGCCGACGAACAGGAAGCCGACCGCCGCCATGATGCAGCCGAAGGCGGCGAAGTGGCGCCAGTGCAGCGGCTCGCCGAGGTACGTCACCATGAACACGCCGAAGATGGTGAGCGCGATCGCCTCCTGCGCGATCTTCAGCTGCCCCGGCGTCCATCCCGCGGCGGCGCCGATACGGTTCGCAGGGACCGCGAGCGCATATTCGAAGAAGGCGATGCCCCAGCTGATCAGGATGATCACGAACATCGGCTTCGCCCCCGCCGCGCCGGCTTTCAGGTGCCAGTACCACGCGAAGGTCATCAGGATGTTCGAAAGGGTGAGGAGGACGATCGTCTGCATGGATGCACGTCTTAGCGCGCGCGCGGGCGGCCCGCCACGGCTGTTCAGCTATCCGAAAGCGTTCCGTCGCATGGTGTGTGGGGAGCCGTTTGCCTGCTCCTGCGTTGAGCAGCCGAAGCGAACGCTTCATTGATAAGGTTTGGAGAGGTTTATGAAAAAGGTCGTATTCGCCGCAGTCGCGGCTTCGCTGATCCCGCTTGCTGGTGTGTGGTCGGCTCCGGCGCTTGCCGATCCGCCGCACTGGGCGCCCGCGCATGGAAAGCGCGCCAAGGATCGGGATCGCTGGTATCCGGATGATTACTACCGCAAGGGCAACTATCGCGAGCGTCGCCTCAGCCGTGACGAGGAGATCTATCGCGGTCGCGACGGGCGCTATTACTGCAAGCGCAAGGACGGCACGACCGGCCTCATCATCGGCGGCGTGGCGGGCGGCGTGCTCGGCCACGAGATCGCTCCGGGCGGCTCCAAGACCGTGGGCGCCGTGCTCGGCGCGGTCGCGGGCGGCCTCCTCGGCAAGAGCCTGGACGACGGCATCAAATGCCGCTGAGCTGATGGAATAACAAGGCTTCCGCTCCGGCAGGCATTTGATAATGTGCCTGCCGGACAGGAGGTATTCTCATGACGAAACAGGGATTTATCGCGGGCGCCGCGCTGCTCGCGCTCACGGCGTGCGGCGGCAACGACGCAAGCGAAGCCTCGAAGGGAGAGGGCAAGGAGATCGCCAGCGGCAGCGTTGCGACCGAAGACGGCGAGGCGCAATACAGCGTGCGTCAGGACGGCGATACGTCCACCGTCACCGTTACCGGACCCGATGGGCAAACCGGCAAGTTCATGAGCGGGGAGGGCGCCGCTGACTTCCTTCCCGATTTCGCGCCGCTCTATCCGGGGGCGAAGGTCGTCGGCGGTGCGGGCGGCGACTCGAACACGGGCAAGGGCGGCATGGTCAACTTCGAAACCGGTGATGCGCCCGAAAAGGTGGTCGCCTGGTACAAGGCGCAGGCCGAGAAGGCGGGGCTCAAGATCGCGGGCGAGATGACGACGCCCGAGATGCGCATGGTCGCTGCGGAGGACAAGGCGGGCGGGCGCAGCCTGCAGGTCCATGCCTCGGCGAAGGAAGGCGGCGGAAGCACAGCGAGCCTGATCGCAGGGACGCAGTAGAAATGATAACAGGCCCGTAAGGTTAACCATCAAAGTTTGGATGTTAACCGCGTTCGGCAAGACCTCGTTAGGTATTGAGGCCGCTAATGGGTGCCGGGTCAAGAAAATGCTCGGGAGTCTAGGGGCCATGGACAAGGTTGAACTCGCTGACGCGGTGTATGCCCGCGTCTTCCCTATGATCATCATTATCTGCGCCGTTGTCGGCACTGCCAGCTTCGCGCTGCAAAATTATTCACAGGCCGTGTGCGCCTTTCTCGCGATCGGTCTCGCGATGAAGCTGAACGGCATCATAGAGCGCCGCCGTTTCGAACGCTCGGAACGTCTCGCGGCCCTCGGTTGGAACCGCGCGCGGAACCCGCTCGGTTCATTCTGATACTCCGTCCGAAGTTCGGTCGCGCCACTCCCGATCCCGCTCGGGGGTGGCGCCTTCCGTTTACGAATTGGACAATTGACTAACTACAGAGGCTGCGACATCCTCCGCTCCGAGAAGTTCGGGAAGAACGCCGGAAACCGGCAAAAGGGTGGGAGCAGCAGCTATGAAGACGATCACCGGCTTTGCCGTCCTGATGGCGACAACCGCATGGAGCGCGCAGACTTTTGCGCAGCAGGCAGGCGAGCAGGCGGACACCGCCGAAGCGGAAGTCGCCGAAACCATCATCATCACGGGCACGCGCATCAGCCGCCCCGAGCTTGACTTCGCAAACCCCGTCACCACGCTCTCCGCCGAAGCCATCGCCCAGTCCGGCAAGACCAATATCGCGGATTTCCTGACGCAGAGTCCCGCCCTCGTGGGGTCGCAGACCGGAAGCCTCACTGGTGGCTCTGAGTCGGATTTCGGCGAGGCGGGCCTTAACCTCCTCGATCTCAGGAACCTCGGTACCGACCGCACGCTGGTGCTGGTGGACGGTCGCCGCCATGTGTCCGCGCTCGCGGGTTCGGCGGCGGTGGACATCAACGCGATCCCGACCGACCTCATCGAAGCGGTCGATGTACTGACCGGCGGCGCGTCGGCGATCTACGGCGCCGATGGCGTGTCGGGCGTCGTCAACTTCCGGTTGAAGCGCGATTTCGAAGGCATCACCGCGCGCGGCCAGATCGGCATTTCGCAGCGCGGCGACGGCGGCAACCGCTACGGAGCGATCACCGCCGGCACCAATTTCTCGGAAGGCCGAGGCAACATCGCTGCCGCCTATGAATACAACAAGCAGGACCGGCTGAACGAACTGCGCCGCGCGCGGCTGCGGAATCCGCGCGCCGCCGGCCTTTATCGCAACCAGGCTGACTTGCCTGACGATCCCAACGTGCCGGACTATATCCCCTATAACGACGTTCGTTACGCGGACACCGCGCGCATGGGCGCTGTCGATGTCGATTTCGACTATGCGTCTGACTTCGAGGGCGACGGTGATATCTATGACCGTGGCCTCGTGCTGGAGGAATCCGGCGGCTACGCGCAGGGTGGTTCGAGCACGCCGGTGGATGGCTACCAGGGCGACGTCCTGCCGGGCCTTGAACGCCACCTCGTCAACGTCCTTGGCCGCTATGAATTCAGCGACGCTTTCACGCTGTTTGCCGAGGGCAAGTACGTCCGCAGCAAGGCGTGGACGCAGCAGCAGCCCACTTACGATTTCTACCTGTTCCAGACGGCCGAAAACCCCTTCATGCCGGATTCGATCCGCAATGCGATCGTGCCCGGTGCGGCGGCGGCGGCATTTGAAGACCCCGATATGCCGGACGGTGTATGGGTCACGCGCGACAATTTCGATCTCGGCATCAATTTCGAGGAAAACGTTCGCCAGACACTGCGCGGCGTTATCGGTGCCAGCGGCAGTTTCAGCGAGCACCTGAAATACGAGGTGTCATACGTCTACGGCCAGACGAAGACGCGCACGTTCAGCCAGGGCAACCGGCTGGAGGCCGAATGGCAGGCAGCGATCGACGTTGTTTCCGATCCCGACACGGGCGCGCCGATCTGCCGGACGATGCTCGATCCCGATAATCCCTTCCCGAACTGCGTACCTTACAACATCTTCGGCGAGTACGTGCGCGATCCGGCAGCGATCGGCTTCGTGACGACCGATAGCCTCAGCCGTGCGAAGGTGACCCAGCACGTCGTCTCGGGCTCCATTTCGGGTGACACCGGCGCGTTCTTCAATCTCCCGGGCGGGGCAGTTGGCTTCGCTTTCGGCGCCGAATATCGCAAGGAGAAGAGCACGTTTGATCCTGACCCGGTAATCCGCGATGGCCTGACGTGGTACGGTGCGATTCAGCCGTCGAACGGCCGCTTCGACGTGAAAGAGGTGTTCGCTGAGATCAACCTGCCCCTGCTAAAGGATGTGCCGGGCGCGCATCTGCTGTCGGTCGGCGGCGCCATCCGGCTTTCCGACTACAGCACGGTCGGTTCCACGACGACGTGGAAGGTGGACGGCGTCTACGCACCGATTCCCGACGTCTCGTTCCGCGCGACCTATTCGCAGGCGGTGCGCGCGCCGAACATTGCCGAGCTGTTCGCGCCGGAAAGCTCCTCGTTCAATTTCATCGTCGATCCGTGCGACACGCAGGAGCTGAACAACGGCACCTCCACGCGCGAGGCGAACTGTGCGGCGCTGATCGGCGCGCTCGGCATCGATCCGACGACGTTCAGCCCGACGAGCGACCCCAGCTCGTCACTTTTTACCGAGGGTTTGAGCGGCGGCAACCCCGACCTTCAGGAGGAAACCGCGAAGACATGGACGGCGGGCGTGGTGCTTCGCCCGCGTTTCCTGCCTGGCTTCAGCGTTTCGGCGGATTGGTACGACATCAAGATCAAGAACGCGATCAACACGCCGCAGGCGGAAGAGCTTGCCGAGCTGTGCGTTGATCAACCTACGCTCGACAATCCGTTCTGCTCGGCGATCACGCGTGATCCCGACACGGGCTTCATCACCGGTTTCACCTCGCGGCCCGACAACGTTGCGCAGTTCCGCACTGCTGGTCTTGACGTCACACTCGCGTACCGAATCCGTACGGATACCGCAGGAACGTTCAACGTGGCGCTCACCGGTAATTATCTCGACCGTCTGGAGTACGTGGCGACGCCGGGGGCTGAGGTCGATTCCGACCGTGACGAGGCGCTCGCCTATGCACCGCGCTATTCGGCGACGCTCGACCTCACGTGGAACAAGGGGCCGATGACGATCGCGTACGGCATCTCCTGGTTCGACAAGACCCGTCGCTTCACGACCGAGGATCTCGCGGGAGACCCCGATTACACCGATCCCAAATATTTCTGGGCGAAGCAGAAGTGGGAGCACGAAGTGCAGCTCAGCTACGACATCGGCGAACGCTTCAGCATCTACGGCGGCGTCAACAACCTGTTCGACGAGAAGCCGGCGTTCAACTTCACATCTTACCCCGTCTCCGCGATGGGGCGCTATTTCTACATGGGTGCGACGGTTTCGTTCTGAGCGCAGCAGCATGAGAGGGGCAGGGGTTATGTACCGGATTCTGGGCGGTTTCTTGCTGCTGGCATCGTCCAGCCTTGCTTCAGCGGCCCCCTCCGCCGTGGTGCCGGAGGATTATTACCGGCTCACGGATGTCAGCGAGCCCACCTTCGCGCCCGATGGCGGCACGGTCGCCTACACGGTCTCGACCCCCGATCAGGCGCGCGATGAAAAGACGAGCGACCTGTGGACTGTGCCGTGGAAGGGCGGAGCCGCTAAACCGCTCACCAGCACCCCGGAGGTGAGCGAATACAGCCCGCGCTACACGCCCGATGGCAAGACGATCGTGTTCCTCAGCGATGCCGGCAAGAAGCCGGCGGGCGAGGAGGAAGAGGATGACAGCGACCAGCTCTGGACGATGCCGGCCGCAGGCGGCGCAGGGAAGCGCATTTCCAGCCTCCCCGGCGGGATCAGCGACTACGATCTGTCTCCCGACGGCAAATACGCCGTCGTCGTCGCGGAAGTCGGCAAGGCGGTTGGCAGCAAGGCGAAGAACCCGCCGCCCATCGAAACCGAGCGCTTCTTTTTCAAAGAGGACGGTCGCGGCTATCTCGATGACCGCACGCAGCAGCTTTTCATTGTGGACCTCGAAACGGGCGCGGCGCGGCAGCTGACGCGCGGTGCGCGCGATCATTGGCGCCCCGCATGGTCGCCCGATGGAAAACTTATCGCCTACACCGCGAAGGACCACGGCGAGACCGACAAGACGCTCAACACCGAAATCTACGTGCAGTCCCCCGAAGGCGGCGAGCCGCGCAAGCTCAGCCCCACCGAGAACGCGGATGACGATCCGGATTGGATCGCGGGCGTCTCCTGGTCGCCGGATTCGAAGCGGATCGTGTGGCTCGAAGGCATGGAGGACAAGTGGCTCTACTACGGCACGCCGCACCTTGCCGTTGCCGACGTGACGACAGGCGCGGTGACGCGTCCCGCGAAGCTCGACCTCTGGTTCTACTACCCGCGCTTCGCGCCGGATGGGTCGATCCTCACGCAGATCGAGGGTGACCGGGACACGTGGCTGGCGCGCGTGGACACGAAGAGCGGCAAGATCAGCTATCTCACCAAGGGCACCCGCTTCGCCTATGACTATGCCGTTGCGAATGACGGACGCATCGCCATCCTCGAAAGCACGAATGAAAAGCCTGCCGAGCTTTTCGCGCTGGAAAAGGCTGGAGCCCGACCGCTCACCGACCATAATCCGTGGCTGAAGGACCGCGCGCTCGGTGAGACGCGTGACGTCAGCTTCAAGAGCGGCGATGCTGAAATCCACGGATTTTACGTGCTGCCGCCGGATTATGACCCGGCGAAGCGCTATCCGCTGATCGCGGATCTCCATGGCGGTCCCGTGTACCAGCACAGCCACGAGTTCGATCTCGACGCGCGCGCGCTAGCCGCAGAGGGCTATGTCGTGCTCAAGATCAATCCGCGCGGCTCATCGGGGCGCGGCTTCGATTTCTCGCGCGCGATCTATGCCGATTGGGGCAATGTCGATGCGCAGGACATCAGCGCGGGCATCACCAATGCGATCGAAACCGGCATCGCAGACCCCAACCGCATCGGCGCGGGCGGCTGGAGCTACGGCGGCATCCTCACCGGCTACATGATCGCCTACGACAAGCGCATCAAGGCGGCCGTGGCGGGCGCCGGCGTCTCCAACATCTTCGCGACGTGGGGCGTCGACATGTACCAGCGCGAGTACATCCTCGAACTCGGCACGCCGTGGGAGAATTTCGACACATGGAAGAAGCTCGCCTACCCGTTCTTCGAGCCCGAACGCATCACAGCAGCGACCTTGTTCCAGTGCGCGGATGCCGATGACAACGTGCCGTGCCCGGGTGCCGAGCAGATGTATCTGACGCTGAAGACGCGGGGCATCCCGACCAAGCTCATCGTCTATCCGGGCGAGAACCACAGCCTCACCGTGCCGAGCTACCTTGCGCACCGCATCCGTGCCAACATCGACTGGTACGACCGCTGGATGAAGGCCGACTGAGCTATTCGCAGAGCAGCGTGCGTGTCAGCAGGTGATCGGGGTCTTCGAGACCGTCGATGATGTTGAAGTGGTGGCGACCCGCTTCCTCCACGAGCGCCGTGGCGGCGCCGAGCCCGGTCCAGATGTTGGCGAGAAGCGCCGACTGGCGCCGGAACTCGGGGCGTTCCTCCGCGCCGACCCAGCAGGTGACGCGCGCGCCGGGGAGCGGAGCGAGCAGGGCAGGGCTTTCGGCGGCAGCCTCCGCATCGTCGATGTGGAGCGTATCGTTCATTTCCGTTCGCATCAGCGGCCGCAGGTCGGCGAGCGCCGAGATCGGCACGGTATGGGCGACGCGTGCTGCAATCTCTGGCAGCAGCGGCGAGGAGGCTGAGGCCATGCGCGCGGCCAGATGTCCACCCGCCGAGTGGCCGGTGATGAAGATCGGGCCGCTTATGCGCGCCGCGGCTGCAGCGATCGCGGCGCCGACTTCGCGCGTGATGCCGCCGATGTGGTTGTCCGGACAGAGTGTGTAGGACGGCATCGCCACGGCGAAACCGCGCGCGAGCGGCCCCCGCGACAGGTGCGACCAGTAGCTCTTGTCGAGTGCGAGCCAATAGCCCCCGTGGATGAAGACAGCGAGGCCGCGCGGCGTGCCCTCGGGCAGGAACAGGTCGTAGCGATTGCGGGCCGCGTCGCCATAGGAAAGGTCCAGAATCGCGCGCGCGCCGCACGCGTCGCGCCAGCGCCGGGAGGGTTCGACCCATGCGTCCGGCCAGCGATCGCCGCCCACGATGTGCGCGGCGTTGGCGTAAGCGTCATCCCAGTCGGTGATCATGTCCACTCCTGTTCAGGTTTGCGCACAATGCGCGACCCAAAAAATATTTCAACCCTGAAACTTTAGGCTTGAAATAATGAAGTCGCCATGTCAGCCTCCGACTCATCGACAAGGGAGGTCATCCGATGGATGTGGCTATACTCGGCGGCGGACCCGCGGGGCTTTATTTCGCGATCAGCATGAAGCTGCGCGATCCGGCGCATCGCATCACGGTGATCGAACGCAATCGACCGGATGACACGTTCGGCTGGGGCGTCGTGCTTTCCGACGAGACGCTCGACAACCTCGCCGCGAACGATCCCGTCAGCGCTGCCGCAATCCGCGAGCATTTCGCCTATTGGGACGACATCGCCGTCGTCCACAAGGGCGTGCGCACGGTTTCGACCGGTCACGGCTTCTGCGGTATCGGACGCAAGCAACTCCTGCTGCTGCTCCAGGCGCGCGCTCTGGAGCTCGGCGTCGAAATCCGCTTCGAAACCGAGGCCGAGCCGACGCAGGCCTACATGGACAAGTACGACCTCGTCGTTGCCGCGGACGGGCTCAACTCCCGCACGCGCACCGAGTTCGCCGACCATTTCCAGCCGAACATCGACGTGCGCAAATGCAAGTTCGTCTGGCTCGGCACGCACCAGAAGTTCGACGACGCGTTCACCTTCATCTTTGAAAAGACCGAACACGGCTGGGTGTGGGCGCACGCCTACCAGTTCGATGCCGATACCGCGACGTTCATCGTCGAGTGCACCGAAGACACGTGGGCGGCCTTCGGCTTCGGCGAGATGACGAAGGAAGAGTCGATCGCGACGTGCGAGCGCATCTTTGCAAAGCACCTCGGCGGGCATTCGTTGATGTCGAACGCGGCGCATGTGCGCGGTTCGGCGTGGATCAACTTCCCGCGCGTGCTCTGCGAGCGCTGGTCCTACCAGAACGTCGCGCTGCTCGGCGACGCGGCGGCAACCGCGCACTTCTCGATCGGTTCGGGCAGCAAGCTCGCGATGGAAAGCGCCGTGGCGCTCGCGGACTATATCCACAGCGAACCGACGCTGGCGGCGGCCTTCCAGAAGTATGAGGACGCGCGCCGTGTCGAGGTGTTGCGCCTGCAATCGGCAGCGCGCAACTCGATGGAATGGTTCGAGGAGGTGGAGCGCTACCTCGATCTCGATCCCGTGCAGTTCAACTATTCGCTGCTCACACGCTCGCAGCGCATCTCCCACGAGAATCTGCGCCTGCGTGATCGCGCGTGGCTCGATAGTGCGGAGATCTGGTTCCAGCAGCAAGCGGGCGCTGGAAACGTGCGCCGAGCGCCGATGTTCGCGCCTTTGAGCCTGCGCGGCATGACGCTGCAGAACCGTATCGTCGTCTCGCCGATGGCGCAGTATAAGGCGGTCGATGGCTGCCCCACCGACTGGCACTTTGTGCACTATGCCGAGCGCGCCAAGGGCGGTGCCGGCCTTGTGTTCATCGAGATGACCTGCGTCAGCCCCGAGGGCCGCATCACGCCCGGCTGCCCAGGCTTTTACGCGCCCGAGCACGAGGCGGCGTGGAAGCGGCTCGTCGATTTCGTTCATGCCGAAACTCACGCGAAGATCTGCGCGCAGCTCGGCCACTCCGGCCCAAAGGGTTCAACGCGGGTCGGCTGGGAAGAGATGGATGCACCGCTCCCCGCGGACAACTGGCCGCTGCTTGCCGCTTCTGCCGTGCCGTGGTCGGAGCGCAACACGGTGCCGAAGGCCATGGACAGTGCCGATATGGATCGGGTCCGCGACGAGTTCGTTGCGGCGGCCGAAATGGCGGACCGCGCCGGCTTTGACATGGTCGAGATACACGCCGCGCACGGCTATCTGCTCTCGTCGTTCATCAGCCCGCTCACCAACCGGCGCGAGGACGAATACGGCGGCAGCCTTGAAAACCGAATGCGCTATCCGCTGGAGGTGTTCCGCGCCGTCCGTGCCGTGTGGCCGGAAGAAAAGCCGATCTCTGTGCGTATCTCCGCGAACGACTGGGTCGGCGACGAAGGTGTGACGCCGGAAGAAGCCGTGCAGATCGCCGAAATCCTGAAGGACGCGGGCGTCGATATCTGCGACGTCTCTGCCGGGCAGACGTCGGTGCGCGCGAAGCCTGTCTACGGCCGCATGTTCCAGACGCCGTTCTCTGACCGTATCCGCAACGAGACCGGCATGGCGACGATGACTGTGGGTAACATCTACGAGCCCGACCACGCCAACTCGATCCTCATGGCGGGCCGCGCCGATCTCGTCTGCCTCGCACGCCCGCATCTTTCCGATCCCTACTGGACGCTGCACGCGGCGGCGACGCTCGGCGACAAGCAGACGGAATGGCCGAAGCCCTATCTCCCCGGGCGCGATCAGGCGTTCCGTCTCGCCGAGCGCGGGCCTGAGCAGATGACGGGCAAGGTATGATCGCAGGGCAAAGCGCTCTCGTCACGGGTGGTGGCACCGGCGCGGGCCGGGCCATCGCACTTGCGCTTGCGCAGGCTGGTGTTGACGTCACGATCTGCGGCCGCCGCCTCGCGCCACTGGAAACGGTGGCGCAGGAGAACGAACGCATAAGCGCCGTGCAGGCCGATGTGACCGACGAAGACGCGATGCGCGCGCTCCACGCGGCGCACGGCCCGTTCGACATCGTCGTTGCGAACGCCGGCGCGGCTGAAAGCGCCCCCGCGCACAAGGTGACGCAGGCGGATTGGCAGGCAGCACTCGCCGTGAATCTCACGGGCGCGTTCCTCACCGTGCAGCCTGCCATCGCGCCGATGGTGAAACGCCGCGCCGGGCGGATCATCTTCATCGCCTCCACGGCGGGTCTCAAGGGCTATGCCTATGTCGCGCCCTATGTAGCGGCGAAGCATGGCGTCGTCGGGCTGATGCGCGCGCTCGCGGCGGAGACGGCGAAATCGGGTGTCACGGTCAACGCCGTATGTCCCGGCTTCACGGAGACCGATCTCCTCGAAGAGTCGATCGAGCGCATCATGTCGACCACGGGCCGCAGCCGCGAAGACGCGCGTGCCAGCCTTGCCGCCACGAACCCGCAAGGCCGTTTCATAACGCCGGACGAGATCGCGGCCACCGTGCTGTGGCTCGCGAGCGAAGGCGCGGCGTCCGTCACCGGCCAGGCCATTTCCGTTTCGGGCGGCGAGACATGGTAAGCGCGCCGCTCACGGCTGGAGACGGGAAGGAGCGCGTCCGCCTCTGGCTGCGCCTGCTCCGCGCGACACGCCTGATCGAGGCGGAAATGCGCGAACGGCTGAAGGCGGAGTTCGATACGACACTGCCGCGCTTTGACGTCATGGCGGCGCTTGACCGCCAGCCCGGTGGCATGATGATGAGCGAGCTGTCGCGTTTCCTGCTCGTCTCCAACGGCAACGTCACCGGCATCGTCGACCGCCTGGTATCGGATGGATTGGTCGCCCGCACCGCACGCGACGGCGACCGCCGCGCCTTCATCGTCAAGCTGACGGAGGCGGGTGCCACACAGTTCAAGGCGATGGCCGCCGCGCATGAACGCTGGATCGACGCGCTCCTCGCCGACATCGACCCCGAAGAGGCCGCGCACCTTGCGGGCACACTCAGAACATTCCAGAGCAAGTGGGAGGGCGGACATTGACGCAGATGGCAGGATTGAAGCCGGAGCATTTCCTCTGGGAGGTCGAGGACCGCATCGCGCGCGTCCGGCTCGACCGGCCTGAGCGCAAGAACCCGCTGACCTTCGAGTCCTATGCCGAGCTGCGCGATACGTTCCGCGCGCTCGTCTATGCCGATGACGTTGACGCGGTAGCCTTCCTCCCCAACGGCGGCAATTTCTGCTCGGGCGGCGACGTGCACGACATCATCGGGCCGCTGGTCGCGATGGACATGAAGCAGCTGCTCGCCTTCACGCGCATGACCGGCGATCTCGTGAAGGCGATGATCCACTGCGGCAAGCCGATCATCGCGGCGGTGGATGGTGTCGCGGTGGGCGCGGGCGCGATCATCACCATGGCGTCGGACATCCGCATCGCCACGCCGCAGGCGAAGACGGCGTTCCTGTTCACGCGTGTCGGCCTTGCTGGATGCGACATGGGCGCGTGTGCGATCCTGCCGCGCATCATCGGGCAGGGGCGTGCGGCGGAGCTGCTTTACACGGGGCGCACGATGAGCGCCGAGGAAGGCGAGCGCTGGGGCTATTACAACCGGCTGGTGGCGGCGGAGACGCTGGAGGCGGATGCGCTGGAGATCGCGCGGCGCATCGTTTCCGGGCCGACCTTTGCGCATGGGATTACCAAGACGCAGCTCAACCACGAATGGTCGATGAGCCTCGACCAGGCGATCGAGGCCGAGGCGCAGGCGCAGGCCATCTGTATGCAGACGCGAGACTTCGAACGGGCTTACAAGGCGTTCGTGGCGAAGCAGACTCCGGTATTCGAGGGCGACTGATGGCGGACCGCAGCTTTCTGGATTGGCCGTTCTTCGAGGACCGGCATCGCGACTACGCCGAGCAGCTGGAGGCTTGGTGCCGGGAGAATTTGCCGATCGACCACAGCGACACAGACGCGGCGTGCCGCCGTCTTGTGGACATGTTGGGCGCAGGCGGCTGGCTGCTGGCGACGGCGGTGGATAGCGATACGCCTGCGCCGCTCGACGTGCGCACGCTGTGCATCACGCGCGAGACGCTGGCGCGGCATGACGGGCTGGCCGACTTCGCCTTTGCGATGCAGGGCCTAGGCACCGGGACGATCAGCCTGTTCGGCGATGCCGGACACCGCGAATGGCTGCGGAAGACGCGGGCGGGCAAGGCGATTTCCGCGTTCGCGCTTTCAGAGCCGCGCTCGGGCTCGGACGTCGCCAACATGGACATGGCGGCGCTGCGTGACGGCGACGACTATGTGCTTTCAGGCGAAAAGACGTGGATTTCGAACGGCGGCATTGCCGACGTCTACACGGTGTTCGCGCGGACGGGCGAAGCGCCCGGTGCCAAGGGCATTTCGGCTTTCGTCGTCGCGGCGGATACGCCGGGGCTGGAAATCGCCGAGCGCATCGACGTGATCGCGCCGCACCCGCTCGCGCGGCTGCGCTTCAATGACGTGCGCGTGCCTGCGTCAGCGCTCATCGGGAAACCCGGCGAAGGCTTCCGTATCGCCATGTCGGTGCTCGACGTGTTCCGCTCGACCGTGGGCGCGGCCGCGCTCGGCTTCGCGCGGCGTGCGCTGGAAGAGAGCATCAAGCGGACGGGCGAGCGCACACTCTTCGGTGCGCCGCTGTTCGACCTTCAGATGGTGCAGGGCCACATTGCGGACATGGCGCTCGACGTGGATGCGGCCGCGCTCCTCGTCTACCGCGCCGCGTGGACCAAGGACATGGGCGCACCGCGCGTGACGCGCGAAGCGGCGATGGCGAAACTCTACGCCACCGACCGCGCGCAATCCGTGATCGACAAAGCGGTACAGCTTCATGGCGGGGACGGCGTGCGCCACGGCCACATCGTCGAAAGCCTGTACCGGGAGATCCGGGCGCTTCGCATCTACGAAGGCGCATCGGACGTACAGAAGGTGGTGATTGCGCGTCAGGTGATGGGAGCGGGAGCATGATTTTGGGGCCGTCTGCCCATGTCGATACGTTTACGCGGGATAATCTGCCACCGTTCGCGGAATGGCCGGACCTGCTGCTCGACGGCTTCGAATACCCCGATTACCTGAATGCCGGCGTCGAACTCACGGACGCGATGGTCGTCAAGGGTTTCGGCGATCACACCGCGCTGATCGGCAACGGGCGCCGCCGCACCTACAAGGAACTGACCGACTGGTCGAACCGCATCGCGCACGCGCTTGTCGAAGACTACGGCATCAAGCCAGGCCACCGCGTGCTCATCCGTTCGGCGAACAACCCCGCGATGGTCGCGTGCTGGCTCGCCGCGACGAAGGCGGGCGCAGTTGTCGTCAACACCATGCCGATGCTGCGCGCGGGCGAGCTTTCGAAGATCGTCGACAAGGCCGAGATCAGCCTCGCGCTCTGCGACACGCGCCTGATGGACGAGATGGTGCTGTGCGCGAAGGACAGCCGCTTCCTGAAAGCGGTCGTCGGTTTCGACGGCACCGCCAACCACGATGCGGAACTTGATCGCGTCGCGCTTGGCAAGTCCGTAACATTCGAGGCGGTGAACACGGGACGCGACGACGTTGCCCTGCTGGGCTTCACCTCGGGCACCACGGGCGAGCCCAAGGCGACGATGCACTTCCACCGCGATCTTCTGATCATCGCGGACGCCTATGCGAAGGAAGTGCTCGGCGTGCGACCGGACGACATTTTCGTGGGTTCGCCGCCGCTCGCGTTCACCTTCGGCCTTGGCGGGCTCGCGATCTTCCCGCTGCGTTTCGGCGCCGCGGCGACGCTGCTCGAACATGCCTCCCCGCAAAGCATGATCGAGATCATCGAGACCTATAAGGCGACGATCAGTTTCACCGCGCCGACGGCCTACCGGATGATGCTCGCAGCGTTCGACGAGGGCGCGGACCTCTCCTCGCTGCGCATTGCCGTGTCTGCGGGCGAAACGCTGCCCGCGCCGGTGTTCGAGGACTGGGTGCGCAAGACCGGCAAGCCCATCCTCGACGGCATCGGCGCGACCGAGCTGCTGCATATCTTCATCTCCAATCGCCTGGATGACATGCACCCCGCCTGCACAGGGCGGCCGCTCACCGGCTATGAAGCGAAGATCGTCGACGAGGACATGAACGAACTGCCACGCGGCGAAATCGGACGGCTTGCCGTGCGCGGCCCCGTAGGCTGCCGCTACCTCGCCGACACGCGGCAGAAGAAGTACGTCAAAGACGGCTGGAACCTCACCGGCGACTCCTTCACGCAGGATGCGGAAGGCCGCTTCCACTTCGCGGCGCGGTCGGACGACATGATCATCTCGGCGGGCTACAATATCGCCGGGCCGGAGGTGGAAGCCGCACTGCTCAAGCATCCGCACGTGCTCGAATGTGCGGTGATCGGCGTTGCCGATGAGGCGCGCGG
Organism: uncultured Sphingosinicella sp.; assembly: GCF_963974575.1. NCBI lineage: Bacteria > Pseudomonadati > Pseudomonadota > Alphaproteobacteria > Sphingomonadales > Sphingosinicellaceae > Sphingosinicella > uncultured Sphingosinicella sp. The sequence goes on along the minus strand of NZ_CAXBBQ010000002.1, from coordinate 5,824 downwards.
GCAGATCGTCGAGGCGCATGTCGTGCTGGTGGAGGGCCTCGCGCCCGACGACGATGTTGTGAAGGCCTTGCAGGACCACGTGAAGGCGACGATCGCGCCTTACAAATACCCGCGCTCGGTGCGGTTCACGGACGCGCTTCCCAAAACCGAGAGCGGCAAGATCCAGCGCTTCCGATTGAAGGCATAGAGACAAAAATGACCGATTTCAGCGCAACGCGCGCGAAGTTCCATATCCCCGACGGCATCATCTATCTCGACGGCAATTCTCTGGGTCCGCTGCCGATCGCCGCGAAGGCGCGCGCGGCGAAGGTGATCGAAGAGGAATGGGGTGGCGAGCTTATCAAGGGCTGGAACACCGCCGGATGGATGGTGCAGCCGCGCAAAGTGGGCGACCGTATCGCGCGGCTGATCGGCGCGCCCGAAGGCAGCGTCGTGATGGGCGATACGCTTTCGATCAAGGTCTATCAGGCGCTCGCCTCCGCGCTCGAAATGCGCCCCGACCGGCGCGTGATCGTGTCGGATAACGGCAATTTCCCGACCGACCTTTACATGGCGCAGGGCCTTATCGCGTCGCTAGGGCGGGGGCATGAACTGAAGGTCGTGGACCCTGAAGCCGTGGAAGCCGCGATCGACGAAAGCGTCGCTGCGCTGATGATCACCGAGGTCGACTACCGCACGGGTCGGAAGCACGACATGGCGAAGCTGATCGCCAAGGCGCACGCCGTTGGCGCTCTGGTAATCTGGGACCTCGCGCACTCGGCGGGGGCGATTCCTGTCGATCTGAAACGTGCGGGCGCGGACTTCGCGGTCGGCTGCACTTACAAGTATCTGAACGGCGGACCCGGCGCGCCCGCCTTCATCTACGTGGCGGCGGAACATGCGGACGCGGCGCGCCCTGCGCTTTCCGGCTGGATGGGCCACGAGGCGCCGTTCGCATTCGACCAGGATTATCGCCCCGGCAGTGGCATCGAGCGGATGCGGGTCGGCACGCCGCCAATCATCGCGCTTGCGGTCCTCGACGCCGCGCTCGACGCTTGGGAAGGCGTCGACATGGCGGACGTGCGCCGCAAGTCGGTCGAACTCTCCGAGCTGTTCATTCGCGAGGTCGAGGCGCGCTGTCCTGACCTCGTGCTGGCCTCGCCGCGCGACGGCGCGGTGCGCGGTAGCCAGGTGTCGTTCCGTCACCCGCAGGGCTACGCGATCATGCAGGCGCTGATCGCGCGTGGGCTTATCGGCGATTTCCGCGCGCCCGATGCGCTGCGGTTCGGTTTCACGCCGCTCTATATCGGCGAGGAGGAGGTACTCGGCGCGGTCTCCATCATGGAGGACGTGCTGAGCAAAAGGAGCTGGGACAAACCCGAATATCACAGAAGAGGACTTGTCACTTGACCAGCCAGCAACCCTATGACCCGGCCAAAGACGGCGCGCAGATGTCGTTCCGGGAACGTATGTCCTACAGCGACTATCTGTCGCTCGATCCGATCCTGAACGCGCAGAAGCCGCTTTCGACCGCGCACGACGAGATGCTGTTCATCATCCAGCATCAGACGTCGGAGCTTTGGATGAAGCTTGCGATCCACGAGGTGCGCGCTGCGATGGAGGCGGTGCGCGAAGGCCGCGTTTCGAACGCCTTCAAGATGCTGACGCGCGTGGCGCGCATCTTTGAGCAGCTGAACAGCGCATGGGACGTGCTGCGGACGATGACACCGAGCGAATACACCGAGTTTCGGGATTCACTCGGCCAGTCTTCGGGTTTCCAGTCCTACCAGTACCGGGCGATCGAATTCCTCGCCGGCAACCGCAACGCCGCAATGCTGAAACCGCACGCGCACCGGCCCGAGATCCTGGCGCAGCTCGAGGACATCCTCGCAAAACCGAGTCTTTACGACGAGGCGCTGCTCCTCCTCCAGCGCAGCGGCATCCCGATCGGCAAGGCGGATGCAGAGCGCACCGACTGGGCGAGCCCGCGCGCCGAGAGCCAGGATGTCGTTGAAGCCTGGAAGATCGTCTACCGCGCGCCGGAGAAACACTGGGCGCTTTACGAACTCGCCGAGAAACTCGTCGATTTCGAAGATTATTTCCGCCGCTGGCGCTTCAACCACGTAACGACCGTGGAACGCGTCATCGGCCTCAAGCGCGGCACGGGGGGCACCTCGGGTGTGTCCTACCTCCGCAAGATGCTTGAGGTGGAATTGTTCCCGGAACTCTGGAAAGTACGCACCGAACTCTAGTGGAGCACGACCTTGGCAATCTTCGATCCCTTTGACCCCTTCGGCCTTGAGCAGCAGCTCACCGAAGAAGAGCAGATGATCTCCGCAACCGCGCGCCGCTATGCCGAGGACCGGCTGGCGCCGCGCGTCGTCGAAGCCTTCCGGCACGAGAAGACCGATCCGGCGATCTTCCGCGAGATGGGCGAGCTTGGTCTGCTCGGCGCGACGATCTCGCCCGAGTATGGCGGCGCGGGCTTCGGCTATGTCGCTTATGGCCTCATCGCGCGCGAGGTCGAGGCGATCGACAGCGGCTATCGTTCGATGATGAGCGTGCAGTCTTCGCTGGTGATGGTGCCGATCGAGACGTTCGGTTCGGACGCGCAGAAGCAGAAGTATCTGCCGAAGCTCGCGCGCGGCGAATGGATCGGCTGCTTCGGTCTCACCGAGCCGGACCACGGCTCCGACCCCGGGTCGATGGCGACGCGCGCGAAGAGCGTGCCCGGCGGATACCGCCTTTCGGGCGCCAAGACGTGGATCACCAACGCGCCGATCGCCGACGTGTTCGTCGTGTGGGCGAAGACGGACGACGGCGCGATCCGCGGCTTCGTGCTCGAAAAGGGCATGGAAGGGCTTTCGGCCCCTGCGATCCACGGCAAGGTGGGCCTGCGCGCCTCGATCACCGGCCAGATCCTGATGGACGAGGTGTTCGTGCCTGAAGAGGCGATGTTCCCCGAGGTGCGCGGCCTGAAGGGGCCATTCACCTGCCTTAACTCGGCGCGGTTCGGCATTGCGTGGGGTGCGCTGGGGGCAGCGGAATCGTGCTACAAGACGGCGCGGCAATATACGATGGACCGCAAGCAATTCGGGCGTCCGCTCGCGGCGAACCAGCTCATCCAGAAGAAGCTTGCCGACATGGTGACCGACATTTCGCTCGGCTTCCAGGGCTGCCTGCGGCTTGGCCGCATGAAGGACGAGGGGCACCCGCCTGTCGAGCTGACCTCGATCCTGAAGCGCAACAGCTGCGGCAAGGCGCTCGATATCGCCCGCACCGCGCGCGACATGCTGGGCGGCAACGGCATTTCCGACGAGTTCGGCGTCGCGCGGCATCTCGTGAACCTTGAGGTGGTGAACACCTACGAGGGCACGCACGACGTCCACGCGCTCATCATCGGCCGCGCGATCACCGGCATCGCGGCCTTCGCGAACTAGGCGGCCCGTCATGGCGTTCACGACGGTTCGGCCCTTGCGGTTCGGGGACTGCGACCCTTCGGGGATCGCTTACTTCCCGTCCTATCTCAACCTGCTTGTCGGGGTGATGGAGGAGTTCTTCACCTCCATCGGCTCGCCGTGGCCGGTGATGATGGGCGAGCGCCGCATCTCCGTGCCGACCGTGCGGCTGGACATCACGTTCAGCTATCCGGGCGTACATGGCGACGTGCTTGAATTCGAAGTGGGCGTGAAACGCGTGGGCGGAAGCTCGCTGGATTTCCTGCACCGCATCACGTGTCGCGGCACGCTGCTCTGGTCCGCCGAGCAGCGCGTCGTTGCCACCGACACCGATACCCACCGCGCACGTCCCTGGCCGGACGACCTGCGCGCGGCCCTCGAACAGCATCTGGAGAGCGAGAATGTTTGAAACCCTGCAGCCCGAAGGCTGGGTGAAGCCGGTCGGCTACGCGAACGGTGTCGCCGCCGAAGGTACTTTGATCTTCGTGGGCGGCCAGATCGGCTGGAACGCGAACGCAGAGTTCGAGACGGACGATTTCGCGGCGCAGACGCGGCAGACGCTGGAAAACATCGTGGCGGTTCTGAAGGCGGGCGGGGCAGGGCCGGAGCACGTGACCTCGATGACGTGGTACGTGACCGACAAGGCCGAGTATCTCGCCAATCTGAAGGGCGTGGGCGCCGCCTACCGCGACACCATGGGCAAGAACTTCCCGGCGATGGCGCTGGTGCAGGTCGCGGCGCTCGTCGAGGACCGCGCGAAGGTGGAGATCCAGGCGTTCGCGGTAAAGCCGCGCTGAGGCTTCAATTTACGGGCAGCGCCTGCACGACGTGGCCGAGCTTGTCGGGATTGCGCACGATATAGATCGCGCTGATGCGGCCGTCCTCGATCGCGAGCGCGGTCGTCTGTAGCACGTCGCCGCGATCGAGGCTGACGAAGCCCGGAAGGCCGTCGATGCGCAGCGTACGCAGCAAGGTTGCGGCGCCGCCGAACTTGCGGAACAGGCTCGCATAGAGCCGGAGCACACGCGCGATGCCGCGGATCGGGTTGCGGAAGGCAAGGACGCGCCCGCCGCCGTCCGCATGGATCACGACGTTCTCGGCGAGCATCGCCTGCAGCGCGGCCGTGTCGCCATCGCGCGCCGCAGTGAAGAAGGCTTGCGCGATGCGTTCGGCCTCGCCGTCCTCGACCGTATAGCGCGATTTCGACTCCTGCACGTGCCGCCGGGCGCGCACGGCAAGCTGGCGCACCGCAGCCGCATCGCGGCCGAGCGTCGCCGCGACGTCGCCGAGGCTGACCTCGAACACGTCGTGGAGCAGGAAGGCGGCCCGTTCCAATGGTGAGAGGCGCTCAAGCGCGAGCATCAGCGTGAGCGTGACATCATCGGCGATGGATTCGGATTCGACTTCTAGCAGGGGTTCGGGGAGCCATGTCCCGAAATAGGTTTCGCGCCGTGCCCGCGCCGACTTCATACGGTCGAGGCAGAGGCGCGTGACGACGCGTGTCAGCCACGCGGGCGGCGAGTCGATGCCCGACGCTTCGGACCAACGCAGCCAGGCGTCCTGCACCACATCTTCGGCCTCCGCGACCGAGCCGAGCATCCGGTAGGCGAGGCGCAGCAGCCGGGGGCGCTGCGCCTCGAACAGGGCCGTGTTTTCAGGCTGCGTCACGGCGGAGCGCCGGGTGCGGGGCGCGGAAGCCGACCTGCAGGCGGTTCCATGTGTTGATGGAGCCGATGAGCAGCGTGAGGTTTACCTGCTCGGCCTCGCTGAATTCCGCCTTCACCGGCGCGTAGTCGGCGTCGGGCGCGCCGGTTTCGGAAAGCCGGGTCAGCGCTTCCGTCCAGCCGAGCGCAGCGCGCTCGCGGGGGGTGTAGAGCGTCGATTCGCGCCACGCATTCAGCATGTAGAGCCGCATCTCGTCCTCGCCCGCGCGGCGCAGGTCGGTGGAATGCATGTGGATGCAGAAGGCGCAGCCGTTGATCTGCGAAGCGCGCAGGCGCACCAGTTCCATAAGGCTCTGCTCAAGGCCGCTGGCCTTGAAGCTCTCTTCGAGCGCCATCATGGCCTTCACGGCTTCGGGGGCATAGCTGTGTGCGTTGTTCAGTCGGGCAGTCATGTCCGTTCTCCTTGGCGGCGCGCTCCATGCGCGCTTGCAGACATGACGAGACAGGCTCGGCGTGTGTGACATGCGGGGCAAAATTTATGCGTTTTCACCGCTTTTTTCAAAGTGCTTCGCAGTTCCGCGTCACTTGCGGTAAAATCCGGCAGATGCTTCTTGACAGCGCCCGGCCCCGCCAATAGGTACGCCCGGCTTTCGAAATACGAAGCAACGCGCGGGTGTAGCTCAGTTGGTTAGAGTGCCGGCCTGTCACGCCGGAGGTCGCGGG